>JBBAVV010000042.1:29583-45199 GCA_040397545.1 Pirellulales bacterium
GACCAGACCACCGACCAGACCACCGACCAGGAAACCCGAACCGGAAGCGGCCCCGCCACAGCACCCCGCCACGAAGGAACTGCCCGGGCCGAAAGGCCATCAACGTGAACAGCCGAACCCGACCAGGGCCGAAGACAAGCCACCTTGACCGATGACCACCGGCGGGTTCACCGCCCGGACGGGATTCGAGGGGACTTTTCCCTACCTGAAGTGTTAGCAAGAGCCACGAATCGAGCGGTGGCTACGCCAACGCCTGCCATCCGGGCGGACAGAGTCCTCCAACGGCGAACGCACGGAGCGGCGACCTTTCCCCGAAAACCCACCCGAACCACGGAGCCGAACCGGATCACCCACAGCGGAGGTCGACGCGAGACTCGTCGCGACCGACCGTCGTCGAAGGCAGACCGTCCGGGGTGGTCGTCGAGGGAGCCGAGGCTCAACCCACGCCCCCGATGGGACCGACGTCCCAGTACGGAACACAGTTCCTATACGGAAAAAAAGCGGGAAACCGGAACAGCCGGAACTCCCCAAAGGAAACGGGCGGAAACGGGCGGAAACGGAAGGAAAACCGCCAAGTTGGCCGCAGCCATCTCCGCGCCGCCCCCTCCTGATCCCACGGGACCCACCCGACAGGGACCATGCCTGCGACCCTTCTCCCCCTGCCCCGAAGAATCTCGCGGAAGGGGGAAACTTAGGCCGCAACCGATGCGAGAAAGTATCAGGACCTCGGCCGAAGATGTCAAGCCACCATTCATCGCCCCCCCTCTGGCCCCTCCTTTGGCCCCCATTTGAGGATCGCTCGACCATTCGAGGGGCCGACCCGCGGAATCGGGGCGGTCTGGGGGGTCCCGCTTCGGACCTGCCGGTGCAGGCCAGAAAATCGACGCAATTTCTCTGACCGGAATGACCGATACCTGAACGTGGTCAAGGCGCCGCAGCGCCGGTTTCGATGCGTTCCGGCCGGGAGCACCCTGCGGGGACTTCTTCGGTCGACCACGTGGACCGAGGGCAGCGAAGGCCCGGTCCAAGGCATGTGCGAGACGACGATCGGCACCGAACTCCGCTCCGGTGTCCCTCCGCCCCGAGGCAGCGTCCCATGGTATCCCGCAGCGACCGAGGGTTTCTCGCCCCGCTTTACGCCGTCATCCGGGCCTGCGCCGTGATGTCGATGGCGTGCCTGCCAGTGGCCGCCTCCGCCGCGGTCCCCTGGCACACCGATCTCACGCAGGCGAAGACCGCCTCGCAGATCAGCCGCCGTCCCGTGTTCGTCCTGTTTGTCGCCAGTTGGTTCGAACCGAGCATCAATCACGACAAGACGTTCCTCGCCTCCGACGAGGCTGTCGCCCTCCTGACGGCCTGCTTCGAACCGGTGCGGATCGACGTCGATGCCGACCCCGACACGATGAAGCGGCTCCAGGTCACCCTTCACCTTCCCTGTGCGTGCGTCATCGACGCTGACGAACGGGTCCTCGCCCGGTTCGACTGCCCCCCCTCCTCTGCCGCCTTCGTGGCCGCCGCCGGACGGGCCGCTCAGGAAGCCGCGGTCGCCTGCGCCGGGCCGCTGCCCAGAGCCCCGGTGCCCCAACCGGCGGCCGCCGTGGATCCGGCCGCTTCCCC
Organism: Pirellulales bacterium; assembly: GCA_040397545.1. GTDB lineage: Bacteria > Planctomycetota > Planctomycetia > Pirellulales > UBA1268 > QWOP01. Next base: position 31,201 of record JBBAVV010000042.1, read on the forward strand.
CCCCGCCGGCCCATCGGCAGCAGCGCCGGTCGTGGCCCCTCCAGCGACCGATCAGACCGCCTCGGCCCCGACCCTGACGGCGACGCCCCCCCACTGGCCCGCCGAGGTCGCTGCGGCCCCACTCGGATCGACAGGTCCCCCTGCGGCGTCGCCCCCGGTGGCCACGAACCTGGCGACGACGATCGAGCCGGCGGCCCCGACCGCTCCCCCCGCCGCTCCTCCCTCCGGCCTCGCCGCAGCGCTCCCCAGCTGGTTGAACCCGAAGGCGGCCGACCCGTCCCCGCCCGCCGCGCCCGCGGACCCGGTTGAGAAGAAGGCCACAGGATTCTGGGCAACGGTCCAGAAGCCGTTCACGAGTTTTGTCGGCAAGTCACCGAAGGCGGCCGCCGAAACGGCGCCCCCCGCGGAGATGCCCTCGACCGGCATCCCGGGAAGCGAACCGGGGGGATCGATGCCGGTCGGGCTCGAGGGGTACTGCGGGGTGAGCCTCGTCGACAAACGGATCTGGGTCGAGGGCCGCGCCAAGTGGGGGGTGAGGCACCGGGGACGGACGTATCTGTTCGCCGGCCCGGAGGAACAAAAGGCCTTCCTCACCAACCCCGACCGCTATGCCCCGGGGCTCTCCGGCGACGATCCGGTGCTCGCCATCGATCTCGGCCGGAAGGTGACCGGCCAGCGCCAGTACGGCGTCTCCTACCGCTCGAAGATCTACCTCTTCTCCTCGCCCGACACGAAGGCGGCCTTCGAGGCCGATCCGCAGAAATACGCGCAGCGTGTTCAGGTGGCCGAGCAACCGGCCGGTACGAGCCTCCGCTGACCGGGGTCTGGACCGGCGCCTACCGGGTCGAGCGGCGCGGGGCGATCGGTCACCCGCGCGGCACGGCCCACTGCCGCGACCGGCCGACGGCGTCATCCCAGGCCGACACCATCCGGCGCCGGGCCGCTCCGTCGATCTGCGGGAGGAAGCGGCGCTCCACCCGGGTCGCCGCCGGGACCGCATCGAGTGCCGGGTAGACCCCCACCGACAGCCCGGCCAGGAGCGCAGCCCCGAGGGCGGTGGTCTCGACGACGACCGGGCGCTCCACCGGGCGGTCGAGGACATCGGCCTGGATCTGGAGGAGGAGGTTGTTGGCGCTGGCACCGCCGTCGACGCGGAGACCTCGCAGCGTCACCCCGGCGTCGCGCTCGATCGCCCGCAGAACGTCCGCCACTGACAGCGCCACCGCCTCGAGGGCAGCGCGGGCGATATGGCCCCGCGTCGTGCCCCGGGTGAGACCGATGATCAGCCCCCGCGCCAACGGATCCCAGTGCGGCGTGCCGAGACCGGTGAGCGCCGGCACGAGGACGACGCCACCGGAATCGGGCACGCTCGCGGCGAGCGCCTCGACCTCAGCGGCGTGAGCGATGATCCCCAGGCCGTCGCGGAGCCAGCTGACGATGGCGCCGGCGATGAACACCGATCCCTCGAGGGCCCATGTGACGCTCCCCGGCGTGGCGCCGCAGGCCACGGTCGCCAGGAGCCCGTCGGCCGGTTGCACCCGTTGCCCGCCGGTCGAGAAGAGGAGGAAGGCGCCGGTGCCGTAGGTGTTCTTGGCCGCGCCGGGCTCGACACACCCCTGCGCCAACGCGGCCGCCTGCTGATCGCCGGCACACCCCGCGATCCGCACCGCACCCCCCAGCAGTGACTTCAACGTGGTGCCGAAATCCCCGCTCGACGGCCGGACTTCCGGAAGAATCCGCGGCGGGATGCCGAACATCCCGCACAGCTCGTCGCTCCAGGCGAGGCGGTCGATGTCGTAGAGCAGCGTTCGGCTGGCGTTTGTGGGGTCGGTGGCGTGGACGCCCCCCCCGGTCAACCGCCAGATGAGGAAGCTGTCGACCGTCCCGAACAAGACCTCCCCCCGCTCGCACGCCGCGCGGAGGCCCGGCACCGACTCGAGGAGGTGGACGATCTTCGTCGCCGAGAAGTAGGGATCGAGGAGGAGACCGGTCCGGCGGCGGATCTCCGGCTCCAGACCTGCGGCCCGGAGGCGTTGGCAGATCGGTGCCGAAACCCGACTCTGCCAGACGATGGCCGGCGCGACCGGCCGACCGGTCGACCGTTCCCAGAGGATCGTCGTCTCCCGCTGGTTGGTGATCCCGATCGCTGCGACGCCCGCTCCACCGGCGCGGGCCAGCGCTTCCCGGGCGCAGCCCAGCGTCGTCCGCCACAGATCCTCGGGGTCATGTTCGACGATCGCCAGATCGACCTCCGCCCCTCCGCCCCCGCGCAGATGCTGGGGAAACTCCTCCTGGGCGGTCGCCACCGGGAGGCCGTCGCGGTCGAAGACCACTGCCCGGCTCGACGTTGTCCCCTGATCGAGTGCCAGAATCTGTTCCCTGGCCCGTGGATCGGTTGCCATCGTCACGCTCCCCCGGTGCTTTTGCTGCTTTTGGTGCGTCTGCTGCCTCTGGTGCGTCAGGCTCGATCCCCGAGCCGTTTGCCGTAGTGCTCGGCCATGAGCGTCACCAGCGCCTGAATCTCGCCGTCGACCGACTCCGCCGCGAGCCGCCCCTCCCGGACGAGCTCCGCGGCGATCGCCCGGAGCGTCGTCACCGCGAGATCGGGATCGAAGACGAGGAGGAGCCGCCGCTCGACCAGATCGGCGAGCGTTTCCCCCCACTCCTCGTCGCAACAGTATCGCACGATCCCCCGTGGCAGCCGACTCCCGGCGAGGAGGGCAAACGTGTCGGCCGTCGATGCCCCGGCTCCCACCTCCAGGACCCGCTCCGCCCGGGCCCCGAACAGGCCGACCACGCCGCGGGCCAGCGCCTCGGCCGTGGGCCCCGGCAGACCGGCCGCGACGGCACGCGCGGCGCAGCGTCCGACCAGCTCCTCGGCTTCCCGCGCCGAACACGCCCCGGGCAAGGGGCGCGACCGCGACGTCGCCGTCACCGGCCTGCCGAGAACCGCGAGGATCTCGGCCGCCGCCCCCTCGGCGAGGCTCCGGCAGGTCGTCAGCTTCCCCCCCACGATCGACCACAGCGGCAGGGGGGCCCGAGGGTGGCGGACGAGCAGATGCCGGCGCGTGATCCCGGCCGGAGAGCGGCCGTCGGCGCGCCGTGCCGGGAGTGGGCGAACGCCGCAGTAGTGCTGGACCACCGCACCCCGGGACGGGGCCGCGCCCGGAAACAGCCGCCGCACCGCGGCGAGGAGATAATCGATCTCTGCTTCGTCGGTGCGGGCCGCCGACGGATCGCCTTGAAACGGGATGTCGGTCGTGCCGACGAGCACGAGACGATCGCCGAAGGGCAGCACGAACACCGGCCGGCCATCCTCCGCCTCGGCATACACCCCGTGCACCCCCAGCCCCGCGCGGAGCGCCGCATGATCGACGAGGAGATGGCTCCCCTTCGTCCCACCGATCAACGGCGCACCCCCGGCCCCCCGGTCCACCGGGAGGAGCGTTCCGAGCGTCCGATCGACCCAGGCGCCGGTGGCGTTGACGATGGCCCGCGGGGCGAGATGGAGCACGCCGGCGGCGCTCGATACCCCTCCCGTGGCGGCCAGCGGCGCGACTCGCAGTCGCCCGTCCGCTCCGAGGTGGGCCGTGTGCCGGCTGCGGACCTCAAAGGGGACATTCCGCTCCGCGGCAATCGTCCGGGCGTCGACGAGAAGCTCGATAGTGAAGCGTTCCGGGAAGCGCATCTGGGCGTCGTCATACACCCCCGCGAGCGGAAAGCGACCGGAGTCGACCGCCGGCATCCCCGCCGCTGTCGTGGGCACCAAGCACCGCCGGGGCCAGAGGGCGCCGGTCGAGAGGAGGTCGTAGAGCCAGAGCCCGCAGGCGACCGTGATCCCTCCCCGACCGCGCGTCCCCGCCCAGCGCCGGGCGAGCGACTCGCCGCCGAGGATCCGGGCCGCGGCGGCCAGGAGCCCACCGAACCAACCGCACACCGGGACGACGAACCCGAGGGGGCTGACCAGGTGGGGCGCGAGTTGGAGGAGGCGGTTGCGCTCGGCCAGACTTTCGCGGACCAGCGTCAGCTCTCCGTATTCAAGGTACCGCAGTCCCCCGTGGACCAGCCTCGTCGACCATCGGGTCGTCCCCGCAGCGATGTCGTCGGCGTCGACGACGACGACGGAGCAGCCGTTGAGAACGAGCTCCCTGGCCAGCGCCGCCCCGTTGATCCCCGCCCCGAGGATGACGACATCGACGGCGGTCGGGAGCGGATTCCCGCCGGAGGCCGCGTCGATGCTCATCGATCGATCTCCCTGTGGCATCTGCCGGGCGTCCCCAGCCCTCCGGTCTGCGGAGACGTTCTCCTCCTCCGGCGGCGAGCCGCTGCGCCGTGACTATACTCTTCCTTCCCGCCGCGATCGCCCGATCCCGTTGCCGATCCCCCCGGTGCCACCGCGATGCCCCACCCCCTTCCTGCCTGCGGCAGACAGGCGCCCCGCGGCCATCGCCGGAGGGAGATGAACTGGCGGTGGGTCGTGGCGGTGGCCCTCGTTCTCGCTCGCATCCCCGCGGGGGCGCAGGAGTCGCAACGGACGCCGGACGACCGGCCCGCGACCGTGACGGCGACCTGGCGCGGCGTGCCGGCCCGATCGGTTTGTCGGCGGCTGACCGATCTCACCGGACGGCCGGTGATTCTCGACCGCCGCCTCGATCCCGACACACCGATCACGATCGCGGCCGACGCCACCCCGCTCGTCGATCTCCTCGGGGAAATCGCGGTCGCCCTCGGGGCACGCTGTGCGATCCTCCCGGCGTCGATCCGCATCGTCCCCGGCCACGCCGCGGCGGCGCTGGTCGCCGCCGACACGGAGCGGACGCGGACGCTCGCCTCACTCCCTCCGGCGCTGCGCCGTCTCGCGGCCCGCCGCGCCCCGTGGGCATGGGGCGATGGCGCGCGTCCCCGCGACCTCCTCGCGGAAGTCGCCGACGGTGCAGGGATCGAACTCGCCGGGCTCGACGACCTCCCCCACGATCACCTCGCCGCCACCGACCTCCCGGGCTTGCCGCTGGCGGAGCGTCTCGATCTCCTCCTCGCCCAGTTCGACCGCCGGATCGATTGGCGCGGGGCGCGGACCGATTCCGATCGGGTCGGGCTGGCGATCGTGCCGCTGCCGTCCCCCCCCGCTGACGATGGCGCGCTCGTCGTCGCTCACGCCGGCCCACCCCTCGACACGGCCGTCAAGCCACCGCGCCCTGGCGGGGCTCCGCGCCCCCCGGCCCCCGTCATGACAACCTGGACGCTCGAGGTCGCCGCGCCGCTCGACCAACTCCTGGCGACGGTGGCGATGCGGCTCGACCTCGAGCTCGCGCTCGACCGGGAGGGATTGCGGGCGAAGGGGATCGCCCCAGCGGAGATTGTCCGCCTGTCGGTCGTGGAGGTCGACCGGGAGACTCTCCTCGATCGGATCGTCGCGCCCCTCGACCTCGCGTGGGCGATCGACGGCCACACCCTCCGGGTCGGCCCGAAGGAGGAGTGACGGCCGCGCGTCTCAACCGGTGCCGGCGGGGCGCGAGGGCAACGGGCGTGCCGGGACAAGCTCGGCCGGCGCTACCCGCAAGCCGCGACTGTCGAGCCGGCCCCCGGCCTGACCGCCTTGGCCGCGACGCGCCTCGAGGTTGCCGCGGCCGCGAAGCGCCTCGAGGTTGCGGCGGGCGCCCTCCATCTTGGGGTCGAGGCGGAGCGACTCGGCGTACGACGCAGCGGCGTCGGCATACTCCCTCTGCCTGGCCTGCGCGACACCCCGATTGAACCATGCCCGGGCGTCGCGCGGATCGTGGCGGATTGCCTGGTCGAAGTCGAGCTCGGCCTTCGCCGGCTCGTTGGTGACCAGATAGGCCAGGCCCCGATTGAGGTGAGCCAGGTCATAGGTCCGATCGCGGCGGATCGCCGACGAATAGGCGCTGATCGCTTCGAGAGGCCTGTCGATCTCCATGAGTGTCAGCCCGCGCCACAGCTCCGGCCGTGGATCGTCATAGGCGATCCCGGCGGCGTCTTCGAAGTCCTCCAGCGCGATGCCGTGACGGCCCAAATGGAACCAGGCGATCCCGCGCCGCAGGTAGAGCTCGGCATTCAACGGATCGAGCCGGAGGCCAGCGGAACAGGCCTCGAGCGATCCCTCGAAGTCCCCCAGGTGCCGGGTGACGATACTCAAGGCAAGCCGCGCCACGGGGAGCTTCGGATCGGTCTCGATGGCTTCGAGAACGATCTTCTTCGCCTCCTCATACTTCCCCTTGCGGTCGAGTTTGTCGGCCTTGATGAGGAGCTTCTGGGCCGGCGAATCCTCCTCCGGGGGGGGCATGTCGACATCGGGAAAGGGGAGGAGATCGGCGGGCACCATCGGCTTCGCCTTGGGCCTGGGGCGGACGATCGGGGGCTCGTCATCGGGCTCGAGTGGGACACGGTCGGTGGCCTTCCCCTGCGGGGCCGGCTGGCGGGGTGCCGGCTCGGTAAGCTCCTCGCCAGGATCCTGATTCTTGACGTCCTCCCGATCCTGCCCCGCGGCCTTCTTCGTTCCAGTGGCGCGGGGCGTCTGGCCGGTGCGCGGCTTCGGCTTCTCCTCGCGCGGGAAGGGATTCAATTCCTCGGCAAAGGGATCGTCGGCCGGGGGACGCTGGTTTTGGGCCATGGCCGCCGGGGCGTCGCCCGGGAGTGGCAGCCAAGGAAGCGACGGGCCGCCGCCGGCCTGGAGCACTGCGGCGACCAGCGCGATCCGGAAACGGCTGCTGCGGGGGGCCAGCGCCGACCACAGGCCCCATTGGAACGGGCCGATCGCCCCGGCGGGGACCGCCGTCGGGAGAGGCTGGCTCGAATCGATCATGCTTGGTTCACCATCGGCGCCGTCAGATCCAACTTTTTTTTCCATCGGCAGACGCTCCTCCGATCCCCCATTTTCTCACCCGCTCCGCCCCCCACCGGCACAACCGCTGCCACTGGCCGCAGCCGCGCAACGCCGGGGCGTCAGCCGACCAGCCCCCCGAGCCGCTCCTGGATCCCCTCTCGGATCCGTCCGCTGAACAGCGCCGCGGCCCCCGGGAGCTGGAGCGTGACGAGGAGCTCTTCAATGAGGATCTCGAGCGATCCGTCGAACTTCATCCCCGCCACGGCCAGATTGAATCGCATCTTCTCCTCCCCATCCCACTGCGCCGTGATCTCGCCGACCGAGTCGGCATAGTCCGACCGGGCACGGACCAGCGCCTCGTCGAGGCGGCGTTTGATCTCGTCCTGATCGAGCGCGTGGGGAACCCGGACTTCAAGCGTTTTGGCCATCGTGGAGGCAATCCTCGGGAGGGAGCAGCCGGACTGGTCGACCCGGGCGGAGGAACCAAGCGCCGGAGACCGAGTCGAGAATATCCCCGATCTCCCCCCCGTGCCACCGGAGCCGATCGATCCTCGCCCACCCACACCTCATCCTTTCCTATCCACAGGCGCTCCCTGGAACCGTTCGACGGCCCGCCGGACCCGATCCCGCTCCACGATCCCGAGCCGATCCCCTTCCCCGCGGCCCGTTCCCCCTGCCATGCAGGCGACCGACCGCACTCCGGCGACGTCGGCCCCGAGGGAGGCCGCCAGGGCCACGTCATCGAGCGACAGTTTTCCCGCCAAGCCCAGCGGCAGGCCGACGGCGCGGGCATGGGCCACCCAGCGAAGGATGGTCGCCCGGTCGACGAGGCGGAACAACCCCGGGCCCGCCTTGTCGAACGTATCGACGAGGAGCCCGCGGCAGCCCGCGCCGGCCGCCGCGCTGAACACCCGCTCGGGCTCCGGGGCCTGGCACCCCCGCCAATCGGCATAGGCGACCGCGACCAGACCGATCCGGCGTGGCAGCGCCAACGCCAACTTTCCCAACGCCTCGCCCCAGGGGGCGTCGACGCCCGCCGAGAGCCCGACTTTGACCGCCGCCGGCGCGGGGAGTGAATCGAGCGCTGCGAGGACATCGTCGATGAAGCGAAGGAGCCGAGCGCCCCCCGCCCCGACATCGGCGTCATGATCGAGGAGCTCGCCGCCGGCGAGGGTCCAGGGGACGGCGCAGCCGACGCGCCGGGCGATCGCGGCGACCGTCGCGGGCGCCGCGGCGCCGAGCGGACCGGCGAGCGGTTCCTTGACGTCGACAATCGCGCTGCCGCCGGCCAGTGCCTCCGTCGCTTCATCGGCATCGCGGACGCTCACGAGCAGCCCCGTCCAACTCACGTCGCCCCCCTGGCCGGCGCCGCGCGTTTGGCTGTCGTCAGGTCGCGGTTCAGCCGCCGCACCAGGTCGACCGAGAGCGGCTCACACCACCGGCCGTCGAAGGTCACCGAGCCCCCCTGCCACGCTCCCCACAACGGCAACGTCGGCCGCTCGGCATGATCGACGGCCCGCTCGGCGATCCGCATCACGAGCGTCCGCACCCGGTCCCCCCCGGTGCGAACATCCCTGGGGTGGGGTGGCTCGAGCCGGCTGCCGAGGAAAAAACACTCGACGATCTCGAGCGGGACGATCTCGACCCTGGCCGGGGCAAGGTGGACGCGCACCTCCCTCGCTGCCAGGACGATCCGGGGGCGCGACGAGAGGATCAGACCGGCGGCGGCGGCGACCCCCAGCCCGCCCCCGAGAAGCCAGGGCACGACACCGACCGGCCGGCTCCAGGGGCGCGACGCGAGGAGCACCACGAGGAGAAGGGCAGCGGCCATGCCCGCGATCCCGATCCCCGGCCGGTGGTTGGATCGCAGCCACACCACGGGCCCCCGGCTGGTCGCTGGCGGCGCGGCTTCGGCGCTCGCCCCGGCGGGGGCGCCACCGTGGGGGGCTTCGACAGGCGGGGGATCGCGGTGCATCGCCGGGGTGGGGTTCAAGGCTCGTTGCGGCGAAGCGCTCCCTGCGGGACCGCTTCCGCGGAAACCAGACCTGTTCTACCATCATCCTTCCGTCTTCCCGCAGCCCGCCCTCCGCAGCCCGCCCCCATGCAGCCCGCCCCCATGCACGAGCCGAGCGCTCCCCCATCCGCTCCCCACGCCCCGTCGCCGGCCGGAGGCACGGCGGTGATCGGCCTCCTCGGGCTCCTGGCCGTCTACTCCCTGGCCTGTCTCGTCGGCTGGCCCCAGGGGGGCCGCGACCAGATCGTCGCGGCGCAGCGGGCCGAAGCGCTCCATGACCAGGCTGCCAACCTCGTCCATCAGCGGGACGAGGCGGTGCGGAACTTCCAGGGCGGGGACGCGGCAGCGGTCCCCCAAGCGGCGGCCGACGACCATCCCCCCCACCCCGCCGCGCCGCCACCGGCCACGACGCTCCCCTTCGCCCTCCTCCTGGCGGCGATCGCCATCTTCCCGCTCACCCCCGGGATCTCCCACTGGTGGGAGCACAACCGCAACAAACTCCTCGTCGCCGGCCTCCTCGCCGCGATCACCCTCGGCTACTACACCTTCCTCCACCACCAGCCGGTCGATCTCCACTTCCCGGCCCATGCCCTGATCCATCCGGCGCCGGCCGGCCCCTCCTGGCCGACGGCGGTCGCGGTGCTGACCAACGCCCTGTGCGCCGAATACATCCCCTTCATCGCCCTCCTCTTCGCCCTCTATGTCGTCACCGGCGGCGTGCGAATCGAGGGGGATCTCGTCGCCTCGCCGACAACCAACGCCACCTTCCTCGCCCTCGGGGCGATGATGGCGAGCTTCATCGGCACGACCGGCGCCGCGATGCTCCTGGTCCGTCCGCTCCTGGAGACGAACAAGGAACGCAAGCATGTCGCCCACACGCTCGTGTTCTTCATTTTCATGGTCTGCAACTGCGGCGGCCTGCTCCTCCCGATCGGTGACCCGCCCCTGTTCCTCGGCTACCTCGAAGGGGTCGACTTTCTCTGGACGCTGAACCTGTGGAAGCCGTGGCTGTTTACCAATGCGGTCCTCCTGGCGGTCTATTGGGTGTGGGACACCGTCTTCGTCCACCCGCGCGAGGCCCCGCGCGACATCGCCCGCGACGAACGCCAAACGACGCCGCTGACGATCCGCGGCCTGTGGCCCAACGCCCCGATCATGGCGGCGGTGATCGCCGCGGTGGCCCTCCTCGACCCGGCCAAGCCATTCCCCGGCACCGAGTGGCATCCCTGGGTGTTCCTCCGCGAGGCTGTCCTCGTTGGGCTCGTCCTCCTCTCGCTCCTCGGCGGCGACGGCAAGGTCCGCGCGGCCAACGGCTTCACCTACGGCGCGATCCTCGAGGTGGCCGCGCTGTTCCTGGGGATCTTCATCTGCATGCAGCCGGCCCTGGCGATCCTCCACGAACGTGGGGCGAGCCTCGGGCTCGACAGCCCGCGCTCGTTTTTCTGGGCGTCCGGGGCCCTGTCGAGCGTCCTCGACAACGCCCCCACCTACCTCGTGTTCTTCAATGCCGCCCAGGCCCTGCCCGCCGCCGGGGCGACGATGGCCGGGGTCGACGTAGGTCGACTGGCTGGAGTGAGCCTGGGGGCGGTATTCTTGGGGGCGATGACCTACATCGGGAACGGCCCGAACTTCATGGTCAAGGCGATCGCCGAACAGTCCGGCGTACGGATGCCGAGTTTCTTCGGCTATCTTCTCTACAGTTTCGGCATTCTCCTCCCCGTGTTCGTCCTCGTCTCGATCCTGTTCCTGTAGTCGCTTCCCCCGCTCCCGTCGCCGAGACCTCCAGGAACCCCACCGGGCGTGCCACACTCCAAGCAGTCCGACGGTTTCGAGCATGTCGTCACCGATTCCGAGGTGTGCGATCTGGTCGACCGTCTGGCCCAACACCCGTTTGTCGCCTTCGATACCGAGTTCGTCTCGGAGCACACCTACCGCAGCCAGTTGTGCCTGGTGCAGGTGGCAGCGCCCGGCATCCTGGCGGTGATCGACACGCTCAAAGCCCGCGAGCTCGAGCCCTTCTGGCGCCTCCTCGCCGAACCCGGCCGGACGACCGTCGTCCATGCCGGTCGCGAGGAGATGGGATTCATCCTCCACGCCATCCAGGCGCGGCCGTCGAAGCTGTTCGACATCCAGGTCGGGGCCGGGCTGGTCGACCACGATTTCCCTGCCGGCTACGCCTCGATCGTCCGCCGCTTTCTGAACCTCCCCACGAACAAAGGGGAGACGCGCACCGACTGGCGGCTGCGACCCCTCTCGCAGGCCCAACTCGACTACGCCCTCGACGACGTCCGCCACCTCGAGCGGATCTGGCGGAAGATCGAGGCGAAGCTCGAATCCCTCGGCCGGACCTCCTGGATGGAGGAGGAGATGGCCACCTGGCAGGACGATGTCGAGGAGTCGTTCATCCGCAAGCGCTGGCGGCGTGTGTCGGGGCTGTCGGGATTGTCGCGGCGCGAGCTGGCCGTCGCCCGGGAGCTGTGGCACTGGCGCGATTCGGTCGCCGAGTCACGCGACATGCCGCCGAAGCGCGTTCTGCGAGACGACCTCCTCGTCGAGCTGTGCAAGCGAAAGAGCGCCGATCCCCGCGAGATCTCGGCGATCCGCGGCATGCAGCGATCCGATCTGCGGCACATCCTCGGCGGCCTCTCCGAGGCGATCGCCCGCGGCCTGGCACTCCCGGAGGACGAATGCCCCGGTGGGGAGAAGTTTCAGGCTCCTCCCTCCCAGTTGGCGGTGCTCGGGCAGTTCATGGCGACGGCGCTGGCCGGGGCGTGCCGGCAGATGAACCTCGCCCCGGCGCTGGTCGGCACCGCCTCCGACATGCGCGACCTCCTCGCCTGGAAGCTCGGCTATCACCACGGCGACCGTGAGCCGGTGCTCGCCTCCGGCTGGCGGGCCGCCGTCGTCGGGCCGATCGTCGACGATCTCCTCTCCGGCCGGGCGGCGCTGCGGATCGGCGATCTGAATTCGCACGATCCGCTCGTCATCGAACGCTTCGACGCACCTGCCGGCGCCAAGCCGGGCCAACGTGGGCCGTCGCGGCCCCCCCAAGCGGACGCCCCATCGACCCCCGATCGTCATCCCCCCCGGAGTCTCCCCGAATCATGACGCGCCTGTTGCCACTCCTCGTCGCCGCGCTCGTCGCTTGTTCGCTTCCCCTGCCCGCCAGCGCCCAGGCGCCGGCCTGGAAGGATCTCTTCAAGGACGGCTCGCTCGACGGCTTCCAGATCGTCAGCGGCAGCGCCTCCTACAAGGTGGTCGACGGCGTCCTCGTCGGGACGACGACGGAGGGGAGCCCGAACACGTTCCTCGCCACGAACGCCCCCCTCGAGGACTTCGAGCTCGAGTTCCAGGTCAACGTCGACGACGAGCTCAACTCCGGCGTCCAGATCCGCAGCCACCTGGCGAAGGAGGGGGAGAAGCCGGAGGGCGCGGGAGGGCCACTGCCGGCCGGCCGACTCTACGGGCCGCAGTGCGAGATCTCGATCGACGGCCACGCCGGCAACTTCTACGACGAGGCTCGCCGCGGCGTGTGGTGGAGCGGGCTGACGAACACCGATTCGATCCGCACCGAGGCCGCAAAGGGGGCCTTCAAGAAGGGGGAGTGGAACAGCTACCGGATCGTGGTCGTCGGTGACCACTACCGCAGCTGGATCAACGGCGTGCCGACGGCCGACTTCCGCCAGCCGCACGATCCCGAGGGGCACATCGGCTTCCAGGTCCATGGCATCGCCAAGGGAACGGGGCCCTATTCCGTCCGCTGGCGGAACGTCCGCCTCAAAAACCTCGACTGACGCCCTTCCCCGACGCACGGGACGCCATGGCCCGACAACCACCACGGACCGCGGCGGGGAAGCGCTCGGTCGGCATCGCCCCCCGCCCAGGCAGGGCCGCCGGCGGCGGGCTCGCGGTCGGCCCTGGCCCGACCCACCGCACCGTCCGCGACGGACACGGCCGGGTGATCCCCGCTCCCGCCGATTGGGTGCTCCTCGAGCCGGGGGATGCGGCGCTGACGCGTCGCGTGAAGGCGGCCGGGGAGCACTGGGTGATGAGCGAGAAGCAGGGGCGGCGGACGTTCTCCCGCGGCGTGTGGGCCCCCGAGGCAACGGTGGAGCGGATCCGCCACGAGCTCGCCGCCGAGCGCTCGACCGAGGCCTGGGCAAAGAAGCAGGCCTCGGCCGCCAGGCGGCGCGAGGCAGACCAGGCGGAGTATGTCGACGACTTCCTCTCGGCGGTGCTCGCGTTCCTCGCCTTCGCCCCCTCCTACGCCGACCGGGCGCTGAAGCTCGCCCGGGCCGTCACCACCCATGCCACGCCGGTCGGCAGCGGCACAGTGGCGCGCACCGAGCGGATCCCGATCGAGCGTCGCGCGGAGGCGGCCGTGATCGCCTGGCTGCGGCACCAGACGACCGGCTACGACCAGATGAAGATCGCACGGGTGAAGGGCAAGCGGCGCGAGGTGCGGCGGATGCTCGCCGAGCGGTCGCGCGACCTCCTCCGCCGCTATCGCGACGGCACGTCGATCCCGCCGGGGTGCCCGTTGGCCAAGGCGCTCGATGCCCTCGCTGGATGAGGCCCCGCGGTGCACCCTGCCAGACTCGCGCCCGACGCGCTCCTCCCTGACTGCACCGAGACGCGCACGAAGCGGAGCGGCCCGGGGGGGCAGCATCGCAACAAGGTGGAGACGGCGGTGATCCTTCTCCACCGGCCGACCGGCATCTCGGCCGAAGCCTCTGAACGCCGCAGCCAGGCCGACAACCGGCGCGTGGCCCTGTTCCGGTTGCGGCTCAGGCTCGCGCTGGTTCACCGCGAGCCGCCGGAGGCGGGGCCTTCGCCGCTGTGGCGGTCGCGCGTCCGCGACGGCAGGCTGGCCGTTGCCGGCGGCCACGACGACTATCCGGCGATGGTGGCGGAGGCCCTCGATTGGATCGTCGCCGCAACGCTCGACATGCCGACGGCGGCCGCCGCGCTTGGCGTCTCCCCGTCGCAGTTGGTAAGGCTCCTGGAAAAGGAGCCGGCGGCTCTCGGGGCGCTCAATCGCCTCCGCGGGACCGCCGGATTGAAGCCGCTGCGGTGAATCGTCTCCCGGGCGTTGCTTCAAAAAGTCCCGGGCGTCCCCTCAAAAAGTCCCGGGCGTCCCCTCA
>JBBAVV010000042.1:45299-46938 GCA_040397545.1 Pirellulales bacterium
TCAAAAAGTCCCGGGCGTCCCCTCAAAAAGTCCCGGGCGTCCCCTCATGGCCCGGGGGGTGGGCCTACGACCGCCGGGCCCGGAGCGATGTTCTCCGGCTGCCAGTGGCCATGCATTGCGGCCCGCCCCGACGGCAGATGGGTCAGCTGGACTTCGCGGCCGTCGGCGCGGGCTCGGGCGAAGAGATTCCGCGCCCTGCCGCCGCCGGGCGCGTCGCGGTGCGAGCCATAGAGGAGCCAGGCACCGTCGGGGGAGGGCCGCGGATGGGAGTGGAGCGTGCCGGGGCGAGACGTCGTCAACCGCGCGGGCGTCTCCCCTTCCCCGAGCCCCACGTCGAACAGCTCGACGGTGGCGGCAGCGCCATCGATCCCCGCGACCCGCGCCGTGAAGACCACCTTCTGGCCGTCGTGCGACCAGACCGGCACGTCGCTCGAACCGCCATGAAAATCGGGGACGTCGAGAAACTCCATCACGCCACGGTAGCCGTTGCGGTCGCCGATCTTCCGCAGCCCCGTGCCATCGGCCCGGACGACGTGCGGATGGCAGTCGTAGTGCTCCCCCGACACGAACAACAGCCATCGGCCGTCGGGGGACCAGGTCGGCGCGAAGACGAACGGGTGGCCGGTGTCGATCTTCTGGCGGTGGCCACCGTCGGCATCGGCGAGCCACACCTGGTAGTTCTCGTGGTAGGCGATCCGCCTCCCGTCGGGGGAGCCGGAGAAGCCGTAGGCAAAGCCGGTGGCGTCACGGGCGAGATCGGTTTTGTTTCTTCCATCCCGATCCATCGCAAACGGCTTCGAGATCCCGTCGATGAGCGCCGTGAACCCGAGCCGGCCGGGGTTGCCGGGCCAGGGAAAGACGCCGGTGTTGTAAAAGCTGACGCGTTCGACGGCGGTAACATTCTCGGCCCGGCCGGTGGCGAGATCGACCAAATGCGTGTCGTAGAGCCAGTCGCCGGCGCGGAAGCGGAAGGTCTTGTGTTCCTCCTCGTAGCGCGCGTTGGCCTCGCTCTCCCAGGCCCGGCCGATGATCGCCGTCTTCCCGTCGGGGAACCAGCCGACGAACTGTGTCGAACTCCCCGGCTCGGCGGCGAGGTCGGCGGCCAGCGGCAGCGGCGCCGCTCCCGGCACGAGGAGCATCGCCCGGCCGGTGACAACATTGGCCCACCGCCCTCCGGGGAGCGCCGTGGCGTGCTCGGTGTAACCGATCGCCCGGTCAGGGAGCGCCCCCGGCGGGCTTTGTGGCTGTGCCTCGAGAGAGGGAATCACCGCGACAAGGAACACAAAAAGCATCCCGGCGAATCGGCGCATCGGTTTTCCGCCCCCGCTTTCAATTCTTCCGGGCCGTCGCTCCCCGCGGCCGGCTGCCATCGCCCTCCGGGCTCATGATAGGTGAAACACCGGCCTTGTCCTGCTCGATCGGCACGATGGAGCAGATCCTCGATCAGCGATGACTCGTCTTCGTAGAGGCCTACGCCCTCCACCCGAAACGATTCGTCCGCGGCATCCCGAGGCCTTCAAGGCCGGCGGCCGACGTCTGCATCATTCCGCCGGACAACGTGGCGATCCAACGCGCCATCCAGCTCCCGAGCGACACTCATTTCGTCACGCCGGTGTCTCAAAGTCATTGACACGTTCCG
>JBBAVV010000043.1:0-18255 GCA_040397545.1 Pirellulales bacterium
ACGACCAAATCGCTCCAATCCTGCTCGTCCTTCCCGCGCCACACGAGCTGCGGGTCGAGGTCGCGGTTTCGCCGGTCGTATTCGACGCGCACCGGCCCCTGCTGGTCTTTCTTGACGACCGACTGCATCTCGGCGGTGGGGATGTTGCGCCGCTTGTCGGCCTCATGGGTGAGCGTCTCGACCGACTTGCCCTTCTTGGAGGTGTCGGCCGGAAAGACGTCGGCTTTCTTGCGCTTAGCCATCGGAGCCCTCCTGGGAATCGAGCGATGGAGGATCGCCGAGAGCCTTTTTGTTTTCGTTCGCCAAGCGGCGTTCGACCTTCTTCACGTCTTCCGCCGGGGGCAGATGCTCCGGCCGGATGCCCCGATCGATCAGCGTCTTGCGAACGGCTTCGTTGTTTGTGACATGCTCGTTGGAAATGGCATGCTCCGTTTCCAGGCCATGGGCGCGAGCATTGAAGATCGTGATCTCCGTGGCGAAATCCTTCGCCTTGAGAATGATCGTGGGAGCGAAGTCCGCGAGCGGGCGGCCGTCGGGAACCTTCCATCGCGCCTTCATGGCCTGGGTCGTTTTGCCGAAGAGCGCCTGATCGCCTTTGCTGCGGATGATCGCGAAGTTCTTTTCGCCCCCCGTGTGCTCGAATATCACATGGGAAAGCTCCTTCTCCGTCGCGGTGAGCTTTTGCCTCGCGGCGATCCGCTCCGTCGCCAGAATGCGCTCCTCGATCAATTCCGCACGGCGGGTTTGAATCGCGAAATAGGATTGCGCGAAGGCGATCTCCGGCTTCTTCGGATCGCCGTTCTGAGCGATGAGGTAGCAGGCGTATCGGGTGAGCATGAGGTCTTCCACCTCCCGCTGGCTGCCCGAGCCGAGTTCGACCATTTTGCTGACGTCAACGAAATGGTCGGAAATGCGGTGTTTTGAGCCTTCACAGGCCGTTTTGGCCTTGGAGACCACATTCAGGAAATTGACCCAGTTGGCGTAGCCGAGGAGGTGCTGGAGGTCGCGGGCCAGCCAGTATTCGACGCCGCTTTCGGCCTGTTGGGCATGGCCTTCGAAGGTGGTCGTGAGCTGGAGGATCATGTCGCGTTTCATCGGGAAGCAACGGCAGTCGCCGCTCCTTGGGATGCGCTCGCTTCGTCGAGCATGACGTCGAACGCCTGGCCGACCTTGGCGGCAAAATCGGTCTCGATCTTGTAGACCTCGGTCAACTCGGCAAACGACCAGCGGCCGTGCGTGCCGAGCTGGTTCACGCCGGGCACCCAGTAGGTGGCCATCGTGGCGGCTTTCTCCTTCGCGTCTTCGCGGCGGTAGCCCTTGATCTCCACGACGAGACGCAACAGGTCGTCGTCGCCGTGGCCGTCATCGACATGAACGATGAAGTCGGGGAAATATTTGCGAACCTCGGAGCCATAGCGGTAGGGAACCTCGAAGCCGAGATTGTGGTTCTTCACGTAGGCCCGCACCTGCGGATGGCCCTCGACAACGCGGCAGAGCTCAGCCTCCCATTCGCTGTCGTAGATCACCCAGTTCACGTGGCACTTGTCGGGGGCCGTCTGCCAGAGGGTGTCGCGGGAGGTGTTGAAATTGACGAAGCGGGTGGAGCCGGTGGAGTTGTAGGCGTCGAGCATGGCGACAACGGGCCGATCGCCGCGGTAGGCCTCCGTGATCCCCGTCGTGATCCGGTGGCAGGCCATGTCGGCAAGCTGCTCGTAGAGAAGCAGGGCCGGGTAGGTGCCCCCCTTGCAGACGAGGCAGGTGTCGAGCCACTGCTTCGTGATCCGCTTCAGCTGGCCGAAGAGATGGAGCTTCGGCTCCGCGCCGGGATCGCGAAACTTCGTGTACAGCAGGCGCTTCGTGAGCTCGTAGAGGACCGTCGCCTGCCGCATCCCCTCCAGGTGCTTGAGGCTCATGTCGGCCGACTTGCCGATGATGCCGGAGTTTTGCGTGATCGACGGGCCGACAAGATCGGGCGTCAGCTCGAGGATCGAGTCGGCGCTGAAGGCGGCTTCGAGATGGTCCTCTGGCAGCTCCACCCGGTAGCCCTCGACCCGCGGGAACCGGATCTCCAGATGATCGCGGTCTGGTTTGATCGCTTTCACGACCGTCGGCTTCATCGGCGGCTGCGGCGGAGCGATGACCGGCTTGGCAGTGAAGTCGAAGGGGATCCCGAAGACGTCGGCATACTCGACGTTGAAGAGCCCCTTTTCGTTGAGCTCGTACGACTGCCGCCGCAGCGACCGGCCGATGACTTGCTCGCAGAGGAGCTGGGTGCCGAAGGCCCGGACGCCGAGGACATGGGTGACGGTGTTGGCGTCCCACCCTTCGGTGAGCATGGCGACCGAGACGACACACCGAATCCCGCCGCCGAGCGTACCCGGCTTGCCGACGGTGTTCATCACCTCGCGGAGCAGGTCTTGGTCGGAAAGATCGGCGGCGTCTTGCTGGCGGCCGGTGCGCTCCACGATCTCCCGCCGGAAGCGCTCGATCTCGTCAGCGGCCATGGCGCGGAAGCCGGAGTCGAGGGCGTCGCCCGATTCGAGCTGCTCGCTGTCGATGAGGAGCGTGTTGGGCTTGGCGAGTGGCTTGTTGTTGCTGTCGAAGTTGCGGAACAGTGGCAGCCGCCCGTTTTCCAAGCTCTTCGTGCCGTCGGCGTTCTCCCGCTCAAACCCCGAGACGTAGTCGAAGACGAGCTTCGAGATCGCGGTATTTTGGCAGACGATGATGAAGCAGGGGGGCACCTCGATCTTGCTCTCCTGCCAGAGCTTGAACGTCTTGTCGTAATGGCCGTAGAGGGCGTGGAGGGCCGTCTGGAGCCGGGCGGGGAGCTTGAGCGGGTCGAGGCTGCCGGCCGTGCCGCGCCCCTTCTTCGGCATGTCGGCGCGGATGTGCTGCCAGAGCATGCGAAACATCGGCATCTCGTCGCCGGGGATGTTTTCGGCGACCGGCACGCGCGGGAGCTTCACGATCCCACACTCGATCGCGTCCATGAGCGAAAAATCGCTCATTGTCCAGGGGAAGAGCGTCCCTTCGGCGTAGCCCGAGCCCTGGAGGAAGAAGGGAGTGGCGGAGAGGTCGAAGACGCGCGGCACGCCGAGCTTGCGATTGAGAATCTCGAGCCCGGAGATCCAGACGCGGGCTTTTTCGTTGTTCTCCTCGGCTTCCTTGCGGTCGTCCCCCTTGAGCGCCTCGTCGTCGTCGTCAAGCGGCTTCGAGCGGTAGCAGTGGTGGGCTTCGTCGTTGATGACCAAGACGTTCTTCATCCCCATGAGGTCGGGCACGACCCGCTGGAGCATCTGCCCCTCGGTCTCCTTCGTTTGGAGATCCGCGCCGCTGCGGCCTTTGAGCAGGCCGCGCGTCCCCGCCGACACCTCCATCCGCTCCCGGAGCATGAAGGCGTGGTAGTTGGTGATCACGATCTTGGCCCGCTGCATGTCTTCGAGCATGTCGCCGGGAACAAGCTCGCGGGTGCCGTAGTAGTTGTCGGGATCGTTGGGGAGGAGGACGCGGAGCCGGTCCTTGATCGTCAGGCCAGGCGCGACGATGAGAAAGCCGCGGGTGAAGTGCTTGCTGCCGGGGCGGCGGACGGAGTTCACCGTCTGCCAGGCGATGAGCATCGCCATCACGGTCGTCTTCCCGGCCCCGGTGGCGAGCTTGAGGGCGAGGCGGTGAAGGCCGGGGTTGGCGTCGTCGTTGGCGCGGGCGAGATAGTCGAGGATCCGCTTCCCGGCGGCCGTGCGGGGCGCGACTTCCGTCAGCCAGATGGCTGTCTCGACGGCTTCGAGCTGGCAGAAGAACGGCCGAACGCCGGAAAACTTGTGCGACCGCCAATGCTTCAGGAGCCGGGCGGTCTCTGGGGTGACGCCCCACTCGCTGGCTTTGAGCTTGTCGCGCCACACCGAGACTTCCTGGCGAATCTGGTTGATGATCGACATCGACTCATACTGCTGCTTCGCCGTCGACAGCCCCTTCCCCTCGTCGAAGACGATGTCCGCCTGCGCCTCCTTCTTCCCCTTCCGCTTCTTCGGCTTGGGGATCGGCGTGACAAACGACGCCCTTCGGCGCTCCTCGATGATTTGCAGCGTGGGCTGGCCGTCGGCGTCGAGCTCCCAGTGGCGCGCAGGGGCAGCGTAGGGGGAGTTGAGGATCGGCTGCTCAAAGAAGGCGTCGGACATCGCGCTCCCTGCCCCGGGATCAGCCCCCAAAGGCTACGGGTTCGAGCGCCCGCCAACTAGGGGCAGAGGTTCGCCCGGCCGGGGGAATGGCACCCCTTCGGTCGGCCCCGCCAAAGCCGGGACCGGGCGGGGCTGAGATGGTTCGCGGGCCGGGAGGCTCGAAGGATCATCGACTGCCGCCTCAGCCAAGGGAACCCGCCTTGGCGATGGACCCAAAGGCTCCTGACTTGATGGCGGGCAAAGTCAGTCTCACCGTATCGACTCC
Source organism: Pirellulales bacterium (assembly GCA_040397545.1). Classification (GTDB taxonomy): domain Bacteria; phylum Planctomycetota; class Planctomycetia; order Pirellulales; family UBA1268; genus QWOP01. The sequence goes on from JBBAVV010000043.1 coordinate 4,441, forward strand.
GCGAAGTCGTCGAGATGCGAATCGTCCTCGCAAACCACCACCAGCTTGCCGGCGGCCGAGCCGGGCACCCGCGGCATCGCGGGATTCGGCGCCTCGGCCTGGAGCCTAGCGATGGGCTGGTCGCCGCGGGTGATCGTCAATTCTTCGCCCGCACGGAGGTGATCAATCAGCTCGGCGAGGCGGGCCCGTGCTTCTTGAATCGTCACCGTGGCCATGGCTCGGCACCTCCCTGAGTCATTTCAGAACCTCACCCGTGATCAGATTCTACCCCCCGCATCCGCAGACCGCGCCCGCCGGTCGGAGCCGGCGGCCCGGGCGATGCATGCACGCCATCTGCGCGCCCTGGACTTGGGGGCGGCCACGCCGAACACGGGACCGGGCGCAACTCAGCCCGCTCACCGGCCGCGGAGGCTCGGAGGAAAATCGACTGCCGCCTCAGGCTCGGGATGCGGCCATGCCGAATCACCCAGCTTCTCTGGATTTGTTGGCTGGCACCTTTTTCCCGCTTTTTCCCGCAGATTGCCCCCCCACCCGGAGGGGTGATAGACTGCACTGGGTGCGGTTGAGCACCGGCTGTGCCGAGCGACGTCTCGGCGTAAGTCATGGAGCGCAAAGAACTTGATGGACATTTTGCCTCCCGGCCCAAGGTGTGTTAACGTGCTAGCTCGGGTAGTTATACGGACCGCGTAAAAACAAGTTAGACCTCACTCCAATCAGGAGACATTTTATGCAAGAACCTAACCGATTTATTTCTAACTGTGTTCTCGTAATTGCAATCAGCCAAGCAACGATCGCTCTCACTGGCGTTACTAACTTCGGTTATCAACTGGGCAAAGCTAGAGCAGAATGGTACAATCGACAGGACCAAATTGACAGGGACAATCAAAAGGACCGATCCAAAACAGCCCAATGATTCGGCCTAACCCTCTGCTCAACTCGGACCCAGCAGCAGGCGGCTTGGTTCTTCGCCCTGGTAATACAATCACTTCGTGGTCGCTAATGAGTTCGGCCGCGGCTGGGCCGGTTAACTTGTGTCGTTAGCCCTGTGAAAGCTGAGTCGGTGTGCGTGCCGTCACTGTGTGCGGTATAATTTTTGCCGTGAGGACCAACCAATGTGCGATGCCGCGATCGAACTGATCCAGACGTTTTCCGCCTTGTCGCGTAGCGACCAGTACGCAGTTCTTCTTGAGTTGGCTCGAATCTCCGAGGCAAACGCCGGCCTGCTCTCGGATGAGGAGCTTACAGCGGCCGGTGAGTCAGTCTTCGCGATGTATGACGCCGAGGAGGCCGGTCATGGCGAAGCCCAAAAGGGGTGAGGTCTGGCTCGTAGATATGGGGTACGCCGCGAAGGTGCGCCCAGCTTTAGTTCTCAGCGGTCCGGTCGTCGACGATGAACGTGCATTGACAACGGTCATTCCTCATACAACAAGCGTACGAGGAACGCGGTTTGAGATTCCGACGAGTGTTGGGTGGCTGAGGAATGGCGCGTTTGATGTGCAGGGCATCGGAACGTATCCAACCGTGAAGCTCATGCGAAAGCTTGGCGATCTTCCGGAAGAGCTATTGGGTCTCGTGGAAAGTTGCGTCGTAATGCTGCTTGCTCTCCCTGGCCACCCATGAGTCGGCTACCAACGTGTTGCGGCTGACAGAACGGCGACAGTGGCGTTGCCGAATTTGAAGGTTCTTCGGGGATTAGATCGATATCATCTGGATGAAATTGGAATGGGTGCTGTTCAAGATAAGTATGGGCTCATTGGGGTACCCCAAAGCCGGGACTTGGTGCCCTCACCGGCCGCGCAGGCTCGACATCGGCACGCGGGTTTTCGGGTTCTGCTGCCAGCTCGCGGCGAGGAGGTCGTAGAGCTCGGCGTCGCCGCGCACGAGTCGGTGCGGATCCTGGAAGAAACACTCGCTCGCCACGGCGAAAAACTCCACCGGGCTCTCCGCCGCGTAGTCGTCGAGGGCGACCGAACGCCCCTCGTCGAGGGCCTCTTCGTAGCGCTCGCGGCAGGCGGCCAGCCGGGCGGCCCAGTCGCGCCCGTCGACCCCGCGCGGCAGCGGCGGGAGGCCGTCGAACGGGCCGTTGAGCGCATCGACCAGATGGGCGAACTCGTGGATCACTACCGAGCGCGGGCCGTCCTGGAGGAGCCCACCGCGCCGCACCGCCGGCCAGGCGAGGACGACGCTGCCGCCATCCCAGGCCTCGCCGAGGCGGCGCTCCCGCCACTCCAGATGGACGCCCCCCTCGAGCGACGTCGCCTTCTTCCCCACCCAGTCGCCCGGATAGACGAGGATCGACTTGAGACGGTCGAAGAGCTCGTCGGGGAAGCCCAGCGCCACCAGGCCCGCCTGGCCGGCGATCGCCAGGCGGACATCGTCGTCAACGGTTTGCCCGCCACACCCCTCGAACCGCTTTTCGGCGAGGAACACGGCGATCCACGCGCGCCACCGCCGGGCGTCGGCCTCATCGAGCCAGGCCGCCTGCCGGCAGACGCGCGGGAGGATCTCTTCCCAGGCGGCAGGAAACGGGCGCGCCCGGATCGCACGGCGCCGGCGGGCACGCAGCCAGGAGAAGATCATGGATCACCGACCGGCCGGGAGAACCGAGGCGCGGTGCCGAGGAGCGCGGGCGTCACGGAGGGCGCACATCGGGCATGATCTTGAACTCATACAGATTCAGATTCAGTGCCAGGAAGATGCAGCCGATCGCCAGGGCGATGAACGAGAGCACGAGCATCGCCGTGTAGACGTTCATCGGCGGGCGGGACGAATCTTTGGCCATGGCTCGCAAGACTCCTGACAGCCGCGGACGCGGCCGGACTACTCCTGACGGATGCCCCTACGGGGTCCGTGGACGACGGATTGCTCGGTTCAGGCCCGCAGCCGCGTCGCGACTTTGTCACCACGCTGGATGACACCGCGGGCAAACTCCCGGATCACGACCGCCACCGCCCGGTCAGGCTTGATGCTCACGACGCGGACGCGGCCGAGGTACTGGTCGTTGCGGTAGACGTCGAGCTCGTGCCCCATCTGCAGGCCGTCGTCACCCCCGAGCGAAAGCTCGATCGAGTCGTCGACGACGTTCGTGACCACGCCGTCGATCTTCGGCACCGCGTCGCGGGGGAGGCTGTCGATCGAGAGGCCGCTCTGCTGGAGGAGGAGGCGGGCGTTGGCCACCTGCTTCTCGAGTTGAGCCCGGCGCTCACTGGCAATTTCGAGGAACGATTCCTTCTCGTGGAGCTCGGAGGCGAGCTTGGCCGCCCGGTCGACCTGTTCGTCGACCTTGTCCTGCTGGGTGCGGACCTCGGCCCGGAGATCGGTAACCACCTTCGAGGCGGCCTCGAGCTCGATACGGGCGGCGGCCAGTTCGGCCTGAGCCTTCTCGCGCTCCAGTTCGCGGGCCTCCTTCTCCTTCCGCAAAACCTCGAGGTCCTTGTTTTTCTCCTCGAGCGCAGTCTGGATCTTCGCCACCACCTGGTCGCGGGCCGCCTCGGAGGCGGCCACTTCGGACTGGTAGCGGGTGATCTCGGCGGAGAGCTTGGTACGCTCGGCCTGGGCCTCGTCGAGCTGGGCCTTCCAGCCGATCCGCTGGCCCTGCTTGACCTGGTCCTTCGTCCGCATGATCTCGTCGCGCCAGTTCGTGTGCGTCGAGTAGAGCGCCACTGCGAAGCTCATGAACACGAGGCTCATGATGAACAGCGCGAACACGAAAATCTTGCCGATGGTGTTCATGGCTTGCCTGCGGGCCCTTCCTGGGCTGGGGACCGGGGGCTTGGAGCGCGGCATCCCCGCGCAGCAACCGACCGGGATTTTCAGGATAGTTGTGGATCGGCAGGGGGGTCAACGATCCTGCACCCCGTCGCTGCCGCCATCCCTGACCAGCACAGTCGCGGCAGCCGGCAGGGTCGGCCGACGGCGCAAAAACCACGGAAAAACAACCTTTTCGACCACCAAGAGGAGGAGGATCGCGCCGCAGGCGACCGTCGGGACCGGCCCGGCCAGGAGCCAGGGGCTCGTCCGGCCGTCGGGGTGGACGGAGGCCCGGATGGTCGCCGTGGCCCGCCGCGGGCCGCGCTCCAGCAACCGGCCGCAGCCGTCGATGACCGCCGAAAACCCGGTGTTGGCGGCGATCGCCAGGGGCGTGCGAACCTCCACGGCCCGGAAGATGCCGCTGGCCAGGTGCATGTCGAGCTCGCTCGATCCCCAGAACCAGCCGTCGTTGGTGAGGTTCACGAGGAGATCGGGCCGCTCCCCTTGGGCCGCCAACCGCTCGACGACCACGCGGATCGCGCCGGGGAGCGCCGTCTCGTAGCAGATCGTCGGCGCCACCCGCAGCCCGGCCACCGTCACCACGAGCGGCTCCCGGCCGGCGGTCAACCCGGCCGGCAGCGGCGTCAGCCGGTAGAGGATCGGGAACCGGTCGGCCAGCGGCACCGTCTCGCCGAAGGCCACCGGAAACATCTTGTCGTAGCGCCCCACCGGCACGCCGCCGGCATCGAGGAACAGCGCCGAATTGAAATGGAAGACGCCGCTGGCGGAACGGTTGGACGCGAGCTGGCGATCGACGCCGACGAGCCAAGTCGTGCCGTAACGCCGGGCATGGGCGGCGAGCGGATCGATCCGATCCTGCTCGAGAATCGCCCGACAGCGGGCCTGACGAATGGCGGCCGATTCGATGCCGGCGTCGTTCTCCCCCGGGCTGTCGCCGGCCCCGTCGCCGTGCCCCGCCGCGCGGGCCGCCGGCCCGAGAATCCGCTCGACGACGTCCGCCGGCAATTCGTGGTCGGGCTCGATCTCGAGGATCGGCCAGCGCCACATCGTCTCCGGCCAGACGATCAGATCGGGCCGGCCCCCCTCGGCGAGGGCCCCGCGCGTCAGCCCGTCATACTCGGCGAGCACCTCGCCGGCAGCATCGGGATCGTGCTTCAGTTCGGTGTCGATCGACCCCTGCACGAGGAGGATGTCGAGGCAGCGCCCATCGACCGGCGCCGTCGCGATCCGCCCTGCCCCGTAGACAAGCGCCAGGGCCAGCGCGGCGGCGCCCCATCCGAGCGACACGGCCGCCGGCCGCCACTGCCGGGCGCCGGCGGCGCTCGAGAGCGCCGCGGCGCCGAGCATCACGAGCCCGCCGACCCCGCCGGCCCCGGCCCAGTCGGCGATCTGGATGAGCGTCGTCCAGCGCCACTGGGTGTGCCCGAGCCCGCCGAGGGTGAAGCCGCCGAGGATCGAGCCACGCAGCTGCTCGCAGCCCATCCACACCAGCGGCGCCGCGGCAACCAGCGGCCAGCGGAAAACTTTCACCAGCCGCGCCGTCCCCCAAACAAACAGCGGCACGTAGATCGCCAGATAGGCCGACAGGGCCACCCAGCCGAGCGATGTCGCCGGATGGGGGAGCCGCAGCCAGTGGATCGTCAGCAGCCAGTGGACAAGCCCGGCGAACCACAGGCTCCGCCACGGATGACGCGCCGCGCCGACGCCGTTCCGGGCCAGGATCAACCACGGGGCCGGCGCCAGCCAGGCGAGCATCCACAGATCGGCGGGGGGATGAACGAGAAACATCGTCACCGCACCGAGGAGGCCGAGGCGGAGCACACGGCGATCGGCGCCCCGCGGCGGGATCGGGCCCGGTTCTCCCTCCTGCATCGCCCCTGTCATCGATCCCTCCCTTCCCGTCGAGCCGATCGCCCCGTTTCAATCGTCAGCGGCGGCGGGAGCAAACACGGCGAGCACGGTGCCTGGGGCGACGGGGGCATCCTCGTCGACGAGACACCGCAGGAGCCTCCCGGTGACCGGGGCCTCGAGATCGATCGTCACGCCGCCGCCGAGGAGCTCGACCACCCGGTCCCCTTCGAGCACGTCGGTTCCCTCCGGCACGAGCCACAGCGACAGCACGAGCGCCACGCCGACAATTCCCACGTCCGGCACGACGAGCGGACAGGCAGGGGATCCCTCCGCGCCGCTCCCCCCCGATCCGATCACCGCTGTTCACGGAGCCACTGGAGGACGACGCTGCCGACGGCCTCCAGCGATTCCCCGGAGCAGGCGGCGGCCGTGTCACGCGTGGTATGCCACGCCGGATAGTCGAAATCGATGATGTCGGCGGTCGGGATCTTGCCGAGATTGCGGAGCGGCACGTGGTCGTCCTCCACCTCGTAGCCCGGGCGGGCCACGAACTGCCTGACCCCCATCCTCTTGGCCACGGCCCACACCTCGTCGACCACCGGCCGGGTGTCGGGCCAACTGACGCTCTTCGATTCCTGATAGACCACGAGATCGGCGTCGGCCACCATGTCGAGCACGAGTCCGGCCCGGTAGCTCCAGGTGGCCTCCCCGGACTTTCGCCCAGCGGCGTACTGCCGGGCGAAGTGGGTCGATCCGAGGAAGTACGGATCGCGGGGACCGAACACGTACTCCTCGGCGTCGAAGAGAACGAAGTCGACCCCCACCGGCCCATCGAGGCCGGGCATCGCCCCGGCCAGCTCCATGAGGAGCGCTACGCCACTGGCCCCGTCGTTGGCACCGACGAACGTGCCGCGCGGATCGTCCCGATCGCGGTCGGGAAAGGGGCGCGTGTCGTAGTGCGCCCCGAGGAGGATCCGCTCGGTACGGTCGGGGTGCCAGACGACGACGAGGTTCTCCATCGCCACCGCCTTGCCCGTTTTCCGATCACGGATCTGGAAGGGCTGCTTGGTGACGGTCGCCCCGGCGGCCCGGAAATGCTCGACGATAAGCTCCCGTTGCTTCGTCATCCCCGGCGAACCGCTGACCCGCGGCCCGATCGCCACGATCGCCTCGAGGTGGGCCATGGCACGGGCCCCGGAAAAGGAGGCAACCGGCGCGGCCGGCTCCTCGGCCCTGCCGCAGAGCGCGCCGACCGCGACGAGGACGATGGCGATGGGGCGGGCGAAGCGGGAAGCCATGGCGGCATGTCCGGGGACGGTGACGCTGCCCGGGGAGGGGCCGGCGACGGGTCGGCGCAGTCTACCGCTCGCTGTCGGAATCCACCCAGAGACATTCAGAGGCCGGCAACGGCCGATCCCGGTTGTTGCCGGGGCCGAACCGGAGGGCGTAGAGGAGCGGCGGGCGAAGCGATACGATGACGATCGAGCGGCTTTGCAGGATGCTCCACGAGGTGCGACGAACGCACCGCCTCCGCTCGCCATCAGGGGAACGGTCCATGTCACGGCGATGCTCCGACGATGCCCCGCTCCTCCGGCTCTGGAATCGGTCCCTGCGCTGGCCGATTCCCGGCGGGCAGACGGTGGCCGGGAGAGCGCGGCGGAGGTGGCGCTGGGCCTCCAAGCTCCTCCTGGCCCTCCTCGTCGCCGTCATCCCCCTGTCTGCCCGGGCCGGGGGTGGACCGGAGAACGTGCTGCTGGTCGTCAATGCCGACAGCTCCGAGAGCATCGAGGTTGCCAATGCCTGGATCGCGCTGCGACGCATCCCGCCGATCAACGTTCTCATGCTCCCCTGGGAAGGGAGCCGGGAGTCGATCTCGATCGGCACATTCCGAGAGGAGTTGCTCCGCCCCATCCTCCAGGCGATCGACGGGCGGCGGCTGTCGTCGCAGATCGACCAGATCGTCTATTCCACCGACTTTCCCTGGCGGATCGACTTCGTGGACGAGCTCCCCGCGGAGCTGGTCGGCCACGATCACCTGCCCTCGGCATCCCTCACCGGGCTGTCGATGCAGTATGCGGCCATCATGGCGCGGCAGCCTGCCTATCTCAAGGTCGGCAGCAACCTCTACTATCGGCCGCTCACCGACGAAGGCGTCCCCCGTGCGACGCAGGGCTTCAGAGCGTGGTACGGCTGGGGCTCGTCGGGCGAGCTGCTCGAGGCGGGGGGCCCGCGCTACCTCCTGGCCACGATGCTCGGCGTCACCGCAGGGGAGGCGAACACCGTCACCGAGGTGGTCTCGGCGTTGGCATCGGCGGCCGCGGCCGACGGGACCCGCCCCGGCGGCACGATCTACCTCGCCGTCGACAGCGACGTCCGCTCGACGACGCGCAGCCACGACTTCGTCGCGATCGTCAAGGAGCTCGCCCGGTACGGGGTGGTGGGGGAAAGGTTCGCAGGGACGCTGCCGGTGAAGAAGAAGGACGTCGCCGGGCTCATGACCGGGACACCGACCTTCAATTGGGATTCGTGTGCGAGCACCATCCTCCCCGGCGCGATCTGTGAAAATCTCACCAGCTACGGAGCGATCTTCGCCAAGAGCGGCCAGACGAACCTCTCCGAGTTCATCCGGGCCGGCGCGGCCGGCTCGAGCGGAACGGTCATCGAGCCCTACGCGCTCCAGGACAAGTTCCCCCACCCCTCGATGCACGTTCACTACGTCCGCGGGGCATGTCTCGCCGAGGCCTTCTACCAGTCGATCACCTCCCCCTACCAGCTCCTCGTCGTTGGCGACCCGCTCTGCCAGCCCTGGGCCGTGATTCCCCAGATCTCCGCAACCATTGCCTCCGATGCATCGGACCTGGAGACGGGGCAGGTTTTGTCAGGTCAGGTGAGGATCGAACCGGTCGGCCGGCTCCCGAAGAACACCCCTCCCTCTGCCGACGGCAAGCCGGTCCGTGTCGATCGGTTCGAGTTCTTCGTCGATGGCGTGCGCCACGGTCAGTGCGCCGCGGGGGAGAGCCAGGATCTCGACACCACCAAGCTCGCCGATGGGCACCACGAACTGCGCGTCGTGGGGATCTCGTCCTCGTCGGTGGAGACCCAAGGGCGCCTCATCACCCACTTCACGGCCGCCAACCATGGCCGCACGCTCACGCTCGGCGTCAGCCCGGAGCGAGTGCGGGCCGACAGCACGGTGCGGATGAGCGTCGCCGGCAAAGGGCTCGAGGGAGTGACGCTGTTCTGCAACGGGCGCGTCGTCGGCCGCACGACCGGCCCCGAATCGACCGTGGAGGTGCCGGCCGACGTGCTCGGCGTGGGGAAGGTGACGATCCGGGCGACCGGCCGAGCCGGCTTCGGGATCGCCAACACGGTCAACGCGGAGCCGGTGACGATCGAGGTCTTGCCGGCGGGTTGATCGCGGCGTCGCCGCGAACCGGGGCCGATCGCCGGGAGGGCTCCATCCCCGGCCTTCAGCCGCCGAGGTGGTCGGTGTCGTTGAAGCGGTGGAGCACCGGCCCCGGCCACTCGAGCACCGTCACCGACGCGTTGTCGAGGGCGGGCAGTTTCGTGAACGGCCGCATCGCCGCCGCTGCGAGCACCGGATGGGCGGGGCCGAGGAGGCTGCCGAGGGCCGCGGTGAGGATCCCGCCGTGGGCCACGACGATCATCGAGGGGACGTCGCGCGCGGCGAGCTTCTCGAGCATCGCCCGACCGCGGGCAGCCAAGTCGGCCCGCGATTCGCCGCCGGGGATCCGGTAGGCGACGTCGCCGCTCCGCCAGCGCGCCACCGCCTCGGGGAAGAGGACCTCGAGATCGGCCCACAGATGCCCTTGGAAGACGCCGGCGTGGAGCTCGCGGAGATCGCCCTCGATTTGGAGCGGCCGCGCGATGCGGGCGGCGATCGCGGCGGCCGTGTCACGGGCCCGGCAGAGCGGGCTGCTCCAGATCTCGGCGATGGGGCTGGCGGCATGAACGCGGCCGGCCCACACCGCCACCTCCTCGGCCTGCCTTCGGCCCAGGTCGGAAAGCGCGACGTCCTCCTGCCCCTGGACGCGCTCCTCGACGTTCGAGACGCTCTGACCGTGCCGCATCAGATATTGCAGCATGGATGGGCTACCGCAACGGGGCCACGGGGGGGATGGCCGCGGCCCTGGGAGCCTCTCCGGCCGGCATGGGGGCCGGAAGCGTACGGCCCCCGTGTGCCTGCGAGAGCTGATCGACGAACCCCCGGCTCGAGCCCTGGAGCACATAGACCTCACTTGATTCCTGCGGTGCCCCGTGGGGACGGACGATGCAGATCACCTCGGCTTTCCCACCGTGCTGCCGGATCTGTTCGACGAGGGCCTGCTCGCCAGCCGTCAGGGCGCCGGCAGCGCTCGACTCGGTCGAACCGGTCGGGAGGGCGTCGGCCCGGTCGCGGCGGTCGAACGACACCGGCGGCATCTGTGCCGGCATCGCGGGGAGATCGGCGGCGGCCGCGGCGGCCACGGCGTTGCTGGGATAGGCGCTGCGGTAGACGAAGGAGAGCCCCGATTCATCGAGCTGTTCGTGAATCGAGGGGAGCGCGGCGAACAACCCCTCGTTGTCGGTCGGGTCGGCGGCGTTGCAGACGCCGATGAGCGTCCCGTCGGTGCCGAACAGGCCACCGCCGCTGCGCCCCTGCATCGGCTGACCGGCGACCTGCACGTTCGGGGGGCCGAGATACTTGTCGACCGCCGTCACACGGCTGTGGTGGATCGTCGGCTCCTGGCCGCCGTTGCAGCCGACGGTCACGACCGGCTCACCCGTCGCCGTCGACCGCTCGATCCCGCCGACACGCACCGGCTCGACCGTTGCATCGGTGAAGATGCTGACCAGCGCCAGATCGCGCTTCAGATCCCAGGCGATCACCTGACCAGCCAGCCCGCGCTCGCCGCCGGGAGAGAAGAGATCGACTTCGACGCGCCCCTTGCCGGCCGAATCGCGGAAGATGTGGCCGCACGTCAGGATCAGCGCCTCCCCCTGCCGGCAGTCGATGACCGTGCCGGTGCCGAGCGACACGCCAGCTCCCCCCTCGACGCGGAGCCGGGCTGTAGCTGCGAGGAGCCGGGACTCGAGTGCCTGCCGGGCGGCAGGGTCGAGCGCGGCGGTGGGGGGAGCGGACGGAAGCGAACGCGGCTGACGCGGGGCCTCGGCAAGCGACCGTGGATCGGGCCGTGGCGGTGTCTGGAGGGGACGAGCGGTCGGGGGAGCGACAACCGTCGCGGGGATGCTCGGCAGGGCGCGGGGCGCGGCTTCGAGGGCCAGCGGGGCCTCGGCCGAACGGGCCGGCACCGGGATCCCCGGCACGGCGGGGGCGACCGCGGGCGTGGCCCGGACTGCGGCGGGCGCAGCTGCGCCCCGACTCTTGGCGAGGAGCCTTTCGAGCTCGACCCGCGTGGTCGCACCGTTGATGCGGTCGATCTCCTCCCCCCTGACCAACAACACGTAGCACGGCACGCCGGTGACGCCGAAGCGACGGACGAGGTCCCCTTCGCGGTCGACATCGACATGACGGACGATCCAGCCGGCCGCGGCGACCTCGTCGACCAGCGGTGCCATGGAGCGGCAGGGGCCGCACCAGGAGGCTGAGAAGTCGAGGAGAATGACGTCGGTGGGGGCGACGGGAGTGTTCGTGGCGGGCGCGACCGGGGGTGCGGCCACCGCCGACAGGCCCACCAGCGACAGCGCGGCCCACGCGACGGCGCGGAGGAACGACTTCATCCGTGGCTCCGTGGTCTTTTTGACGGTTCGGTGGCAGCATCGGGAGGATCCGGGCACGCCTCGGGCCCGGCCGGACTTCGGGGGCGGGATACTGCCGGGGCATCCCCCGGCGGGCAAGGCCACTTTCACGTTCGACCCGTCTGCGGAAGCTTCCCAGGTCGCCCCGGTACCTGCGCCGTTTCCCCCTTCGGTCACCCTTCCTACAATTCCGTCTCGCTCGTCCCCGGACGCACCCCGTACGCTCCCCCCGCCGCGTCACCCACCTCCTGCGTCCCCCATCATGAATGCCCCGACCCACCGCCGGTTCCTCGTGACCTCGGCGCTCCCCTACGCCAACGGGCAGATCCATCTCGGACACCTCGTCGAGTACATCCAGACCGACATCTTCGTCCGCTTCCAGAAGCTCCGCGGCCACGAAGCGGTCTATCTGTGCGCCGACGACACCCACGGCACGGCGATCATGATCCGGGCCCGGGCGGAGGGCCGCTCCGAGCGCGATCTGATCGCGGCGATGCGCGAAGATCATCTCGCCGACTTCGCCGGCTTCCGTGTCGAGTTCGACCACTACGGCAGCACCGACAGCGACGCCAACCGGCGGTTGTGCGGCGAGATCTGGAAGAGCCTGCGCGACAAGGGGCTCGTCGTCATCCGCGATGTCCAGCAACTCTTCGATCCGAAGGCGGGGGTGTTCCTGGCCGACCGCTTCGTCCGCGGCACCTGCCCACGTTGCCGGGCGGCCGACCAGTATGGCGACGCCTGTGAGAAGTGCAGCGCTACCTACTCGCCGGCCGATCTGATCGATCCGGTCAGCACCCTCTCCGGCGCCACCCCCGAGATCCGCTCGGCCGAGCATCTCTTCGTCCAACTCGAGCCGATGCAGGCCTTTCTCCGGCAATGGACGAAGGAATCGGGGGCCCTCGACCCGCGGATCGCCAACTACCTCACCGGCCATTTCCTCGGCGAGCCGCTCCGCGACTGGGACGTCTCGCGGCCCGCCCCCTACTTCGGCTTCGAGATCCCCGACGCGCCGGGGCATTACTGGTATGTGTGGTTCGACGCCCCCATCGGCTACATCGCCGCCACCGACGAGTGGGCGGCAGCGCGGGGGGGCTCGTGGAGGGAGTGGTGGGAGCGCGGTACCGCCGCAACGGCAGCCGAGATCCACCACTTCATCGGCAAGGACATCACCTACTTCCACACCCTCTTCTGGCCGGCAATGCTCGAGACTGCCGGGCTCGCTCTGCCGACGAAGGTGCGGATCCACGGCTTTCTCACCGTCAACGGCGAGAAGATGTCGAAGGCCCGTGGCACCTTTGTCCTGGCGCGGACCTACCTCGACCACCTCGATTCGGCTTCGCTTCGCTACTACTACGCCGCCAAGCTCTCCGGTGACATCGACGACATCGATCTGAACCTCGACGACTTCGCCGCCAAGGTGAACTCCGACCTCGTCGGCAAGGTGGTGAACCTCGCCAGCCGGACGGCGCGGTGGCTCGAGGGGAAGCCGCTGTCGGAAACCTATCCCAACGACGGCGGCTTGTTCGCCCGGGGGGCGATCGACGGCGCCGAGATCGCCGCCGCCTACGACGACTGCGATTTCGCCCGCGCCATGCGGCTGGTGATGGCGGCCGCCGATCGGGCCAATGCCTACGTCGATGCCGCGCAGCCCTGGAAGCTCGCCAAGGCGGGCCCCGAAGCGGCCGATCAGCTCCGCGACGTCGCCACCGTGGCGTTGAACCTCTTCCGCCAGATCGTCGTCTACCTGGCTCCGGTGCTGCCGGAATTGGCTGCCGAAACCGGTGCGCTCCTCGGCGGCCCGATCCGTTCCTGGGAGGAGTCGCGTCAGCCCTTGACGGGCGTGCCGGTCGCTCCGTTCAAGCCCCTCGCGCGCCGGGTCGAGGCCCCCCAACTCGAGGCCCTCATGGCCGCCTCCATGCCGACCATTCCTCCATCCACCCCGTCGAATCCCGCTCCTTTTGGAAACGCCACCGTGACCACCGATCCCGTCGAGCCCCTCGCCGCCGAGCCGGTCGCCCCCGAGTGCACGATCGATGATTTCGCGAAGGTCGATCTGCGCGTGGCCCGGATCCTCGCCGCCGAGGAGGTGCCGGAGGCGAAGAAGCTCCTCAAGCTCACCGTCGGCCTGGGTGGGGAGGAACGGCGGACGGTGTTCGCCGGGATCAAGGGCTTTCATGATCCGGCGGCGCTCGTGGGGAGGCTCGTCGTCGTGGTGGCCAACCTCGCCCCGCGGCAGATGAAGTTCGGCTTGAGCGAGGGGATGGTGGTGGCCGCCAGTGGCGCTGGCGCCACAGGCGTCTATCTTCTCTCCCCTGATTCCGGCGCCCTGCCCGGCATGCGCCTGCACTGATTGAGGCAGGCCTGCCACGGCCTGCTGAGGGGCGCGGGAGGGGCGCTGGGGTGTCCGCCGGCAGGCCTGCCACGGCCTGCTGA
>JBBAVV010000043.1:18355-30136 GCA_040397545.1 Pirellulales bacterium
GGGGCGCGGGAGGGGCGCTGGGGTGTCCGCCGGCAGGCCTGCCACGGCCTGCTGAGGGGCGCGGGAGGGGCGCTGGGGTGTCCGCCGGCAGGCCTGCCACGGCCTGCTGAGGCGCGGGAGGGCGCTGGGGTAGGATCATGAGCGAATCGATGCCCGATCGTGTGATCCGGGCCAGGGCAGCGGCCCCCCCTTCTCTCTACCGGAGTTCCTCATGCCGCAGCCGACGATCCTCTTCTCCACCGACTTCTCCCATGCCAGCGACGCGGCCCTCCCCCATGCCGAGGCGCTGGCGCGCCAGCAGGGGGCCAGGCTCCTCATCGTTCATGTCGAGGAGCCCCCCCTGGCCTATGGGGGCGGGGAGCTCTACTACGGCATCCCCGAGCCCGACACCGCCCGGATCCGGGCGATGCTCGAGGCGGTGAAGCCGGCCGATCCGACGGTCCCGTTCGAGCAGCGTCTGGCGCTGGGGGACCCGGCCTCTGAGATCTGTCGGATCGCCGCCGACGAAGGGGCGGAGATGATCATCATCGGCACCCATGGCCGCACCGGCCTGTTTCGCCTCCTCATGGGGAGCGTCGCCGAATCGATCCTCCGCCGGGCCCCCTGCCCCGTCCTCGTTTACCGTGAGGGGGGCCATCCGGCCACGAAGCGACCGGCCACCGCCGGCGTCTGATCGCTCCCCCACCGTCGAGGGCCGCGTGTGTTGAATCGCTCCGGGAAACTCCCCGCCCCGTCGCACGGCGTCGAGCCGCTGCGCGGGCGTCTCGCCCACCGCGCCCGCGTCCGCGCCGCGCTCCGCGAGCGCTTCGACGGCGCGGGATTCCTCGAGGTCGACACGCCGATCCTCTCGCTCGAAGTGCTCCCCGAGGCACACATCGATCCGATCCCGGTCGCGGTCGACGGCGGTGACGCCCCACTGCAGTGGCTCCAGGCCAGCCCGGAAGCGCTCATGAAGCGCCTCCTGGCGGAGGGATCGGGGGCAATCTACCAGTTCGCCCGCTCGTTCCGGGCCGGGGAACGGGGCGCCCTTCACGACGTCGAGTTCGTCCTCCTCGAGTGGTATTCCCCAGGGGCCACGCTCGACGCGACCGCGCCGCTCCTCGCGGAGATCTGCCGCGACGTCCTCGGCACGGAGGGCCTCGAGCGCCTCTCCTGCCGCGATGCCTTCCGGCTCCACGCCGGCATCGACATCCTCGCTGCCACCCCCGCCGACTGGCGCGAGGCCGGGCGCCGCCTCGGCGTCGGTGCACCGCACGGGACCGACGACGACGCCGATCTGTGGTTCGAAGTCCTCCTCTCGGAGGTCGTCGGCCCGCGGCTCGGCCGCGGCGGGCGGCCGACGGCGCTCGAGCTCTGGCCGGCCAGGCAGTCGGCCTTCGCCCGGCTCGATCCCGATGATCCCCGCCTCGCGCGCCGTTTCGAACTCTTCGTCAACGGGGTGGAACTGGCTAACGGCTGGGAGGAGGACACCAGCCGCGCGCTCCTCGCCGCCCGGATCGACGAGGCCAACCGGATCCGTGTCGCCGGCGGCCGTCACCCTCTCCCCATTCCTGGTCGGCTCCTCGCGGCCCACGGCCCCACGATGCCGGAGGGCGTCGGCGCGGCGCTCGGCTTCGACCGCCTCGTCATGCTCGCCGCCGGGGCCGAGACGCTCGACGCCGCCCGCCCCTTCGGGCTGCGGGAGGCCTGACGGGCGCCGGGCGGCCATCACGTGCGGTGCCGGCGAACGATCGCCGGCCGCCCTACTGCCCGACGTTGGGGGCGATCCCGGCGACCATCCAGTTGTCATACATCCGCTGGCCACGCGTCACCGGCTTCGACTGCATCAGCATCCGGATCTCGAGCGGCTTCGAGCGCGCCTCGCACGGGCTGAAGACGACGTCAACGGCCCAGGAGTCGGGGAAGCGATCCTCGGGGCCGACACAGTGCAGGTCGACGGCGGCAGCGCCGCCGCACGCGCGGATGTTCTTGATGATCTCCATGCCGGCAAGCGAGGCCTCGGCCTGCTTCTCCTGGATGTCGGGCGTAGCGATGCCCCCGACTCCCATCCCCATCGGCGGTGGGATGACCTGCGGCAGGCAGGTCTTGACCGCCTCCCCCAGCCGATCCTCCCGGACCATGTCGAGGAACATCCGGGCCGCAGCCTCGGCCCGCGAAAATGCCACCGAACGCTGCGTCAGGCTCGTCGCCACCGACTGCGTCCCGAAGCCGACGGCCAGCGCCAGCCCGGCCAGGGCCCACCAGCGGCCGGTCTTGCGATCGTCGGAAAGGGTGCGTTCCTCGCCGTCGCCGCGTGGCGAGACATCCTTCAGCGCCGCCACCGCCAGAGCCGAGGCGATCAGCGGCACGACCAGCAGCGCCGGGGAGAAAACCGCCGTCGCCGAGAGCATGCCGGCAATCAGAGCGAACACCGCAAGCCCGCTCACCGGCCGGTAGCCGGGGACATCCGTGGCGCCGGCGGCATCGGGCAGGTCAGTTGGCATTCACCCGCAGCCCCTCGGACTGCTCCAGCTTCTGGCGTCGATCCGCGTACCGGAGAATGAAATCGCCATCCCTGTCAAACACGATCGCGCTCTCCTCCGGATGGGCGAACGGACCGCTCGTCGTGGCAAACCTCACCCAGGCGAGCCATTTCCGGTCGGGGGCGAGGCCGAAGAACATCCGGCTCTCGGGGGTCGGCTGGACGAGGGCCCGGGGCACGGCCGCGGTGTGGAGACTCGCTGCCGCGAAGCAGACCATCACCCAAGCAGTGATCACCGCCACGATCGGGCCACCGACGAGCTCCACCTGCCGCAGGAACTTGACCTTCGTGGTCGACACCCGGTCGGTGATCAGGCGCATGACGAGGAGCACCACCGCGAAAATCCCCCACAGGCAGAGGAAGTCGATGAGGTAGGTGTACGACGGCATCTTGGCGTCGAGGAAGCCGGCAAGCCGTTCGTACCAGGCGGTGGCAAAAGTCGCGGCAGCGATGATGTTCAGCAGCATGACGAGCCCGCTCCACAGCCCCTCGCGCGCGAGCACGAGCGCGATCGCCAGGAAGACGAGAACGAGAAGGAGATTGACGATCATCGTGATGAGCCTCCCGATTCACTGCCGGACTTCGGCGCGAAGACCCGCTGCATCTCCTCCATCGCGGTGGTGCCATCGAGCACCAGCCGCATCCCCTCGTCGCGCATCGGCTTCATGCCGTCCTTGGTCGCCGCCTGCCGGAGGACCTGAGCGTCGGCCTTCTTGGAGACCGCCTTCCGCAGAGTCTCGCCGGAGGCGAGCTCGAAGATCGCCGTGCGGCCGAAGTAGGAGGTCCCCGAGCAGATCCGGCAGCCGGTCTCGCTGGGGCGTCGAAGGGTCGCCAACTCCTCCTTCGTTTTCTTGTATTTCGCGACCATCTCCGGTGTGATCTCGATCTCCTCGCGGCATTTCGGGCAGATCTTGCGGACGAGCCGCTGCGAGAGGGAGCCGAGGAGCGTGCGGGCGAGGAGGTCGGGCGGGATCCCCACGGCGAGGAGCTTGCTGACGGCGTCGATGGCGTCAGTGGCACGGAGGCTGATGATCACGAGCTTGCTGTCGTCGGCGTGCTTGATGAGCTCGAGGGCGAGATCCTTGTCGCGCAGATCGCGGGTGACGATCCCCGCCGGATACTCGCGCATCGCCCCCTCGAGGGCGGCGACGGGAGTGATGTTCGCGCGGGCGTCGAACCGGATCGGCTTGACGTTCTGGATCTCGCGCGGCGGCGCGGCGGCATCCTCGATCGAGATGAAGTCGCGGAGCAGTCGATCGGCCGACGAGACGACGACGTCGAACGTCGTCGTCAGCCCCGCGCCCGCCGGCGACGAGAGGACGACGAGCCCCTTCTCGAGGGCCAGCAGCTGGGAGACCGTGTCGGAGATCGCCTTGGGGACCCCCAGGTCGCCCATCGACTTGAAGACCACCGTCGGCGTGTCGACCTGGATCAGCACCTGCTCGCCGGTCGGGGCCGATTGCACCATGAGCTTGCAATTCCGCGGCTTCCCCTCCGCCTGGACGGCGAAGGTGCCGGCAAGGCGGCCGCGGCGCTCCTTCGGATCGAGCCCGCAGAGGACTTTAAGCGACACCATCGCCGCGTCGGCGGCATGCCGCTCCATCGGCGGCTCGTCGGCCCACACCTCGGCCCGTCGCCGCGATCCGCCCGCGGCCTGCATCCGCCGCGGCATCCACACCCCGTCGACCTCGTGCCGGACGCTGACGTCGGTCGGGCTCCATTCCATGAGCACCGTCGAGGCCCGCGAGCTGACGGCCATCTGGAGGATCTTCTTCGCTTCCTCGATCCCCTCGGTGGCCAGGGCCCGCTCGAGGCGCCCCTTGTTGTCGTCACCCGACTTGCCCCCGGCGGCCTGGAAGGTGAGCGGGGGGAGAGCCTCGACCGGCTCGACCTCGGCCTCCATCTTGACGCCGAACTGAGCGAGGAACCGCGACAGGAGACGGCGCATGTGCCCGCCGGTGAGGACCTTCTCCGACTTCCCCACCTTGGCGTTGTGCTGCGAACTGTAGACCAGCGCCGGGACGAGCCAGGCCAGCGCCATGACCACCTGGCCGGCGATCGAGGAGGGAATCACCCAGGCCAGGAGGGCCGCCACCGTGAACGGGAAGGCGGCGAGCGCTCCCCAGAGATTGGGCCGCAGGCCGAGCTTGGCCGAATCACGCGTGATCCAGTCGCTCGTCATCGCCCAGCCGACGACCTGCAGCCACCAGCAGACCAGCGGCAGGATCGACAGCCCACCCCCGGTCTCGCGGGTCGCCCACCGGGGGTTCGGCGCAGGCCACCCCTGGGCCAGGCCCGGCGTGGCGGCCAGCAGCACGGTCGCCACCGCGACGGCCGCGGGGAGAAGGTTCGTCGACAATCGTCGCATCACGTCACTCCGATGCCCTTGAGCGCCATCATCAGCGCCTCGCGGTTGGGGGCGATCTCGAGCGCGTCGTTGCGGTCGATGAGCCCTTGATCGATGAGGCTCTTGAGGCTCATCGTGAAATCCTGCATGCCGTCCCGGTACGACTTCTTGATGTGGTCGGCGAGGAGATGATCCTGTTCCTCGAGAACATACTTCCTCACCAGGACATCGAAGAACATCACCTCGCAGATCGGCACCCGGCTGACCCCCTCGCGGATCGACTTCAACAGCTTCTGCGCGATGATCCCCTTCATGTTGAAGGCGATGGCGCTGCGGATCGAGGGGTGCTCCTCCTGGGGAAAGAGGTCGAGGATGCGGCCGATGCAACTGGAGGCGCTGGCGGCATGGATCGTGCCGAAGACGAGATGCCCCGTCTCGGCGGCGTGGATCGCCGTTTTGAAGGTCTCCACGTCACGCAACTCACCGACGAGGATGATGTCGGGATCCTCGCGGACCGCGTGCTTCATCCCGATCTCGAAGTTTTTGACGTCGGTGCCGATCTCACGCTGGTTGATCAGGCACTTGTCCTCGGTGAACACGAACTCGATCGGATCCTCGAGGGTGAGGATGTGCTTGCGGTAGGTCTGGTTGATGTAATTGAGCATCGATCCGATCGTCGTGCTCTTGCCCGAGCCGGTGACACCCGCGAGGAGCACCATCCCCTGGTCGAGGACACACATCCTCTCGAGGCTCGGCGGGAGAAAGAGCCCCTTGAAATCGGGGATCTTGTTGTTCACCCGGCGGGCGACCATTCCCAGCGATCCCTGCTGGTAGAGGAGATTGACACGGAACCGCCAGCGGATGTCGTCGACGACGCAGGTGTGGGCGAAGTCGGCGCCGCCGTCGTTGTCGAGGATCTTCTTCTGCCGGTCGTCGAGCATCGCGAAACAGAGCCGCTGCATCGTCTCGTCGTCGAGCTTGTCGTGCTTGAGCGGCTGGAGCGAGCCCTTGACGCGCATGAAAGGGGGCTGGCCGACCTTTAGATGGAGATCGCTCCCCTGCAACCGCACCAGCGCCTCAAACAGCCTGTCGATCTCGAGGCGGTCTTTCTTCTTCATCCCGCGGACGGGGGTGACCGGGGCGGTTTGCGGGATGGTTTCGATCGTGGCCATGGCATGCCTGTCGAAGGAGTGAGGGGGAAAAGGGGGAACTGACACCGCGTCGGCAGGGAACGCCCGGGGCTGGCGCGTCGTGGCCCGCGGTCACGGCCGTCAGGACGGGGGCGGACGGACCGGAATCCCCCGACGGATGAACAGATCCTTGACCTCCCGGATCGTACACTGGCCGAAGTGGAAGATGCCAGCGGCCAGGGCTGCATCGGCCCCGCCGAGCGTAATCGCGTCGGCAAGGTGTTCGGGCCGGCCGGCGCCGCCACTGGCGACGACGGGAATGCCGACGGCGCGACTGACCGCGCGGGTGATCTCCAGGTCGTAGCCGTCGCGCGTGCCGTCGCGGTCCATGCACGTCAGCACGATCTCCCCTGCCCCGAGCCGCTCGACCTCCCGCGCCCAGGCCACGGCCTCGAGCCCGGTCGGCACCCGGCCCCCGCTGACGAACACCTCCCAGATCTCCCGACCGTCCTTCATCACTCGCTTGGGGTCGATGTTGACGACCGTCGCACAGCTGCCGAGCCGGTCGGCGACCCGCGAGACGAGCTCCGGCGTCCGCACCGCGGCGGAATTGATGCTCACCTTCTCCGCGCCGGCCTGGATGAGCCGGCAGGCATCATCGAGCGTGCGGATCCCACCGCCGACGGTGAACGGCATGAAAACCGTCTCCGACACCCGGCGGACCACATCGAGCATGATCGACCGCTCCTCGTGGCTGGCGGTGATGTCGAGGAACACCAGCTCATCGGCCCCCTCCGCCTCGTAGCGGGCGGCGACCGCGACCGGATCGCCGGCATCGACGAGATCGAGGAATTTCGTCCCCTTCACGACACGCCCCTTCTCCACGTCGAGGCAGGGGATGATTCGCTTGGCGAGCACGCATCAACCTCCGGCAGAGTGGCCGATCCGTCCCTCGTCGGGGCTGGAGGCGGTGGCGTAAAGACGGCGGGGGATCCGCCCGGCGAGGAACGCCTGCCGGCCGGCGTAACAGGCCGCCTGCATGGCCGCGGCCATCCGCACCGGATCGGTGGCGTGGGCGATGGCAGTATTGAGGAGGACACCATCGACGCCGAGCTCCATCGCCGCAGCGACGTCGCTGGCCGTGCCGACACCGGCATCGACGATGACCGGATAATCGGGATCGTCCCCCTTGAGATACTCCAGGCAGATCCGCAGCGCGTTGGGATTGAGAATCCCCTGGCCGGAGCCGATCGGGCTCCCGGCCGGCATCACGCTCGCCGCCCCGGCCTCTTTGAGCCGGCGGGCAACGACGGGATCGTCGCTGGTGTAGACGAGGACCGCAAAGCCCTCGGCGACGAGGCGGTGGGTGGCTTCGAGCGTGCCAATCGGATCGGGGAGGAGCGTGCGCGTGTCGCCGAGGACCTCGAGCTTCACCCACTCGCTGCCAGGATTGCCGAGATCCCGCAGCAGCTCGCGGCCGAGCCGGGCGACGCGGACCGCCTCGTCGGCGGTGAAGCATCCGGCGGTGTTGGGGAGGATCGTGTAGCGCTGCGGATCGAGATGATCGAGGATGTTCTCGCCGGCCGCGTTGACCAGCCGCTCGCGTCGGACGGCCACCGTCACGCAATCCGTCCCCGCTGCCTCGAGGCAGCGGGCCATCTCGGCGTAGGAGCGGTATTTGCCCGTACCGACGACAAGGCGACTGGAGAGCGTGATCCCGCCGACGGCGAGCGTCTCGGTGGTCGCGGCGGCAGGGGGCGTGATGGGCGGAGGCATCGGGGAATCGGAAGGAGGGGATCCGCGTCCGGGAACCCGGAGCCTATCAGGCTTTCGACGACCTGGCGCCCCGCCGCTGTGATGGGGGGGATCGACCTCTCCGGACCGGCGCACGGCCCCCGCGCGCGACCGCGGGCGTCATCCGAAGGGGCGATCAACCGCCGCCAACAAGCGTCACGATCTCGATCCGGTCCCCCGCGGCGAGCCTCCACGCGGCCAGGTCGCGGCGGGGGACGATCCGCTCGTTGATCTCCACCGCGAGCGGCCGGCCGGCGAAGCCCAGGGCCGTGACCGCATCGAGGGCCGAGGCCCCGGCGGCAAAGGCCCTCGGCTCGCCGTTCACCGACACCTGCAGCGCCGCCGGCGACGGGGCCGACGGGCCCGGAAGCGCAGGAGCCTTCACGTTCGGATCGGGGCGCGTCACGGGGCTGGCGGCGAACCTTGGAGGAGGGAGAGGCGGAACTTGCCGAGATTGTGGGTGCCGTCGGCGAACTGCTGCTCGATCGTGAACAGGAGGACGCTGCCGGCAGGGATGGCCACCTCGGGGGCGAGCAGGAACGTCACGGAGTGTTCCTTGCCGACCTCCGGGGCGATCGCCCACCCCGTCTCGGGATTGTCGTCGAGCGTTGCGGCGGCAGGATAGCCCCCCTGCTCGAAGTCGGCCTTGGCCTCGGTGAACTTCACCACGTTGGCGGCGTCTGCCGCGCCGGGGGCGCCGTGAGCCAACGCGAACCGGCTCAGCACCAGATTGCCTCCACCCGACCGCCCCGGCCCCATCGCGGGCAGGCTCGGATCGGTGAGGGCCTCGAGCTTGACCACCGAGACGTTGCCCCCCGGCGGGACGATGCCCTTCAGGGTGTAGACATCCTTGGCGAGGCTGCCGGTCACGACGACAATCCCGTCGGCGGCGATCGCGCCAGTGGCACCAGCCGCACTCTTGAACTCGGTCGGCACGACCGCGGCGAAGACGGGGGCAGCCGGCGGCGGCGGCGGCGGCACCGGGGCGAGCTCGGGCGAGGGGACGGGCACGAGCCGTCCGCCGGCATGGCTGCCGATGAACATCGTCTGGCCGTTGGGGGCCACGGCGACGCACCACACGCTCGACGGCTTGGCTCCTTCGACCGGCGGCGGCCCCTTCTGCTCGGCCTTCGAAGCGACGTCCCAAAACTTCACCGCCCCGTCGAGACTGGCACTGGCCAGCCGGGCGTTGTCGGGGGTGAAGGAGACGCACGTCACCCAATCCTTGTGGCCGGCAAGCGTGCCGTGCTCCTTGGCATCAGCGGTGTTCCAGAGCTTCACCACTCGGTCGGCACCGGCGCTGGCGAGCTTCGTGCCGTCAGGGGAATAGGCGACGGCCCAGAGGGTGTCGGCGTGCCCCTCGAGCTTCCCCTTCTCGGTACCGGCGGCCACGTCCCAGAGCTTGACGAGCTTGTCGCCACCACCGGTGGCGAGCGTGGCGCCGTCGGGTGAGAAGGCGACGGTCGTAACGGGGCCACCGTGGGCGGCAAGCGTGCGGATCTCGGCATTCGTGCCGGTGTCCCAGACGACTACGGTGCCATCCTCACCGGCGGTGGCGAGCTTCGTGCCATCGGGGGAAAAATCGAGCGAGCGGACCCAGCCCTTGTGCTTTTTCAGATCGGCCTTCAGTGCCCGGCCGGGGAGATCCCAGAGCTTGACGAGGCCGTCGTAGCCGGCCGTGGCAGCGAGCTTGCCGTCATTGGAGGCCTTGATCGCCCACACGGCCGTCGGGTGGCCGGCGAGGTCACCGGCCCGGTTGCCGTCGGCCGGATTCCAGATCGCGGCATCGCCGGGGCGGTAGAGGAGGCTCTCGCCGCCGGAGGTGAGGAGTTGGGCGCCGTCGGTTGTGTAGTCGGCGGCAATCACCCAGCGCGTGTGGGCCGGGAGGTTGGGAGCGGGAGCCGGGGGAGCGGGCGTGGCGGGATCCTGGGCCGGGGCCCGGCCGGCGCCGACTGCCATGACGATGATCGCGGCCGCACGGACGAGGCGGTGCGAACGAAGGGGGAAGTCAGGAACGCTGCAGTTCATGGTCGGCTCCTCTGCCGGGGCACTCGAGAGACTGTTTGGATCGAAAGATGGGAGGATAGACGCGGGGACTTTTCCCCCCTCGGACCCCTTCCCCGCACCGTCGTGGCAAAGAGTATAGTTTGCCCAGCCCCCCTGTTTCCAACCGCGGTGCTGGCCGATTCCCGGCCCCGATTCCCCCCCGCTTTGTTCCTCGCTCTCCGTTCCCCTCTCTTTGGGACCCGCGTCATGGCCAGCCCCTCCCGTGCGAAGTCCCCTGCCCCCACGCGGCCCACCGCCGACGTGATCCTCGTCGCCAGCGGCGATCTGCGGGAGGGGGCCAACCAGGTCTGCTGGCCGGCCCAGAAGCAGATGGAAGCGGATCTGACGCGAGCCTTCGCCGCCGCCGGCCGGACGCTCGTTCGCGGCCACGCCCCGTCGAAAGCGCGCGGCCACGGCTTCATCGCCAGCGCCCGCGAGGGGATCGAGGTGTTTTCGAAAATCGATCCGACGGCGGCGCTTGTCGTCGCCGAGGCCGTCTGGCAATACTCCAACCATGTCCTCCCCGGGCTCTCGAGTCACTCCGGCCCGATCCTCACCGTCGCCAACTGGTCCGGGCAGTGGCCGGGACTTGTCGGGATGCTCAACCTCAACGGCTCGCTCACCAAGGCGGGCGTCCCCTACGCCACGCTCTGGGCCGACGACTTCTCGAGCGCCGCCTTCCAGCGTCACCTCGAATCATGGCTCGCCACTGGCAAAGTCCGCCACGACACGAGCCATGTCGTGCCGATGGCGGCGGTGAAGGTGCCCGGGAAGCTCGAGCAGATCGGTGCCGGGATCGCCGCGGAGCTCCGCGAAAAGAAGGCCCTCATGGGGGTCTTCGACGAGGGTTGCATGGGGATGTACAACGCGATCATCCCCGATCGGCTCCTCCACGCCACCGGGGTCTTCAAGGAGCGGTTGAGCCAATCGGCCCTCTACCACGAGACGACGCAGGTCTCCGACAGCGAGGCCCGCGACGTCTTCCGCTGGCTCGAGTCAGCCGGGATGACGTTCCACTTCGGGAAGGATGAGGCCGCCGACCTGACCCGCGCCCAGGTGCTGACGCAGTGCCGGATGTACATCGCCACGCTCCGCCTCGCGGAACGCTTCGGCTGCGACCTCGTCGGCATCCAGTATCAGCAGGGCCTCAAGGATCTCCTCCCGGCCAGCGACCTCGTCGAGGGGATGCTCAACGATTCGAAGCGGCCGCCGGTCTGTGCCCCAGGCTCCACGAAGCCGATCTTCAAGGGAAAGCCGCTGACGCACTTCAACGAGGTCGACGAATGCGCCGGCCTCGACGGCCTGCTCACGCAACGCGTCCACGAGGCCCTCGGTGAGCCAACGGAGAACACGCTCCACGACATCCGCTGGGGGGATTGGGACCGCTCGAACACCACCGATCAGTGGGTGTGGGTGTTCGAGATCTCAGGCGGCGCGCCGCCGGCCCACTTCATCGGCGGCTGGAAGGGGGCCCACGGCTACCGCCAGCCTCCGATGTATTTCCGCCTCGGCGGCTCGACCCTCGCCGGGGTCAGCAAGCCGGGGGAGATCGTCTGGAGCCGGATCTGGGTCGACGGCACCGGCGCCGCCGAGAAGCTCTGCATGGACATCGGCCGGGCGAGCGTCGTCAAGCTCCCCGAGGAGGAGACGCAGAGGCGCCTGGACTCGACGACGAAGCAGTGGCCGATCATGCACGCGGTCACGCATGGTGTGTCGCGCGATCAGATGATGGCCCGCCACAAGGCAAACCACGTTCAGGTGGCTTATGCCAAAGACGCCGCCGGCGCCGACCGCTGTGCCCTCGCCAAGGCAGCCGCCGCCCGGGCCCTGGGGATCGACGTCGTCTTCTGCGGGACGCGCGGCGCGGGGGCCACGGCGAGCAGCCGCTGGGACCACTGAACCGGGACCACTGAACCGGGACCACTGAACCGGGACCACTGCTT
>JBBAVV010000043.1:30236-46885 GCA_040397545.1 Pirellulales bacterium
GGGACCACTGAACCGGGACCACTGAACCGGGACCACTGAACCGGGACCACTGCTTCTGGGGCAGTTGACCCGCGGCTCCGACAGGTCCGTCGGTCAGGCGATCGCCACGGGGTAGCCGGTGTTCTCCCGCGGCGAGAGCGTCACGCCGGCGATCTCCACGGAGGGATCGTCGACACGGTGCACCTTCACCTCGCCGGCCGACACCGAATAGAGGAAATCGCCGATCCGCACGCCCCGTTCGACGGCGCCGCTTGCGTGGCTGATCTCACCGAGGCGGGTGAACGTGCCATTGGCAGCGAGATCGACCCGGAAGACGACCAGCCCCGTGCTCCCGCTCCACCAATCCCCCTGCTGCACCGGGAGCGTGAGGATTCCCTGCTCGGGGAACCAGGCGAGGGCGTGGTGATCCCACAGGGCGCTCGACCACGACTGCCAGCCATCTCCGGCGAAGGTGTAGGTCGATGCCCGCCGCGGCTTGGCCGGATTGCTGACGTCGAACACCGACAGTTGCAGGCCGAGGACACGGCCGGTGGTCGGATCGACGTCGCGGCCGATGCCGAGGAGCCGGGTGGCGTCGAGCGGCTGGAGATAGGAAGAGAAGCCGGGCACTTTGAGCTCGCCGACGACCTTCGGCCGGGTAGGGTCGGCCAGATTGATGACAAACAGCGGATCGACCTGCTTGAACGTGCTCACGTAGGCGACGTCGCCGACGAACCGGCTGGAATAGATCCGCTCCCCCCGGGCAAGCCCCTGGACAGCGCCGACGGTGACGAGATTCCCGTCCGACTCCCCGAGGACAAACACCCCCGCGGAGGAATTGGTGAAGTTCCAGTCGCCGCCGCTGCCCCAGTTCGTCGTTGCCACGCGAAGAAAGCCGTCGTGTTCATCGAGCGCGAATTGGTCGAGCGTCGTCCCCGGCACGGCCCCCATCGACACCAGCGGCACGCCAGCGGCGCCGAGATCGAAGTGGTAGATGTTCGTCGTCAGGCCGGTGTCGCGGGAATCCCACCAGCTCCCCCAATTGGCAGCCGAGATGTAGAGCCCGGTTGCGGAGGCGTAGACCGTGCCGGAGACCCCGGCGACGCTCGTCGACGATTCCGGCCCGACCGTGTCGTCGGTGATGTCGAACTCGACCACCGACAGCATCGTGGCCGATTGGAAGTCGAGGGGCACCCAGGCGTTGTCAACGGTGACGAGTTGGCCGGAAGTCGTGGTGCCAGAGGCCGCGGTGGCGGTGTACGTCGGCAGGGCCTGATCCTTCCACGCCCGCTCGAGCCGGGCCCGGTAGGCGGCCGCATCCTCGTAGACATACTTCGGCGTGCCGGCGGGGGGGAAGTCGATCGGCGGGAGGATCGTCGTGACCAGCCCATCAGCATCGGTGAAGGTCACCGGATCGGGGGTGATCGTCGTGGTTGGATTGGTCGCAGTGCCCTCCACCGGCACGAGCGCCGGCGTGGGGATGTCGAGGTCGTCCTGGGCGACGACAAACACGCGGCCGTCGATCTCGCGGGCATCCTGGAGCCAGCCGTCGAGGGCCGTCTTCTCGAGGATCTTGGGCGCGGACGGATCGGCGACGTCGATCACGGTGACGATGACCTGGGGCTGCCACTGGAGCCCCCCGCCCCACCAGCCGGCGATCCGGGCAAACGTGGCCTGCGAGCCGGTTTCGCCACCGGGACTGACCCAGGTGTTCTCCTGCGAAATGACCGTCAGCCGGCTGCCGCGGAGGAACAGCGATCGCTCGTCGCCGTCGACCGCGATGTGGCTCGACACCGCGAGGGAAGCGGCAGGCCAGGCACTGACGATGTCGACGCCATCGCCGGCGAGCACATAGAGCGATCGGCCGTCGGTCTTGACGATGTCCCCTTCGTCGACGCCGGCGACCTGGTTGTTCGTGCCGGAGAAGTCGCTGTTGCCTGCGGAGGGCGCGGGGCTCAGACCGGAGGCCGCGACATCCCCATCTCGGACGGTATACGCGATCGGCCACCACGGCGCCGGCTGCCCGAGCTGGCCCCCCCACTGCTGCATGGCGGTGTCGAGATACCAGTTCTTGAGCTGATCGGCGCTGGTCACAGCGCGGAGCGGATTGGTGCTCTCGTTGCCGATCAGCTTCTCGCCGGCGGCGAGCCGCACCTGATCAACCCCCTTCACGCCAAAGAACTGGTCGATGCCGGTGCCACCGACGAGCGAGTTCTTCCCGGCGCCGCCGCGGAGCGTGTCGCGGCCGGCGTCGCCACGGATAGCGTCGTTGCCGGTGCCGCCGACGAGGGAGTCGTTGCCGTCGCCCCCCTCGATCCCATCGTCACCACCGCCGCCGTTGAGCGTGTCGTTCCCCGGTCCACCCTGAATGTGGTCGGCCGCGTTCCCCCCCGAAATCGTGTCGTTCCCCGCGCCCCCCACGAGCCAGGTGCGGATCTTTGTGTTGCCGGGGATGTCGATCGTGATCGTGTCGTCGCCGCGGCCCCCGAAGAGATGGATCACGCGCACCGCCGCCTCGCGGCGCGTGCTGACAACAGTGCCGTTGACGGTGGCCCGCAGGAGCGCGGCATTGCCCGGGTCGCGATCGACGACGATCGTGTCGTCGAAGTTCCCCTTCACCTGGTCGCCGGTGATCCGCCACAGGGCGGCGCCGATGTTGGCCGCCATCGGGAGGCGGGCCTCGAGCGCTTCAAACATCGCAAGGAGTCCCGTTCCCGATCCCCGTGGCGCGCGGCCGGCTCGCCTCCGGCGCGACATCGGCTTGGACGGAAGTCGACGGCAGGGTGCCATGGCGGGCCTCGGCGAGGGAAAGAGAATGGGAATACGATCCCCCAAGTAGGTTGAGAGTAGGGGGTCGGCGGCGGCGCCGCAATGGCCGCGGGTCGGTCGGCTGCCCCCCCTTTCATGGGCTCGGGGTATTATCCTGCCATTCCCTCCTTTGCCCCGCTTCTCCGTTCGGTGCCCTGCCCCCCAAGACGCCCCACCGGCCACGTCGCCCCGCTCTCTCAAACCTCTCTGGATGCCTCCATGAATAGCCCCGCTTCAAAGCCATCGCCGCGAGGGTTTCTCGGCATCGACGCCGGCACGCAGGGGCTGTCTGTGATCTTTACCGACGGCGAATTGAAGATCCTCGGCACCGGCGAAGCGGGCTACGAGATGGTGCGTGGTCTGGGGACCGAATGCTACGAGCAGTCGCCCGCCGACTGGGAGCGGGCGCTTGGCGCGGCGATGGCGGCCCTGCGGAAGGATCTTGCCGCCAAGGGGATCGATCTGGCCGTGGCGGCAATCGGCATCTCCGGTCAGATGCATGGCGAGGTGCTCGCCGATCGAGAAGGAGCGGCGCTTGCGCCGGCGCGGCTGTGGTGCGATGGCCGCAACGAGGCCGAGGCGGCCGAGCTCACGGCGCTTCTTGGCGTCAAGATGCCGAAGCGGATCACCTCCGCCCGCTTCCTCTGGACGATCCGCCACCGCCCCGATCTCGCCCGCCGCACCGCCCATCTCACCACTCCCGCCGGTTGGATCGCCTTCCGGCTGACCGGGCAACGCCGCCTCGGGATCGGAGATGCCGCCGGGATGTTCCCGATCGACCAGGCGACGCTTGATTACGATCACAAACTCCTCGCCGCGTACGACGGCCTCGTCGCCGCCCAACCGAGCGGCCCCTTCCCGCATCTCGCCGCTCTCCTCCCGAAGGTGGCCAAGGCGGGAGAGGATGGGGGCGCGCTCGATGCCCATGGCGCCTATCTCCTCGGGCTGCCTGTCGGCACGCCGCTTGCGCCCGCCGAAGGGGATCAGCCGGCGGCGCTGGCCGGCTCGCTCATCGGCGCCGCGGGACAGGTATCGATGAGCTTCGGCACGAGTGTCGTTGCCAATTCGGTCGGCGATCGGGCCTTCCAGGGGATCTCCCGCGCGGTCGACCACTTCTGCGCCCCCGACGGCAAGCCGATCAACATGGTCTGGATCCGCAACGGCACAACGCCGATGAACACGGTCGTGGGGATGTTCGGCCTCGCCGGTGCCGGCCCCGGTGGCAAGGCTTTTGAGACCCTCATGCCGCTCCTGCTTGCCGCGCCAGACGACTGCGGCGGCCTGCTTGCCCTCCCCTTTATCGATGACGAGCCTGGCGTGGGCGTGCAGCGCGGCGGCACGGCGCTTGTGATGGGGCTCAACGAGCGCAATGCCACGCCGGGCAACGTCGCCCGGGCGATGCTCCTGGCGACGATCTTCAACCTCCGCCACGGCAGCGACATCCTCGCCGCGCAGGGCTATCCGCGCACCGAGATCGTCCTCTCCGGCGGGCTCACGAAGACGCCGGCCCTCGGCCAGATCCTCGCCGACGCCTTCGACACGCCGGTGACGATCCTCGCCGGCGCCGCCGAGGGGAGCGCCTGGGGGGCAGCGCTCATGGCCGCCTACCGCGATGCCGTCCTCGCCGGCGACACGCGCGACTGGGCCACCTTCCTCACCGCCCATCACTCCGGCACACCGACCCGCTTCCTCCCGCAGCCTGCGGCCGTGAAGGCACTCGCCGCCGTCCACGCCCGCTACCAAAAGCTCCTCGCCGCGCAAGCCGCGCTCGACGCCGCGGCGGGGTGAGGCTTGGTGCTGGCGCTATCACGGGCAGCGGCTGCACGGACTTGACGCGGCCGGCAGACCGCCGTGGTCGCGTTTCCAAAACTCAGCAACATCATCGAGGGAATGTGAGTTTTTGGCCAGGCCTTTTGTGTTTCACTTTTTGGCCAAAAGTGAACCACAAAGTCGTTTGTCGTCAACAAGTGAGACACAACGTTCCTGCGACGGCAGGGCGATTGCGCCATGAGGGGGGCTGTCAATTTGCCATCGGCTTTTCAGCACGCTACCCTTTGACCACAGCGAGAAGGACGGATCGCACAAAGACAAGTCCGGTGTCATACGCGGAGGGCCAATAGATGGCAGACGCGACCGATTGGGGACCTGACTTTCAATTCCTCGAGCGTGAACCTGACCCTCAACTCCTGCTGCCCGCCGACCTCCGCTCGGAGTGGGTGGTCGTTCCAAGGGCCGTGCTGGAATGGCAGCAATCATGGGGATGGCGGTTGGCCGTCGGCTTGGTGGCTTGGCTCGTGTTGCGGGACCCGAATAGTTGGTCGGGCCCTTTATGCATGTTCGCCTGGTTGTGTATCGAAGTTTGGGGCCATCTTAAGGCGCACATGAGGACCGCGGGAACGCTCCGAGGTCGCGTCTTTCCCGATCCTTTGAGCTACAGGACGCCGCCCTTACCTTCGACCCCTTCTCGAGGTTGGCAAAGGCTTTGATCGCCACTCCCTTCATCGCGTCGCCCGCAAGGCAGCCGTCATGACTGGCGATCACTCAGGCACACCGACCAGCTTCCTCCCGCGGTCATCCGCGGTGAAGGCGCTGGAGCTTCGAGCTAATCCACGCTCGCCACCAGAAGTTCCTCGCCGCGCACGTCGCGCTCGACGCCGCGGCGGGGTGAGGCTTCGGTGCCGAGGCTGACAGAGGGCCACGGCTGTACCGACCTGCCGCGCGGACCAAGGGGCCGGAGAACGGGCCAAGTCCTGAATCAGTGCCCCGCGCGCCCCCCGTGGAATTACCCTCTTGATAGGGGGTCGCTTTGCGGCGGAAGTGGCCGGCGAAGCTAATGCCGCAAAAAACACAAAAGTCCACCGATCTCGCCTTTCCAATCCGATGAGACAAGAGTACGATTGTGTCAACGAACGTGGACACGCTCGTGTCAACACAAAAAGGTTTGCTATGACGACAATCAAGGTTCGCAAGGTCGGAAATTCCCTGGGGATTGTTCTGACCAAGGAACTGGTCGCGCGGCTGCGAGTGACTCAGGGAGATCAGCTGTTTGTCCAAGAGACCGTCGATGGCATTCAGTTGACTCCCTATGATCCCGAGTTTGGGCGGCAGATGGAGATCGCCAAGCGGGTCATGCGAGAAGATCGCGACGCTCTCAGGGCGCTCTCGAAGTGAACGAGCCGCAGTGGATCAGGCTGGATGTCATTTTGGCCATCCACGCGGAGCAACTCGCGGAGCACGGTGGCTTGGATGGGCTGCGGGATCGAGGCGGCCTCGAATCAGCAGTTGCCAGCCCACGGAACCTGTGGGCGTACGGAAACCCGACGCCAGACATTGCAGCGATGGCGGCGCAGTATGCATTCGCCATCGGCTGCAACCAACTGTTCAACGACGGCAACAAACGCACAGCGATGGTTGTTTACCGAACATTTCTGATCCTCAACGGCCATGACTTGCGAGCATCGCAAGATGAGAAATACACGGAAATGATGAAGCTGACCGAGCGGCAGATCGATGCTGGCAATCTGGCGGATTGGCTTCGTGCGCGGTTGGTGCCTGCATGATGACTCTCCTCGCGTAAGCCAAAATACATCGATTCTCGGGCAGCGTCCTGAGCGCTGGTTCATTCAGTGGCCGCGAGCGATTGATCGGGAACGGTCGCCATCATCACGACGAGATCCGGGCATCACAATGCAGTGCGGCGTGGGATCGGTCTCATTGCGTCGCCCGCAAGGCCTCCGCCCCGCCTCTCACTCCCCGCCGAGGTTCACCGGCCCGATCTGGATGCCGCCGCTGGAATCCTTCGACTTCACTCGGCGAAACGGATGGACCCAGCTGGCCAGCGACTGCGGGCTGCGGGAGTTGATCCACACCCGGCCCCGGCCGGAGAAGGAGAGGAGGAGCTGGTCGGCAAACAAAAAGCTGCGGATCTTGCGGGCCTTCGTGAGCCGGTAGGTAAGGCTCGGCTCCCAGGCAACGACGTAGCCATTGTCGATCGTGTAATGGCTGCCGCCGTCGAGATCGATTTCGTCGATCGCCCCATAGCCACTGAAGAACATCGTCCCGGTGCCGGTGGCACGGAGCACGAACAACCCCTGGGCAAAGAGCCCTTTGAGTCCCTCCGACTTGCTCTCGCAGCGGATCCCCTCGGTCGACGCGAGGAACGCGCCACGCTGAAGGAGAAGCTCATCGCCCTGGAGCTGCCAGGGGACGATCTCGCCGGAGACGCCCGGCGCAAAAGCGATCCGGGCCGGGCCACCGTCGGCCTCGTAGGTGTTTTGGAAAAACGTTTCCCCGGAGAACACCGCCCGCTTCAGCCCGGCGAACACGCCGCCGCGGGTCGTCGTCTCGGACTTTACGTTGCCATCCATCCAGGCCATGGCGCCCGCTTCGGAGACGATCCGCTCCCCCGCCGCGAGGGTCACCTCGAGGATGCTGAAGCTCGGGCCGCAGAGAATCTCGTGATTCATGCCTGGCGCTCCGGAAGGAGGGGCCCGAGCATCTGGCCGAAGCGGGTGGGGTTGTGCGACTGGAGGATGATCCGTCCCTTCCCAGAGAAACGCATCACGAATCCCTCGCCGGAGAGCCAGGTGTTGATCCAGCCGCCGCCGACCTTGTCGATCTTGTAGCCAAGGCCTTCGGTGAAGGCGACGAGGTGGCCGGTGTCGACGATCAGTTCACCGTCGACGTTCATCCCGGTGAGCATCCCGAGCGCCGAGACGAGGAGCGTCCCGGAGCCACTGACCCGCAGGAGCGAGAGCGATTCGCCCCCGAGCAGCCCCCGCAGCCCCTGAAAACGCGTGTCGAGGGTGAGCGTGCTTGCGGCGCCGAGAAAGCTTCCCCCCGCGCACAGCCAGGCTTCGTCAGGGGAAACGCTCACCTCACGGACCTCTCCCATGTGGGTCGGTGCCAGCCCCACTTCCCCCGGCCGACGGTCGGTGACCTCGTAGGTGGAAAGGAAAAACGTGTCGCCCGTCAGCAGACGGCCGATCCCGCCGAGGATCCCCCCCTTGCCACGGCTACCGGTCGTGACGTCGATGTCGATATTCGAGGAAGCGCGGATCATCGCCCCGGCATCGGAGACAAACTTCTCTCCGGGCTCGAGATGGACAAGCGCCCGCGCGAACAGCCCTCCTCCTGAAAGGTCGACATGCATGGGCTGTGTTCTCGTTAGCCGTGGCAGAAGGGGGCGAGCCAACGGACGAAGCCCCCCAGCTGCCTGGTCTGAAGGAAGATCCGCCCCGAGCCGGTGAACGCCATCACGAGCCCTTCGCCGGAGAAGAGCGTTTTCTTGATGCTCCCCATGCCGCGGATCCGGTAGTCGAGGGTCGGCTCCCAGGCGACGAGGTGGCCGGTGTCAACCGTGAGCGAGCCTTTCACGTCGCGTTCGACAACCGCGCCGTAGGTGTTGAAGAACACGGGACCGGTGCCAGTGGCCCGGAGGATGAACGGGCCGGTGCCTGAAAACCACGACCGGCCGCCGCCATATTCGGTCGTGAGGCTCACTCCCGGGCCACAGGCGAGAAACGAACCGGCCGCCAAGAGCAAGGCATCCCCTGCTCCGCGCAGCTCCTTGCAGAGGACCGTGCCGGGGAAGGCGGGGGCGATGGCGATCGCCCCGGCGGTGGCGGTTGAATACTCGCTCAAGAAAAGCGATTCGCCGCCGAGGAGCTTCCGTTTGACCGCCGTGAGCAGGCCGCCGATGAGCCGCGGCTTTACTTACATGCCAGTGGTCATGAAGCTCATCGAGCCGGCCTCGACGACGACCGACTCGCCGGCAGCGAGCGTGAAGCTGACATTCCCCCGGTCGGGATTGCCGATGATCTGGTGTTCCATGCCCCATGCCTCCGGAGGTGAGCCTACTCCCTGCCTGCTCAGAGCGGCTATGGCTGTTGGCCGGGGCCATCGATTCCGGGAGGCGGCCCCGCATCACGCAAACGTCTCCCGGCCGCCATCTCAGCCCGGTATGATCGGGAGATGGATGCCGCCCCCCTCCTCGTCCGCCTGCTGAAAGCCTTCGATGCCGCCAGGCTCGAGACTGTCCTGATCGGCAATGCCGCCGCGGCGATTCACGGCGCACCGGTGACGACGCTCGACTTTGACTTCATGTTCCGGGCCACCCCCACGAATCTCCGCAAGCTCAAAGCGGTGGCCGCGGCACTCGGGGCAGTGATCCTCCGCCCCTATTATCCCGTCTCGAATCTCTATCGGATGGTCGATGATGCCACCGGTCTGCAGGCAGACTTCATGCCGGCGATCCACGGCGTCCGGTCGTTCGAGGGGCTGCGGTCGAGGGCGGTCAAACATTCCCCACACGGCTGCACGCTTCTCGTCGCTGCGCTCGAAGACATCATCGCCAGCAAGCGGGCCGCAGGGCGGGATCGCGATCTGGCTGTGCTGCCGGTTCTCGAGCGGACGCTGCAAGCCCTCGCTTCCACCGGCACGCCCCCCGCTTCCAAGAAACGTTCTCCACCCCGTCGGCGCGGATCCTGACATGCCTGCTCCCCAAAAAAAGATATCCGCAAACCGGCGTCAGGCCCTGGCTGCACTCGCCCGCGAGAGCGACCGGCAGCTCGACGATCTCATCCGTCGCCGGCTCGCCATGCCGCTCGAACAGCGGATGCACTTCCTCCGCCGCCGGCTCCCCGGCGGCGGGAGCTCGCTCTGAAAAGGCCGAGGCGATAGCAGTTGTCGCCGCGATCGACGCTGACGGGGAATCGCCCCCCACCAAGGGCATCGCCCGGCGGCCAATCTCGGCATGCGGGACTGCCGTGCCGCGAATAGAATGTGGAGCTTGGGCCGCTGAAGGGGTCGCGGCAGACGTCGCCCGGGTGTTTACCGGGCCATTCCGAGGAGCGCTCTGATGCTGCGCGTTGAGACCGGTCGATCGTGGGGCGGATGTCGCGGGGGCTCGCGTCGCGATTTTCTCCGCGTCGGCATGGCGGGGATGGGATCGGTCGGGCTGCCGGCAATCCTCGCTGCCAAAGCGGCGGCGGCGGCCGCTGGCCGATCGACGAAGGACACAGCGGTGATCCTCCTCTGGCTCGACGGTGGTCCGAGCCACATGGATCTCTACGATCTCAAGCCCGATGCACCAGCCGAATACCGCGGCATCTGGCGGCCGATCCGGACGAACGTCCCCGGCATGGAGATCGGTGAGCTCCTCCCCAAGCAGGCCGCCGTGGCCGACAAGTTCTCGATCCTCCGCTCGCTCCACCACGACAACGGCGACCACTTCACTGCCGCGCACTATGTCCTCACCGGCCGCGGCGGGCCCAACGGCTCGAACACCGCCGGCAAGAATCCCGGCGTCGGCGCCATCGCCGGCGCCCTCTGCGGCCCGCGGAAGCCGGGCATCCCCCCGTACATCGCCGTCCCCCATGCCTCGAGCGTCGGCCTCCGCCCCGGGTATTTCGGCGGCAGTTATTTGGGCGCGCGGACCAATCCCTTCGAGGTCGAAGGCGATCCCAGCGCCCGCGACTTCCGGGTCCGCGATCTCCACCTCACCGACGGCGTCTCCCTCGGTCGTCTCGGGGCCCGGCACGATCTCCGCTCCGGGCTCGATCGGCTCCGGCGCGACGTCGATGCCAGTGGCATCCTCGATTCGATGGATTCCTTCCAGCACGAAGCCTATTCGCTCGTGACGAGTGAAGCCGCCCGCCGCGCCTTCGACGTCGCCTCCGAGGACGAGCCGACGCGCGAGCTCTACGGCCGGACGAACTTCGGACAGAGCACGCTCCTGGCCCGGCGCCTCGTCGAGGCGGGGAGCACGTTCGTCACGGTCCACTCCGGCGGCTGGGACCACCACTGGGATCTCGAGAAGGGGCTGACGAGCCGGATGCCGGAGATCGACACCGCCGTAGCGGCGCTGCTGACTGACCTCGACCGAACCGGCCTCCTCGAGACGACGATGGTCATCCTCTGCGGCGAGTTCAGCCGGACGCCGCGGATGAACGACGGCGGCAACGGCGGCGCGCCGCGCTCGATGGGAACGCCCGGCCGCGACCACTGGGGGAACGCGATGTTCGCCCTCGTCGCCGGAGGCGGCATCAAGGGGGGGCGGATCGTGGGGAGCACCGATGCCCGCGGCGAGCGCGTCAAGGACCGCCCCATCACCCCCTTCGACCTCCACGCCACGATCTACCATGTCCTCGGCATCGACCCGACGACCCACTTCCTCGACCACTCCGGCCGGCCGGTGCCGGCCATCGACCGGGGCGAGGTGATCAGCGAACTGTTTTGAGCCCGCGCGGGCAATCCCAGGCCAGCGGCCGCGGTCGCGAAACGATTCCCAGGAGCCCGACGCGATGCGACATCCGATCCCTTTCATGTTCGTCCTGGCCACGCTGCTCGCGCCGTTCGCCGGCACGGTGGCGCAGGAGACCGACCGGACGCCCGTTCACGCCCCCCAGCCGATGATGCCCCCCGGCCCGGGGCCCCAGCAGCCCGGCCGCTACACGCTCGTCGACCGGGAAGTCTCGGTCCTCAACGGCGACGGCGCGCCGACGAGCCTCGGCTCCCTCACGCTCCTCTTCGACAGCGCCACCGGCGAAGTGAGCTACCTCACCCGCGAGGGTAATGCGCTCGCGTGGCGCGTCGTCCCCCGGCCGCCGCATCATCATCAGCCAGGGCCTTCCGTGACCCCGTGGTCGCAGCCGCACCTGGCGCCACCGGGATCCGCGCCGTTCCTTCCCGACGGTCGTCCACCGTCGCTCTTGCCCCCAAGCCTGCCGGCCGCACCTCCCCCTCCGCTGCCGATGCCCACCCCGGCCTCACCAAGCCCGTTCACGCAGGACCCCGGTGCCGGGCCGCCGGCGCCGATCGCCAATCCGCTCGTCGACACCGCCGGCTTCCGCGACAGCGTCGCCGAGGCCGATCGACTCCGGGCCGAGCGACGGGTCGGCGAAGCGGCATTCCTGGCCCTGGCCACGCCGGAGAGCGTGATCCTCGACTGCCGCAGCCGGGAGTCGTTCGCCCGGCTCCATGTCCGGGGCGCCGTCAACCTTCCCTTCCCCGACATCACCGCCGGGGAACTGGCCCGGCTGATCCCGTCTCCCGACACCCGCGTGCTGCTCTATTGCAACAACAACTTCGCCGCAGCCCCGGCGGCCTTCCCGGAGAAGGTGGCGCGGGCAGCGCTCAATCACCACTCCTTTGCGACGCTCGTGGCCTACGGCTACCGCAACGTCTTCGAGCTCGCCCCCTTGGTCGACGTGGCGGCGACGGAGATTCCGCTCGAGGGGGACGACGCCCCATGATCAAACATGACCCGGCATGCTCCAACATGATCCCGATCGCGTCATCCGGCTAAACTACTGCCGCCCCGTCCGAGGCTCCCTTCACTCCCACCGGAACCGCCCCCCATGGCCGACAAGCCGATCCTCTTCCTCCTCCGCGCCGGTTTCCCCGACCCCAAGCATGGCCCCGGCGGCTCCTACTGCCCCGAGTGCACCGCCGTGACCGGGATCCTCTGGTATTACCCCGAGGTGGCGGCGAAGTTGGACATCCGCCAAGTCGACGTCCCGCGGCCGCGGCCGGAGGTCATCGCGATGGTCGGCGAGGAAAACCAGTCGTGCCCGGTGCTTGTCCTCCCCGCCGGAGAGACGCCGGCCGGCGTGCCGGTGGCCCATGGCAGAGCATTCGTCTCCGGGCCGGACGCGATCATCAAATACCTCGCCGATCACTACGGCACCGCCCAGTAGCCCTGACCAGCGGCGGTCGTCAGCGGGGATCGGGCAGGACGACCTTCTCGTCCCAGTGAAACGCCGGCCAGAGCTTTTTTTCGTGGATGAACGCCATCATCGCCGCATCTTTTGCGGCGATGAGTCCCCCCATTCGCCGCACACGGAAAACGGGGAGGGCAGCGCTACCGCGGCTGGCTCGCCAGTTGCACCAGCGCCTCGATGACGCGGGCCCGGGCCGCGGTGTCGGCTTCACCTCCATCCCGGCGGTCATGAAGCTCATCGAGTCGGCCTCGACGACGACCGACTCGCCGGCGGCGAGCGTAAAGCTGACGTTCCCCCGGTCGGGATTGCCGATGATCGCGTGGTCCATGACCGGCCCTCCGATGGAGAGGCTACCCCGCGGCCGCGCCGGCCGCCTACGGCGACTTCAACACACCGGCCCCGGGGCGGAGGCCGCGCCGGGGCCGGTGACGGGGTTGACGTGGCGGGCGCCTGCACAGGCTCAGGCACGCCGGAGACGACGGTTACGCCGCTCGACGACGCCGAGCGAACCCACGAGCAGTGCGAGGGCATTGCCGAGGGAGTTCGGGTCGATTTCAGGCACCGGGGCACTGCTGGAAACCAAATCGATCTGATCGATGGCGAGGCCCCGAAGTCCGGTGGCGCTCCCGGGTAAGTTCCATGTCACGTCGAGGCTCTGAAGCGTCATGTTTGAGCCTGCCGAGCCCGTGAAGTCGAAGGTGAGAGTCTGCGACGTCACCGATGGGGACAGGATGCTGCTCATCGTGTACGTCCCGGAAGTCGTCGTCGCTAGGATAGACAGGAGTCCTGTTTCCAACGGGTTGCTCTGCCTGTTCCGTGCCGTGACAATCACGCTCGAACCCACCATCGTCGATGGTGAGAACGCGTAGGCCAGGCCGGAGTACGTCGGCGTTTGTGAATCGTCTGAGCTGAGAAGTGCTCTACCCAGTGCGGTGTTGATATTCACACCACCGGAATAGCCGATGAAGCTCCGCGTCGCCGTGCCGCTGAAGACGCCGACTGGCGATACGGCGTTGGTGAAGGTGTCGAGGAGCAGAATCTCCGCCGACGCCGGCCGGGTGCTTGGCGCGGCGACGAGCACCAAGGCGATCGCGGCCAAGCACCATCCCGCGGCGCGCAGCCCCGACCGGCGCGACGGGGCTTGCCCGCCGTTGTCCAAGGCGCGGGCCGCGGCCTTCGATTTGCTGGCGGCTGTCATGGATCGCATCGGACCCGTCTGCGGCGTGCACGGAACGGCCCCGTCGCATCGGATGAACCGCTTTCTCTTCGAACCCGGTGCGGGATGCCCCAGGTCGACCCCCACGAGGCCGTCTACTCCTGCAGCCAGCACTGGCGTGCCGAATCGCGAAAAGCCGCCGTCGGTCACTTTTCGCCTCAAAAACAAGTTTCGCATGACGAGACGATCCTTTGGGGGAGAGGAACCTAACACGAGCAACGGAGCGGTGAGGTGAGGTGAGTGCGACCCCGGTTTTGCCGGAAGCCGATGACCACGTCGCCCGGCCTGGCGGCTGGCAGCGATCCGCGGACGAGGCCGGCTCGATCCGAGAACCCCAAAAACTCCTTGACAAAATCGTCATCGGTTGTACGCCATTCCCGCAAGCTTGCAAGACGCTTCACGATGGGGTTTCATGGATGGGGGTTCATGATGGAGCGACCGACGCCGGATGTGCGGCGACCGCGGCCCTGCGGATCCCGATGCCGGCTCGCTCCCGACCACCGGTGAAGGGGCTGCGCCGGAACCTCCCGCCTCCGCCCCGGGTCGGCTACGCTGCCCGGACACGGCCACGCCCCCGCGATCCTCCGGAAACCATCTCATGCCCGCCGACAAGCCGATCCTCTTCCTCCTCCGCGCCGGTTTCCCCAACCCCAAGCATGGCCCCGGCGGCTTCTACTGCCCCGAGTGCACCGCGGTGACGGGGATCCTCTGGTATTACCCCGAGGTGGCGGCGAAGTTGGACATCCGCCAAGTCGACGTCCCGCGGCCGCGGCCGGAGGTCGTTGCGCTTGTCGGTGAGGAAAACCAGTCGTGCCCGGTGCTCGTCCTCCCCGCCGGTGAGACGCCGGCCGGTGTGCCGGTGGCCCATGGCCGAGCGTTCGTCTCCGGGCCGGAGGCGATCATCAAGTATCTGGCCGATCACTACGGCACCGCCCAGTAGCCCTGACGCGCGACGGGCGTCAGCGGGGATCGGCCAAGGCGTAGCTCGTGCTCCGGCCGCGGCCCGGGTTCTTCACGAGGATGCTTCGGGCCTCGAGATCCTGGATGTCGCGGAGAGCTGTGTCGGACGAGCACTTGGCGATCCGGGCGTATTTCGACGTCGTCATGCCCCCTTGAAAGCCGTCGAGCAGCCGGTTGATGACGAGACGCTGCCGGTCGTTGACCGGGCTGCCGGCGCCGATCGCCTGCCACTGCGTCGCCTTGTGAAGCACCGACTCGACGAGCGTGCCGGCGTTCACGAGAGCACGCTTGAGACAGCCGAGAAACCACAGCATCCACGGGGTGATGTCGAGGTCGCCACGCTGCGTGCGCTCGAGGATCCGGTAGTAGTCCTTCCGCTCGGCTTCGATCTGGGTCGACATGCTTGAGAAGCGTTCCGGGCAGCCGTCGGCACGGGCCAGCATGAGGTCGGCAAGGGCACGGGCCAGGCGGCCGTTGCCATCCTCGAAGGGATGGATCGTGACAAACCAGAAGTGCGCGATCGCGGCCCGGAGGACCGGATCCTCGTCGGTGTCGGCATTGCACCAGGCAATGAATCGTGCCATCTCGCCGGGCACACGCTGCGCCGCCGGGGCTTCGAAGTGGACCCACTCCCGGCCGAACGGCCCCGACACGACCTGCATCGGACCGGCCTCTACCGGCCGCCACGTTCCGACGGCGATCGGACGGGTGCCGCTGTAGCCCACCGGGAACAGGGCCGCGTGCCATCCACACAGTCGCTGCTCCGAGAGCGGTTCCTCGGCACGGCGCGTGGCGTCGAGCGTCACCTCGACGATTCCCTCGACAGCGCGATTCGTGCGGCGGACGCCCCCCTGCGGGAGGCCGAGCCGGCGGGCGATCGAGGAGCGGACGTCGGCAGCGTCGAGCCGCTCCCCTTCGATCGCCGACGACTGCACGACGTCGCTTGTCAGCACCCGCAGGGCAGTCTCGGTCTGAAGATCGAAGCCGAGCGCCCGCATCCGCCCGAGGAGCAGCCCCTGCGCGTGGCGCGTCGGCACGAGGGCCTGAAGGACGACCTTCTCGTCCCAGTGAAACGCCGGCCAGAGCTTGTTTTCGTGGATAAACGCCATAATCGCCGCATCTTTTGCGGCGATTATACCCCCATTCGCCGCACCCGGAAAACAGGAATGTGCGGCGTTACAGCGGCTGGCTCGACAGTTGCACCAGCGCCTCGATGACGCGGGCCCGGGCCGCGGTGTCCTTGAGGACAAGGTAGCGATGCTTCCCCTGGGGATCGGGGGTGAACGTCGTCGCCCCCTTCTCCGTCACCGTCACCTTCCCCGGTGGCGAGCGATCAAAGTAGCCCCGACTCCCGAGGACCCCATCGAGGACGCTCGTCAGATCCCAGCTCGGCCGATCCTGCGGCGGCGGCGAGAGGATCTTGTAGGACTCCGCCACCGGATGATGGGGGACATCCCGAAAATCCTCCAGGATGCTCTGGCTGGGGTACGGCAGCGCGATCCCGATCTCGAAGCCGCTCCAGATCATCTCCGTCGGCCACGCCTCGGCGAGCTTCGCCGCGGCAGCCCGATCCTTGACGACGTTGTATTCCTCGTAGGCGGCGTTGCCATCGATCGGCTCAAACGCCCCGGCCATGAGCTCGAGGACTTTCACTTTCTTCGCCACGAGGGCCTTGCCATCGAGCGGGCTTGTCGCATCGGCCGGGCTGTCGAGGAGGCGGGCGAGATTGGTGGAGAAGCCGACCTGGACAACGACGACCGAGCCATCCTCCGCAGCCGCAAGCGCCTGCCGCAGGACCGTGACCGCATCGGGGGCATCCTTCGCATGGCGAAGCGCGTGGGGATAGCGTTCCTTGCCGGCGAAGGCGGGATCGTTAGAGGTGGCCTCGGCGAGCTTGAGATAGACACTTTGCTCCTCGACGCCACCGGGGCGGACGACGCCGACGGGGATCTCCGTGCGGCCAT
>JBBAVV010000044.1:0-1354 GCA_040397545.1 Pirellulales bacterium
GGCGCGCTACCGGCCGACGAACTGGCACGGATCGTGGCTTGGGGAACTTCCCACGGCGACCCGCAGATCCGCGATCTGTTTGAGCGGTTCACACCTGAGGAGCAGCGGCGCCAGCGGCTCGGAACGAGCATCCTGGCGGCCGAGCT
This sequence comes from Pirellulales bacterium, assembly GCA_040397545.1. Taxonomy (GTDB): domain Bacteria; phylum Planctomycetota; class Planctomycetia; order Pirellulales; family UBA1268; genus QWOP01. The sequence goes on from JBBAVV010000044.1 coordinate 147, forward strand.
GCTGGCGCTCGAGGGGGATGCCGACCAGGGGAGAAAGCTGTGGGAATCGGCGGCCATGAGCTGCCGGAGCTGCCATCGCACGGCCGCCGAGCAGGCTGCCGAGCAGGCTGCCGACCGACCGGCGGTCGGCCCCGATCTGATCGGGATCGGCAAGCGGCTGACGCGGGCCGAGCTCCTCGAAAGCCTCCTCGAACCCTCCCGGAAGATCGATCCGAAGTTCGCCACCTGGTATGTGGAGACCAAAGACGGCCTCGTCCACATCGGGCTCCTCCCAGAGCGATCCGAGAGCGAGCTCGTGATCCGTGACGCCCAGGGACGCGACACGCGGATTCCGCGAGGGGAGGTGGAGCAGTTCGTCCAGCAGTCGCAGTCGCTCATGCCGGAGCAGCTCCTCCGGGACCTCTCGGCAGCCGAAGCCGCCGATCTGCTCGCCTATCTGGGAGGGCTGTGAGTCAGCCCTGTCGCCGCGAGTCCCGCCAAAAGAGGGGTGTCAAGGCAGGCGGGGATGCCTAGGGTTCCAGAAACGCTCTTTGAGCCAATCACCCATTTGGGTTAGATTTCGGTGAGTTTCGGCGAGATTACGGCGCCGGAATGGCCTGGGGGCTGCTCAAACCTGACACGCCACGGTGGCGTTGTTGGTATGTCTGCTCCGCCGGCGTCGACCGACCATCGCTGCGAAGCTCGATTCGATTATTTATTTCAGTCCATTTTTTTATTCCCTGCACTTCCTGGAGATCCGTTCCCATGTCAATCCGGCCCCACCTTCGTCGCGGCGGGTTCACGCTCGTCGAGCTCCTTGTCGTCATTGCCATCATCGGCACGCTCGTTGGCCTCCTCCTCCCGGCCGTGCAGTCGGCGCGGGAGGCGGCCCGCAAGATGAGCTGCATCAACAACGTCAAGAACATCGTCCTCGGCATGATGAACTTCGAGTCGAGCAACAAGTGCTTCCCCCTCGGTGGCGCTTCGGTGTCGACCCGCGATCAGGTCGCCGTCCTCGCCGGCGGAACGCTCTGCCCCCCCACCAGCGGCGGGGCGTTCGAGCAGGCTTCGGGTCGCTATCGTGCTTGGTCGTTCGGCACCCCGGTCGGGGGCGTCGAGGCCCAGACCGGCAGCCCGTTTTACGCGGCCGCGGCGTTCATGGAGCTCACCAACGAGTTTCAAAACATGGCGTACTCGGCGACGATGCCGGTCTTTTCCTGCCCGTCGCG
>JBBAVV010000044.1:1454-46112 GCA_040397545.1 Pirellulales bacterium
AACTGGCCACGGAACCGTGGCTATCAGCGGTATGGCACGTACGACGTCAGCCGGCCGGTCCGCATCTCCGACATCGTCGACGGCACGAGCTACACCCTCCTGGTGGGAGAGATCTCGATGGACACGCGGATGTACAACTCCGGCTGCCTCTCCTACCGCGACGGGGCGTTTGCCGGGGGCGTGGAGACGACGCGGGCCTTGAGCTCCGGTGGCGTGTGTGCCACGCAGAACGTCTTCCAAGATCAGCGGTGCGACGGCATCGGCTGGACCAATTTCCGTGGCCACTGGGGCACTCCCCACCCGGGCGGCGCGACGATCGGCCTCGCTGACGGTTCGGTAACGTCGGTTCAGGTCGGGACGGTGATCACGGCGCTGGTCGACATCGCCGATGGCACGGTGATCCCCGACAACGTCCTCAGCCGCTGATTGCGACACCCCGGCCCCGGCCCCGGCAGCATCGCCAGGGTCGGGGCTTTTTTTTCTTCCTTCGATCGAGTCCAGCGCCTTTCGTATCTTATTTTTCCCCACACCTCCCGCCCGAGGATCGCTGTCATGGTCCGTGGTCTCATGTTTGCCCTTGTCTGCCTGGTAGCGGTTGGTTGTTCCGCGAAAAAGGGAGAAGTGACCGTCGCCGGCCGCCTCACCCGTGGCGGCAAGCCGTGCGAGGGGGTGGGGGTCAATCTCGTCGCCGACGACATCTCGGCCCAGTGTTTCATCGGCTCGACAAATGCCGACGGGAAGTTCGAGATGTATTCCTTCAAGGGAACGAAGGGGGTGCTGCCGGGGAACTACTCGGTGCAGATCAGCATCCCGCTCGACGCCCCCGGCGGCGGCCTTGTAAAGGCCGATCTCATCGGGGCCAAGTCGCCCTGGCACCTGATCGTCACCGACAAGGGGATCCCCGATCTGCAACTCGAGATGGACAAGGAAAAGCTCGAGTGACGTTGCCCTCTGCCCCGAGAATCCTCCGGCATGCCTTCGCGGCCCTGATCGTGCTGCGGGGGGTGTTCGCCATGGCTCCGCGGGAGGAGGTGTTCGCCGTAGCTCCACGGGAGGAGGTGTTCGCCGTAGCTCCACGGGAGGCTGCCGAGGAGACGGCGCCGGTCGAGCTCCGCTCCGAGCGCTTCCGCGTCGTTGTCAGCCCGGCCCGCGGCGGGAGCCTGCTGGCGATGCGTGTCAAGCGCGGCGAGGCGTGGCTCGACCTCATGCCCGATCCAGGGTCGCGCGGGGCGAGCTGGCTCATGCTCCCCTATTCAAACCGGATCCGCGACGGGCGCTTCGTGTTTGACCGACGCGAGCATCAGCTCGCGGGCGCCAAGAACCATGCCATTCACGGCGACGTCCGCACCCGGCCGTGGAGGATCGTCGAGCAGACGCCGTCGAGTCTCGTCCTCGCCTTTGATTCTGCCGATTTTCCCGACTTCAACTGGCCCTGGCCTGTTCACGCGACCGTCGGAATCAGACTCTCGGGCGACCGGGTCGAGCAGACTCTGCGGCTGGAGAATCGAGGGAAGACGACGATGCCGGCCGGCTTCGGCTGGCATCCCTATTACCGCCGCTGGCTCTCGCGCGAAGGTGAGCCGGTCGTGCTCGGCTTCACCGCGCCGCGGATCCACCCCGACACCGACGCCGATGGCCTCCCGGACGGCCCTCCGGAGCCGGTGCCTGCAGACCTCGACTTCTCCACGCCCCGGGAGCTCGGCAGCCGGCGGATCGATGCCTGCTTTGCCGGCTTCGATGGGCAGGCGACGATCCAGTGGCCCGAGAGCGGCGTGACGCTGACGTACGCCTGCTCGCCGAACGTCACGCATCTGATCTGCTTCGGGCCGGAAGACCGGCCGGTGCTGGCAGTCGAACCGGCGGCCAATGCCAACGACGGCGTCAATCGCCTCGCGGCCGGCGAGGCCGACAGCGGCGTGATCCCGCTGCCGGCCGGTGACGGTCTCGAAGCGTCGTTCACGATCAGCGCTCAAGTCCGCTGACCGTTCCCCCGGCCGGCGGTGAGCTCACCGCCCCAGGAGCGTGTCGAGGCGCCGCTTCATCGCCGCCACCCGGTCTGTTTCGGTATCGAACCGGTTGTGACGCTCGCCGGGATCCGTGCGCAGGTCGTAGAGCTCGCCGGGGTGGGCGGGAATCGGGATCCCCTCGGCCGCGAGATACCACGGTGGAATCTCCGAAATCCCCCCGGACGGCGCGTCAATGAGAATCCAGTCGTCCTGCCGCAGGGCGTAGCCGTCGGCGTGGGTGTTGTGGATGATCTCGCGGCGCGCCGAAGGACTCTTCCCCTCGAACCAGGCGAGCTGATCGAGGCTGTCTTCGGCCGAACCCGCCGGGATCTCCGCCCCGACTGCCGCGGCGATCGTGGCGTAGAGATCGACCTGGCTGACGAGCCCGTCGGCAACCCTTCCTGCGGGCACTCGCCCCGGCCAGCGCACGATCATCGGCACCCGATGCCCCCCCTCCCAGAGGTCGCGCTTCAGCCCCCGGAGCGGCCCCATGCTGCGGTGGCCGAAGGCGCGGGTGCGCTCGTAGGCGTAGCGCTCCGGGCCGTTGTCGGAGGTGAAGATCACGAGCGTATTTTCTGCGAATCCCTCACGCTCGAGGGTGTCGAGCACCCGGCCGACGGTGTCGTCGGTCTGGGCCATGAAGTCGCCGTAGGGGCCGGCGGCCGAGCGGCCGGTGAAGGCCTCCGTCGGCAGGATCGGCGCGTGGGGCGACGTAAACGGGAAGTAGAGAAAGAAGGGGCGATCGGGGGTCTGTTGCTCGATCCAGGCCACGGCCCGGTCGGTCAGCGTCGGCATGACGGCGTGGAAGTCCCAGCCATGAACCATCGGGCCGGGGCGGCATTCCCAGTTCCCTTCCGGGGGCTCTCCTGTCGTCTTCAGTTGAAGAGTCGGTGCGACGGGGATTCGGTCATCCTCGAACCAGGCGTAGGGGGGGAAGTTGGGAACATCGTCGCCGAAGTAACGGTCGAAGCCATGGGCGAGCGGTCCCCCCGGGATCTTCCGCCGCCAGTCGAAATCGGCGGCGGCGAAGACTTTGTTTTTTCCCTCGACCCGCGGTGTGGCACCGGTCCGGCGGATCGCCTCCCAGTCCCAGCCGAGATGCCACTTCCCGAAGGCTGCGGTGGCATGGCCACGGCCGCGGAGGAGCTCGGCGAGCGTCGTCCGCTCGGCGTCGAGGATCGGCTGGTCAAACGATTGCACGATCCCGTGGAACTTCCGCCAGTGATAGCGGCCGTGGAGGAGGGCGTAGCGGCTCGGCGTGCAGACCCCCGACGAGCTGTGGGCGTCGGTGAACCGGGTCCCCGCGCTCGCCAAGCGATCGAGGTGCGGGGTAGGGATTTTCGAATCGGGGTTGTTGGCTCCGAGGTCGCCGTAGCCCATGTCGTCGGCGTAGAGGATGACGACGTTGGGGGGCTGGGGAGGAGGCTCGGCGGCTGATCCGACCACGGCCCGGACGACGAGGAGCATCGCCCCGAGCAAACGCACCCAGGCATCGACACGGGGCGTGGAGGCAACGGCGACAGGGAGATCGATCATCGCAGCGGCTCCTTCTCGGCAGGGGGCATGATCGCAACAGCGTGGAAGGTGAGGGCGGCGATCCCGTTGGTGCCCCGGAGAACGCGCTGCGGATGCCACTGCCGATCGACAAGATAGGTGATCGTCGTGGCGTCGCAGCCCGGGGCAACGACGAGATGGAGTGTCGATCCGGCAGCGTGGCCGGAGCGGATCCCCCCCGGTTCGCCATCGAGGCGGAGCTCCGCGAGGGTTGCGTCGTCCCAGTGGATCGGCTGGCCGAACTCGAGGACGATCTCGGCTCGGCTCGCGTCGGCGTACCGGGCCGAGAGGAGATCAGGCGCTGTCACCGGCTCCGCGAACACCGTGCCGTAACAGGCCTGGTCAACCAGCGGCGCCATCAGCCGGGCCATTTCCGCATAGCCCGCCGCCGGATAGTGGCAGCCCCCCTCGGGGCGGATGCCGAGGGTCGACATCACCGACATCCGTGCGAAGTCGCGAGGGAGGGTGCGCTGGATGTCGCGGAGCCGGTCGCTGGCGGGCGTGCCCCCTTGGCTGCAGGCGTTGGGCCAGATCTGGAAGAGGAAGATGTGGCCGAGGTTCGGCATGTCGCGCTGCCAGTGCGCCGCAAGCTCATGGAAGTTGGCTCGGTAGGTCTCGCTGCCGTAGCCACCCTCGGGCCCGTCGGCCCCCTGATCGGCCTCTCCCTGGTGCCAGAGGACCGCCCGAATGCCATGCGAGAGCCGGGCGGCCCGCACCCTGGCGAGGAGCCGGCCGTAGATCGTCGCCGGGTTCGTCCGCTCGGCGGAGTCGGGGAGATGCTGGTCGATCCGCGTGCCGCCGACGGCGCCATTGAGGATGCAGACCGGGATCTGGTGGGTGTCGACGAGATGCCGGGCGAGGTCGATCCCCCAATAGCCGATCTGGTGCTTTCCCCCCTCGCGCCGCACCGCGTCTCCCCACCCTGGCTCGAGGCTCCCCTCCATCGCGCCGAAACTGCGGACCCAGCTGCGGTCCCGGGGCTGCGGGCCGTCATCGACCTGGTCAGCCCCCCAGTCGCTCGCCACCGTGTTCGACTGGCCGTCCATCAGATAGGCGTCGCCACAGAGGAGATCGTCGGCGGTGTGGAGGCTCGTCTTCGTGCCGGCACGCACCACCCCGAACTCCACCCGGTAGCGGACGAGCCCCGGCGCGAGCGGGATCGCGAAGGCGTAGCGGCCTGCCTCGTCGGGCTCGAGCGACCAGGAGTCGGCAAGCTCCCCGTCGGCGAACAGATCGAGGAACACGCTCTCGGCCGGGGCCTCGAGGCGGCCACGGAGATGGAGCGTGCCGACGTTTTTGTCATTGCGGGCAAAGAACTGCCGATCGACCGGCTTTTCATCGTCGTCGAGCTCGTCCACGGGGCGCTCGACCCAGGCGTCGGTGGCCGGTTCGGTGACGAGGATCTCCGTTTTAGCCTCGACGGCCGAGCCGCCATTATCGATCCGTGCTGTCACGGTGAGCCGGCCGCTGTTCTGGCTTCGCTCGAGAACGAGGCCCGCGGGCGTCTCCTCCCTGATCACCGCCATCCCTTCGGTCTGCCAGCGGACATTCAGCCCTGCCGCCCCTGCCGCCTCGAGCGCGGCGCGATTGGAAATCCGCGGCACGACCTCGATCGGTTCCCGGCCATCCCAGGCCGCAGGCGCCTCGAGCGCGAAGACCGGATCGGGGATCGCCTCGCGGATCTCGATCGGGACATCGATCGTCTTCGTGTTCTCCGGATAGACGGCGCGGAACCGGAGCGTGGCCTGCTCGTCCCCCGTCACCCGCCCGGCGTCGACGGCGCAATGAAACGTGTCAGTGGCGACGATCGTTTCCTCGCCACCGCGGGCGAGAATCCAAGAGACCTTGAGCGCCCCGCCGGCCCGGGCGGTGAACGTGGCCGTCTCCCCCTCGGCGATCTCGACAGTCTCGGGGGAGACGCCGAAATCAAGGCCCGGCCGGACGAGATGGCCGACAAGCGACTGGAGCGGTTTTTGGTTTTCGTAGTCGAGCTTCGCCCAGGCGGCGGAGCGGACGACATTCGACACCCGGACCTCGTCAACGTCCCCGGCGAAGTCGTACTGGTCGTACCAGCCGCCGATCCACATCCGCGCCGGGCTGGCGATCTTCAAAGGGGCCGAGTCGGTTCGCGTCGTGCCGTCGAGGACACCGTTGACGTAGAGGAGCGATTCTCCCTTGGTGTACGTGTGAACGACATGCACCCACGCAGACTTCGCGAGCCTCGTCCCCCCGGCGACATCAGCCCCTGAAAAGTAACACTCCATCCGGGCGTGCGGCGGGCTGCGGAAGTTCATGATCACCTTCCCCTGCGCCGCCTCGTTGCCCCAGCCGAAGACCCGGCCATTGGAGACCTCCGAGCGGAACCAGGCCTGTGTGGTGTGGTCGGAGGATCCCGACGGCAGATTTGTGATCGCGTCTCCGCAAAACACCCCCTTGCCGCCGGGGAAATGCCGGGCCGGGCCGACGATTCCCTCAACGGCGCTCGTGCCGTTGTCGCGCGATTCGAGCGATCCGGTCGCATCCTGAACTGGATCGTCCATGTGGAAGACGGCCACGTGGCCATTGGCAGGGCTGAAGACGGCGGCCCCGTCGGAGCACGCGGGCGCCGCGGGATTCCCCCAGTGAAGCGTGAGCCGCTGGCGGGCCTGGCCGCGGATCTCCGGGACGCGCACCCAGACGATGGCCCTGAGAGAGGTCTGGTCCCAGGCCTCGATCTCGTGGGGGAGCACCTCACCCGCCTCGGACACCAGACGGAGGTCTTCTCCGTGCGGCTGCGCCGCGGCGAAATCGAAAAACTCGCCGTCGAGCCGGATGACGACCGGCACGTCATGGAGGATCGTGTCGGCCGGCAAGTCGGCCCCCTCGGGGCCCGGCAGGAGCCAGACGTGGCCGTGGTGTTGCCACTCGCTCCAGGGCCGTCGTGCGGCCGCGTCGACCGGTTCGTCGGCCGCGGTGGGAAGACCATGGAAAAACCCCGCTGCCGTCAAGAGCAGCAGGATGATCCGAGCGAGAGAACGGTGCATGACGCGAAACCTCCGGATGAAACAACGGATCGTCCTTGGGCTCGGTCTTCGTATGACCGAAGCACCGCGTCACGGACTCCCTCCACATGGACACTATACGAGGGATGAGCTCTGCCGTCATTCCACCCATGGCTGTTCGCAGGCGCGCGATCCATCGTCGTCAGAGCCGAAGCATCCGGGGAAGAGCGCCACGCCGCCCACCGCACAAGGGGGAGAATCGTTGTCATGGCTTCGCCCGGCTCACGCCGGTGGACCTGACCGTGCGTCGAATGAGGTGACCATTCGTCCCGGGGTGTGCCCCGTTGGTGTCCCTTCACGCCCTCGTTCGGCGGCAATGCCGTGTATGGCGCGATGTTCTATGGGCCGAACACCCACCGCTTGAATCCGACGGCGATACCCGAATGGAACATCCGCGCCGTCGGCACGTATCTGGAAACTGGCCCCGACGATTTCCAGCAGGGGATGATGTACGACGGGCCGTTGAATGGCACCGGTACCTGGACGAGCCTGCAGGTCCCAGGCGCGGACATCGCGGCTACGATCCCACACAGCACGACAGGCCCGAGCATGCGGCCGACAAGCCGGTGGCCGTCGCCAACGCGAACTTTGTCGACGTCGGCGCCGACGGCTTCACGCCCTCGGGGGATCTCCTTGGTCTGCCGATCCTGCACCAGCCCAAGCCCACGGACCGCCCTCATGTCCACCCGCACGCCCATCCTCATCGGCCTTCCGGCCAATGAGGCCGGGCTGAGCAAGCTGTGGATAAAGTGTCCGCCGCTGGATGCGACGGCCGACACCCCCGAAACAGGTGGGTGTTTGGGGGAGGGTCTCAAGTGGAAAAAGGTCAGGGATGACTTTCTCCACCGACCGCGAGGGCCACCTGCCGTCAGGCGGTCTTTCCGCCAAACACCGCGGCGAGGGTGTCGTGGAGCACGGCGGCCGAGCGCTGCAGCGCCTGGAGCTCCTTCGGCCAGATTTCGATCTCGAGGATTTTTTCGGCACCGGCCCGGCCGACCTGCGTCGGCACCGAGATCGCCACGTCGCGGAGGCCGTAGGCCGCCCCCGGGCCGCTTCCGGAGAGGACCGTCGACACCGGCAGCACCCGCTTCGAATCGAGCGCGATCGCGTGGATGACCTCGGCGATCGAGACGCCGACAGCGAATCCCGCCCCGGTCTTCTTCTTGATCATCTCGGCGCCGCTCGTCTTCGCCCGCTGGAAGACGTCGGCCCCCAGCTTGGGCGTGTAGCCGGGCCATTTTTCCAGCGGCAAGCCGGCGATCGAGGCGCTGCTCCACACCGGCACCATGCTGTCGCCATGCTCACCCAGAATCATCGCCTGAACCTGCGTCGCCGGGGCGCCGAGATTCATGGCCAGCAGGCTGCGGAAGCGAAGCGTGTCGAGGAGCGTGCCGAGGCCGATGACCTTACCCTTCGGGAGTTTCAGTTCCTTCTCGGCCAGATACGTGAGGACGTCGACCGGATTGGAGACGACCAGCACGATGCAGTCGGGCTTGTGGCCCGATTGCTTGATCGTGGCGAGGATCGAACGGAACAGCTCGACATTGCGGTTGATGAGCGCGAGCCGGCTCTCGTCGGGCTTGCGGCGCAAGCCGGCGGTGATGCAGATCACATCCGCATCGGCCAGATCGGCATAGCCGCCCGCCCGAATGACCTGGTCGGCGATCGCGGCCGTGCCATGGAGCATGTCGAGCGCCTGGCCGTCAGCCAGATCGGCGTTCATGTCGACGAGCACGATCTCGTGGACGATGCCCCCGAGAGAGAGCGCGAAGCCCGCCGATGAGCCGACAATCCCACCGCCGCCGATGATCCCGACCTTCATCCTCTTGCTCCTGTTGATATTCCCGCTGCGGGGCCTGTCTTGCTTCGGGTTGACCTTGCCATGTCTACAGCGGCCGCTCCACTTCGATTCGCCGCCCGTTCAGGCCGCTCCGATCCCCAGCTCACGGCAGACCTGCTCGGTGACCGCCTTGACGAGGACGTCGTAGTCGATCGCGGGGGGAGCGACTGCCGCGGGAGCCGCTGCATGAGCGGCTGCGGCCGGCTGCGGATCGGCGCCCATCGGCGGGGGGGCGTCAAACGCCTTGCGGTTCACGCCGGCGTTGCCCCAGCTCGAGCGGAAGACGTCGTTGGCGCAGATGTCGCAGTTTTCCATCCCCTTGTCGAGGCGCGGATCGCTGTAGCCCCACTTCTGCTTGAGGTCGAGGAGCTCCTTCGTTTCCTGCTTCGTGAGGTAGGTGACGCGGCCGAGGTCGCGGGAGAGCATCAGAATCCGGCAATAGGCGTCGAGGATCTCGGTCCACCAGTAGGCCTTCTCGACGGTCTCACCGAAGCTCACCGTGCCGTGGTTGGCGAGAATCAGAACGTTGGCCGTCTTCACGTACGGCTTGACGGTGTCGGCGAACTTCTGGCCGCCCGGGGTCTCGTACTTCGTGATCGGGATGTCGCCGAGGAACACCTCAACCTCGGGGAGGACGCACTGCGGGATCGGCTCACGGGCCACGGCGAAGGCGGTGGCGTGGGGCGGATGGCAGTGGACGACGCTGTTCACGTCGGGCCGCTCCTTCATGATCGTGAGATGGAGGAGGATCTCGCTCGAACGCTTCCGTTCGCCGGCGATCTGATTCCCCTCCATGTCGACAATGCACAGGTCGGAGGGCTTCATGAAGCCCTTCGAGACCATCGTCGGGGTGCAGAGGACCTCGTTCGGGCCGAGGCGGAAGGAAATGTTGCCGTCGTTGCCGGCGGCAAAGCCCTTGTTGTAGATCCGGCGGCCGATGTCGCAGATCTCTTCCTTGAGCTTGGAAAGCGGCTTGGTCGTTGTCTTCACGGCCGGGGTGGTCGCCATGTCAGGGGTTCTCCGTGGGGGGGTAACGTTAGGAGTATTCACCACGCTTCCGGTCGAGGAGACTCTGCCGGTCGCGAAAAGTTGTTTCTTTACGGGCTGCTTGCGGGTCGTGCGGGGCGTGTCGGTCGTGTCGGTCGTGTCGATCGCCGGGGTCAAGAGGCCCCGGCGTCAGGCCGTCTTTTGGGCGGGGAGGTCGAGTCGGTCGATGATCGCCGCCACGAAGGCGTCGATCGGCTTGTCGTGAGGGCGGAAGGGCTGGGCCGCCTCGCCCCCCTCGCTGAAGGCAACGAGCTGGTCATCCCCGGCGCCGAGGTCGTCCCAGGCGATGAGCGGTTCGGCGGCACAGCGGCCAAAATCCCCGCCGGCTGGATCGCCGGAAGCAAGGTCGGCTGCCGAGAGGGGGATCAGGACACGGAACACGCCGCCGTGCACCGTGGGGTGCGATTCGACGAGGGTCACCGTGCCGATCGTCTGTCCGAGGCGCATGATTCGACGCTCCTTCCGTGGCTTCAGTGATGGTGGGTGGAGCATGAGCAGGCTTCGGGCTGCGGGCCGCCGCAGGGGCATCCGGCTGCTGCAGGAGGGGCTAGCTCGGCCGGGGCTGGCCCCGGATCGCGGCCGGCGAGGGTCACGCCGATTCGTTCGAGGCTCGATGCGGAAAAGTCGCGCGGTGCGATGACGAGGAGATTGGCAGCACATTCCTGGGCCGCGGCCAAGAGCGTCGTGGTGTCGCGCGCCGTCACGGCTCGGACACCGGGCGAACGGTTGGCCAGGGCCACGGCAACATGAGGGCGACCGGCGAGGAGGATCCCCCGGCCACCGTCACGCGTCAGATGGAGGCCAAGGCTCGAGACCACGTCGACGAGCCCCGTGGCGGGAAGCTGCTGCGCCCTGGGGAGAGCGCGCACCAGCCCCGCCGTCCGTGCCGCCGAGTCTCCCGGACATTCGGCCGCCGCGACAAAGAAGGGACGGCCCGCAGGAACGGCTCCAGGCGTCACTTGTCCCCCTTTCGCGCCACGCACGAGCGTGCATCCGGCGGCCCGGGCCGCGTCGCGGCCGGAGGGGGTGATGAGGGCATCGTGGCGGAGGAGGATCGTCTTCGTGCCAGCCGGGATCGTTGCCACGCTCGCCGCCGTGACGATCTTCTCCGCCAGCTGAAAGGTGCCCGCCGCGGCGCTCGGGCCGGCGGCAGGAGCCGTTGCTGCCGCCAGTGCCGACGCGGCCGAGGCCGCGGGGGGCAAAGCAACCTGCGGCCGCAGATCGGCCCGGATCCGCCGCAGCACTTCGCGGACGATTGCGGCGATCTGGTCGGGGGTGAAGGTGTGGGCGTTCATCGGGTCGGGCCCTGCTTCCGGCTCGAGAAATCGGTGACATCGTCGACCAGCGCGACAACGCTGTAGCGGGCTGGGGTGGCGTCGCTGTTGAGAATGTCTCGCAGCAGCCGGCCGTCGCTGGTGATCATGACGAGGTCGCCAACCCCCGCTGCCACCGTGTCGATCGCCAATTGCGGATCGCCATCGGCCTTCGTGCGGTCGGACAAAAGCGGCTGAACAACGAGCAGCTTCGCGCCGGCCAGCGACGAATGCTTGACTGTTGCAGTGACCGTGCCGAGGACGTTGGCGAGTTGCATGGGTGGGTGGGCGTGGTGGAGGGGCGGGGGGGTGTTGTCCAGGGCCTGGCTCACTCAGCCGCCCCGAGGATCCGCAGATCGTCGACGAGCGTGCAGCGGCGCTGGCGGGTGAACGTCAGCGGCGTCGTCACTCCTTCACCGGTCGGCGTGGCGATCGAGAACGAGATGTAGCCCTCGCCGCCGAGGCCGAGGCCGGCGGTGCTCGGGCCGTTTTTGACAAACAGCGTGGTGTCGAGGAGGCGGCCCATCTTCGTCATGTTGCGGACGTCGTGGGAGTGGATGATCGCCGTGTGACGGAAGCCATGCTCGCTGTCGTGGGCCCGGTGGATCGCCTCGTCGGCATCCTTACAGCGGATGAACGGGACAAACGGCATCATCTGCTCGACCGGCACGAACGGGTTGTCGACCGACGTCTCGCCGTAGAGGAGCTCGACTTCGCTGGCGACCCCCGTTCCGGCCGCACGGGCGAGGACGGAGGCGTCCTGGCCGATGAAGTCCTTGCAGGCCACCTGGTGGCGGTGGGCCCCTTCGCCGGTCCAAACAATCGCCTTTGCCGTCAGCGCGTCGACTTGCGTGGGATTGAGCCGGGCGGCGCCGGCCCGCCCCATCGCCTCCATCATCCGGTCGAACACACTCGACACGACAAACACCTGCTTCTCGGCGATGCAGAGGAGATTGTTGTCGTAGGCGGCACCGGCGATGATCGATCGGGCGGCCCGGTCGAGGTCGGCCGTCTCGTCGACGACGACCGGCGGATTGCCCGGTCCGGCGACAATCGCCCGCTTGCTCGATTCGAGCGCCGCCTTCGCCACGGCCGGGCCGCCGGTGACGCAGATCAGCTTCACGCCGCGGTGCTTGAAGAGCTCGGCAGCGGTTTCGAGCGTCGGCTCGGCGATCAGGGCGATGAGGTTGTCGATGCCGAGGTCACGGTGAATCGCCTGATTGAAGCGGCGCACTCCCTCGGCGGCCACACGCTTGCCACTCGGATGGGGATTGACGACGACGGTGTTGCCGCCGGCGATCATGCTCACGGCGTTGCCGGTGATCGTGGGGAGAGAGTGGGTGACCGGCGTGATCGCGCCGATGACGCCAAACGGAGCATGCTCGATCACGGCCAGGCCGTGGTCGCCACTGAACACCTCGCTCCGCATGAATTCGACGCCCGGCGACCGCTCGCCGAGGATCTTGAGTTTTTCGATCTTGTGGGGGAGGCGGCCGATCTTCGTCTCGTTGAACTCCATCGTGCCGAGCTCGACCGCATCCTCGATCGAGATCCGGCGGATGTGGGCGATCGCCCGGCGCCGCCCCTCGACACCAAGCCGCTCGAGCTGGAGGAAGGCCTCTTGGGCGGCCCGCACCGCCTCATCGACGCTTGCGAAGATGCCGTGGCGGCCGACGAACGATTCCGGGGCAACGGGCGCCGGAGGGGCCGGCGGCGTCCAGGGGACGGTGGCCGGGGCGAGCGGGGCAGGGGCGGCAGCGGGGGCGCCATTGGCAGCGGGGGCGCCATTGGTAGCGGGGGCGCCATTGGCAGCGGGGGCGCCATGAGCCCCAGGCGCCGCGGCGCGCAGTTCGGCGATCACCTGGCGGACGATGCTCTGGATCTCGGTGGAGCAGGGGGCAGTGGCCTGGGCCATGGTGGGTCTCACGTTTCCTGGGCGTTACGGGAAAAGACGTTCTTCCCCCCGATGCGGACGCTGTCGACCAAGCCGATGACGACGGCATCGATCGGGAGCGACTTCGTTTCGGGGGTGAGGCGGGCACTGGAGCCCTGGGTGACGAGGACGAATTGGCCTTCGCCGGCGCCGAGGGTGTCGACGGCGATGAAGGTCCGGCCGGTGGAGACAAGCCGGTCGCGGGCCTTGTCATCGAGCCGGTAGGGCTCGACAACGAGGAGCTTGTGACCGGTCATCGACTCGGTCTTTTGCGTGGCGACGACCGAGCCGGTCACGAGGGCGACAAACATCAGGCACCTTCCTTCTGGAGAAGCAGGTCTCGGGTCTGACGGGCCACGACCAGCTCTTCGTTGGTGGGGATCACCCGGATCGTGACGCGCGAGTCGGGGGCGGAGATCGTTCGTTCCCCGCCGCCGGGCTGGCTCTTGTCGCCGGGATGGGCGTTGGCGGTGGCGTCGAGCTTGATCCCGAGATCGTCGAGCCCGGCACAGACCTCCGCCCGGACCAGCGGCGAGTTCTCGCCAATGCCGCCGGCAAAGGCGAGCTCATCGAGGCCGCCGAGCTCCACCAGACCAGCGCCGAGCCAGTGGCGGATCGAGCCGACATACACGTCGATCGCCGTCCGAGCCCGGGCATTGCCGGCCGCGGCGGCCTCTTCGAGGTCGCGCATGTCGCCGGAGGTGCCCGACATCCCGGCGAGTCCGGCCTTGCCGGAAAGCTCGACGAGGAGATCCTCGAAGCTCCGGCCGGTCGCCTTGGCGACATGGAGGAGCACGAACGGATCGAGGTCACCGGCCCGGTTGTTCTGCGGCAGCCCCGACTGCGGGCTCATTCCCATCGACGTGCCGACGCTCTTCCCGTCGCGGATCCAGCAGATGCTGCTCGAGCCGCCGAGATGGCAGGAGACGGCCCGCAGCGGGCGCTTCGCCTGAAGCTCCATGAGCCGGCCGGCGACATACCGGTGGCTCGCCCCGTGGAAGCCGAACCGGCGCACCCGGAACTTCTCCACCCATTCCGTCGGCACTGCATAGAGGGCGTTGCGCGGGGGAATCGTGGCATGGAAGCCGGTTTCGAAGGCGGCCACGAGGGGCACGCTCGGCAGCTTCTCCCCCAACAGCCGCATCGCCTTGACGTAGGGGGGATTGTGGGCCGGAGCGACCTCGCGCATCTCCTCCATCGCCGCCAGTACGTCGGGGGTGACACGAACGACGCCGCTCACTCGCCCGCCATGCACCGCCTTGAATCCAACCGCCGCCACTTCGTCGATGCTCGAGAGCGGCCCATCGTTGCCGGTGAGCTGCTCGAGAGCCGCCCGGAGGGCGACGGCGTGATCGGGGACCGGCATCACCGTCTCGATGTCATTGCCGCCGGTGCGGGCATAGACCCGACTTTCGGGGGCACCGATCCGCTCCACGCCCCCGCGCGCCAGCTCCTTCTCGCCGCCGATCGTGGGCCGATCGGCGAGATCGTAAAGCCGGTACTTGAAGCTCGTGGAGCCGAGGTTGGCGACGAGGATGATCATCGGTCGTTCCTTCGCAATCCGTTGGGAGGGCCGGTAGTGATGCCCTGGCCTGGTCCGTTCCGTGAACGGGCCATCCGTGGCCAGCGTTCCTGCTTCGTTTGCTCTGCTGCAATCGTTTTGGCGACGAATCCGTGACCGGAGTCGACGCCCAGTCCAGGCGGGGGCCAGCGGCCCCCGCCCGCGACAGCGATAAAAAAACCTCCGCCCGACAGCCCGGTGGTACGGCGACTGTCTGGCCTGACAACGCCCGACGGCATCTGCTTCAGGAGAAGAAGGCGGTCGTCAGGCTTTCGGCGGGGCGCGGGATGATGTGGCTGGCGACGAGCTCGCCGACCGACTGGGCGGCGGCCGCACCGGCCTCGACGGCAGCCCGGACGCTGCCGACGTCACCCTGCACGACGGTCGCCACATAGGCGCCGCCGATGCTGACGCGCTTCAAAATCTTCACGTTGGCCGCCTTGGCCATCGCATCCGTGGCCTCGACGAGGCCGATGAGTCCTTTGGTCTCGATCAAACCGATCGCAGTGTTCATCGCGAAAGTTCCTGTGAAAAGAAGAGGGAGAAAATGAGGAGATTCAAAATCACTCGACGCCGCTGCGGGCGCTGGCTGCCGAGGCCGGCAGAACGATGTCGATGTCTTCGTGGGGGCGGGCAATGACCTGCACGCCGACGACGTCACCGATCCGGCCACCCGCCGCCGCACCGGCGTCGATTGCTGCTTTCACCGCCGCCACGTCGCCTGAGACGAAGGCCGTCACCAGCGCGCTGCCGATCTTGTCCCAGCCGAGGAAGGTGACATCGGCCGCCTTCATCATCGCGTCCACCGCCTCGACGAGCGTGACGAACCCCTTCGTCTCGATCATGCCGAGGGCTTCGATTTTCTTCGCCATCGTGAGCATTGCTCCTGTCCTGATCCGGGCACTCGGCCCGGATTCGCGTTCCATCATCCCGGGGCTGTCCCCGTCGATCGCGCCGGCACGCGCCGGCTGGACGATCGGTTGAGTTGTTGCGGCAGGTGTGATCGGGAGGCGCTGCTGCGTCACCTTTCGCACGGCCTTCTTGGCGGTCTTCTTGGCCATTGGTCGGCTCCGAGTCAGGTCTGCTTGATGAGCCGCACGCCGGTGGCGTGATCGAGATCAGCGGCGTTGCCTTCGTCGGTGTCGATGTGAACCTCGAGCTTGCTCGTCGCATCGGCGCGGACGAGGAGATCGCGGAGGATGACGCCGCAGCCGCCGTCGATCGCCAGGCTCATCCGGTCGCCATCCTTGACGCCGAAGAAGCCGGCGTCGGCATGGTTCATATGGACATGCCGCTCGGCCCGGATCACCCCTTCGCCGAGCTCGACGGCGCCCGCGGGGCCGACGAGAACGCACCCCGGCGTGCCTGTGATCTTGCCGCTGGCCCGCACGGGGAGATCGATCCCCAGCGAGATCCCGTCGGTGAAGGCAAGCTCCACCTGCGAAGCTTTCCGGGTCGGCCCGAGGACGCGCACCGTCGGCAGCATTTTTCGCTTCGGGCCGACGATCATCACGGTCTCATCCGCGGCGTAGAAGCCGTCTTGATAAAGGTTTTTGTGTGGCGTCAGCGTCCGCCCCTTGCCGAACAGCCGCTCGACATGGTCGTCGGTGAGATGGCAGTGCCGGGCGGAGATACTCACCACCAGCTTCGGTTCGCTCCGCGCTTGCGCCTGGCCAGTGATCAGGGCCCGGGCCGCTTCGGCGGCGATCTGCGACGGCGGGGCGCCGCGGCCGCGGAGGACGATCTCGCGGACGATCCGCTCGACAGCGTCGCGGTCGAGGCCGGCGGGGATCCCTGGAAAAGCAGAGGTGATCATGCGTGGTGCTCCCGTGATGGCTTGCTGCGGTCGTCGCGGCGGGAATCGTGATCGCCGTCGAGGGGCTCGAGCACCGCCGGCTCGACGACGACGAGGTCGACGCCGGCGGCCGCGATCTGCTGCCGCCATTCGGCCGACAGGCCGGTGTCGGAACAGAGGAGATCGATCGAATCGAGCCCGGAGACAAACGTCAGGCTCTTGCGGCCAAACTTCGAGCTATCAGCCACGACAAACACCTGCCCGGCGGCCCGGAGCATCGCCTGCTCGGTTTCCGCAAGGAGCAAATGGGCGTTGTAGAGCCCTTCGGCCGTGATCCCCGCCGCCGACAGGACTGTCGTCGTCACATGGAGCCGGCCGAGGAGCTCATTGGCATACGGCCCCAAGCAGACGCCGGTCCGCGGCGAGACATAGCCGCCGAGGAGCACAAGATCGGCCCGCGATTCCGACGCAAAAAGATTGGCGACCGGGAGGCTGTTGGTGACGACCTGGATCGAGCGGCCGACGAGGAGCCGAGCGACTTCGTAGGTGGTGGTGCCGCCGTCCAAAAGGACGGTCTCGCCGTCGCCGATCCGCTCGGCGGCCGCCGCGGCGATCGCCCGTTTGGCGCCCCAGTGGGCCGGCTGACGCTCATCAAACTCAGCCAGTCGGGGGTGGCCGCCGGCGTAGAGGACGCCGCCATGGGTCCGACGAGCCGTTCCCTGCTCCTCGAGGGCATCGAGGTCGCGGCGGATCGTCGATTCCGACACGCCCAGTTCGCGCACGAGCTCGTCGAGCGAGGCAAAGCCGCGTACACGGACGAAATCGATCAAACGGATGCGTCGCTGACGGGTCTGCACGCCCAAAATCTCCCACAAGAAGGGCGTATTATGATTGAAAGCGACCATAAGTCAATTCAGATGTGGACTAAAACCGATCACGCTACCATCTCCTATGATGGTTTTCAGTCTTTTTTCCGTCAAGTGCCCCTGTTGGTTCGGCTCAAATCTGCCGATGGCGGGGTTTGTTCCGGGTGCGTCAAAGAATAAGCCACATTTCCGGGGCAGGCGGCCGACGAAAAAATCGCCCCAGATGATGGAAATCGCTTACGATCCGGTCATGGGTGTGGTGCGGATGACGATCGACGTCGCAAAGTGGGGTCGCCAACCGGCAGGCGCCCTCGGCGATGGCGTCGCTCCCATCGCGGCCCCCCTGGTCTGGGGGGATGAGCCCTCGCGGGCGCTGGCGGCTGCGGTGGCGGCGTCGTGTGGGCTCCGCCCAGCAGGCTTTTTGTCAGAGTTTGCCAGCCGGCCGGGGCGCCGGGTGCATGGCTGGGGGGGAGTGGTGCGTGCCGAGGCAGCACCCGGATCGACCCCTGCGGAGCCCGATCCGCAAGCGCGCCTCGCGGGCGTGATCCTGCTGGCGGAATCGGACACTTTTGGCCCACGAGCTCCGCGATTCTCGATCCCCTGGCTGCTGGTGCGCCCGGAGAGCCGCCGCTTGGGCGTGGGGCGGGCCCTCGTGGCGGCGGCGCTTGGTCATGCAGAAGGGCACGGAGCGAGCCGCGTGTCGATCGACACGCTCGACCGCTGGCCGGAGGCGGTGGCGTTTTGGCAGGGGGTGGGGTTTCAATCCATGGCCAGCGAGTGAGTCACCGAGGAGCCCTCTGATGCTGCTTCAAGCACGACGTGCGTTTGTGATGTCGATCGCAACCGTGCCATTCACCGCCGCAGGGATGCTGGCATCGCCCGCTGCTGACGCTCCCCGCCGCCCCCTCCGCCTCGGCCAGATCGGCGTCGGCCACGGGCATGCCAACAAGCTCGCCGTCTACCGCGACTCCCCCGACTGGGAGGTCGTCGGCATCTGCGAGCCCGATGCCAGCTTGAGAGCTGCCGCTGAAAAACAGAAGACGTACCAGGGGCTCCCCTGGATGTCGCGCGACGAGCTCCTCGCTGTCGACCGCCTCGATGCGGTGCTCGTGGAGACAAAGCCCGATACGTCGCTCGACCACGCCGCGGCCGCCATCACCGCCGGCAGGCATGTCCATCTCGACAAGCCCGCTGGCACGTCGTTGCCGGCCTACCGGCAGCTTCTCGAGGACGCGAATGCCAAAGGCCTCGTCGTTCAGATGGGCTACATGTTCCGCTTCAATCCGGCGGTCATGCTGCTGCGGGAGTTTCTCGCTGAAGGGTGGCTCGGCGACGTGTTTGAAGTCAGCGCCGTGATGAGCAAGGTGGTCGAGCCTGCGGCGCGGAAGGAGTTTGCCTGCTTTCCCGGCGGGATGATGTTCGAGCTCGGCTGCCACGTCATCGACCTCGTCGTCGCCGTTCTCGGGAAGCCCGACCGCGTCGAGAGCGTGCTGCGCCACAGCCTCGAAAGCGCCGACGACACGCTCGCGGACAACACCCTCGCCATCCTTCACTACCCCCGGGCCATCGCCACGGTTCGCGCGAGCGCCCTCGAAGTGGAGGGATTTTCACGACGCCATCTCACCGTTTGCGGCACGCAAGGCACCTTCCACATCCAGCCCCTCGATGACCCGTTTGCCCGGATCACGCTCGATCGCCCCCGGGGGATGTTTCCCAAGGGAATCACCGAGGTGCCGTTCCCCGGATTCACCCGCTACATCGCCGACGCGGCCGAGATGGCGGCGATGATCCGCGGCGAGCAGGTTGCCCAATTCACAGCCGACCACGATCTGGCCGTCCAGGAGACGGTGTTACGCGCGGGCGGGATGCCGATAGACGGGTGAGCCGGAGGCCGTGAGGTTGTGGTAGAGGGCCTTTGGCACGCTTCGGGGTCGCCCGTGCCCCCAGCCGAGTTCGCTACGGGCATCCTTGCCCTCCGCTCTCTCCGCGCCGCTATCGCTTTCGCCCTCCTTTCCTGCGCTCACCGGCGAGGCCGGCTCTCGGAGCACGGGCGACCCCTCGCTGACAGCGTCAAGCGTTGCGCCGATTGCTTCCTTCCAACGCGAAGGCGAGGCGGGGATCGGCGAACGCTTGAGGAGTGACGAGGCACCGTAAGAACGACGAAACTTTTGCCGGCCCCGCCGACGGATCACCCAGAGGTGCGCCACCAGACAGTCTGCCCTTTCTTGATTCATTGCGGCTTCGGGGTCGCCTGTGCCCCTTCGCCACGCCTGCGGTAGCATGGTGGCTGGCCGGCGGTGCATGGGTGCGGCGCCGGGATTTTTCCTGAGGAAAGGGGGATTCGATGACGTCCACTCGTGACGGAAGGTCCATTGGGCGGATGCTCGCGGCTCTCGTGGCCGTTGTGGCTGTCATGGTGACAGCAGGGCTTGCCCCGCGCGCCTGCGCCGACGACACCGAGGCGCCGAGCCGACGCCAGGCCAAGCCGGCCCGTCCTCGGATGGAGCCGATGCCACCGAAAGCGGAGACTCCACCGCGTCGCCCTTTTGACGAGGGCGACGATGGGAATAAGCCACGCGGCGCCGCCGCCGACAACCGGCCGGCCGACCGGGCACGCCCGGCCACAGCCCCGCGCCGTCTTGGCACCACGTTTGCGCCGGTTCCCGCTGCCCTCCGCGAGCAGATCGATCTCCCCGACGGGGTCGGCCTGCTTGTCGACGCGGTCGAGCCGGGGAGCCCCGCAGCCGCTGCCGGCCTGAAACGCTTTGACATCCTGACCCGCTTCAACGATCAGATCGTTTGCAACGCCGATCAGCTCGCCACGCTCATCAGGCTCCGCAAGCCGGGCCCGGTAACGCTGACGATGCTTCGCGGCGGACGGGAGCGGAAGATCCAAGTGATTCTGCCCCAGGCCGATCCGGCCGATGACGAGATGCCCCTCGCCGAAGCTCCCGGACCGGGACCAGGACCGGCTCCTGGATTCGCGCCCGGCCAGGCGCCCGGCTTTCCGCCCGGATTCGCACCGGGCGCCGGAAACCTCCCCGGCGATCTCCAGAAGCAGATGGAGGATCTGGCCCGGCAACTGCAAAAGCAGCCGTTTGGGGCAGGGGGGGGAGCAGGCCGGTCGCGAACGACGCGGATGACGGTCTCGCCGCAGCGGAATGAGCGGATCGACACCGAGTCAGACGGCACGACGACGATCGAGATTCGCCAGTCGGCGGGCAAGTTCAGCATCGAGATCCGTGGCGCCGACGACGCGAAGATCCACGCCGGCAGGCTCGACACCGAGGCCGACCGGCGCCGGGTGCCGGAGAAGTTTCGGGATCGCGTCGAGCGGCTGATGGAAGAGATCAGCGGCGCCCGCCGATAGCCGACGGTATCACGATCACACCGGAGAATCTTGATGACCACGCCCGTCTCCCGCCGCCGATTCGTTGCTGCGTCGGCCCTCCTTTCCGCCGGGATTCTTGCAGGCCGGGCCTCGGCCGCCGACACCTCGCGGGCCGCCGCCGATCCGGCCTACCGCGTCCGCAACCACGGCATCCGTCATACCGTGATGGGATGGTGTTTCAATCCGATGGACACCCTCGAGCTCGCCCGCCACGCCAAGGCGATCGGCCTGGAGGGGATCGAGGGGATCGACCGGAAGTTTTATCCAGACGTCAAGAAACTCGGGCTCGAGATCTCGCTCGTTTCGAGCCACGGCTTTGCCGAGGGGCCGTGCAATCCGCGCTTCTTCGACCAAGCAGTCGCCAAGCTCGCCGAGGGGATCGAGGTCGCCAAGGAGGTCGGCTCAAAGAAGGTGATCACGTTTACCGGGATGCGCTTTGACGGAATGGATGAGGAGCAGGGGGCAGCCGACTGCATCGCCGCCTGGAAGAAGGTGTTGCCGCAGGCGGAGGCCGCCGGCATCACGCTCTGCCTCGAACATCTCAACTCCCGTGATGCCTCCCATCCGATGAAGGGGCATCCGGGCTACTTTGGCGACGACGTTGACTTCTGCGTCGACCTTGTCAAACGCGTTGGCTCCCCCAACTTGAAGCTCCTCTTCGACGTCTATCACGTCTCGATCATGAATGGCGACATCATCCGCCGGCTCCGTCAGCACGCCGACGTCATCGGCCACATCCACACCGCCGGCAACCCCGGCCGGGGCGAGCTCGACGACACGCAGGAGATCGACTACCCGGCCGTGATGCGGGCGCTTTCCTCGGTTGGCTACCACGACTTCGTCGCCCATGAGTTCCTCCCCACCTGGGATGATCCGATCCTTGCCCTGCGGCACGCGGCGATGGTCTGCGACGTCTGAAGAGCCTGCCGATGTCTGGCCTCGAGCGGTATTCCAGAGACGTTTCAACTTGGAGAAAGCAATGCGTTGTCGTCGAGAACGTGCCGGAGTGCTGGTCGTCGTGGGCGTGAGTGCTGGCGTGATCGCGTCGGCCACGGCCTGGGGGGCGCCGCCGGAAGTCCTCGATCCGAGATACGTCCTCGAGCCGTTCGCGGCCGCGCCCGACATCGTCACGCCGACTGGCTGCACGCATGATGAAAAAGGCAGGCTCCTCGTCATCGAGTCGCACACCCACCATCGCCCCGAGGGCTACGCCGGCCCCGCGCACGATCGGATCCGCCTCATCGAAGACACCGACGGCGACGGCCGGGCCGATCGCTTCCGGACGTTTTACGAGGGAACGAAGGCGACGATGGGGCTGCGGCGCGGGCCGGCCGGGGCCGAGGGCTGGATCTACGTCGCCACCCGTTCATCGGTCTTCCGGATCCGTGACACCGATGGGGACGACGTCGCCGACGCCCGTGAAGATCTCCTCGCGCTCGATACCAGCGGCGACTATCCCCACAACGGCCTTGGCAGCATGGCCTTCGATGCCGATGGCCGCCTCGTCATCGGCTTGGGCGAGAACCTCGGCGTCCCCTACACACTCGCGGCTGCTGACGGCTCGAGCTGGTCCGGGGAAGGGGAGGGGGGAGCCGTGTTTCGCTGCTCGGCCGCGGGAAAAAATCTGGAGCGGATCGCCACCGGGTTTTGGAATCCCTTTGGGCTCGGCATCGATCCACAGGGGAGATTGTTCACCGTTGACAACGATCCCGACGGCCGGCCCCCCTGCCGGCTGATCGATGTCGTTCCCACCGGCGACTATGGCTATGAGTTTCGCTATGGCCGCAGCGGGAGGCATCCGCTCCAGGCCTGGGACGGCGAACTGCCGGGCACGCTCCCGATGGCCGCCGGCACTGGCGAAGCCCCGTGCAACGTCGTGCCCTTCGACGGGAGCTTGTGGGTGAGCAGCTGGGGGCACAACCGGCTGGAGGTGTTTGACCCTCGGCCCGATGGGGGAGCGTGCCGGGCGACCGCGCGGATTCCGGTCCAGGGGGATCAGGAGTTCCGGCCGGTCGACATGTCGATCGCCCCCGACGGCTCCCTCTTGTTCACCGACTGGGTCGACCGCAGCTATCCGGTCCACGGCCGCGGCCAGATCTGGCGGCTGCGGGTGAAGGAAGGGAGTCTGCGCACCGGCAGCGACGGCTTCGCACCGCTTTCCGCCGGCGAGCGACGAGCCCGCGAGCTTGCCGGCCTCGACGAGCAGGGGCGGAGCGAGAAGGTGCCCGCAGCGGCGTTTCTGCGGGCCGGCCTCCACGACGCCGATCCCTTCATCCGCCAAGGGGCGGTGGCGGGGATGGTGGCAACGGGGGGCGCGGCGCTGCCGGCTTTTCAAGAGACCGATGCGGGCCGGGAGCGGGCATCGGCGCTCCTCGTGCGGCGCTGGCTCGACGACATGAGCCGGCACGGGCGGGCTCCCGGCGACAAGCCCTGTGGCACCGCGGTGCCGGGGGGACGCGAGGCGCTCCTTACCGAGGCGCTGGCCGACGCCGATGACGGGGTTCGGTTCCTCGCCATTCGCTGGATCGCCGACGAGCGGATCGCCACGCTACGCCCCGCGCTCGAGCGCCTCCTGGCCAATCACAACACTGCGCCGCGGCTGATGCCAGGGGTGCTCGCGACACTCGACTGGCTCGACCAAGGAAAAGTCGATCGGGAGGCCTCCCAGCGCCGCCTCCAGGCGATCTGGCAGGATGCCGACCGCCCAGCCGCCGTACGCCTCGCGGCCCTTCGCATGCTGCCCCAAGCTCCATCCAACGCAGATCTCGCGGCGCTGGTCGCCCTAGCGACGACCCGTAAGCCGCAGCCACCGCTCGACGATCCGGCGCTTGAGCTTCTGGCCCGGGAAGCGGTGCGCTGGCTGACGACGAGCCCCGCCGTCGACGCCACGACGGCGCTGGCGCAGATCGCGGCCGATGTCAGGCTCCCCGGCACGCGCCGGGCCGATGCCCTCGTGGGGCTCGCCCGCCTCCCCGACGCCGCCAGCCGGCTCGAAATGGCCGCCGCCGATTCCGATGCGACGGTGGCCGCCACGGCCCGCCGCCTCGGGGCGACTTCGCCGGCTGCTGCTCAAGACCGCCCCGCAGCCGCTGACCTGGCCGGCTGGGAAGCCCGGCTCGACGCCCCCGGCGACGCCGACGCCGGCTGGCGGATCTTCTTTGGCAGTCGCGTCGCCCGCTGCGGGGAGTGTCATGCCCATGCCGGGCGCGGGGGGGCGATCGGCGCCGATCTGGCGGGGATCGCAACGCGGATGGGGCGCCGGCGCGTGCTCGAATCGCTCCTTCAACCGGCGAAGGAAGTCGGGCCGATGTTCCAGCCCTACGCCCTCCACCTCGCCGACGGCCGCGTCGTCACCGGGCTGCCGGTCGGCCTCACCGACGGCGACCGGCGCGAGCGGATCCTCGCCGCCGACGGCACCGAAGCGATCGTGGAGCTTGCCGGGGTCGAGCACCGCGTCCCGCTGGCGACGTCGATCATGCCGGCGGGGCTCGAAGCGGGCCTTTCCGACGCCGATCTCCGCGATCTCCTCGCGTTGCTCGCCGAGTGAGTGGCGCTCGCCGTCAGGCGGGCTTCATCCGCTCGATCCGCCGCCAAGCGCTCAACTGCCCGAGGTGCATCATCATGTGGCCGCCAGCATAAAAGCCGTGGATCGAGCCGAGCGTGGGGAACAGCTCGAGCATCCGCCCTTCAGCGGGGTTGGCCTTCTGCATCGTGTCGTCGGTGGCCGACCGGAGCGCCGAAATCGCCTCCTCGCAGCCGGTCCGGAAGGCCTTCACAACTTCGCTCATCGGCGGATAGATCATGCCGTCGGGATCGTCGACGCAGGTTGCGTCTTTGGAAAACACATTCTCGAACGACGCCGGCGGGAGGGTGGGGCTGCCCCCGAGTTGGCTCGTGATCCGCGGGCCGTAGAGGGCCAGGTGCCCGAGGATGAAGGCGGGATGGTTCGACTCGACCGTCGTGCCGCCGACGGTGGCGAAACGGGAAAAGCGCTCGGCGGGGAGCTCCTTCAAAAGCCGATCGGCGTAGTTGAGCGAGAGATGAAGGCTGTCGGCGATCGAGTTACCGATAGAACGAGCCATGGGAGAGGTTCCTGGGGGGTTCAGGGAAGGGTGAATCGGGCGATTGAAGCGGGAAGGGCTTCGCACTCGGCGACGAAGACGCGGGCGGCAAGCGACGACACCGTGTCGTCGGGGAGGACCGGCACGGTCGCCTGGTGGAGGATCCGACCGTGATCGTACTGGTCGTCGACGAGATGGACGGTACAGCCACTCACCGTGCAGCCCCGCTCGAGCACCGCGCGGTGGACATGCTCCCCATGAAAGCCCTTCCCACCGAAGGCGGGGAGAAGCGAGGGATGGATGTTGATGACGCGGCCGGCGAAGTCGGCGGGGATGGCAAGGAGATGGAGAAACCCCGCCATCACGATGAGGTCGGGAGAGGCTCCCCGGCAGGGGGCGAAGATCGCCGCGCTCCAGGCAGCCGTCGTGCGCCCCTCCCGTGGCACCACCGCGACGGGGATCCCGGCCCGGCGGGCGATGTCGACCCCGCGGACATCGGGCCGGCTCGAGACGACGGTGGCGATCGTGGCGGCAAGCTTCCCGGCGGCAATTCGATCGAGGAGGTTTTCGAGCGTCCGGCCGGAGCCCGACAGGAGGACGGCGAGACGGTGAGGGGAGGTCATGCACGCTCTCCCTGACGCCCGAGCGGCAGGATGTGGATCGTGAGCGGATGGCCGTCGACATCGATCGTCTCGGCGGTTGCCCCGGCAGGCCCGGCCCCGAACGTGAGCGTGGCGGCGAGGGTCTCGCCGGCGATCGAGTCGCGGTGGTGCTCGAGGGCGCTTCGGAGCTCGGCGGAATCGGTCTCGAAGGTGAGCTCGATCGTGTCGGTGAACTCGAGGTCGAGGCCCTTTCGCGCCGTCTGGACGGCGTGGACCACCTCCCGGGCGAGCCCCTCGGCGACGAGCTCC
Source organism: Pirellulales bacterium (assembly GCA_040397545.1). GTDB lineage: Bacteria > Planctomycetota > Planctomycetia > Pirellulales > UBA1268 > QWOP01. Next base: position 26,774 of record JBBAVV010000044.1, read on the forward strand.
GGCGTCAGCCCGGCGGCGATCACGACCACCGCCCGTGGCCCCTCTGCCGCGGCCCATCCCTCGCGGGGCGTGGTGCGGATGAGGACGTCGTCGCGCTCCACCGTCGCCACGCCGCCGGGAAGGGAAAGCTCGACGCGGCCGTCACGGGCGAACGCGGCCAGGAGCGTCTGGGCATCGGCCTTGGTGAGCGCGTCGCGGGCCTGGGGGAGGAGTTTGCCCAGGCGAGGCCCGAGTTTTTTCAGATCGGGGAGGATGCTGCGGGTGATGTAGCGGTCGGGCTCGCGGCAGATCTCGAACTGCTTCACGTTGAGCTCGTCGCAAACGAGATCGCCATGCGCCGCAAGCCAGGCGGCGTCGTCGGGGGAGGCGTCGGCGAGGATCACCTCGACCTTCGAAAGCGGCTGCCGGACCTTGAGCTTGGCGCTTGCCCGGGCCGCACGCCCCAGCGAGGCCACGTCGCGCACCAGCGTCATCCGGCGGACGAGATCGGCATTGAGGAGGGCGGGCTCTGCTTGCGAATAGTCCGTGAGATGGATACTCTCCGCCACCTTGGCGCCGAAGCGGCCGACGGCGAGGTTTCGCCACATCGTCTCCGTAACGAACGGAACGAACGGCGCGGCGAGGCGAGCGACGCCGAGGAGCGTCTCGTAGAGCGTCCAATAGGCATCGAGCTTGTCGGGATCGCCCTCGGGGCTGTCGGCCCGGCCGGCCCCCCAGAAGCGGTCACGGCTGCGGCGCACGAACCAATTGCTGACGCCATCGACGAGCGCCGAGATCAGCCCGGCAGCGGCGAAATGGTCGAAGGCGTCCATCTTTTCGACGACACCGGCCGCCGTGGTCGAAAGCTCCGCGAGCATCCAGCGGTCGAGCTCGGATCGCTTTGACACCGGGCGCCAGCCGCGGCCCTTGGCCAGATCGGCGTGATCGAGGCTCCCCGGCGCGTCGAGGAGCGTGCCCGGATCGAAGCCGTCGATGTTGGCGTAGATCACGAAGAACGAATAGACGTTCCACAGACGGATGAGGAACTCCGGCACGCTCTCGCGGATCGTCCGCTCGCTGTAGCGGATCGTCGTCCACGGCGGCTGGCCGGCGAGGAAATACCAGCGCAGCGCATCAGCGCCGTAGGCATCGAAGATCACCCCGGGCTCTTTGTAGTTGCGCTTGCTCTTGCTCATCTTCTGCCCGTCCTCACCGAGCATCAGCCCGAGGACAATGCAGGTGCGGAAGGGGTGGGGGTAGTCGGCTGCCGGGGGGGAGACGCCGGCGGGAAGCGTGCCCGGCCCGTCGCCGCCGAAGAGGAGCGTGCTGATGGCCAACTGGCTGTAGAACCAGCCGCGCGTCTGGTCGATCGCCTCGGAGATGAAGTGGGCGGGGAACTGCGCGGCGAAATCCTCTTGCCCCGTGTGCGGCCAGCCCCACTGCGCAAACGGCATGGCGCCCGAGTCAAACCAGCAGTCGATCACCTCCGTCACGCGCCGCATCCGCGCGCCAGGGGCGAAGGGGGAGTCGTAGGTGACCGCATCGATGTAGGGCTTGTGGATGCGGAGATCGTCACTGATATCGGGATTGGCGGCCTTGGCCCGGTCGAAGACCTCGGTGCCAGCGACGCCCGGCTTGGCGAGGACGGCCTCGAAGGAGGGGACCGCCTCGGCCCGGCCGGTCGATTCACACACCCAGATCGGCAGCGGGGTTCCCCAGTAACGCTCGCGGGAGAGGGCCCAGTCGACGTTCGTTTCGAGGAAGTTGCCAAACCGCCCCTCCTTGATGTGCTCCGGGAGCCAGTCGATGCGGGCGTTGTTGGCAAGCATCGCGTCGCGGAACTGGCTGGTGCGGATGAACCAGCTTGCGCGTGGGTATTGGATGAGGGGATCGCTGTCGGCCCGCCAGCAGAAGGGATAGTCGTGGACATACTGCTCCTGATGGACAAGGAGCCCGCGGGCCCGCAGCTCACGGGTGATATCGCGGTCGCATTCTTTCACGAATCGGCCGCTCCCCATCGGGAACTCGTCGGTGAAGGTGCCGTCGGGGGCGACGCAATTGAGCAGCGCCGGGCCCCCCGACTCGAAGCGGGGCTGCTCGGCCATGAGCACGCCGTAGTCGACCTCGCCGAAGGCGGGGGCGACATGGACGATCCCGGTGCCGGAGTCGGTGGTGACGAAGTCGGCCGCGACGACGCGCCACGCCGCCGGGCCCCGCCCGCCACCGACGAGCGCGGAATCCAGCGGCGCCCCTTCCGGCCGGTAGGTGTCGAAGGGGGGAAGGTAGCTTTTCCCGACGAGGTCGCGCCCCGCGATCGTGGCGACGGTTGCGAACGTCTTTTTCAGTTTCTCCGCCAACGAGGCGGCCAGCGCCGCGGCGACGACATACTCGGGAGCGTCATCGACAAAGGCCCCCTCCGCGGTCGTCTCGTGGATCACCGCATAGGGGAGATCGGTCTTCACCGCCGCGAATTGGTTCGCGGGGAGCGTCCAAGGGGTCGTCGTCCAGGCAACGAGGCAGCGGTTGGTCGGCTTTCCAGCATCGTCAAGGAGCGGGAAGGCGACGAAGACGCTCGGGTCGGCGACCTCCTTGTAGCCCTGCCCGACCTCGCCGCTGGACAGCGCCGTCCCCCCCTGGGCCCACCACCAGACGATCTTGTGGCCGCGGTAGAGGAGCCCGCGGTCGAAGAGATCGGCCAGTGCCCACCAGACACTCTCGACGTACGACTTGTGGTAGGTGACGTAGGCCTCGGAGAGATCGATCCAGAAGCCGATCCGCTCGGTAAGCGACTCCCACTCCTTCATATAGCGCCACACCGATTCCTGGCAGCGATGGATGAACGGCTCGACGCCGTATTCCTCGATCTGCGCTTTGGAATGGATGCCGAGGGCCTTGCAGACCTCGACCTCGACAGGCAGGCCGTGGGTGTCCCAGCCCCCCTTGCGCTCGCACAGTCTCCCGCGCATCGTCTGGTAGCGCGGGTAGAGATCCTTGATCGTCCGCGTCAGGCAGTGCCCCGGATGGGGCATCCCGTTGGCCGTCGGCGGACCCTCGAAGAATACGAACCGCTCTGCCCCGGCCCGCTGTTCGAGCGACTTCCGGTAGATCCGCTCATCCCGCCAGAAGGCGAGGATCTCGGTCTCGGTTTTGGGAAAGTCTGGTTTGCCGCGGACGGGGTCGAACATGGAAGGGGAGGCTTTGGGGGCGGGGAGTGGCGGGGGCTCGGAGGCGAGGCAGGCGAGGGCTGGATCGAGGCCCCGACTGGGGGGGGGGGTCAGAGTTCGACCGTTCGGCCGGTCTTGAAGGCTTCGTCGGCCGCCAGGACGATCCGCAGGCTGCTGACCGCGTCCTCCATGTGGGCCGACAGGTCGCGATCATGGAGGATCGCGTCCAAAAACACCTCCTGTTCGCGGAGGCAAAGGCCGTCGTGGTCCGGCTCGTCGTGGCAGTCGATGAGCTCGTCACGGCGAGCAAAGGTGCCGTCGGCCTTCGTCTCCGCGTGGTGGAGCTTGAGCAGCGCGGCCTTCGAATGGGCGTTGACATCGTCGCTGGCGGCATCCCCCTCCTTCGTGCCCACGATGCTCACGCATCCCTTCGGGCCGATGACGTCTTTCACGAAGTAGGCCACCTCGCTCATCATCGGGCCCCAGCCGGCCTCGTACCAGCCGACGGAGCCGTCGGCGAACGTCACCTGGAGCTGACCGTAGTTGTACATCCCCGCCACGAGCTCCTCGGTGAGGCGGGCACCGATGGCCGAGACGCGGACCGGCGTCGAGCCGGTCATCAGGCACATCACGTCGACATAGTGGACACCGCAGTCGACGATCGGCGACATCGAGCTCATCAGCTGCTTGTGCGTCTTCCACTGGTCGGCCGACGACTGCTGATTCAGATTCATCCGCATCACCAGCGGCTTCCCCAGCGTCTTGGCCATCGCGATGAACTTCGTCCAGGTGGGATGAACGCGGAGGACGTAGCCGATGACGAGCTTTTTTTTCGCCTTTTTGGCTAGATCAACGACCTCGCGGGCCTCGGCGACGGTGTTGGCCAGCGGCTTCTCGAGAAACACATGACAGCCGGCGGCGAAAGCCTTGCGGGCGTAGTCGGCATGGGTGTCGGGGTAGGTGTTGATCGACACCGCATCGGGCTTCGTGGCGGCGAGGGCCTCCTCGTAGTTCGAGAACTGCGGAGAGTCGGTGCCGAGGGCAGCCAGGAGGGCCTGCCGCGACTTCGGGCCGCGCGACACGACACCGACGATCTCGAAGCCATCGAGCTGCTGATAGGCCCTGGCGTGGGAGGTGCCCATATGGCCGCAGCCGACGACGAGGATCCGGATGGGACGGGGCATGGAGTGGGTCCTGAAAAAGGGTTCGGACTGCCCGGGGAGGGCATGGACGGGGGATGGCGGGGCCGACCGTCAGCCGCGGGCTTCGCCGGCCCGGCGGACGGCCGACGTGACCAGCGCCCGGAGCTTCGGCTCGGCGGCCCGGGCCACCCCCAGAATCTTCTCCACCGTCGCCACTTCGAGGTGGTCGGGGAGGCACATGTCGGTGATCACGGAGATCCCCAGCACCCGCAGCCCCGCATGGACGGCGACGATCACCTCCGGCACCGTCGACATCCCCACGACATCGGCGCCGATGCCCCGCAGAAAGCGGTATTCGGCCCGCGTCTCCAGGTTCGGCCCGGTGACGGCAACGTAGACGCCGCGGTGGGCGACGAAATCCTCGTGCCTGGCGACGGCCAGCGCCTCGTCGATCAGCTCCGGCGTGTAGGGGGCCGACATGTCGGGAAATCGCGACCCGAGCCGGTCGTCGTTGATGCCGACGAGCGGGTTGTCGTTCATGAGGTTGATGTGGTCGTCGATGATCATGATGTCGCCGGTGCGGAAGTGCGGGTTGAGCCCGCCGCAGGCGTTGGTCACGATCAGGAGCGCGGCCCCGAGGCGCTCGAGGACGCGGACAGGGAAGGTGATCTGCGCGAGGGGATAGCCCTCGTAGGCATGCATCCGCCCCTCCATGACGATCACCGGCACGCCATCGAGGAGACCGCAGACGAGTTGGCCGGCATGCCCTGTGGCCGTCGACCGGGCGAAATGGGGAATGTCGGCGTAGGGGATGACGACCTGCCCGGTGATCGCGGCCGTGACGCCGCCGAGCCCGCTGCCGAGGATGATCCCCACGGCCGGCTGATGGGGGAAGCGGGCGTGGATCGCCGCAGCCGCCGCGGTGATCTTGTCGTACTGCTCGAGCATGCGCTCCCCTTGGAATGGTCGCCTGAACGTGGGCCCGGGGTCAGGCGCGACCGACGAGGGCGCGGAACTCCGGGCGCTCGCGGATCGACGCCAGGTCGGGATCGACCTCCATGTGGGCAACGTCGTCGTAGCCCAGACCGAACGCCTCCCCGAGGCAGGCTATCGCCTCATCGGAGCGTCCGGCCAGAGCCAGCGAGCAGGCCAGATTGTAGCGGGCGAGGGAATCGGCAGGCAGGCGGCCGACGAGCCGGTGGTCGAGTTCGAGGGCCCTCTCGTGCAAGCCCCGGCTCGAGGCCAGCTCACCCAACACCCGCAGCACCTCGATCGAATCGGGATTCCGAGCCAGGAGCCGTTCGAAGAAGTCGAGGTCGAAGTCGAGTTGGTTGAGCGGGCCGAACCAAGGGACAGGAGAGGGGACAGGAGAGGGGACAGAAGAGGGCTGTGATCCTTCCGCCGGTGGCGCCGGCCGCCGCTTTGGACGGCGCGGCTGCTGCGGCGCGGCATCGCCGGCGGGATCATCCGCGCCTGGGGTGTCAGCGGGGGCGGACAAGGGAGGACCCACGCAGGAAGGAGCAAGACGGATGGAACGGAATCGGGCCTGCCGGTGCTGCCGACCGGATCGGGGTCGACCGAAATCACTTCTTCTTCGCAGGCCCCTTGCCGGGAGGGAGCGGGGGTTCGTTCTCTTCGGGATGATCCCAGTCGGGATCGATCTCCTCCTCCTCGAAGTCGTCATCGAACTCGTCGTCGAAGTCGTCGAAGCTCGACTCCTCATCTGGGAGCGGCTGGGTCGGCAGATCGTCCTCGTCGCCGACCTCGTTCTCGGAATCTTCGGAATCGCCCCCCTTCATCACCAAGCCCGACCGTGGCTTTCCCCCCGCCGGCGGAAGGGCGAACCGTGGCATCATCGCCCCGGTGAGGGGGGTGGGGCTGACCGGCAGCGGGGGGGGCGGGAAAGCGATCATGGGGCGATTGGCTTCAGGGGGAGCGGGGAGTGGACGGGCGGTGGGGGGAGGCGGGGCGGAACACGATTTGACCCATTGTTGCCCCTTGAGAGAACCCTCTCGTCGCGGGCGCGTCAAGCCGCATCGGGGGGGCGGGCTACCATCCCGGCGGAAAACCGGCCCCGTCCGCCCCCGGGATGAGGCAGAAACGGAGGCGGAGAGGACATCACCCGGGAACGGTCAGGTGTGGTAATCGGCGTTGAGGTGGACGTACTCTGCGGTCAGGTCGCTGGAATAAAAGCGGATCGACTCGTTCCCAAAGCCCATCTCGAGCTCAATGAGGGTCTCGCGGGCCGCCTTGATCGATGCGGAGACCTTGTCCCCGTCGAATTCGACCGGCGCTCCGTCCCGGAAGAGGAGCGTGCCGTTGAGCCACAGCACCATCTTCTCCGGGTCGAAGACGACACCGGAATATCCGGCCGCCGAGACGATCCGCCCCCAGTTGGGATCAGCGCCGCAGATCGCCGTCTTCACCAGGGGGCTGTCGGCGATGGTCCGGGCGATCTGTCGGGCCTGATCGCGCGTCGGGCAACCGCGGACCTCGATGCGGAGCACGTGGGTCGCCCCCTCGCCATCATCGGCAATCTCGCGGGCGAGGGTGTCGCAGGCGCCGAGCAGGGCGTGGCCGAAAGCCTCGAGATCGGAGCCTTTCAGCCGCTTCCCCCCGGCAGCACCGTTGGCGAGGAGGAGCACGGTGTCGTTGGTGCTCGTATGGCCGTCGACGCTGACGCAGTTGAAGGTCTGCTCGGCAGCTTCGCCGAGGAGACGCTGGGCGTCCTCCGGGTCGAGATCGGCATCGGTGAGGATCACGCCCAGCATCGTCGCCAGCTTCGGCCCGACCATCGCCGCCCCTTTCGCCATCCCGAACAGCGTGGCATGGGTACCACCGGCGGTGAGGGTCGAGCCGGCGAGCTTGGGGCGGGTGTCGGTGGTCATCATGCCGCGGGCCGCCGTAACGACCGCATCGGCGTCGTGGGCAAGCTTCGCCGCCACCAGGCCGAGCCCACGCTCGATCTTGGCAAGGGGGAGAAACTCCCCGATCACGCCGGTCGAGAGGACGAGGACCTGATCAGCCGTGGCACCGACATGCCCCGCCGCGGCCGCTGCCATCCGCTCGGCATCGGCCAAGCCCCGGGCGCCGGTGCAGGCGTTGGCGTTGCCGGAATTGATGGCCACCGCCCGGAAGCCCTCCCCCGGCGTCCGCGCCCGGTCATAGACCACTGGCGCCGCGCAGACGAGATTCGTCGTGTAGACGCCCGCCGCGGTGGCGGGGCGGTCGGAGACGATCAGCGCCACGTCCTCGCGGGTCGGATTCCGCTTCAGGCCGGCGTGGATGCCGGCGACGCGGAAGCCCTTCGGGAGCGACGGAATCGGGAGACGGAGCGGAGTTTCGGCAATGGGCATGGAGGCGTGCCTGCGGGAAAACGGAATGGCGACGGAATCGGTGGAAGGGGGGAAGCAGGGAGTCGAAGGGTGCACCGGAGGAAAAAACACGCTCCCAGCCTGACCGGATCAGAGCATGCCGGTCGATTCGGGGAAACCGTGGAGGCAGTTGAAGTTTTGGACGGCGGCCCCCGCCGCCCCCTTGACGAGATTGTCGAGGCAGCTGATCAGAAGAACGCGGCTGCGCACGACCCGGGCCGTGACGTCGCAGAAGTTCGTGTCGACGGTGTCCTTCGTGCCGGGGAGGTGATCGACGACGCGGACGAATCGTTCCCCGGCGTAGGCCTCGCGCAGACAGGCCAGGATCGCCGCCTCGGTGACCGTCCCCCGCGGCTTGGCGTAGATCGTCGAGAGGATGCCACGGTCCATCGGGGCCAGTTGCGGCGTGAAGATGACCGTCGGGGCGGTGCCGGCAAACCGGCCGATGATCTGCTCGATCTCGGGGGTGTGGCGGTGGCGGCCGACGTTGTAAGCCGACAGGCTCTCGTTGCATTCGGGGAAATGCGTCATCAGCTTCGGCTGCCGACCGGCCCCGCTGACGCCGCTCTTGGAATCGATGATGATGTCGTCGCGCTCGATCAGGCCGGCCCGCAGCAGCGGCGCCAGCGGGAGGATTGCGGAGGTCGAGTAGCAGCCGGGGTTGGCGACGAGATTCGCCCCGCGGATCTGCTCGCGAAACAGCTCCGGCAGGCCGTAGACCGTCTTCCCAAGTCGGGAGGCGTCGGGATGTTCGTGGCCGTACCACTCGAGGTAGGTCGCTGCATCGTCGAGCCGATAGTCGGCCGAGAAGTCGACCACCTTCGCGCCGGCGGCGAGGACGCGGGGGAGGATCTCGGCGCTGGCACAGTGCGGCAGGCAGCCGAAGACACAATCGGCCCGTTTGCCGACCTCCTCCGGGGAAAGATCCTCGAGCGCCAGTTCGAGTCGGCTGACAAGGCTCGGGTGGACGCTCGAGATCGGCGGATTGCCATCCTGACGGCTGGTGACGGCGACGATCTCCACCTCCGGATGGCGGAGGAGGATCTTGAGCAGCTCCAGGGCGGTGTAGCCGGTGGCACCAAGGACGGCGACTTTGACCATCGGGTTTCCTCGGAGGAATTGGACCAACGGAGTTATAGCGATCAAGGCCCGGAACACTCTACCGCGGCCGGAGGCGGATGGCCCGGCCGGGGATCAAGCCTGCGGACCGGCCGAGCGACGGCCCCGGGGGCGGCGGCTCACCGGCGTCGAGCAGTGCACCGCGATGAGCCGGACGAGCCAGGCGGAAACGGCCCCCTTCGTGCCCCGGCGTTCCCCCACCTTCGCATGCGCGGCATCGTAGACGGCGACCGCTGTCGTCCCGGCATTCACCGCGGAGAGATCGTTGACGACGATCAGATCACAGGCTTTGGCGTCGATCTTCTCCAGGGCGCGCCGCGGATCGGCCCCCGGCTCGAGCGCGAAGGCGACCATCCACTGCTCCGGGCCGGCCCGCCGCGAGAGGGTGGCGATGATGTCGGGGGTCGGCTCGAGGACGAGCGAAAGCCCCGAGCCCTTGCGGGGGATTTTCCCGGGGACACGGGCCGCCGGCTCGAAATCACACGGGGCCGCCGCCGCGATCACGCCGTTGACACGGGGGAGCTCCACGAGGCAGGCGGCGAGCATGTCGCGCGTCGAGACGACCGGGATGACGCGTGCCCGCGGCGGATAGGCTACCGACACCGGTCCGCTGACGATCGTCACGTCGTGCCCGGCAGCCAGGGCGGCGCGGGCGATGGCCGCGGCCATCCGGCCGCTCGATCCGTTGGTCAGGTAGCGGACGTCGTCGATGTAGGCTCGCGTCGGCCCGGCGGTGAGGAGAATGCGTGTCACGGCAACGCTCGTCCCCTCCGCGGCCGATCGTCGCCGGCGAGGACGGCCCGGATCACGGCGGCGATCTCGGCCGGCTCGGCCATCCGGCCGACGCCCGACTGGCGGCAGGAGAGCCATCCGCTCCCCGGGGGAACGATCCGGGCGCCATCGGCCGCGACCTGCGCGACGTTCCGCTGCACGGCCGGGTGCTGCCACATCGCGGCGTTCATCGCCGGCGCGAGGATCACCGGGCAATCGGCACACAGCAGGAGCGTCGTCAGAAGATCGTCCGCCATCCCGTGCGCCGCCTTGGCGAGGAAGTCAGCCGACGCCGGGGCGACGACGACACAGTCGGCCCGGGCCGCCAGTTCGATGTGGGCTCCCAGCGGATGGGCCGCTGGGTCAAAGCCACGCGTCGCCACCGGACGGCCGGTAAGGGCCGCGAAGGTCGCCGCGCCGATGAACTTCCGGGCGTTCCTCGTCAGGACCGCCGTCACGCCGGCCCCCTGTTGGACGAGGAGGCTCGTCAGCGCCGCGGCCTTGTAGGCAGCGATGCCAGCCGACACCCCCACGACGATTTCACGGCCGACGAGATTGCCTTCCGCCACTGCAGCGCCCACCGCGACTTGAGTCCCCGCGAAGAGAGGGTATCGGCGACGATGCCTCGAACGGCCGAGGCGTCATTCTCCGATGGGGCCGTCGTCAGAGGTCGGTCGGATCGAAGTCGAGCGGGCCGCCGGCTTCGGGCGATTCGCCGGTGATCCGCAGGTTCGCGGAGGTGTCGAGGTAGATCTTGTTTTGCTTGATCTCCTCGATGACGATCTGCATTTTATCCTTGCTGTCGGTGTCGACGAGCGGACGCCCGCCGGCGTTGAGCGCCACCATCCGCTTCTGGATGAGCGTGGAGAGCTTGAAGCGCCCCCCCACCTTGTTGACGATCTCTTCTTCGCGCAGGTCGTCGATCATGGTCGTGTTCCTCGGGTGATCGTCTGGGCCGGCTTGCGTCGGCGGGATGAAGTTCGGGGTCGTTTCGATCCGACCCGCCGACCGGGAGGGCGTCGGCGGACGGGTTGTTCGGGGCTGTATGCGGGGGCGGGGCGGGGCGGGCGGTGTGAGGACCGATGGGTCGTGCGGTCAGATCGCCGTCGGCCAGCGTCGATCGTTTTGCTGCGGGGGAAGGCCGGCCGCCCGGAGGATCTGTGCGATCTGTCCCACCGCGGCGTCGACGTCGTCGTTGACGACACGGTGCCGGTAGCGGTGGGCTTCTTTGAGCTCCCGATGGGCGACCTCGAGCCGCCTGGCCATCGCCTCGGGGGTCTCGGTGCCTCGGGCCACGAGCCGTTGTTCGAGATGATCGGGTGCGGAGGGCTCGACGAAGATCGTCACCGCCTCGGAGTAGCGGTCGAGAATGGACAGTGTACCCTCGACGTCGATCTCCAGCACGACCCAATCGCCGGCCGCCAAACGGGGAGTGACTTCGTTCGCCAGCGTCCCGTACCAGTGCTGCCGGCCGTAGACCCGGCAACATTCGAGGAATTCCCCGTTATCGCGGCGCCGATCGAACTCCGGCTGGGAGAGGAAGTGGTAGTCGAGGCCGTCCCGTTCGCCGGTTCGCGGGGGGCGCGTGGTGGCCGAGATGCTCGGCAGCAGCTGCGGCAGGCGGGCCAGGAGACGCCGCAGAATCGTCGTCTTGCCGACCCCGGACGGGCCCGAGATGACGACGACATTCCCCGCGACGGGCTTTTCAAAACGCATCATCGTTTTGTTGTACCTCACTCCGGGGGAGGCTGAAAGGACTCGGCGGCCGATCGGTCGCCGCGCGGAGTGCCCGGGGTCTTGTGGGCCGTTCACTCCAGGTTTTGGACCAGCTCTCGGAGCCGCTCGACCCGGGTCTTCACCTCGACAACGGTATGGGCGATCGCCACGTCTGACGACTTCGAGCCGATCGTATTAGCCTCGCGGGCCAGCTCCTGGGTGAGAAAGTCGAGCGATCGACCCGGCGAATCCTTCCCCAGAAGCCGGGTGAACTGGTCGAGGTGGCTCTCCAGGCGGACGAGCTCTTCGGCGATGTCGGTCCGATCGGCGAGGAGGGCGATCTCCCGGGCCAGGTCCCCGTCGCCGAGCTTCAGCCCCTGCTGTTCGAGGACCTTCGCCACCCGGTCGTGGAGCCGCTGCCGGTGTTCGACGAGGACGGCCGGGACTCGGTCGCGGACTGTCGCTCCGAGGGCCCGGATCTCGCCGCAGGTGACGAGCATGTCGCGGGCCATCGAATCCCCCTCGGCCCGCCGCATCCGCTCGAGGCCGTCGAGGGCGGCGTCGAGGGCCCGCTGCACGAGCGGCCAGGCCGCATCGATCGCCTCCTGCGACGGCGTCGCTTCGACGAGGATCCCGGGGAGGGCCAGGAGGGCGTCGGCCGTCTTCGGCACAGGGAGATCGTGGCTGGCACAGAAGTCCTCGAGTTGGTCGAGGTAGGCGGCGAGTTGGGCCTGATCGATGCTACGGGCGGCCGGTGCGAGCGGGCCGGCGAGGTCGAGCGACACCTGCACCGCCCCGCGCCGGATGCGCTCGCGGACGACCGCCTCGACCCGAGATTCGAGGATCGCGAAGCCCTCGCGGGAGCGGAGCGTGACCTTCAGAAAGCGATTGTTGACACACCGCACCTCGACACGGGCGGTGTTCGCCCCCTCGGCGACGAGCCCCTCGCCGCAACCGGTCATGCTGATCGCCACGTGGTCGTCATCCCCTCGGAGCGGTGGGTGCGGGAGGCTTCACTTGGCCGCTTCAGTCGCCGCAGGAGCGTCCGTGCCGGCGGGAGCCGGCGCGGTTGCGCGTTCGGCCGGGGCCTCGGACTTGCGTTGGGCGTCGACGGGTGCGGCGCCGGAATTGGCAGGCGCTTCGGCCGGGGGCAGCGCCCCGCCGGTGTTCCCGGTCTCGATCGGCATCGATCCACCGAGGGTGGCGGCATTGAACTTCGACTGCTGCCGACCGAGGACGTTCAAAGCGAGGATGCAGAGAAGGATCCAGAACGCCGCCACGCCGATCGTGATCTTCGTAAACACGTCCCCGGCCTTCGTGCCGAACGCACTCTGCCCCCCGGCGCCACCGAAGGCCCCGGCAAGCCCGCCCCCACGCCCCCGCTGGATGAGCACCAGGAGAATGAGAAACAGCGAGGAAAGAACGAGGAACAGGCCGAGGAGGAAGCGGACGATCATGGCGACGGATTCCGGAGCGGTCGGAAAAGGGGCAGGGGGCGCGGTGTGGCTCGCTCCGGCAGAGGCGCCCGAGCGATAGAGCATTCTAACAGTCAGGGGAGAAAGTCATCCATGACACTTTCCACCGCGGCGTGAATGGCCGCAGGCTGGGCGTGTCGGGCGGGGCAACTTCAGCCGAAGGCCTTGGCAATGGCGAGGAAGTCATCGGCCTTGAGGCTCGCGCCCCCCACCAGCGCCCCGTCGATGTCGGGGCAGGCGGCGAGCTCGGCGGCGTTGTCGGGCTTGACGCTGCCGCCGTACTGGATGCGAATCGTGTCGGCAACCGTCGGCGAGGAGAGGCGGGCCAAGAGCGCGCGGACGAGGGCATGGACATCCTGCGCCTGCTGCGGGGTCGCCACCTTCCCGGTGCCGATCGCCCACACTGGCTCGTAGGCGACGACGATCTTCGCCAGGTCGTCGGCGGGAATCCCGGCGAGCGACCCGAGCACCTGCTCGGTGACGACCGCCTCGGTCCGCCCCGACTCCCGCTCCTCGAGCGATTCCCCGACGCAGACGATCGGCGTCAGCCCCGCGGCGAGGACCGCTTTGACCTTGGCGTTGACCGTCGCGTCGGTCTCCCCGAACAGCGTCCGCCGCTCCGAGTGCCCCAGAATGCAGTAGCGGCTGCCGATGTCGCGGAGCATGCCGGGGGCCACCTCGCCGGTGAAGGCCCCGCTTTCCTTGTCGTGGGCATTCTGGCCACCGAGTTCCACCCCCGACGGCGACTTCCCCGCGGCCAGGCCGAGGGCCGCGGCCACGGTCGTGGCGTAGAGCGCCGGCGGGCAGAGGACGAGGTCGACGCTGCCCGCCTCTGAAGCCCGGGCAGCGACGGCCTCGGTGAGGCTGCGGGCCTTGGCTGCATCGAGGTTCATCTTCCAGTTGCCGGCGACGATGGGCTTCCTGCGAGTGGGCATACGGGGATCTCGGAGAGGGAACGGTGGCTGAGCGTTGGGGAGAGCGAACCAGATTTTTACGCCGCTGGCAACTGCGAATCGGGGGGACCGGGGCGCGGCGGTCGGGAGCGGGGTGGAGCCTTCAGCCGACGGGGGCGGCCGAGGCATACGACCCGAGAACAACGACCCGTTTGCAGCGCGCCGCGAGGGCCCGGATCGCCCGGCGGACGCGGAGGTCGTCGCGGTGCCCCTCGAGCTCGACGAAGAAGATGTAGCCCCGTTCCTCGCCCGGGAGCGGGAACGACTCGATCCAGGTGAGGTTGAGCTTCTGCTTCTTGGGAATCGCCAGGGCGTCGGCGAGGCCGCCGGGGCGGTGCTCGATCTCGAACATCAGCGAGGTCTTGTCGTTGCCGGTGCGCGAGGAATCGGCATGGCCGATGACGGCGAAGCGGGTGGTGTTGCCGGCGACGTCTTCGATGTTCTCAGCGAGGATGTCGAGCCCGTGGTGGACCCCGGCCTGGCGGCTGGCGATGGCGGCGGCCCGCGGGGTCTTCGCGGCGGTCTCGGCCGCGGCACTCGTGCTCGTGACCTCGACCAGGCGCGCATCGGGGAGATGCCGGGCCAGCCAGTTGCGGCACTGCGACAGCGCCTGCGGGCGGCTGTAGACGGTGTCGATCACCGTCCGGTCACAGGCAGCGAGGAGGTTGTGATGGATCCGCAGCGGCACCTCGGCGCAGATCTTCACCGCCAGTCGCGAGAAGTTGTCGAGGGTGTCGGCGATCCGGCCGTCGGTGGAGTTTTCCAGCGGCACGACACCGTAGTGGGAGTGTCCGGCATTCACCTCCTCGAACGCCGCCGAGATGCTCGCCACCGGCACGAACTCGACCGAGCTCCCGAAGCGGTGGAGGGCGGCGAGGTGGCTGTAGGTCCAGGCCGGGCCGAGGTGAGCGACCCGCAGATGCTGCTCGATCGCCCGCGACCCGGAGATCAGCTCGCGATAGACCGCCTTCAGGCTCTCCGCCGAGAGCGGGCCGGGATTGTTGCCGGCGACCCGCTCGAGCACGATCTCCTCGCGGGAGGGGTCGTAGGTCTGCTGGCCGGTGGCCCGCTTCAGGTGACCGATCTTGCCGGCTACCGTCGCCCGCTCGTTCATGAGGGAGACCAGCAGCCGGTCGATCCGATCGATCTCTCCGCGGAGCGGGGCAAGGCCCGGCTCCTTCCCGGGAGAACCGGCCGGCTCCCCGGCAGGGAGGCGCTTGGACGACGGAATGCGGGGGGGGCCAGACCTGGCCATGGAGCGCCCGGACAACAGGGGGAAAAGGAAGGGAACAGCCAAAATGGCAGACCGGCGGCCCGGGCTCCAGGCGCCCGCCTCCGAACCCACCACTGTAATCAGATTGGCAGCCTCGTAAATAACACGATCTTTCCGCGGGCAAGGAGGGTCCAATGGCCCTCTTTCGGGCGTCAATCCGGGCTGGCACGCTCTTTGCACGTCAGGGCCGTTCGATGGGCCGGGAGCGGTCGTGCTCCGGTCGCCGCCGGCGCGGGTCCGTTCCCGGCCCACCACCAAACCACCCATTCCCTGAAACAAGGACTCCAATCCCATGGCCAACCCAAAGGGCGAGAAGATCATCGGCATCGACCTTGGCACCACCAACTCCGTCGTTGCCGTGATGGAGGGGAAGGAGCCGAAGGTCATCGCCAACAAGGAGGGCAACCGGCTCACGCCGAGCGTGGTGGCCTTCAATGACAAGGGGGAGACCCTCGTCGGCGACACCGCCCGCCGCCAGGCGGTCACCAACCCGAAGCGGACGATCTACTCGATCAAGCGCTTCATGGGGCGGCGCCACAACGAGGTGGCCGGCGAGGAGAAGATGGTTCCCTACGAGGTCGTCGGCGGCCCCGAGGACTACGTCAAGGTGAAGGCGGGCGACCAGACGAGCACCCCGCCGGAGATCTCGGCGAAGATTCTGCGGTCGCTCAAGGAATCGGCCGAGAGCTACCTGGGGCACAAGGTCAACAAGGCGGTGATCACCGTCCCGGCCTACTTCAACGATGCCCAGCGTCAGGCCACGAAAGACGCCGGTCAGATCGCCGGCCTCGAGGTGATGCGGATCATCAACGAGCCGACGGCGGCCGCGCTCGCCTACGGTCTCGACAAGAAGACCCAGGAGAAGATCGTCGTCTTCGACCTTGGCGGCGGCACGTTCGACGTGTCGGTGCTCGAGGTGGCTGACGGCGTGTTCCGCGTCATCAGCACCAACGGCGACACGCACCTGGGGGGCGACGACTTCGATCAGACCCTCATCAACCACGTCGCCGACCAGTTCAAGAAGGAGCAGGGGATCGATCTGCGGAAGGACACGATGGCCCTCCAGCGCCTCCAGGAAGCCTGCGAGAAGGCGAAGAAGGAATTGAGCTCGGCCCAGAGCACCGACATCAATCTCCCCTTCATCACCGCCGACGCCACCGGCCCCAAGCATCTCCAACTGTCGATCACCCGGGCGCAGTTCGAGCAGATGTGCGACGCCCTCGTCGAACGCTGCCGCGGCCCGGTCGTGCAGGCGCTCAAAGACGCCAAACTCGACCCGAAGGACATTGACGAGGTCGTCCTTGTCGGCGGTTCGACGCGGATTCCGAAGGTCCAGGAGCTCGTCAAGAAGCTGTTCTCGAAGGAGCCCCACAAGGGGGTCAATCCGGACGAGGTCGTGGCCCTCGGGGCGGCGATCCAGGGGGGCGTGCTGGGGGGCGAGGTCCAAGACGTGCTCCTCCTCGACGTCACCCCACTCAGCTTGGGCATCGAGACGGAGGGTGGGCTGTTCACGAAACTCGTCGAGCGCAACACGACGGTCCCCACCGAGCGGAAGCAGGTCTTCAGCACGGCGGCCGACAACCAGCAGGCGGTGACCGTGAGCGTCTACCAGGGGGAGCGGCCGATGGCCCGCGACAACCGCCTCCTCGGGCAGTTCAACCTCGACGGCATCCCCCCCGCTCCGCGCGGCACGCCGCAGATCGAGGTCAAGTTCGACATCGACGCCAACGGCATCCTCTCGGTGAGCGCCAAGGATCTCGGCTCCAACAAGGAGCAGACGGTCAAGATCGAGCAGTCGAGCGGTCTGAATGAGGCGGAAATCGAGCGGATGCGAAAGGATGCCGATCTCCACGCCGAGGACGACAAACGGAAGCTGCGGCTGGCGGAGGTCCGCAACCGCTCCGAGGCCCTTTGCTTCCAGACCGAGAAGCTCGTCAAGGAGAATGGAGAGAAGCTCTCCGCCTCCGACAAAGCGCCGCTCGAGGCGGCGATCACGAAGGCCCGCGAGGTGGCTAAGGGAGAAGATTCCGACGCGATCCAGTCGGCCCACGACGCCCTCGAGCAGGCGGCCCACGCCCTCACGAAAGTGCTCTATGAGTCGACGGCAGCCCGCGGGGGGACCGGGGCCGGTCCGGCGCCCGGTGGCGCGGGGGCCAAGCCGGCCGACGACACGATCGATGCCGAGTTCGAGGTCAAGAAGGACGCCTGATGCCTTCTCCTTCCGACCGGCCGCGGTGACAGCCGCCGCCGCCGGCCAGGTCTGAACGAACCAACTCCAAGGGGAGACGGTGGCTGCCACCGTCTCCCCTTTTTTTCAAAGGTTTCAAAGGTTCAGCCATGGCGTTCCGATTCGACAAGTTCACGATCAAGGCCCAGGAATCGCTCCAGCGGGCGATCGAGCTGGCGGCCTCGCGCGGCAATCCGCAGGCGACGCCGGTCCATCTCCTCTCGGCACTCGTCGCGGAGCGGGAGGGGATCGTCCGTCCGCTCCTGGAGAAGATCGGAGTCGACCGCGGCCATCTCGAGCGGATCATCGAGGCGGAGCTGTCGCACTTCCCCAAAGTCTCGGGGGGCGCTCAGCCGCAGGCCGATCAGGATCTGATGAAGATCTTCGAGGGGGCGTCGGCCGAGGCCGACGCGATGAAGGACGAGTTCGTCTCCACCGATCATCTCCTTCTCGGCCTCGTCAAGACGCCCTCGAAAGCGAAGAACGTCCTCAAGCTGGCGGCGGTCGACGAGCAGCAACTCCTCGCCGGCCTCCAGGCCGTCCGCGGCAGTGCCCGGGTGACCGATCAGAATCCGGAGGAGAAGTTCCAGGCGCTCGAGAAATACGGCATCGATCTCGTCAAGCGCGCCAGCCAAGGGAAGCTCGATCCGGTCATCGGCCGCGATGCGGAGATCCGCCGCGTCATCCAGGTGCTGTCGCGGCGGACAAAAAACAACCCGGTCCTCATCGGTGAGCCGGGCGTCGGCAAGACGGCGATCGCCGAGGGGCTGGCGCTGCGGATCGTGCAGTCGGACGTCCCCGAGACGCTCCGCAACAAACGCGTCATCGCCCTCGATCTGGGGGCCCTGATTGCCGGCACGAAGTATCGTGGGGAGTTCGAGGACCGTCTCAAGGCGATCCTCCGCGAGGTGGAGGCGGCGGCCGGCGGGGTGGTCCTGTTCATCGATGAGCTCCACACGATGATCGGCGCCGGGGCGGCGGAGGGGGGCTCCGACGCAGCCAACCTCCTCAAGCCGGCGCTGGCCCGTGGGGAGCTGCGCTGCATCGGCGCGACGACGCTCGACGAATACCGCAAGCACATCGAGAAAGACGCCGCGCTCGAGCGTCGCTTCCAGCCGGTGATGGTCGGCGAGCCGAGTGTCGAGGACACGATCGCGATTCTGCGCGGACTCAAGCCCCGCTACGAGGCTCATCACAAGGGAGTGAAGATCAAGGATTCGGCCCTCGTCGCCGCGGCGGAAATGTCGCACCGCTACATCGCCGACCGCTTCCTCCCCGACAAGGCGATCGACCTCATGGACGAGGCGACCAGCCGGGTGGCGATGGAGCTCCAGAGCGTCCCCTCCGAGATCGACGAGGTCCAGCGCCGGCTCGTGCAACTCGAGCTTGCCGCCCGGCAGCTCGCCGAGGAGACGGAGGTTCATGCCAAGGAGCGGCTGGTCGAGATCGAGAAGGAATCGACGGAGCTGCGCCGCAAGCTTGCCAGCCTCCGGGAGCAGTGGGAGGCGGAGAAGTCGGGCGTGGGGAATGCCGAGGAGCTGCGGAAGCAGCTCGATGCGGCGCAGCTTGCCTTCGAGCAGGCGAATGTCGCGATCAAGGAGCGGCAGGCTTCGGGGCAGTCGGTGGGGGAGGATCTCTTCCAGCGCCTCTACGAGCTCGACCAACAGCGCCGCACCCTTGCTGCCCGTGCCGAGCAGGAGGAGCAGGAGAACCCCAAGGCTGCCGCCAAGGGGGCTGCGCCGACGAAGCGGCTGTTGCGCCGCGAGGTGGGTCCGGAGGAGATCGCCGAGGTCGTCAGTGCTTGGACGGGGATTCCGGTGACGCGGCTCCAGGAGACGGAGCGGGCCAAGCTCCTCGTTCTCGAGGACCGTCTCCACCAGCGCGTGATCGGCCAAGACGAGGCGGTCGAGGCGGTGAGCAATGCGGTTCGCCGCAGCCGCTCGGGGCTCCAGGATCCGAATCGTCCGATCGGGTCGTTCATCTTCCTCGGGCCGACGGGCGTGGGGAAGACGGAGCTCTGCAAGGCGCTGGCGGAGGTGCTCTTCGACGATTCCAACGCCATGGTGCGGATCGACATGAGCGAGTTCATGGAGAAGCACACGGTGGCCCGTCTCATCGGCGCTCCGCCGGGCTATGTCGGCTACGA
>JBBAVV010000045.1:0-43318 GCA_040397545.1 Pirellulales bacterium
GACGATCCGTTCGTGAGCCCGGTCCACGCCGAGGTGGTCGCCGGCCGGAGCACCTGGCGGATCGTGAACCGTGGCCTCAACGGCCTGTGGGTGCGGATCGAGGCCCCGGTCCGTCTCGACACCGTCGCCCAGTTCCAATGCGGCGACCAGCGATTTGTCCTCGAACCGCTGACCGCGGATTCCTGAAGCCACGTTCCCACCATCCGGGAGTGACGGTGGCGCTCGAGCACCAATCAACGGGAAGCGGGGGTCCCGCGGAGCCAGTCGGGCATCCGCTGCACCTTCCCCTCGCGGTCGACACAGACCACGACCGTCGTGCCGCTGGCAATGATCGTGGCGTCACGGACCACCTCGTAGCCGTGTCGCAGACTCGCCCCCCCCGCCTTCTCGATCCAGGTCCGGATCGTGAGCAGGTCGTCGTAATCGGCAGGCGCCTTGTAGGAGCAGGTCGCCTCGGAGACCACGAGGAACACCCCGGCATCCTCCAGATCCCGGTAGGTGACACCGCTGGCCCGCAGCATTTCCGTCCGGGCGACCTCGAAGTAATTGAGATAATTGGCGTGGTGGACCCGGCGCTGGCCGTCGGTCTCCTGGTAGCGGACCCGGACCTGGATCTGATGGGAGGGGATGGCCGTCATCGTCGTCCTCGTCTGGCTGGGCAGGCAATCGTTGACCTTCTTGGCAGAAAGACTCTATTCTCTCCATGCCCCGAGCGGGCAGGGGACGGGTGGTCCCCGCGCCCCCTCGACGGCCCGTTTTCGGGAGGCCGAGCACCGCCGCCGGCCACCGCCACCAGAGGAGTGCTGCAACCGTGAGCATCGGTGACTCGGGTGAGGGCTCTGAGATCGGATTCGCCACGGCCCGCGGACGGAATTGGCCCACGCTCCGCCAATTCACGGTATTTCTCGAAAACCGGGTCGGTCAATTGCTCGAGGTGGTCCGCCGCTTCGACGGCTCGAAGGTCAGAATCGTCGCCCTCTCGATCAACGACTCCGGCGAGTGTGCCTTCGTCCGCTTCCTCGTTAGCCATCCCGAACAGGGGCGTGAAATCCTGGAGCGAGCGGGCCTGGCGATCATCGAGAGCGATCTGATCGGGGTCGAACTCCCCGACCATCGGCAGCCGCTCCTCCAGGTCTGCACGGCCCTCCTCCAGGCGGAGGTGAACATCATCCAGGCCTACCCGATCCTCGTCCGCCCGCGCGGACGCCCGGCGGTTGCCCTGATGGTCGACAACACGGAAATGGGGCTCGAGACCCTCGGCAAGCGCGGCTTCACGATGATCACCGAGGGGGATCTCGACGAAGTCGACTGACGGCCTCGATCGGAGAACTTGCCCTCATGCAGGCAATCCGAAACTCTCGCCGCCAAGAACCAGGGCCAGCGGGGGGCGAAAGCTAGCCCACTTCTTCCGGACGACTTCGCTCCCTGTGTCGTCGACGGTCCGCTCCCGGCGCCCGTCCGAGTCGCGGACGGCGACCACGATTTCCCCGGTCGCCGTGTCGGCCCACACGCAGAGCTTGATCTCGACCCCGTCGGCGTCGAAGAGCCGGTGCATTCGGACGTAGAGAGGGTGATTCGGAGTGACGATCACTCCTTCACAGCCAGGGCGAAGGAGCCGCGACGGAGCCGCGGACGAAGGCGTCGACGGATCCGTTGACCGTCGACGGACTCTTGGCACGGCGTCCGGCCTCAGAACGTTGGCTTACTCGCCAAACTTGTATTTCTACGGTCCGTGGATCCTGCCGGCAGCGCCTGTTAGCATTCCCCTTCAACGAAAGGGCTTTTGAGCGCAATCGGGGCGTATGGCGCGCCTTTCGCTCGATCATCCAGCATGTTAGTGCCGAGCGGGGGGGGTCCGCATTTTTTCGGCAGTGCGGTTCTCGCCCGCTGCTACCCATCGATCGCGGCCCCGTGGCGGCTCACAGGCGGGGCATCGCGGGATGCAATAGTTTCTTGAGGCTCGGGCGGCTCCGGTCTGCCGCAGCGGATGGTTCGTCCGACGGAATGTAACTTTACGCTCAATCCACAGATGCAATTTCGTCCAACCGCTCCACCCGCGGAGCGTGTCCCCCGTCGGCGATGAAAGAAACAACTACAGCGTTCTGACTGCCTAATGAAAACGAGATCGGCACCCCATTAAACGTTGTGTTGTCTCTTAGGGTGATGCGAGACGACTGTAGGACACCGGGGCCACGGTTCATCAGCCGGACGATCTCCCGGCCGACCTCATCAGTAGTCATCTGATTTACCTGGGTGAACGTGAAGACATAAGATGGATAAATGTAGCCCTGATCCACCGCTACAGAGCCGAGCGTCTTGCCACGGAATCGAGTGGCCAGCCGTCCCGGATGCCGGGCCATCATCAGAAGAACGTCCTTTGCGATTGGGTTCATGGGGCTGACGAGTTTGATCAAGGAACTGGAAACCCGGGGCTCACCGAGTTTTCGCAATGATGCGTGGACAGCCCGGTAGGCTGCGGCCGGCCCTTCCCGGTCGACAAGTTCCGTGGCGACGTAGAGGAACCAGAGACCTTCTTCGGCCGTCTTGACCCAAAAGGCGGCCTGAACCTTGCTGCCATCCGCCGCGAATTGCTCGATGAACCGCCGACCGTCATCGATCTGGTTTTCTACCAACGTGCCTTGATCCAAGGGAGCACTCCTTTCTCGATCGCCTCATAAAGGTCTGTAGCCTCTTTTTCCGACTTGCCGACCATATAGCGAGTCTGCTCGCTCCAGTCCTTTACGATGTCCCATTGAGGGCTGACTGCGACGTCGTTGTCCATCTCGTCGTCTAGCTCGGCCAGTTTGCGGAGGAGCGTGAGTTCGTGCTTGTAGAAGTTCTCAGCGAGTTTCTTGTCAGGAAAGCTATTCGATTTCATCAACTGGGCTATGACCCGGATCTTGAGCGCGAACTCAACTGCGTAGCCGGCGAGGTAGTATGCGCCATCCCAATCTCTATGGCGGAGGAGCAGTTCCGCCTCCTTCAAGCGGAGGACCATGAGCTTCTCGAAATCGGACTGAGATGTCACGACCGTCATGTTCCGCCACCCTCCGATCCCATACCACCCAGTCCGTAAACAGTTTAGCTGAACTGCCTCGGTCGCGTCACGGTACCTGCGACGATGGCGGCCCCACTCCGCAGCCGAACGTTCAAGGTAACGCGGGCGTCTTCGCCTCGCGTTGACCGGATTGTTCGGCTAAATCGGTTTGAGCTGATTTGGTTGAGAATGTGACGACTTGCGCACCACTGCGCTCTTGTTCACGGCGCAGGTCAAGGCACATTTGGTGCAAGTCGTAGTTAAATTGTCGAGCGTATTCGTCTCGAGTGTTTCGGATTTCTTGGATGATTGTATCACGCATCTTGGCCTTCTTCCTCCAACATTTCTTGTGGCGTACAGACGACGGGTGGCTCGTATCCTTGAGACCGGCAAACCTTTTCGATTTTGGATCGGAGAGTTGCATTCGCAATGTGTGTGCAGTTCCAGGTTACCAAATAATTCATTTGGTTAACCGCAGCGACGGCAATATGGAGAGCATCCGCCTGTGCCTTGGGTGGCAACGGAACGTCAACGATCAGTTTCGCCGCCAACGATTCAACCTCGTCTGAAATGTCCAGGAGTGGAAATGGCCTCAAAAACTCCAGCCGACGTTTTGCGGCGTCCAGATCACCTGCACCGGACTCCTTGATGACCGCCTGGGAGACAAAAAAGTCAAAATCGTTCTTTCGACGTGACCACCACTCGCGCGTTGTTTCCTGGTTCGCGGCCATGATGAGATCGCGACTTCGCCACGCCGTGAAATAACTGGGGATTGTCGTTTCGAGATAGACTTTCGGCTTTGTGCTCATGGAGCGAAGTGTACCACGTTTTGGCGTCCTGTCTGCGCGACCGGATTATCAAATGGTGGTTTTTTAGGAACGGAGTGGAGCAGACATTGGTGCCCTGTTATCAACATTCGAAACGAGGATCGAACTTCCAGACGGCGTCCAGTTTTGCCGAACGACAGACGTCACCCGGCGGCGGCCAGTTGTGAGCCCTGAATTACCGAAGTTGCAATTCCAATCGTTCCCTTCCCCGTATGCGTGAGAAAAAATGCAGTTCCGTGTCCGCTTGGCGTTTCCAACCGGAATACGTAGGGGCGTATCTTCTCAACAAGCTCTTTCCAGTCTGTATTAGTCAATGGCTTTCCTTTGGCATGGAACTTGTATTTCTACGGTCCGCGTATCCTGCCGGCCGCGCCTGCTAGCAAGCCTGCGAATCGCGCCCCGGCACGATGCAAGGCACTGTGATCACTGACCTTCAGTCGATCTCCGCCGGCGGCGCGTGGGGGTTCACAGCCCCTTCCGCATTCTATCAGGCCCCCGCGGTGGAGCGGGTCGTGGCGGGTACCGCAAGGGCTCGTGTGCAGGATTCCGCCGATCCTATTCGCCCGGAGCGGCCGGGCGTCTGGTGCTCGTGGAGCACCTGGCCATGGGTGATCGTCCCCTGAAATCCGGCTCGCCGCTCGCCGCCTGGACTGTTGCGGTTTCGGTGCCCCGGCGCATCGGCTTTGCCGGGGCCTCGGCCCGGCAGGTCCGCCGGGCTGCGGACGCCTCGGCCCCCCTTCGCCCTGCCCCTGCTCACCGCAGCGCGGCGATTGGGCGACATGGTCCCCACGATGCCTAGGCCGCTGTTTCCCCGGGCCACCGGCGGGCCTCACGCAGGGTCTGCCCGGCTCGCCCGGAGCGCCGCAGCGGCCGATAGACCGCCGCGAAGAACTGGCCGAGCGTCACGGTGGGTTCCTCGCGCCTGTGGGAAAAGTCTTGCCCGCATCCCGCAGAGGGGATCCTTTCCCGGCGACCTTGCCGCCGGAGTGGCCACGACTTTTCATCCGCTCGCGAAGATGCTCACCGGCATTTGAAGGGGTCGCCCCCGCCAAGTGTCGAATCCTGTTCTGCCTGTCCCGCCCGCCACCGTCGCCGGTGTCATTCGAACATCCCGTCGGGAAGCCCTTCCACCTGCCGCACGACCACCTTCTGGATTGAGTCCCAGGCGACGGCGGTGAGCGTGACCGAGCCGTCGACGGCCTGACTGGCGAACAGCCCGTGGCTCCCCTGCGACCAGGCCGGCTCGTACCACTCCGGCAGGATCACGCTCCCACCGACGAGGTGGAGCTCCACGATCCCGCCGTGATCCCGTTCCCCCCACAGCCGGGCGACGAGGAGGGCCGTCGGATTGGCAACGATGGCTGCCGAGCCGTTCGCCGTCGCTGCGTCGCGCCCCTGCCCCACCGGCTCGGCTCCGCCTCCACTTCCCGGTGGGCGTCCGGCGGGCCCCAGACCGGCACCGACCGGTGCGACCGTTGTCGCCGCCACGGGCAACGCCGCGCCGAGCGGCCCGGGGAGGCCTGTCGCCGGCGGCGATTTGAGGGTGATCGTCCCCTCGTCCCCAGCCTGGGGATCCCCTCCGGCCACGTGCACCTCCCCCGGGGCCTGCGCCGGCCGGCCGGTAGGGGGAGAGGCCGGTGCGGTGATCGCCACCGAGGCCGGGGGGATGACCACCGCCGTTCCGCACTTCGAGCAGGCGCCGCGTTTGCCGGCGAGCTTGGCAGGAACACTGATCCTGTGGCCGTTGGGACAGGGAAACGTGATCGTCCCGGTGGTGGCCCGGGGAGCGTCTGCGGACGAAGGAAGCGGGGACTTCGAGTCGGCCATCACCGTTCGCCTCCTGAACCGGCCGCCTCCGACCGCGGATGCGGCTTCCAAGAGAGTCTACCACCCGCCGCTGCAGCAGCGGATCACTTGACGGCGGCCCGGCAGCCTCTGACACTTCCCCCCGTGGCATCAGTTGATGGGTCCATCGGGCCAGCGGTCGACCGCCCCCGCCGCGACACGGCGTTCCCCCGCCTCCGGCCGGGCGGGGCGCGGTGACGGGGAGGCGGCAAGCGGAAGGTCCCCGGGGCGGGGCGATGGGCGGGCGTCCGGCCGAAGAGTCTTCGTTTCGGGTGAGATCATGGCGATCCAGGTGCTGTGCGGATCCTGCAAGTCGACCTTCACGGTCAGCGACCAGTTCGCCGGCCGGACCGGTCCATGCCCGAAGTGCAAGAAGCCGATCACGATCCCGGCCGCCCCGGTGAAGGCCGTCGTGATCCACGAGCCGGAGGCTCCGTCGACAACCTCCACGGCGACGGGGCGGGCACCGACGGCGCCGTTGAAGCGGACCGACCGCCCTGTCTCGGCCCTCCAGTGGACCCTCGTCGGCGTCGGCACGGTGCTCGCGGTCGTGTCCGCCGCGGTGGCCCGCGTTCAGTGGGACCGCGACCCACCGGCCTGGTTCCTCCTGGCCGGTGCGGCGATCCTCGCGATCCCCTGTGCGTGGTTGGGATACGCGGCGATCCGCGACCGCGAGCTCCAGCCCCACCGGGGACGGAGCCTGGCTCTGCGGACGCTCATCTGCGCCGCCGTCTACGTTGCTCTGTGGGTGGCCCGGGGATACCTCCCCCCCCAGATCGAGATGTGGGAGTGGCTCTACTACGCCCCGGCCTTCATCGCCGTCGGGGCCTTCGCCGCCTTTGCCTGTTTCGATTTCGACTCCGGCTCGGCCATCGCGCACTTCTCGCTGTTTCTCATAGTCAGCGCCGCTCTCCGCTGGCTCGCCGGGATTGCGAATCTCTGAAGCGGCGTCTCGGCTGGCCCCATCCTCCGCGGTCCCCCATGGCTTTCGACACACTTCCGGAGCTGATCGCGGCGGAGCATGCCGCCGAAGGGATCCGCATCCCCCCCGATGTGACGGTGCCGCTGACGGCGCGCGTGCGGGCCCTCGTCGATACCGCCGAGATGCGCCGCCTGGCACGGATCAGCCAGCTCGGGCTCGTGTCGCTGGTCTATCCCGGCGCCGTCCACTCCCGCTTCGAGCACTCGCTGGGGGTCTACCGCTTGGCGCTGGCCTTCCTCGGCCGGCTCCGCCGCGATCCCCACTTCGCTGCCACGGTCGATGAAGGGGACGCCGCGGCGTTCGTCGTCGCGGCGCTCGTCCACGACATCGGGCACTGGGCCTACTGCCATCCGCTGGAGGACATGGGTCTCCCGGAGCTCCCCCGGCATGAATCACTCGTCGGTGGGATTCTCGCCACAGGGGAGCCGGCCGCGATCCTCCGGGCCGAGTGGGGGCTCGAGCCATCCCGAGTCGCGGCCCTCATCGACGGCACGGCCGACGACCCGGCCGGGATCCTCCTCCACTCCCTCCTCTCCGGGCCGATCGATGTCGACAAGATGGACTACCTCGCCCGCGACAGCCTCCATGCCGGAGTCCCCTACGGCCGGCACTTCGACCAGGATCGCCTCCTGGCGAGTCTGTGCATCGATGCCGCGGGGCAGACGCTCGCGATCACCGACAAGGGGCGGACGGCGGCCGAATTGATGGTCTTCGCCCGCTACGTGATGTTCAGCGAGGTCTACTGGCACCACGCCGTGCGCGCCGCCACGGGCATGCTCCAGCGCGCCGTCTGGCTCGTGCGCGGCGCCATCGATGCCTCCTGGCTCACCCGGGCCGACGAGCAGGGATTCATCGGCTGGCTGCGGGGCGCCGCGGTGGGAACGGGGGCGGCGCCGCTCGTCGAGGGGCTGTTCGGCGCCCGTCGCTGCCTCCTCAAACGGGTGGCCACCTTCGACGCCCTCCACCACCCCGACATCCACCGCGCCCTCGCCGGCTCGCCCTACGATGCCACGACGCGTGTTGCCGCCCGGCTGGCCGAGCGCCTGTCGAGACGGCTGAGGATCGCAGTCGCCCCGGAGACGCTCCTCATCGATGCCCCCCCAGCCGAACGCGAGGTGGAGTTCGCGCTCCAGGTGCGGCAGCGGCCGCATGACACCGGCGACCGGGCGGATCACTGGCGGTCGCTCGCCGAGCTCTCCCCCGTCGTCCGCAGCCTCGCGCACGAGCAGTTCGACGATCTCGTGAAACGGGTCCGGATCTTCGCCCCGGCCGAGACGGCCGCAGCGGTGAAGGAGGTGCCGGGGGGCATTCTCCCCGACCTGCTCGAGGCGATCGCCGACGACTGACGGCTCGCTCCACACAGGCGACTGGTCAGGGGAGGCCGATGAGGACCCACGTCCGTTCGTGCGTGCCGCGGCGGACGGTGGCCTCGACCCGCCCGGCCGCCAGACCGTCGGCCGTGGTCTCGAACTCCGCCCCCCGGCTGCCGATCCGCCAGGTGAGTGAGCCGGTCTCGCGGTCGAACCGGCCAGCCACCGGCTGGACAGCATCGGAGACGGCGTCGAAGTAATTGCCACGTACCGTTCCGTCACGATGGAGGGAGAGCTCGAGGAACAGATGCGGCGCCAGGGCGTCCACGCCTCCGGCCGGGGCTGCGGCGAACGCCCCGAGGGGGAGCCACGGCGAAGACGCGTCGTCGTGCGACAGCGAGACCGTCGCCGGGCGCCGCCGGTTCGGCTCTGCCCCGGGGGACGGGGCATTCTCCCCCCGCACCAGCACGCTCACCGTGCCGTCGGCGGCCGGGTTCTTTGCACCAAGGCCCTCCGCGTCGACTGCGGGAAGATCGGCGCGGGGCGCCAGCGCCGCCGGCGCTGCGCCGTCCGCGCCGGGAAAGACGACCAGGTCGGCCGCCGGGATGTCGTCGCCCGCCGCCGGGCTCTCGGCCGACGCCTGCAGCACCGAGGGGGCTGCGGTATCCCCGGCTGACGGTTCCCGCGCCGTCCATGCCGCCAGCTCCAAGGCCCGGGGATCGACCTCCGTCGGCTCGGGGGCCCCGCCGGCTAGCGCGATCTTCCCGGCTCCCTCCTCCGGCCGCCACGCTCCGGGATGCTCGACACGCCACGCCCCGCTGAAGGGTGCCGAGCCGGCCCAGAGGAGCGCGGCCGATCCCCCCGCCGAACCGGTGGAAGTGATTGGCCCTGGCGGGGCTGCCGGGAGCGCGGTCGTCTGCGGGGTCTTGTTGTCGATTTTTTTGCCCGGCGGAGGCGTCCCCTTCCCCGGCTGCTTCCCGTCTGGCTTCCCGGATTGGGGGCCAGCCGTGGCTGATTTGGGGGTCGACGACGGCGCCGCGGAGGGCTGGGCCCCGGTCCGTGGAGCGGCCGCCGGTTGCGGGACGGACTGGGGCCGCGGCGGAGGGGGAGCGGTCCGCCAGCGCCGTCCGGGGCGCTGCGCTTGGGCCGGCAGGCTCGTCGCCACGAGCAGGAGGATTGCCAACGGTGCCCAGACCAGAGGCCGCACCGGCTTTTTCCACCGCTTCCCCGAGGCGGGCCGATCATTCCTGCCGAACAGACTGCCTACGGTCATGGTCGTCTCCTGGAAACCCGTTCACCAGATCGCACCGTACGCCCTCAAAAAAAACCGGAGACGCCGTCGGACGGCGTCTCCGGAGATTCATCGGCGCGATGCACCGCACCACTCACGCGAGCGTCACTCCACGGGACCGCCAGGCAGTTTGCCCATCTTGATGAGCTCGCCGAACGTCGGCCCGCCGTCGGCGCTCTTCATCGCCGCCACCGTCTCGAGGGCCTTGCGGATCTTCTCCATGTTCTTGGCATCTTCCTTCTTGTCGAGAAGGTCGGCCAGGGCTTCGCCGTAGGCGTTGCGCTCCTTCTTTTCCTTCCCCTTGTGGCAGACGTTGCACTTGGCCGTCTCGACGGCCGCAGCCAGCGCCTTCTCGGCGGGATCACTGCTGTCCGCCTTGACGTAGACGGCCTTGAACTCGTCCTGGAACTGCTTGATCGCGAACGCCGGACGGGCAAGGCCCCCCAAGACGATCCCCACGGCCACGGACGTCACCACGAGCAAAACACGGCCCCGCTTCATCGGCTGCACTCCTGGGTCGGAAAAAGATATTTCATTCTCCATCACTAGACCGTGCGGCCGCGTCGGATGTCAAGAATCGGGCCGCCGCGGCGTTTCGACAGCGGGCATCGCCGGAAAATCCCACGGGTTTCCCTCGCTCCATCCCCCGATCGAGCCCTCATGACGGAGGGGCGGATTGACCGCCGAGAAGGGGATCTCCTCACGCTCGGCGGCCCCGTCGATCCGTCGGAAGCTCGCTCCCCCCTCGTACCTGCCCCCGGCGTCGATCCATTCGATCGCCGCGCGGTGGGCATCGGGCTGGCCGATGCCGGCCTGCTCGAGGAACGGCCGCCCCGGAGGGGTCAGGAAGCGGCAGCGTTCGGTCGTGACCCGAAGGATCGGCATCACCGGGACGCCCGGCGCATCGACGAGTTGGGCGAAGCCCTCCTGATTGGCCAGCAGCGCGTCCCGCAGAACGAGCTTGATGGTCGTCGCCGCCCCCCCCTTCGGACCCCCCTCGGCGTGGAGGAAGCGGCCTCCGGTCACACACCGGCCCCCGGACCAGCCCACCGTCAGGGCCGCTCCGCCATCGGCCGACAGGAAGGTCCCCGCGCCGATCGCTTGCACCCCCGAAAACCGCACGAACGACTCGGCCGGGTTTCCTGGCGGTCCGCTCCCTTCCTCCTCCCCGGCGGGCCCATCAGCCCCGGTCTTTTCCCGCGGAGCGTCAGCCCGCTCCCCGAGCACGAAAACGGCTTGCCCGTCCCTCGCCCCGCGCTCGGCCATTCCACCCCCCTCCCGGATCTCGAGGAGCGCATCATCCGCCTCGAGCGTCGCCCCCCGACCGAGGGCGAACAGCGCCGAGGTTCCCGAGGACGCCGGCACGAGACGCAGACCGACCCCCGCGACCCCAAAGCTCCCCGACACGACCGTTAGCCCCGCGGCAGGATGGCTGCTGGCCGGCGGTGAAAATCGCAGCACGGGATCGTGACCCGGAGCGGCCCGGAGGGTCAGCCGCCGCCCCACCATGACACAGGGCTCCTCGTCCCGGACGCCACTGAAGGCGCACTCGACGACATCGCCGTCGTCGGCCACCCCAAGCGCTGCGGCGAGCGAAGCGACATCCCCGAGACCCGACGGGCCATCGACGATCCGCCAGATCCGGCGCGGGGTCGCCGTCCGGTCGCCGGCGGGATGCCCGGCTTCACCAACGCCCCCTTCAACCGCCATCGGCGAGGTCGCCGCGAGCCTCCACTTGCGGATCTTCGGCAGCCCCCAGAGCCCGGCGATCGTGACCAGCATCGCCACCACCGGCAGGATCCAGGGCCAGGATGAACCCGCGGCCCGCGGCACGACCAGATCGGAGCCCCGCGCCCGTTCGACATCGAGGTCGATGCCGAGTAGGGCGGCGATCGCGACCAGATCAGCCACGAGTTGTGCCGGGGTCTGGTACCGATCGTCGGGCTGTTTCTGCAGAAGCCGCTCAACGACCGCCTCGAGGCCGAGCGGGATGTCGTCGCGGTCGGCGGCGACCGGCGGTGGCGGGCTCTGCTGGTGCTGGAGGAGCTTCTGGACGGCCGTGCCGTCGGCAAACGGCGGGCGGCCGGTGAGCATGAAGAAGAGCGTGCAGCCGAGCGAATAAAGATCGCTGCGCACGTCCGCCGCGCGGGGATCCCTGGCCTGTTCCGGTGAGATGTAATCGTACGTGCCGAGCGTCATCCCGCTCTCGGTGAGATCGGGGACCCCTCCGACCGCCGGCAACCGCGCCAGGCCCATGTCAACCAGCCGCGCCCGCCCCGCCGGGGTGACGATGATGTTCGACGGCTTGATGTCGCGGTGGACGACGCCGCGCTCCGAGGCATGCTCGAGGGCCTCGGCGACCTGCGCGGTGAATCGCAGGGCCCGCGGCACGTCGAGCGGCCCCTCGGCGTGGACCACGTCGCGGAGATTCGTCCCCTCGATGAACTCGAAGACGATGTAGTGCCAGCCGGCATCGGAGCCGACGGCGTGCACCCGGCCGATGTTCTCGTGATCGAGCCGGGCGGCGAGTTGGGCCTCGTTCTTGAAACGCCGGAGCATGTCGACGTCGGACGAGTGCTGGCGGGAGAGCACCTTCACCGCCACCACCCGGTCGAGCGTCGTGTCGGTGGCCCGGAACACCGCCCCCATCCCCCCACCGCCGACGAACTGGTCGAGATGGTAGGGGCCGAGGGAGTGCCCCTCGAGGGCCCGCCCGATCTCCTCCATCGTCGCCGCCATCACGGGGAGCGTCGGGCGGCCCGCGGAGATCGCCGTGCCGTCGGCAGCGGAGGCCGGGGCGCTGGCCGGCAGCCGGCCGCCGGTCGTCGTGTCACCGGAGGGTGGCTGGGGAAAAGCTTCCATCGACGGAACACGGCGGAGGGAAACGAGGAAACCCGATATAGGATACCTCCGGCTCCCTGATCCCCCGCGCGTCCCCCGGAATCCCTGCCATGACCGAGCGATCCCCTGCAGCGCGCGATCCCGATCCGGATGCCTTCCCGAACATCCGCGGCCGGGGCGAAGGGCCGATCGGCGGTGCCCGACTCCTGGCTGGGGTCGGAACGTCGGCGCTCCGGCTCGGCGTGGTCCTCATCATCCTCGGCATCCTCGCCCTCCTCGCGCCGTGGGGGGCGGCCACCGCGATCGACGTCGCCTGCGGGGTCGTCCTGGCCACAGCCGGGCTCGCCCAGATCATGCTCTCCGCCACCGCCTTCGACTGGCGCGGGTTCTGGCTGTCGCTGGTCTGCGGGGCGATTGCGCTGATGGCAGGGACGGCGATGCTCGCCATTCCCCGCACCGGCATCGAGGCGATCGTCGTCTTCGTCGGGCTGGCGTTCCTCTTCGAGGCTGCCGCCAAGTTTGCCGCTGCCTGGGCGCTGCGCGATGCCTTCCCCTGGGTCTGGCTTCTCGGCGACGGCCTGCTCACGGCGGTCCTCGGCTCGATTCTCGTCACGGCCCGTCCGGACGATGCCGGCACGCTTCTCGGCGTGCTGATTGGCGTGAATCTCCTCTCCAGCGGGACCACGTTCGCGTTCACCGGCTGGAGCCTGCGGCAGCGGGTGACGGCCGGGCCGTGAGCCGCAGAAACCTGACCAGGAAAAACAGCCCCGTCCCGACCATCCACGGCAGGTATCCCGCCCACACGCCGGCCGCCCCCCAGCCGCAGCGGAAGGTGAGAAACCAGACCGTCGGCAGGCTCAAGGCCCAGTAGCAGACGGCGTTGGCCAGCATCGGGACACGGTTGTCGAGGAGGCCGCGGAGAGCCCCCAGGCTCACCGACTGGATCACATCGGAAACCTGATAGATCCCGGCGATGCTCACGAGCGTCCCTGCCAGGGCGGCCACCTCGGGATCATCGGTGAACAGCCGCGCCAGCCACCCCCCGCCGGCCATGTAGAACGCCGCACACACCGTCATCAGTCCGGTGCCGAGGAGCATCGCGGCGATGCCGGTCCGCCGGGCGGAGTCCATGTCGCCGGCACCGGCTGCCTGCGCCACACGAACACCGGTCGCCATCGACAGCGAGACAGGCACCATCCAGGCCAGCGACGCGATTCCCACCGTCACCTGATTCGCCGCCAGGGCCGTCGTCCCGACCCAGCCGAGCATGAGCGCCCCGACAGCGAACGCACCCCCTTCGAGAACATCCTGCGCCGCCAGCGGCAGTCCCTGGCGGAAGAGGCGGCCGATGGCCGCGACGACCGAGCGATCCCGTGGCAGCGACGCGCCGTCGCCATGGCGTCGGCCCGCCACGCGGGGGTCGGAGAGCATCCACACGGCCAACGCCGCCGCATGGACCCAGCGGGCCACGAACGTCGCCCAGCCGGCCCCCGGCAGGCCGAGCGCGGGGAATCCCGCATGGCCGAAGACGAGACACCACGCGAGGAGGGCATTGAGGACGACCGCCAAGAACATGAATCCGAATACCGGCCAGGGGCGGTCGACCGCTTCGGCCACCTGCCCGAGGACGACGGCAAGAATCGCACCAGGCATCGACCAGGCGATGAGGAGGAGGTAGCCCCAGGCAGCGCGGGCGACGTCAGGGGGCTGCCCAAGATACTCGAGCATCGGCACCACGCCGGTGAGTGCGACGGCGATCACGCCCCCGATCATCAGCCCGAGCCACGCCCCCGCCTCGGCCGTCCGGGAGACGCCGTCCCGATCCCCGCCGCCGTGCAACTGGGCGATCGTCGGCGACACCGCCCCAACGGCGCCATAGGCAAAGTAGAAGGCAAACATCACGAAGTTGCCCGCCAGGGAAGCGGCCGCGAGCTCGATCGCGCCAACATGCCCGATGAGGAGCGTGTCGGTGAGTTGCAGCAGCACCTGCCCAGCCTGCCCGAGCAGCATCGGAGCGGCGAGCGCCAGCAGAGGAACAACCACCGGCCATCGCCCCGTTGCCTTGGCGGCCATAGGGACGCCGGATCAGCCAGCGGCCCGGGCGAGGGCGCGCTTGCGGCGCTTCATGATCTGGAAGCCGATCAGGCCCCCGATCCCGATTGCCGCGGCCACCATGTTGCCCGGCTCCGGCACAACGAACGCAGCGACGCGGAAGCCGATCGCCGCTGTGCCGACCCCCACTGTCGGGTCCGGGGCACCGGCCCTAAATACACCCGGCTTGTAAGCGGAGTTCCAGACACTGCTCTGGGCCGTCGTCGTCGCGTAACTGCCGCCGAAAGCCTGGAAAAGCCCCGCGTTGGCGCCCGTCCCGCTCGTATCGGTCATCTGGGTCACGTTGCCGAACATGTCGAACAGGCCGTAGGGCGACTTCGTCTTCACGTACGTCCCTACGTCGGTCATCCGGACGTCGTTGGCGAGCCGATTATCGCGCCAGTTGGCGCTGTTCTCCACCGTCACCGGAGTGTCCTCGGTCGGCAGGACCGCCGTCGGCCGGACGTCGCTCGACGTCCCCCAGAGATAGTAGCTCTGAGTGTCTGAGTTGTAGAACGCAGCCTTGCTCCACTCGTCTGCACTCGGCAGGTAGATCGTCGCATTCGCATTGCGGGCTACGATGTCCCCAGTCGTCTTCCCATCGAGCGTGTAGCTCCCCGTCTCCGTCGCCGTCGTTGACGTCGCATCCATGCCGTTGGAATGCCAGTTCACGAACCGGGCCGCGGAGAACCAGTTTATGAAGTTCACCGGCTTGTTCGCGAAGTCGGTGCCGGACAGCGTGTAGGCGTAGGTTCCAGCCGAACCGGTCCGCGTGATCGCGGACACGGAGGTGCTTCCTCCCGTGCCGATGCTCGTATTCCACACGCCATACAGCCCCTCTTTGCCGGCGTACGAGCCATTGAGGAAGTCAATGTATTGCGAGATCGTCGTGTCGAAGGCAGAAATCTTGTAGTTGTATGCCACCCCGCCGAGTCCGTTCCCACCGATGTTCGCGGCGTTGCCCGCGCTCCCCACCTGCTGCCAAGTGAAGGTTTCGGCCGAAGCCGGCGACAGCAGGGCGAAAGCCACCAAGGCCACCGCCCCGGCGAAGGCACGCAGGTCGGCAAGCCGGGCTCCGGCGCCAGTGCCCCAGTTGGGTGATTTGACGCTGCACCCGTGCATCCGGCCACCAGCCGAGCCGACGTGCCTCTCGCGGCGCGGCTCGAGGCGACGCTGCTTTCGCTGCATCGGTTCCGAGGTGTTCCCCTTCTCGATGTCCATTTCGTCGCAGGAGTTGATCACGGTGTTTGCGTTCACAAGCGGTTCCTATGGGAGTCGGGCCCGGTTGGCCGGGCAGCTATCGAGATGGAGAAACCCTGAACCACGCACGCCCACGGCGGGCGACGAACCGACTTCACTCCGCGACTCAGCAAAGCGCCGGTTGATCACCGGTCTCCCTGGAGACTGAAAGGCAGAGGTGCACGGCCCGTGCCAATCGTGCCGAAAGCTCCGACAATTCCGAATGAGCCTGTTTTCATGGCAGAAATCGATCTCGCTGCTGGGCAAGCCCCGCCGGCCTCGCCACGATGCCCATCACAGAAAAGTTGAGACGCCCCCACCCAAGCCAGGAAACCAGCCCGAAACAGTCCTCTTTCCCGATGAAAACAACGCTTTCACCAGATCAGTGAGAACCTCTCACCACCACAGGGGAAGGCGGGTGTTGCCTTGGGTGGGATGGGAAGCTTGCGGGACTTCAGCCAGCGGCTCCGTGACCGTTGTCTTGGTGCCCGGGTGCCAGGCTGGCGATCAGCTCGCCGACCGAATCGCGGGAATAGAAGTCCCAATGCGGACCGGTCGTGGCGAGGAGACGCCGGCCGATCGCGGCGACCGCGACGCCGCCGTAGAGCGGGTTGGTGTTGCGGCTGTGGAGCGGTTCCTCGAGCCCGTCGGCGGCGGGTGTCACCCCACGCAAGCTCCGCCCCCCCGTAGCGACGAGATCTTCGTAGCGGATCACGGCTTCCGCGGGGAGATGGCGGGCGTACTGCCCGAAGCTCCAGACGAGCATGGCGAGTTGACGGCCGAGGGGATCGGGCTCGGCATCGAGCCGGTGCCGCAGGTCGTCGTCAAAGATCTCTGCCGCCGGCTGGCGTCCGTCGTTCCAGTTGGCTTCGGTGGTCTGCCAAGAGAGGAGCACCGCCAGCGGATTGCGGACGATTGCATGGCAGGGGAATCGCTGCGTCAGCGCTCCCAGCAGGGCCGTGAAGCAACTGGGATGCTTGATCACGAGGCGGAACGCCGCGGCGAGCGGCTTGTCGACGCGGACGATTCCCTCCCGGACCAGCGACTTCCGCCGCCCGTTCGACTCGGGCGTGGCGGCGTAGGGATCCTCGGGAATCAGGCCGTCGATCCCCCGGCTGTGGGCCTCACCCCGTTCGAGCAGCGAGCAGCGCTGGGCGGCGAAGAACTCGGCGACCCGGTTGTTCACTCCTTCGGGCACCGAAAGTCCCTCGAGCATCCTCGGCGACATCGGTTCATGGAGCGCCACCGTGTCGGGAAGGCGATTGAGAAGGGAGCAGGCGAGTGTTGTGCCCGACCGGGCGATCCCGGTGAGGATCACATCCTTGGCGTCGAAAGGGGGAGGCCAGGGTGCCAAGGCATCACCAAATCTGGGGAAGATGATCGAGCACATCGAGGAACGCCCGGCGTTCCCCCTCGAGTCCGCGGGCCGCCGCCTCGACGGCAGCCGCCGCCACGATCCGCTCGCGTTCGGCCGGCGCCATCGCCATCGCCGTCTCGACCGCGGCCACGATGCTCCCGAGGGCGTAGGGGGGGCGGAGACAGGTCTCCCGGTCGCGGCAGAACTGCCGGTTGCCGATGCAATCGGGGCAGACGACCAGACACCCCAGCGCGAAGGCCTCGAGCGCCGGCAGGAAACATCCCTCCGCCTCCAACGGCAGAAACACCACCACCCTGGCGGCGGCAAGCCGGCTGAGAAACGCCTCCCGCGGCAGCGGGGCCGCGATCACCTCCGGATCAAAGCCGGTGGACCGGAGCCGATCCGCCACGGCGGCCGTCAGCCCGGCGTCTTTCCAGCCGGCGACGAGGAGCGGGATGCGATGTTCGGCCGGAGCGCTCCCGGCGATCGGCACTTCGATGGCGTTGGGAATCGTGATCACCGGCCCGTTGACCTCACCCGTCGATCGGATGGCAGCGGCGACCTCGCCGCTGACGCAGATCCTCACCGCACGGCGGCCGAGGAACCGGCGGCGCGGATCCCCGGCGCCGGCATGCCTCACCCCTTGAACGAGGTTCACGATCGGCTTCCCCCAGCCCGCCGGCACCGCCAACCAATCGAGCCCGGCGACAAACAGCGCTTCGGCCCGCTCCGGCTGCCACGCCGGCTGGAGCCAGTCATGGTCACCGGCGAGAAACGGATTGGAGGCATCCCGCCGGCTCGCCGCCGTGAGGAAGACGCCGGGGCGGTATCGGCGCGAGGTTTCGGCATGGCGGAGGTAGTGCCAAACCTTCAGGTGCCCGCCGGTAAGGCCGCGGAAGTCGCGATGGAACAGAATCAGGCCCAGGTGGTCGCCGCGCATGAGCTATCTATACGACGGCCCCGAGGCAGGCCGGAAGGGCAACCGCCTCCGTGGCCCCCGCTCGGCTACCGCCGGGCGGGAATGGTCGGCCCGAGCTCGCTCCTCGTCGTCGGCCCCGGGGGCGACGTCAGTTGACGACGTTCCGCGGCGGCTTCCCCTCGAGGACGCGCCGGATGTTCGTGCTCCCCTTGATCCGCATATCGTCGAGCCCCTGCTCCGAGTAGAAAGCGGAATGGGGATTGATGATCACCCGGTCGTGGGCGAGCGTGCCGGGAGTCCGCCAGGCGCGGATGAGCGGGTCGTCGTCCGGCGGCGGCTCCACCTCGAGAACATCCAGCGCCGCCCCCCGCAGCTGCTCCGCTTCGATGGCTTCAAGCACGGCCCGGGCATCGACGCAGCCGCCGCGTGCCGTGTTCACGAGGAACGCCCCCTGCGGCAACATTGCCAGCGTCCGGGCATTGATGAGGCCCTGGGTTTCGGTCGTCCGCGGGCAGTGGACGCTCACCGCCTGGACGCGCGGCAGCATCTCCTCGAGCGACTCGCAACGGGTAAGCCCAAGCGCCTTGTCGAGCCCGTCGACCGCATACGGATCGTGAAACAACACCTCGAAGCCGAGCGCCCTGGCCCGCAGCGCCGTCGCCATGCCGATCCGCCCCAGGCCGATGATCCCCAACCGCAATCCACGCAGCCGATGGAGCGGCCGCACCTGCTCGTAGATCCACGGCCCCTGGCGGTGCTGGAGGCGGGTATTCATGAAGGAGACGCCGCGCATCATCGTCATCAGCATCGCAATCGCCGAATCGGCCACCTCCTCCGTGCCGTAGTCGGGGACGTTGGCCACCGCGATCTCCCGCTCCCGCGCCGCCTGCCGGTCGACGTTGTCGAAGCCGACACCGCAGCGGACGATCAAGCGGCACTTCTCCAGCCGGTCGATTGTCTTCCGGCCGATCGACAGGAAGTGGTACATCATGATCGCGTCAGCCTGCTCGATCCGCCCCTGGAGCGCCTCCTCGGAGAAGGCATTGAGGGCGACGACGTCGGCGAGATCGCCGAGGATCCGCTCCTCGTGGCCGAGCGGCGGATTGATGAAGTCGGTGATCACGACGAGCGGGCGGGGCATGGGGCGGAGGTCCTCGGGTTGCGGCGGAGAGCTGGGAAAACGTGGCGGGAAGGGCTTCAGGCCTCGGCGATCCGGCGGCGGATCTCCTTCTTGTCGATCTTGCCGACGCTCGTCCTCGGGAGGGCGTCGACGAAGCGGATCTCGGTGAGCACGGCGCGCTTGTGGATCGTGCCGTCGTCGATGAAGCGGTGGAGGTGCTTCCCCAGGTCGCGCGGCGTGACGCTGCCGGCAAAGCCCTCCCGCAGAACGACCTCGGCCCACGGCCGCTCATCCCATTTGGGATCTCGTTTGGCCACCACCGCCACCTCCTTGACCCCCTCATGGCGGCTCAAGGCACTCTCGAGCTCCTGCGAGGAGATCCACTCGCCGCCGATCTTGATGACATCCTTGAGCCGATCGGTGATCCGGACGTAGCCGTCGCGGTCGAGGTAGGCGATATCGCCGGTGTGGAGCCAGCCGCCGTGCCACAGCTCGCGGCTGCGGGCCTCGTCGTGGTAATAGCCCTGGGTGAGCCACGGGCAGCGGAGGACGAGCTCGCCCACCTGCTCGCTGTCCGCCGGGAGGAGCGCGTCGTCGGGCCCCCAGATCCGCGCCTCGACCAACGGGAAGGGGAAGCCGGTGCGGCAGAGGACGTCGAGCTGCGTCTCGCCGTCGGCATCGGCATGCTCCGGCTTCCAGTGGGGCGCCGCCACGATCGGACAGGTCTCCGACATCCCGTAGCCCCCCATGATGCGGATGCCGCGGGCCTGGGCTTCGGCGGCGAGCCCCTTGGGGAGCGGGGCCCCGCCGATCACGAGCTTCAGGCCGGTGTAGTCGATGCCGGCGGCCGCGGGGTGATGGAGGAGCATCTGGACGAGCGTCGGCACGCAGTGGGAAAAGGTGATCGAGTGCCGCCGGATCAATTCCGCCAGCCGCTGCGGCTCGTACTTGCCGGGATAGACCTGCTTCAGCCCCAGCATCGTCGCCAGATAGGGGATTCCCCAGGCATGGACATGGAACATCGGCGTCAGCGGGAGATAGGCATCCTCGGCGTGGATGCCGACGGGCTGCTGATGGGCGGCGAAGGTCGCGCCGGCGGCGAGCGTGTGGAGGACGATCTGCCGGTGGGTGAAGTAGACCCCCTTCGGATCGCCGGTGGTGCCGGTGGTGTAGAAGAGGGTGGCGACGGTGTTCTCGTCGAGGTCGGGCCAGTTGAAGCCGCCAGCCACGTCGGCTGCCCGCGCCTCGAGAAGCGCCTCGTAGTCGCCGGCAAGGGGGAGCGTCGTCTCCGGCGGCACTCCTTCGTCCGCGAGCGACGCCCACGCCCGCACGTCGGGGAGGCTCGCGGCAAGCCCCTCGGCGACGGTGAGGAAATCGGGGTGGAAGAGGAGCACCGAGTCACCGGCATGGCGGATCGTCCAGCCCAGTTGTTCCGGCGTGAGGCGGACATTGACGGTGTGGAGCACCGCCCCGAGCATCGGCACCGCGAAAAACAGCTCGAGGTAGCGATGGCTGTCCCAGTCCATCACCCCGACCCGGTCCCCCGCCTGCACCCCCAGCTTCACGAGCATCGCCGCGGCCCGGTCGATGCGCGCGAAGAACTCGGCGTAGTCGTGCTCCCGCAGATCGCGGTAGGTGATCGTCTGGCGCGGCGCCCAGGCGCGGGCCCGCGTGAGCAGGTCACGGATCAACAGCTGCTGGACGGGGGGGACGACCCAGGGCTGGCCGACGGCGGGAATGGTCATGGAGGTCGACTCGACTCGGAAGGGACCGTGCGGGAATGACGCTCAGAGCGCGTCCCCGGCACGGATCCACGCCTCATTGAAGGCGGCGTGCTTCATCGACTTCCCCCCGGGGACAAAATAACTGTACACGGCGTGGATCGTCCCGTCGGCCCCCGCGATCACCGCCGGATAGTGATACTGCCCCTCGGCGTGGCGCTCGAGATGCCGGAGATGGGGCCAGGTCGCCCCCTCGTCCTCCGAAAGGCTCACCGCGAGGCTCGCCCGCCCCTCGACGGTGTCGTTGTAGACCATCACCCAGTGGCCATTGGCGAGGCGCACGGCGTCGAGCCCCGATCCCGGATTGGCAAGCTCGAGCGTTCCCACCTCCCCCCAGGTCTCGCCGCCGTCAGCCGATTCGCAGGTCCGGATCCGCTCAAGGGGGCCATTCTCGCGCATATAGGCGACGAGCGAACCGTCGCGCCGCTGGAGGACCGCGGGCTGGATATTGCCGAAGCCGATGAGGGGCTGGCTCGCACGCCAGGTGCGGCCGCCATCGTCGGAGAGGGCCATCAGCGAGAAGGAGTAGGTGTCGCTGTAGAGGGGGAGAACGATCCGCCCGCTTTGCAACTGCGTCGGCTTGCAGCGCGGCTGCCACCCGAGGCGCTGGGCGAGCTTGTTGCTTAAGGAAGCTTCGATCTCCGCGAAGAACGCCTCGGCGCGCGGCCGGTCTGCGGCGGGCATCGTCGCCAGCCTGACCTTCGCCAATTCCCTGGCCCGGTGCTGGAAGTCGTCGGGCTTCAGCCAGATCACCCCCTGCCAGTCCCAGGTCGGGGCGCTGGCGCCTGCATAGTCGTGCGAGGTGCAGTAATTCGTCAGTGCCGAGCCCCATTCGTTGTCGAGGATGATCGGCCAGAAGAGCCAGAGTTGCTGCGTGGCATCGAGGAACAGGCAGGTGTTGCAGTCGGGGAAGCCGGGGTTGTCGGCGAGCGTGAATGGCTCGCTCCACGTCTTTGCCCCCTTCGCCAGCCGGGCACCGAGGACGACGACGTCGTCGGCCTTCCGCTCCCCCGCACCGCGGTACCAGGAGACGAGGAGCTGGCCGTCGGGGAGTTCGACGATCCCCGGCGCATGGTTGTGGCGGGCGTCGAGCGGGAAGACGAGCTCGGCGCGGTGGCGCGGTGGCTCCGCTGCCAGGGTGCTCCCGGCCGGCGCGAGCATGAGCAGAACCATCGTGACGACGAGGCGCGGGCGCAGGGGCATGGTGGTGAGGTGCCGGGACATGGACAGGTGTGGAACGGGGCAGGCTCCGGCCGGGGACGCTCCCGGGATGACCCGCTCGGCGGGAATGTCAGCAGGCTATGGATAAAGTGCCGGCCCGACCGCAGGAGGCGGTCGCGAGTGCGTAGCACTCGAGAAAACCGGAGGTTTTCCAAGTGGACTGATTCTCCCGGCTGCCCCGCAGCCGGTCCGGTCATGGATGACTTTTTCCACGGGCTTCTAGAAGAGATCGAGCACCTCGCCATCAGTCGCGGGAAACACGCGACCAAGCGGATCACGGAGCTCCGCCCGCGGAGAGAGGCCGAGAGCGTGGAAGAGCGTGGCGTGGATGTCGGGGGGGGTGCAGGGGCGGTCGCGCGGAAAGGCCCCGAGGCCGTCGCTCGATCCGTACACCTGCCCACCACGGATGCCGCCACCGGCCAGAGCCACCGAGTAGACGCCCGGGTAATGATCACGACCGGCCGCGCCGTTGACGCGCGGCGTGCGGCCGAAATCCGTGAGGACGGCGACGAGCGTGGTGTCGAGGGTGCCACGGTCGGCGAGATCCTCCAAGAGCGCCGACACGCTCCGATCGAAGACGGGGAGGAGCCGCGACTTGAGTCGGTTGAAGTTGTCGCCGTGGGTGTCCCACATGTCGCCCGAGGCGCCGTTGAGGTCCCCCGCCGCGCAGCACACCTGCACCACGGGCACTCCCGCCTCGGTGAGCCGCCGCGCCAGCAGCAGGCTACGGCCACCGATGTGGTTGCCATACGACGCGAGCACGCGCGGACTCTCGCGGTCGATGTCATGGGCCTCGCGCACCGCCGAACCGAGGAGGATATCGCGGGCCAAGCCCCGGAAGTGATCGTGCGACGCGAAGTCGGCCGCCCTGCCAGGCGCATGGTCGAGTCGCGAGCGGAGCTCCTCGCGACGTGACACGCGCGGTGTATCGACCTGGCCGATCTCGAACGTCTCCGCGCCGAGTGAGCGGGAAACGCCCGCAAACGGCTCACCACCGGAAGGACGCATGATGATCGGCTCGACTTTCACCCCCAGCCAGCCGCCATACTCGCCCGCCTGGAGCGTGCCGTTGTCGACGAGCGGATAGGGGATGCGGACGGCCGGGGGCACCCCCTCGGGCGGAGGCCGCAACGTCGAGACCATCGCCGCGATCGACGGCCAGTCTCCCGTCAGGGGTGGGATGTTGCCGACTCGCGGCGGCTTGTGGCCGGTCAGATTCCAATACATCCCCCGGCCGTGGGCCGCGTCGTCGTGGTGGATCGAGCGGATGACGGCGAGCTTCCCGGTGTGACGGGCGAGGAGCGGGAGATGCTCACTGAAGGCGATGCCGGGGGTGGCCGTCGAGATCGGCCGAAACTCCCCACGAACCTCCGGCGGCGCGTCGGGCTTGGGATCGAGCGAGTCGATATGACTCAAGCCCCCCCACAGATAGACGATGATCAGCGACGTGGCCTTCGCAGGCGCCGCCGGCAGCGCCGCGGCCTCGGCACGCAGCCGGAGAAACTCCGGGAGCGAGAACCCGGCGCCGAGCAGGCCCCCGGACTGTCGCAGGAGGCGCCGCCGGGAGCAGGACTCCGGCTCACGGGCCCGTTCTCGGTTGTGGCGGTTGCTGGGCATCGTCCACGTGCAAAAGCAGGGTGGGGCGCGTGTCGGGATCGGTCGTCCGCCCCCCGGACACATCTCCCAGAATAGGTTTCCCGGGTGTTGACCGCAAAGCCCACGATCGCCCCGGCTACGATGGGGACAATTCAGGGCAGGAAGCGGAACGAGCCATGACGACGTTTTCAGCGGCGGTTCTCCTCTTTTTCGTGATGGACCCGCTCGGCAACATCCCACTTTTCCTCTCGGCGCTGACACCGGTCGAACCGGCCCGCCGGTTCCGCGTCGCGGCGCGGGAGCTCCTCGTTGCCTATGGCCTCCTCGTCCTCTTCCTCGTCGCCGGCAGGTCGATTCTCGCGACCCTCAGGATCTCGGAACCGGCGCTGACGATCGCCGGGGGGATCGTCCTTTTCCTCATCGCGCTGAAGATGGTCTTCCCCGGCGCCCACGGCCCGCTCGACGAGGAGACCGCCGGCGAACCGCTCATCGTGCCGCTGGCGATTCCCTACGTGGCGGGCCCGTCGGCGCTGGCGACCGTGCTCCTTCTCGCCAGTCAGGCCCCGGAGCGACGGGCCGACTGGTTCGTGGCGATCACCGTTGCCTGGGGGGCGTCGGCAGCGATCCTCCTGTCCGGATCACGACTCGCGATCCTCCTCGGCACGCGTGGGCTGACGGCGATCGAGCGGCTGATGGGAATGGTGCTCGTCGCCTCGGCGGTGCAGATGGTGCTCGACGGGGTCGCGGCCGTCATTCGGGGGGCACGTTGAAAGACGCCGGCACCGTTTCGCCCCCGTCGCCGTCCGTGGCCGGGGCACGGGGCTCCTCCGCGGCGAAATCCCCCTCCGGGCCGTCATCCTCCGCCATCGGGAACGGTTCACCGGCGGGGTC
Organism: Pirellulales bacterium; assembly: GCA_040397545.1. Lineage (GTDB taxonomy): Bacteria > Planctomycetota > Planctomycetia > Pirellulales > UBA1268 > QWOP01. Next base: position 24,349 of record JBBAVV010000045.1, read on the forward strand.
CTCGGGCGTCTCGCCGTCCTCTCCGCTCGGGATCCTTCCGGCCGCATGCCCGGCGACGACGGCACCGGCGTAGAGCGGCAGTCCGATCGTCACCCCCACGATTTGCCCCGCGGCGCCTCCGACATAGGTCCCGTAAGCGGGATAGAGGATACGGTGCCCCTCGGCGACGAGGGACTCGTCGTCCATTCGCTCTGCATAGGCCAGGGCGTCACCGGTAGCGATCGCCTCAGGGTAGAGCTCGCTGATCGGTAAGCCGAAGGCGACGGCGTAGAGGCCGGGCCACTCACGGCGGGCGAAGTCCTTCGCGTGGCCCCCTTCGTGGAGCGCGATCGCCGGGACATCGCTGTAGAGATGGATCGTGGCGGTCCAGGGATTGTAGTGATCGCCGCCGAGGAGCCTGCCGGGGAAGACCGCCTCGGCCGCGACCGAGAGGGTGCCGATGGTGTAGCGGAGCGGCCAGCCGACGGTCTGGTTCCTCCGCAGCCGTTGCCAGTCCCCGAGCGGGGCATACTGGTTGATCCGCACCTTGACGTGGTCGAGCTCGTTGTCGGCGAGATACCCGGCGATCGTTCCCTCGGTGGTGGCGGAAACACGATGGTTCTCGACGCGCCGATCCCAGAGGATGATCTTCGACGGGATCCCGAACACCCAGCCGGCGGCATCGAGCACCTTCCGTGGCTTCCCCCGTTCGATCGGCGCTGCTTGCGTCAGCTCGACCAACTCCGGCGTTGCGATCGGCCGATCGACGACGATCTCGCGCGGCGCGAGGCAGCGGTCACACCACCGGCAGGCGGGGAACGTCAGGCACAGCCCCACGACAAGCAGGAGGGCAGGCCTTCGGGAGTCGGGGGAACGCATGGCGGGCACCTCGCGGGCAGGGAGCCGAAACACGGGCCCCGTCCATACCCGGGCCCGCGCGAGAGGGCAAGGCGAATAGCCTCCCCCTCCACCCGGAAAACCGGGCAGCCTGCCCCGCTCCCCTCGCCGTCAGTCGTTCGTCCAGCGGCACTCGTAAACGGTCCCCGGATCGGGCGTGATGACCGACCAGCCGATGAGCGTGCCTTCGCAGGCCGTGGATAAAGTCCCCGCCGCCGGAGAGCGCCAAAGCGCCGGAGGGCCGGGGCACGGCGGCACGGCGGGAAGTTGCGGCACGGCGGCACGGCGGCTCCCCTGATGCCGTGCTTGGTCGGCGCGTCCACGCTTGGTACGTTCCAGCCATCGCCCCGAGTCCGCCCGGAGTCAGACCGTGACCCTCCCTGCCCCGTCCGATCATGGTCACTCCCCTGCCGTCGAAGCCCCACTCCCGAAGCGCGGCGTGCCGATCCTCCGCCTCCTCACCTGGCTTCTCGGCGGCTTCCTCGCGCTCGTCGCGGTCGCCGGGATCGGGATTGCCGCCGGGTGGGTCTACTACCATCCATCGTTCGAGGCTGAAAAGGGGGTCGTGTACGGTGTCCGCAAGGGGAAAGACCTGACGTTTGACGTCGTCCGCCCCGCCAAGCCCAACGGTCTCGGGATCGTCTACTTCACCAGCGGCGGCTGGCGTTCAGGAGGCCCCGGCAGCTTCAAGCCCGTCATCCTCGCCCCCCTCCTGCGGCGCGGCTACACGATCTTCCCCGTCTACCACGTGTCGCAACCGGAGGCGACGATCAAGGAGATCGTCGCCGACTCCCACCGGGCGATCCGCTTCATCCGCACCCACGCGGCCGATTACGGGGTCGATCCCGACCGGCTCGGGCTCACCGGCGGCTCCGCCGGCGGCCACCTCTCCCTGATGATCGCCACCCGCGGTGGCCCCGGCGATCCGGCGGCCCCGGATGAGATCGACCGGGCCAGCAGTGCCGTACAGGCCGTGGCGATCTTCTATCCGGTCACCGACTTCCTCGATCTCGGCGACTCGACGGAGAATCCCCGCAACGGCGGGCCCCCCATCAGCTTCCGCGCGGCCCTCGAGCAGGATCCGATTGACCTGGCGACATGGCCGGAAACCGGCCGGGAGCTCTCGCCGCTCCACCAGCTCTCCACACACCTTCCGCCGACGCTCATCTACCACGGCGATGCCGACGGGCTCGTTCCCCTCGATCAATCCCGGCGATTCGAGGCGAAGGCGAGGGAACTGGGGCACGATGTCAAGGTCGTCGTCCACCGCGGCGGCGACCACGGTTGGCCGACGCAGATCCTCGATCTGATCCAGTTCGGCCGCTGGTTTGACGGCCACCTCCACAAAGGGACATGAGCCCGCCCCGCCGGTGGCAGCGATTCAGCGCCGGGGCTCGAGGTGTCGGTCGAAGAATTCGAACAGCGCTGCATCGGCCTTCTCGGCGTCGGCACCCTTGAAGCCGTGGCCGGCCCCCGGAAGCGAAAGCAACTCGGCCTCGACAGTGGCCCCCTTGAGCTTGTCGATGAGCCACTCGGCCTGCTCGTGGGCGACGTAGGCATCCTCCGTCCCGTGGATGCAGAGGGTCGGCGCCGCGTCGGGGGTCACCCACGTCAGCGGACTCCCTTGGATGTGAAGCGCCCGGTGGGTGTCGAGGTTTCCGCCGAACCACAGCGGCAGCACCTCGTGGGCGTCGACGCTCTTCCCATACGACTGCGTGAAGTCGCTCGGGCCATAGACGTTGACGACACAGGCGACGGCGCTGGAATGGCTCGGATTGCCCCCCTCCCCCTCGAACCTCGGCACGTGGGGCGTGACAGCGAGGAATTGGGCGAGATGCCCGCCGGCGGAGCCCCCTGTGACGCCGATCCGATCGGGGTCGATCCGGTATTCGGCGGCGTGGGCCCGCAGCCACCGGACGGCGGCCTTGGTGTCGTGGACAGCGGCCGGGAAGGGGTGCTTCGGCGCCAGCCGGTAGGAGATCGTCGCCGCCACATACCCGCGCTCCGCCAGGCGGACGCAGAGCTGATCGTAGCCGTCGCGCGTCCCGGCCCGGAAGCCGCCGCCGTGGATGCAGAGCACGGCCGGGAACGGCCCGTCGCCCGATTTCGGCCGGGCGAGGTTGAGCTTCAGAGACTCCCCCGCAGGCGTCGAATACTCGATCCCTTCCTTCCACGTCACCGTCTCGGGCACCGTCGGCGCCGCCGGAGCAGACCGCGCCGGGAAGGCAAAGGCCACCAGCAGGATCACCAGCGGGATGGCGCGATGGCTTCCGCCTCGGAGGGCCACAGGGGAGACCGTCGACATCGTCAGCATCATGCCTTCGCTCCTGATTCGGATTCCGGACTCGGGGGCCAGACGGGAAGGATCTGCATCGCCCCCCACAGGAGCACCATCGGCATGGCGAGCACCACGGCCGCCGCCAAGAGCCCCTCGCGGCCGAACCAGTCGACCGGATACTCGACGAACCCCCGGAAGCTCTTCGAGAACAACTGCCCGCCGACGACGACGTTCCAGCGCATCGCCGCCACCTGCACGAGGATGAGGACGGCGGCGACGCCGGCAATCGAATGGCGGAAGCCGGCGCCGAGCCGGCGCGAGAAGGCCGGCAGCGGGAGGAGGAGGAGCGGCAGAAGCGAGCCGATGACGACCTGGAGCGTGAGGTAGGAGAAGCGCAGCTTTGTCGACAGGAGGGCTCGGATCACATGCCACTCCTCTTCGCGCTCGTAGGCGACATGGAGGATGTCGATCGCCTCGAACACGACCGCCAGGAGGAGAAACATCCACAGCAGCCGCGACAGGCTCCGCACGCACTCCGCCTCGGGCTCCATCCGGCTCCTCCGGCAGAGGAACAGGTAGAGGAGCGTGAGCACGGCGATCCCCGATACGACCGCGGAGGTCAGGAAGATCACCGGCATCAGCGACGACGACCACCAGGGATTGGCCTTGATCGCCCCGAACAGGAAGCCGACGTAGCCATGGAGCAGGCACGCTGCCGGGATCCCGATCACCGACAGGACATGGACGAGCCGGCGGTCGATCTCGGCCGCCCGGGGCGTGATCTCGACCACCCCCAGGGCGAGGGCGCGGTAGACCCCGCGCCACGCACCGCTTGCCGTCCCGGCGCGCTCGACGATCGCCGGCCGGAAGATGAGCCAGACATCGACGAGGAGAACGAGCATGTAAAAGGAATAGATGAAACCGAAGCCCGCCATCGCCGAGGTGGGGCTCGGTGTCGCCACGACATTGAACGCCCGCAGCGGCTGATGGAGATGGAGGAGGAGGGGGAGCGTGGCACAGGCCCCCAGGCACAGCGACGTGACCACCGCCAGGCGGGCCACCGGCCGCAGCGCTTCGCGGTGGAAGACGTGGTACATCGTCGACACGACGAACGCCCCGGCCACCATCCCCGTGATGTAGGGATAGAGGACAATCATGATGCTCCACGGCGGATGGGCATCGTTGGGGAAGATGAACGGTGCGTCGTGGAGGGCGTGGAACTCCATCACGTCACCTCGTCGGTGAGGCCGACGTAGCGGGTCAGCGGGAGCGTGCCGAGGTGCTGCTTGAGGACGTTGGTCGGCACGGTCGCCAGCCGTTTCGAGATCTCGCTGTCGGGATCGTCGACGCGGCCGAAGACGCGGGCGCCGGTGGGACAGGCCTCGACGCAGGCCGGCTGCTCGTTCCGCATCACGCGGTGGTAGCACCAGTTGCATTTGTCGGCCACACCGGTGTCGTGGTTCATGAAGCGGATGCCGTAGGGGCAGGCTTGGACGCAGTAGCCGCAGCCGATGCAGCGATCGGTGTCGACCAGCTCGATCCCCTCCGGGCTCTTGATCGAGGCATGGACCGGACAGACCTGGTTGCACGGCGCATCGACACATTGATTGCAGAGTTTGGGGACGAAGTAGGCCCGCAGGACATCCTCGGCCGCCGGCTGGACCTCGCCCGATTCCGCGTACCCGGTCTCGGGGACGAGATCGACCTCGACGCGTCCGTCCTTGTAGTGGACGTAGCGCTCTACCCAGGTCCGAGATTGCCCGTCGGGCACACCGTTCTCGACGCGGCACGCGGTCAGGCACTTCCCCGCCCCGATGCACTTCGTCGTATCGATGAGAAAGCCGTACATCGGTTTGGCCGCCGGGGCGTGGCCATCGCCCCCGTGCGGTGGCAGCGGGAGCAGGTCGTCGCCGGCCGTGACACCCGGGAGCAGGGTCAGCGACATCGCGCCGAGCGTGAGCGTCGTGGCGGTCTTGAGAAACTCCCGCCGGGAGTTCTCGCTGGTCCGCTCGGCCGGCGCCGTGCCGCAGCCCCCGGACGCACAGCCCCCCGAGGCACAGCCCCCCGCAGCTGCGGGGCCGAGGGTCGAAAGGATCGGAAGCTCAAAGAGGCTCATGGTGCGCGTCCCGGCCCTAGAGGCCGCCGTGGTGGCTCGATCAGGGGGCGGTATCGTGACCGCCATGGCATTCGAAACAGGTTTCCCTCGACAGCGGCTCGGAGGCCCCCTGCTCCTCGAGGTGAACAGCGACGTCGATCTTCTTGAAATCGGCCGGCATCCCCACCACCGCCTCATGGCAGGACAGACACGTGGCCCGGTCCTTCGAGATATAGAGATCGGCCTTCGTGAGAAAATCACCATCCCACTCGGCGGCCGGAGGGAGCGTGACCGTCGGGTCGTCCGCCCCCCGTCTCGCCATCGCCACATGGTCGACGGCGAGGCCGTGGCAGTGGGCGCAGCGAACCGCCTCGTGCGACTTCCCGGCGCGCTCGTGCTCGACCGATTCATGGCAGGCATGGCAGGTGGCATCGGCCTGGAACAGGCTCGGCTGGGCGGCGATGTCGTCGAGCGCCGAGGCCCGGTAGGGGCCCTTCGTGCCGAAGTCGTCCGGTACCATCTCGCGCCGCACGACCATGCCAACGAGCCCGACGGCAGCCAAGAAAGCGCCGAGGGCCCACAGGTGTCTGGTGTCGTTGAAGGAAGTCATCAAGGTTCCCTGCGTGGGGGCAACGCCCGTCGTCCGGCCCCCGATCGAAAACAGGATAATTCTATCCCGATCGCTGGAACGCGGCAATCGGTTGAGGGCCGGTACCGTACGATGAGTCTGCCAGCCGAGCCGCCGATCGATTTCGATCCCCGGTTTTCGTGGTCGCGTGAGGACACCGGCGCCGGTCTGGCTTGCCTGCCGGCAGGGCACTGCAAACCGGCCACGGCATCCTGGGAATGGCAACGACGAGGAGATCCCGATGCGCTCGAAGACCTTCGGCTTTGGTTCTCCGCGGCGCGACAGCCGGCGTTTCATCGCCGCGCTCCTCCTGCTCCTCCTCGCGCCGACGATCGTCCGCGCCCAGCCCGCCGCCGACTCCACCGCACCGGGAGACGCGATGATCGATCGCTGGCTCACCGCCCGTACGGCGCGGATCGAGCGCGCGATCGCCGCCGACCTCCGGCCGCGCGACGCGACGCGGCAGGCGCAGCTTCGGGCCGAATACCTCTTCATGCTCGGGCTCGATCCGCTGCCGGTGCGGACGCCGCTCGGCGCGAGCGTCACGGGCCAGCTTGAGGGGGATGGCTTCGTCGTCGAGAATCTGCATTACCAGAGCATCCCCGGCCTCTACGTGACGGCGAACCTGTGGCGCCCCGCACCCTCCCCCCCCGGCACGCGGCATCCGGCCATCGTCTACCTCTGCGGCCACTCCGGCCGCGGCCGCGACGGCAACAAGACCGCCTTCCAGGATCACGGCCTGTGGTTTGCCCGTCACGGCTACGTCTGCCTCGTCATCGACACCCTCCAGCTCGGCGAGATCGCCGCCACCCACCATGGCACCTACCGCGAGGGGCGATGGTGGTGGCAGTCGCGCGGCTACACGCCGGCCGGCGTCGAGTGCTGGAACGGGATCCGCGCCATCGATCTCCTCGCCGCACGGGCCGACGTCGACCGCGAGCGGATCGGCGTCACGGGGATCAGCGGCGGCGGCGCGACGACGTTCTGGATCGCGGCGGCCGACGAGCGGGTGAGGGCGGCGGTGCCGGTGAGCGGGATGGCCGATCTGACGGCCTACGTCCCCGACCGTTGCATCGACGGCCACTGCGACTGCATGTTCCTCGTCAACACCTTCCAATGGCCCTGGACACGGATCGCCGCGCTGGTCGCCCCCCGGCCGCTCCTGTTCATCAACAGCGACGCCGACCCGATCTTCCCGATGAGCGCCAATGAACGGGTGGCCGCCACCCTCGAACGGATCTACGCCCTCGACGGGGCCGGCGACCGCTTCGACGCCCAGGTCAGTCTCGGTGGCCACGCCTACCGCTCCGACATCCGCGCCGGCGCCTACCGCTTCATGGGCTCCTGGCTCCGGGATGATCCCCGCCCGGTGACCGACAGCGAGATCGACCTTGTCGACGACCGTGGGGCCACGCCCGGCCACCCGATCCCGCCGGAGCGTCTCCGTGTGTTTCGCGACGATGCCGCGATCCCGGCCGATCAGCTCAACACCACAATCGACGCGCACTTCGTCAAGCTGGGCCGCCCCGAGCCTCCGCGCACGGGGGCTTTCGATCCCTGGCGGGGCCGGCTGCTCGACGAGCTGAAGCGGGTGACATTCCGCGACCTTGGCGACATGCCGGCGACGCCGGTCGTCGAGCGTCCCGCCGTCGGTCCGTGGCGAATCGAGACCGAGCCGGGCTTGTTCGTCGAGCTTTCCCCCCCCCCGGCTGCGGTCCGCGCCGCGGCCCAGCGTCATCGACTCGTCGTCCGCGGTGATAACGCCGGGCCGCCCGGCGCCGGCGCCGACGGCACAGCGCTGTGGCAGCTCGATCCGCGTGGTGTGGGAGCCGGCCGGTGGACGCGGCGAAATCCCCCCAACCATGTCGAGCGGTCGATGGCGCTCCTCGGCGACAGCGTCGCCGGCGGGCAGGTGCGTGACACGCTCGCCGCCGTGGCAGCGATCCGCGCGGCCGATCCCGCGGGCACGCCCCCGCGGCCGATCGAATTGGCCGGGTCAGGGGGCGCGGGGCTCGTGGCCGCCTATGCCGCACTGTTTTCGCCACTGGTCGCCACGGTTGATCTCGACGCCCCTCCGCCGACCCACATGGCGTCTGACGCCCCCGCGTTCCTCAACATCCTCCGCGTGGCCGACGTGCCGACGCTCCTCGGGCTCCTGGCACCGCGGCCGCTCTCGATCCGCACGCCCGCTCCGCAGGCCTTCGCCGACACCGTCTCGCTCTACGCCGCGGCCGAATCGGCCGATCGCTGCGTGATCGCACCAAGGGATTGAAGGCCCCGGGGTCGGGGCCGCCTCAGCCGATCGACTTGGCGATGAGAAACGCCGCGGAGGCCGCCAGGCCGCCGACGAAGACCGTCTGCCAGGCGCTCCGCCAGGGGTGGTCGGTGGTGAACCGCCCCTTGACGTAGCCGAAGACGAGCAGCGCCAGGAGCGTCACCGCCACCGACCAGGTCAGCGCTACCGGCACCGACGACACGAGCGCATACGGGGAGAGGGGCACGAGCCCCCCGGCGACGTAAGCCCCCGCGATCGTCAGGGCACTGCGGGTGGCGCGCCGCGGATCGGGCTCCTCGAGACCGAGTTCGAAACGCATCATGAAGTCGACCCACCGCTTCTTGTCGGTGCGGATCGAGTTGGTGACCTTGTGGGCGTCTTCGGCGGAGAGGCCGTAGGTGCGGAGGACGTCCTCCACCTCCTGGGCCTCCCGCTCCGGGACCTCCTCGACCTCCCGCTCCTCGCGGACCCGCTCGGAGCCGTAGTGCTCGAGGTCGGTGCGCGCCGCGAGATAGCCCCCCAGCCCCATGGCGATCGCCCCCGCCGCCACCTCGGCGAGCCCCGCGGTCATGATGATGCTGCTGGAATCCACCGCCCCCGACAGCCCTGCCGCGAGGGCAAACGGCACCGTCAGGCCGTCCGACATCCCGATCACGATGTCGCGGACCGACGCGGAATCCTCGAAATGCTCCTCATGGTGCGGCGCATGACGGTCGGGATGGTGGTGAAGGTGGGTGTCGAGTCGGTCATGGCTCATGGATCGTTCCCGAGAGAAATGGCGGCGGGCAAAGCCCGCTCGAGGAGGGCAAACTCCGCCGTCAGCCCCGGCCCGAACGCCATCGCGAAGCAGCGGGTGGCGGTGGTGTGGGCCAGCAGGTCGCGGAGGATGAAGAGGATCGTGGCGCTCGACATGTTGCCATGGTCGGCGAGCACCGCCTGCGATGCCAGGAGGGCCTCGGGGGGAAGGTCGAGCGCCACGCCGATCGCGTCGAGGATCCGCGGTCCGCCGGGGTGGACCGCCCAGGCCCCAACGTCGGCGATGCCGAGCCCTTCGGCGGCGAGGGCCCCCTCGACGAGCCCGCGGATCCCCCCCTCGAGGACGCCGGCCACGCGCGGTGAGAGCGTCATCTGGAAACCATGGTCGCCGATCGCCCAGCCCATGTCGTCGCGCGAATCGGGGAGGATCGACGACCATTGCCGCCGCACCTGCCACCCACCGTCGGTCTCCCCGCCGGTGGCCACCAGCGCCGCCGCGCCGTCGGCGAAGATCGCATTGGAAACCACGAAATCACCGCGCTGGCCATACTGGAAGTGGAGACTGCAAAGCTCGACGGCCACGACCACAACCACGCTCCGCGGATCGGCCGCAAAGGCACCGGCCACCCGCAGGCTGTTGAAAGCGCCGTGGCATCCCATGAAGCCGATGTGCGTCCGGGCGACGGTGGGGGAGAGCCCGACGTCGGATACGATCTGGAGATCGACGCCCGGATTGGCAAAGCCGGTGCAGGAGCAGGTGACCAGGTGCGTCACCCGCCCCGCATCGATGCCGGAGAGGGCCAGGGCCCCGCGTGCGGCGGCCACGGCGAGCCCCCCGGCTTCTTTGGCATACCGCTCCATCCGTACCGCGGTCGTCGGCCCCGCGTCGTCGCTCCCGCTCGCCGCCGGAAAGAAGTGCTGCACCGCGCCAGCCGCGTCCGGCGTCTCGAGGAGCACCGATCCGCGCGTCCGGATCCGGGTTTGCTGGTACATCGCCTCCAGCGACCGCTGGCGGCCGGGGGGCACGTTCCCGAACGACACGGCCAAGCTCGCGGCATCCCCCTGCGTGATCCGGTGCGGCGGCGTGGCGGACGCGATGGCGCGGATCGTGAAGCTCATGCAGCGCCTCCCCGTGCCCCGGCGCCGACGACCAGTGGCACGATTCGAGCGGCGACGCCCGGCACGATCCGCGCCGAGGCCACCGCAGCCGTGACCAGTGCCGGGCTCTGCAGCCATGACACCACCCGCCGGCAGCGGGCGTGGGGGGCGACGAAGTGGCGCTGGTGCGCCCCGGCATACACCTCGCCGACGCAGGCCCCGCCGGCCTTCTGGAGGATCGTGTCGGCTGCGAGCCGGGCGCCGGCCAGGGCCCAGCCGATTCCCTCGCCGGTGAACGGCTCGACATACGCGGCCGCATCTCCGACCCGCAGAATCCGCCCCTGCCACGAGGATGGCGGGGCGCGGCGCGTCAGCGGCGGGGTGGCCGTGAGCCGGGCGGCGCGGAGGCTGGCAACGAGCTCGTTGACACCGGCATCGCGACTGCAGTCGAACAGGGCCAGCAGCGCATCCACAGGCCCCCCTGCGCCGCGCACCGCGGCGCGATCGAGCGCCGCGGCGACGTCGATCCGGCCATCCTCGAGGCGGACCAAGCCGCAGTACCCGCGCAGCCCCACGCGCATCCGGAGCTCGCCGGAGGGAAGGTCGGAGGCGTCGGCCGGCAGCGTGGTGCCGATCCCGATCAGGCAGCGTGCGCTGCCGCCGGCGCCACGGGAGCCCCGCTCGGCACGGTCGTCGGCATCGCCGCGAACACGGTCGGCGAGCCCCGTCGCCAGGATCAGGCGCTCGGAGCGGATCGTCACCACGGCACCGTCGGCGACACCCCGCAGCGACACGGCCACGGCCCCGTCGGCCCCCACCGTGGCGGCGACGACATCGACCCCCGGCAGCCATTCGACGCCGGCGGCGCATCCCGCCTCCACGATCGCCAGGTCGAGTCGCTCCCGCGAGATCACGACGCCGCCACGGAACGGGAGCCGGGCCGTCCATCCGCCGGAGGAGAGCGCGAGCGTCTCCAAGGGCTGGCCGGCGCCCGCGGCGATCGCTTCCAGACCGAGGAGAGCCAGCTCTCGGAGTGCCACCGGCGACAGGCAACACCCGCACACTTTGCCGCGGGGCAGGTTGGCACGGTCGACGAGAAGCACCCGCACCCCGTTCCGCGCCAGTCGCAGGGCGGCGGCGGCACCGGCCGGCCCGGCCCCAACGACGACACATTCCCACGGGCCAGCCGCAGCGGCGAGCCCGATCGTTCCCGGCACGGTGATGAGGTCGGTCTTCATGGTTCCTTCCTCCCGGCGCGCCACACGATCACGACCCGCTCGGGCCAGACCCGGCGCACCGTCGCGCCTCTGAGGCCGGCCGATGCCAACAGGGCGCGGTACTCCGTCACCGTCCGGGCCGCACGGACGGAGAGTGGCCCGTCGACCCGCGCCACGCGCGACCGGGTCAGCACCATCGTAGCGACGTGGGCGAGGAGGAGCCCTGAGCGGCTGCGGATCAGATCGGAAACGACGATCCCGCACCGGGCCGCCGCCGCCATGACGAGAAGCAGTTGCCGTGCGGCGTCATCATCGAGGTGGTGGAGGAAAAGCGAACTGACGGCCACATCGCAGGGAGGGCAGCCGGCGACCGTGACATCGCGGCGAGCAAACTTCGCCTGGCTCCCGCGGCGGCCGGCGAGGGCCCGGGCACGCTCCAGCGCCCGCGAACTGATGTCGAGGCCGGTGACGGAGACCGTCCCCCACCGCGCTGATCCCTTCAGCCGCCGGGCCAGATCGATCGTCACGTCGCCGCCGCCGCTGGCGACATCGACCACCTCGAGCCCGGCCGCGGAATCGTGCTTCTTCCCCGCCAGCGCCAAGATCCCCCCGGCGAGCCGCGCGGCGGTCAGGGAGAGGGTATTGATCGTGCCGAGGGCGACGAGGGCCCGGAGGTGGTCAGCCTCGGCGAGCGCCGGATCGTCCATCAATTCGGGCTCGCGGACACGTCGGATCGGCGGGAAGAGCACAGGGAGACTCTGGGGAGGGGCACGCCGGTCGATCAGGGCAGGCGGGATCGGTGCGGTCTACCTGCTGGTGAGACGGCTGGGCCTCGATGGCGAGAGAGGGGCTTAGAACGCCTCAAAGTCTAACGGGCCGAATCCGCAAGTCCTAGTCTGCCCCTTAACCAAGTGAGCATCCGGACGTGCACGTACCAGCGCGTCGTTTAAATAAGCTTTTACGCCTCAGCGACTCGTCTCACCTGCACCCTTGTCACTTCATTGGTACGACCGTCATCCCAAGCTGTCGGCGTGAGAATGAGGACTACGCCAGATAGCAGGACGGGTAAATCCTTTGATGTTCATCAATTATTTTGCTGTTTTTTAGTTCTCGAGGCCGTCCTGTGGACCTGACCCTTTTTCCAACTTCAGGAGAGCCTCGGCGAATGCCTTGCCCATCTGAGCGAATATCTTCGCACTCCCCAAATAGTGGTAGCCGCCATTGGAAGAGCCTTTGAGAACCTCCCTGTCTTGCGGCGAAAGGACTTCCTCCAAGGCAAGATCGAGCTTCTCCTGATCTGCTTTGGAAATACACTCAATTCGCAGATCGATCGCGGCATAATGCTCTGGAGAGTTCAGGTCATATTGGTCATTGGCATAGGCCGCCAACACGTTCTTTCCCTTCTTCAAATATTGGATCTGTTCTTTCCCAAGGACAATGGAGCCGTACTGCGGTTTGTCCTGCCACCAGATGTAGGTGTGTATCTTTTGTCCGTTCAGATAAATATGGAATCCTTGTCTCGCCAAAACAGCGATGCGATACGAATCAACGTTCAGATCCTCGACTTCAAACGTTGTGCGCATCAGCAGGAATTCGCCGTCTCCCCATTTTGACGGATTTTCCTCAAGGGTTATTCCACTGTCTTTCCAGATGCCTTTTCCGATAGGTGCCTTGCCGGATGCCCATTGGCTGTCATCAAAGTCGGGCGCATACCAATTCTCCATCCCGGCTGGCAGCGTGATGTCGCGGAATCGCCTACCGTCATATTTCTCCATCCTGTCCTTCTTCTCCGTGGCATCGATCGTAGCGAAGCGCCAGATCCGGTCCTCTGGCAGGGGATTGCCAACTGGCTTCCAGAAATTCTCCCATTTCCACGCCTTGTCGATAGTGCCATCTTTTGTCAATGCGTGAGCAGTTCCAATAATATTGTTGTATTCCCCCTGCTTTGGTTGTGCGGCAGCAATGGCATCATCCCAGAACGCAGCGGTCTCAACCGCAATCACATTGCCCTTGAACTCGGGCAGGTGAGCCGGTGCGGCCATGGCGTCGCGGAAATTCACATTTTTGCTCTCACCGTCGACTCCCAGCACGCCGATCACAAACGGCATCTTCGGGGCTATCAGGTCCTTGCGAACGTCGCGAATGAAGTGTGCCAGCAGGCGCGAGTATTCGTCGTATTTTCCCGGTTGGTCGGGGCCGGGATACGTAGTCCCATCGACCAGATCGTTAAAGCCCTGAAGCCAGACAAACCCGGCCACTTCATAGCCAGCCTGTTCGTCATACTCTGGACAGACCCGCTTGGGATCTGCCAGCACCTTCTTAACATGTTCAATCATCATTCGGTAGAACACACCCGAAGCGGCATCCTTGTCATCCTGCCATTTTTTCCGGTCTTCGGCTTTAGGGATCCCATGGGCACCCTGGGGATGCTTGTCCCACAATTCCTGGATCTCCTTGGGGAGCTTGTATTGGCCGGCACTGGGCGGACGGAATTCGGTGTTGAGTGACCTACCGCCCCAAGCGGTCTTGATAATCAGGATCGGCTCCTTCAGCGATTTCTCCATAAAGATGCCGAAGGTGAACTCCGGACCGATCTTGCCGCCATCCTTGGTCGGTTGATCTCCTCGTGCCCCGAAGCCGGCGGTCAATTTCCCCACACCCTCGCCATTGGCACTGCCATCATAGGGACCGGTCAAATACGACATCCAGACTCTGTCACAGACCCGGGGCGTTCCATCGGGATTGCGCATCTCCTTGAGAATCGGCGCCGTCAGGGGATCCTGGCCGATGTAGTCAAATGTGCGTATCTCCGCATGCCCCTCCATGTTCGACTGCCCGGCGAGGATGAACACTTTGAGCGGTTTCGCTTCCACGCTGATGGCAGAGAAAAGTGTCGTGATGAGAAATGTGGCGATGACTCTCATGATGACGTACCTGAAGGCGTTCTTTTTCATCGTTGCTACTTGTTTGTGGTTGTTTTGCTCGGCAGTTCGGATTTTCACTTGGAATCCTTGTCCTCTTTGAGTCGGACAAGTTCCGGGGATTCCGTCGAGGCTTCGATCGCGGTGATCGTTTCGCGGACGCTCTCCCCCTTGATGCGCATCAGATGCGGTGGAAAGTCTTTCTCATCGTTCTCGAAGGAGTTCGCAATCGTGGTCAGTTCCGGAGTGACTGCCTTGGCGTGGGTGCCATCGGTGAGAAGGATCTACATCAGCTCAGGGGTGCGAATGTAGAAATGGAGCAGTTTGGTCTTGATCAGCGGAAGGTAGCTCGGATCGCCGTTGGCTAACAGCGCGAGTGCATTGAGCGATCTTGGAATGGGATCCAACTCTTTTGCATAGGAAGGTTGCGCCATTCGAATGGCGAGATTCTTTCACCCTTGTTCGAGAATGAGCTTGGATTTCGGGCAATCATAAGGCGTCGTATCACTATAACTTCCGAGTACCGGCAGCTTCACCACGACTTCCACCGGGATGCCTGCGCGGAACCGTGTCAGGCTGAGATTGCCCTGGCCGGCTTCCGATTCGGCCAGGGTCAGTGCCTTGCCGATTTCGGTGCGCGGGTCGTAGGAAAACGGCTTGCCGCCAACGCCGATCATCACATCGCCAATCGCGAGAACGCCGTCAGCAGGAGAGCCCTCCTCCACCTTCGTGATCCTGATCTCGCGGGCATCCGAGGTGACCATCTTGTCACAATACATCCAGCCCCGCAGGCCCGTGGCACCGAGATTCCAGTCGTGCTTCGCCCCGACGGCAGAGCTTGAGCCATGGGCTGCGAACATGGCGGTGAGTGCGAGGATGACGAGTCTGTTGTTCATACTGATTAATTCTCCCTCGTGGAAAGGATAAGGCGGTCAACGGTTCTACCGCAACCGGTCGACGGCCGCTGAAGTGCGTGAGGGCCTCGCTTGGCGGCTGCCGAGCCGGTTTTTGCCGGGAGTCCCCGGCCGCGACATTTCTTTGAAAGCGTCTGCTTTTCACCCTCGCCGCAGACTGTCTCAGCAGTCGGGCATCAGCCGGCTCGTCGCAACGGCCTCACGGCGAGTGGATATCGATCGCGGGCAGCTCGGCCCCGTGATAGCGATGCCGGTGCTTTCGCGGCGGCAGGATGAGACCCGCGAGTCTGTCGGAGAACTCAAACACCGAGATCTCTTTCGCCAGCAGACGCCTCAGGGACTCGAGGCCTTACGGCAGGAGCTCTCGTCAAATGTTGTGTTCGTGAGGCGTGAATCAGGCGGCGTTCTGCAGGACTCCGTCGGTGAAGATTCTTCCTTGGATGACGAGCGTGAGTTGATGGCTTGCGTTGAGGCGTCGCCAGCGACGTGCCGCTGACTCGGCGAGCTTGATCTGGTGGAGGGCGAACTTCGCTTTCGGTTGGTTCGCCTTGGGCATGGCGTTGATGACATTGGCGGTCTTGTGGACCCAGCAGCGTTGCTCACGTGTCGTCGGGTAGGCCTCCCGCAGGGCGGCCCAGAAGCCGAGCGCACCATCGGCGACGGCGATCGTCGGTGGAATGGTGAGCCCACGGTTCTTGAGGTCGAGGAGCAGTTCGAGCCAGCTCTGTTTGCTCTCGCGGACGCCGTCGATGACGGCGATCAATTCCTTCTGGCCGTCGGCCGTGGCCCCCATGACCACGAGCAGGCACTGCTCCGGATTAGCCAAATCTTCCCGGCGGTTTCGCACGTGGATCCCGTCCGCCCAGACGGAGACGTACTGCTTGCCGGTGAGGTCGCGGTGTCTCCACTCGTCGTATTTCGCGAGCAGCACCGCATGCTCCTCGAGGAAGGCATCCCCCTCGCTCTCCAAAGCTGCCTGCAGCATCCGCCTCGCTCTATCACGGACGATCGAGTCGAGCGGGCTCCGCCCGCTCTCCACGATCTCGTCGATCGGCTCCGTGCCTTCGCGGGAAGACCGCACGACGCATGCTTTCGATCTCAGACTTTCCGAACCGCGAATCGTAACACTTCGCATGGTGGCGTATTCTTTTGCCCCAACGTGGGGCGGCTGGAGGAGTAGTAGCCCCAGCACGATACGCCACGTTTTTTCATGCGATCAGCGAACACGACTTTCGGTCATAGCTCCTCATCCTCCTCATCCTCCTCATCCTCCTCATCCTCATCCTCATCCTCATCCTCATCCGCAGCCGCAGCCGCCGCCGCCGCCGCCGCCGCAGCAGCCGCTGCCATCACCGCTGTTATTCCCGTTCTTCGACTCGCCGTTCTTCGACTCGCCGTTCTTCGACTCGTTGAGGCTCCCGAATGCGGACCAGCCGACGACAAAGCCACCGGAAGAAGCCAAGAACACTATTTTTTTCAACGTTTCGAATTCAAAACGATCACCGAAACGTTCCTTGAGAGCAGTGGCGATCAGGTCCAGCGAACACAAAACGGCGAGCGATGCTACCCCGACGACAATGAGTAATCCTTTACGGGCCGTAATGAACGATCCGCGCCAACGAGGCTTGGCAATCACCCATTGCGTTCGCTGATCGACCCAGCGCTGGTCCGCAGCGCCGGAAAACCGTATCTGTTCAGGTGGCCAATACGCCTCGGGCGGCTCGGCGCCGAATTCGCTGCGGTAGAGGGCCAGCGTCGCCGCATACTGATCGCGAAAGCGGCTTTCCTCGACGGGCCCGCCTTTTGTCGGCCCATGATGCAAGGGCCTGCCCAATACCGTGCCGCACAAATCGCTCCAGTACGACTTCGTGAACGTCAGATGCAGGTGCCAGATCTGATCGACAATGTCGGACGGCGTGACCGGTGCGGTGCTCACCTGCGTGAGATAGACGAAGCGTTTGTATTCCTCAATTCCCCCCAGAGCAAAAACCTTCGTCCATCCGTTTTCCCTTGCGAGTCGATCGGAGAACTGAAAATCTGCGTCCGGGTCATCGGGGGTAAACCCTGCAATCTTGTTCCACACCGCAGTATCGCTGGTCATGCGTCACTCCCCAAGCTTAGTGACCAGGATTCTCAAACATCGACAACCCGGATTTTCCGGGGCAGACAAGATCGATGTTTCCGTCGGCATCCATGTCGACCGCGGCCACCTGAAGACCTGTGCTAGCGCTGCCTCTTGGATAATCCTTCAGTGCCCAGCGGTCTTTGGCTTCTGTCGGAGCGTTGAGAGCCGGGTCGCCATGGAAGATTGTGTGCTCGGTTCCATTGTGCTGCAGCACGGTCCAACTGGCAGCAGAAGACACCGGATGCATCTGTGTCGCCGGATTCGACTTCGAGCGGAGACTCGCGTATCAGTGTCGAGTTCCCGTTCCCCCTAACACAATCATAGTCCGGTCAATGGCACGTCCGCAACCGTCTTCCCCCCCGGTGAGCTGCGCGGCGGTCAGGGAGAGGGTGTTGATCGTGCCGAGGGCGACGAGGGCCCGGAGGTGGTCAGCCGCGGCCAGCGCCGGGTCGTCCATCAGTGGTGGGAGCCACGGCCGTCCACAGCCAAGCCCGGGCGGGGCCCTCCTTGGTCGGCGATTCGTCCATGAAGACCTGCGGATGATCGGCCAGGGCAGGTTCAAGTTCCCGGTAGGGCTCTGCCAGGGCCTGCTAGAAGTCGTCCGCGAAGGTGCCGGTGGGTGTGCAGCACCCACCCGGGCTGGAGATGGCGCTGACGTGACGATGCGGTCGCGAGCGGCGTTTGGTCGCGCCTCAGAGCGTGACCAGATGCCGCGGCGCTGCGTCTGTCACCAAGGATATGTCGATGCCGCGGTCGAGCGTCACGAACACGCCGCCACGGCGTACGGCGAGGGCGAGCAGGTAGGCGTCGGTGATCTGCCGAGAGGCGAGCCAACGGTCGTGCGCGAAGCGCGAGGGCTCCAGGACCGAGAGGTCGTCGGGCCAGAACTCGTGGTGGGTCGTCGTAGTGGCTTCGGTGAGCCGTGCCGCCACCGCAGCGAGTGGTTGGTGCCCTGCGTAGGCGCGATTCGAGAGGATGCGCAGGCAGCCGTTCTGCGTGAGGGGGCAGGACGCCCAGCCGGCGACCGCCCCGTTGGAGAGGTGCTCGCCGAGCCAGTGCGTTGCCGCGCTGTGGTGCACATGCCCGGCGTCGAGCAGCGCAATGAGCACGTTGACATCGAGGAGGGCGCGCATCAGATGCCGAGTTCGTCGCGCAGCCGGTTGACCTGCTCGTTGGTGACGCGGTCGTCGGTGGCTGCGGCCGGGAACGGTCGGAAGCCGTATCGCGCAGCGGTCTCCGGGACGCCAGGTGCCGTCATCGGCTGCGACAACGCGCGACGGATGAGGTCCGAGGCGACGTCGCCCGCGGTGCGTCCCTCGCGCCGGGCGAGTTCTTTCACGGCCTCCAGCACAGGGGTGTCGATATTGAGAGTCGTGCGCATGGAGATGATGCTATGACATCTGATGCGGTGATGCAACTGGGCTCTTGGGCGACACTCATTTCGTCACGCAGGTGTCTCAAAGTCATTGACACGTTCCGACCACGGCGTCCATCCGGTCTGCCAGCCGAGGCCCGTAAGGTGAGACTCCAGATGACGGCGAACCCCCAGGCGGGCGCGTGGATCATCGGGGACCGCCGATCGTGGCGGGGATCGCCTCCTCGGCCGGGAGACGCCCCGCCGTCGGCTGCGCCGTCGGCGTCGTCAGGTTCGCCGTCGGCCCCGCCACGGGGGTGGCCGCGACGCGGATGTCGCCATGGATGACCAGCTCGTCGGCCAAACCGACGACCCCGCCGAGCTTCTTGTAGGGCTTCATGCCGAAGTCGGTCTGCTTGATCCGGAAGGAACC
>JBBAVV010000046.1:0-42946 GCA_040397545.1 Pirellulales bacterium
TTCTGGCTCAAGCGTGGCTTCGGGGTCGCCCGTGCCCCGTCGCCGGACGTTCGCGTCGGCCTTCCATGGCCGCCGCTCTCTCGATGCCGCCTGCGCTCCGCCATCCATGGCTCCGCTGGCCGGCAACGCCGGCTCACGGAGCACGGGCGCCCCCTCGCTGCAGCAACGAGCTGGGGTCGCCACATCGTCATGGGCAGGAAGCCCTGCTCACGCCTTCAGCCCGGCTTCAATCGCTTCCGCTTGAAGAAGTCGGAGAGGATCCGGCCGCAGTCGTCGGCCATCACCCGGCCAACATGGTCGACGCGGTGATTCAGACGGGGATCCTCGAACAGCCGGTAGAGCGATTCCACGGCCCCGGCTTTCGGATCGGGAGCGCCCCACACGACGATCGGCACCCGGGCCTGGAGGATCGCCCCGGCGCACATCGGACAGGGCTCGAGGGTGACGTAGAGCGTGCAGCCCTCCAGCCGCCAGGAGCCGAGGGCCGCGGCGGCCTGCGTCAGTGCGATCATCTCGGCGTGGGCGGTGGGGTCGGCCAGCTGCTCGCGCTGGTTGTGCGCTGCGGCCACGACGCGGCCGGCGGCCACGACGATCGCCCCCACGGGGACCTCGTCCTCCGCTTCAGCCACCCGCGCCTCGTCGAGGGCCATCCGCATCCAGCGACGGTGGAGCGAGTCGCCGGGGAGCAGGATCTCGTCCATCGGGAAGCTCCGGCGGCTGGCGCCGTGGCTTCCTCGCCCGGCGCCGCCGCGGTACGATTCTGGCGGGGATCGATCCGAGCCGCTACCCGGCGTCGACGGAATCCCCTCACCCACCCAGACTCTTCACCGGCCGAACGACCCCGGCCCCGGGAAAGCCCGCCCCCATGCAGATCCTCGAGCAGTTCCAGGAACCAATCGGCCTTCTCCTCCGCTGGAGCCACCTTCTTGCGGCGATCACGGCCCTGGGGGGGCTGATCTTCTCGCGGTTCGCCCTCCTCCCGGCGCTGGAGGACCTCGACGAGGAGGCACGCAACCGCGTGCATGACGGGATTCGCCGGTCATGGCTGAAGTGGGTGATCGGATCGATCACGATCCTCCTCCTTACCGGCCTGGCCAACTACCTCCTGACGATCAGCCGGGCCAACACCGAGGCCTGGGGGGGGAATGGACGGATGTGGATGAAGGCCCATGGCTACCACGCCTTCATGGGGGCGAAGATTCTCTTTGCCCTCGTCCTCTTTTATCTCGCCAGCGCCCTCATTGGCCGCGGCGAAGCGACCCAGTGGGCGCGGGACGACCGGAAGAAGTGGCTCACGATCACCCTCGGCCTCGGTTTGGCCGTGGTGATCCTTTCCGGCTATCTGCGGCAGATGCACACCGGCCCGAACACCGTTGCCGCGACCGAGGATGGCGAACGCCTCGGTGGTGGCGGCGAAGAGGGGCCCCCGCGGGGCGGATTCGGTGGGGGAATGATGGGTGGGGGGGGAATGATGGACGACGAATTCGGCGGTGGCGGGGGCTTCGGCGGCGGCCGTAGCCGTGGACCACGCGGCGGCGACACCCCGCCCCCCGACGAGGGCAACCCCGAGCCGGAGGCCAAGCCGCCGGCAACGCCCGACGACGCCGCCGCGGCGTCAACGAGTGAGCCTGTGCCCCCGCCCGACGAGGGCGAACCGGAGCCCGGTGCCGACACGCCGGCTGCAGCGAAATAACGCGTCTCCCCGCCATTTTCAGGAGCGTTTGCGATGGACAAGAAGGACAAAAAGCGGATGGAGGTGCTGCAGCAGAAGATCGCGAAACTGCAGCAACTTCTCGCCGGGGCCAAGAAGCAACCGGACGACCCGGCCGAGGTGCCGCGGCTCGAGCAGGATCTCGCCGCAGCCCACGCGGAACTTGCCAGTCTCAAGAAGGGATGATCGGGGCCGGGGCGATGCTTCCCGGCGCGCTTCCGGGCTGGCGGGACGTGGCATGAACCAGGGCTGGCAGACTGTGGATCGAGCAGACCGTGGATGAAGTGCACCGCTGCTGGATGCGGCGGCCGTCGAACCGGGGAACCGTCAGCGTTTCCCGAGGTCGACAAAGTGGAAAAACTTCAGGGATGACTTTTCCACGAACCGCCAGGAGTCGCCCGTGACTGCCGTTCCCGCCGCAGTGGCTAC
Organism: Pirellulales bacterium; assembly: GCA_040397545.1. Lineage (GTDB taxonomy): Bacteria > Planctomycetota > Planctomycetia > Pirellulales > UBA1268 > QWOP01. Next base: position 2,141 of record JBBAVV010000046.1, read on the forward strand.
CGAGCTCGAAGCCCCGTTCCTCGTCACCGACGATCAGTGTCGGCGGTTTCGTGAGCAGGGCTACCTGAAGGTCCCGGGGGTGTTCTCCGCCGCGACGCTCGCCTGGATCGACGGCACGATCAGCCGACTCGTCGAGACCAACAACCCCCTCGCCGGCGTGCCGATGGAGTCGCGCGACACCTACGGCAAGGCCTTCATTCAGGTCTTCAACCTGTGGCTGAAGTCGGACGAGGCCAGGGCCGTGAGCCGGTCGCGGCGGCTGGCCGGAATCGCCACGGCGCTCCTCGGTACGACGGGCGTGCGGATGTGGCACGATCAGGCACTCTTCAAGGAGCCCGGAGGGGGCTTCACGCCGTGGCATGCCGATCAGCAGTATTGGCCGATGGCCTCGGCACTGTGCGCCACCGCCTGGATCCCGCTCCACGCCGTGCCGCTCGAGCGCGGGCCGCTGTCGTTCGCCCCTGGCAGCCACCTCAAGCGGATCGGTCGGGATCTCGTCATCTCGGATGAATCGGAACGGCTGATCCGCGAGGGAATCGCCACCGAGGGGATCACTGAGGTGATCGAGCCGTATGCCGCCGGCGAGGTCTCCTTCCATCTCGGCTGGACGCTCCACCGCGCCGGGCCGAACACGACCACCGAGGCCCGGCGGGTGCACACGGTGATCTACATGGACGAGGCGATGAGGCTGGCCCAGCCGAAGAACGCCTCGCAGGAGGCCGACCATCGGGCCTGGACCCCGTCGACGGGCGTGGGGGAGGTGATGGCCGACCCGCTCAACCCGGTGCTCCACTCCGCCTGACGGCGGGGGGTGCCAGTCGTCGAATCGGATCGGGGTGGGGCCTTTCCCGCCGGTTTGGGGTACGATTGGGTGGTCAGCGGCACTTTCCAAGGAACCACGCGCCCATGGGGCTGGACGGACTCCTCGCACTCTTCGGCCTCGGCCCCAAGAAACCCGCCGCCAAGCCGGCGACTCCTCCGCAGGGGGCCGGGCGCGGGGCGATTTCATCCGCCTCGGCGGCTCCGACGGCGGCGGACAAGGCCGCCGAGAAGGCGCGAATGAAGACCCGCGCCGCCCGGTTGCGATCGAAGGTCGACATCTGGAAACGCTTCGAGAAGCTCCACAGCAGCATCTCGGGGACGATGTCGAGCTTTTACAAGGCCCGCGAGCGGGCGACCGGGAAGATCGTCGGGCTAAAGGTCCTCGACCCGAAGAAGTGCGCTCCGATCGAGGGCCGCTACAGGGGGCTCAACAAGCCCCCCGAGGGGGAGATCGGCGAGCAGATCCTCGGCGCCAACATCGTCAAGACCGTCGACTGGGGCGTGGCGAACGACGATGCGGCGTTCATCGTGGAGGAGTTCATCGAGGGGCCGCTGCTCCACGCGATCATCTCGAAGCGCGAGCCGCTCCCCCCGGCCCAGCGGCTCGAGCTGGTCCGTCAGGCGGCCACGGCGCTGGAGTGCGTTCATCGGGCCGGATTTGTCCACCGTGATATCTGCCCGCGGAACTTCATCCTCGATCCGGATGGCCGGCTCGTCCTCTTCGACTTCGGCCTGACGGTGCCCGACAAGCCGGTGTTCCTCCAACCCGGAAACCGGATCGGCACCCCCAACTACATGGCGCCGGAGGTCGTCCGCCGCCGTCAGGCCGACAAGCGGATCGACATTTTCTCCCTCGGCGTGACGGCCTACGAGATCTGCACGCTCACGCTCCCCTGGCCCCGCGGCACGACCGGCCGGACGGCGCTGGCACACGACACGATCCTCCCCGACGACATTCGCAATCACTGGCCCGAGATCCCATCCCCGCTGGCCGACGCCATCATGGCCGCCATCGCCGCCGATCCCGACAAGCGGCCGGCGGGGTGCGAGGAGTTCCTCGCCCGGATTGCCAAAGTCTCGATCGACTGAAGCCCCCCCACCCCGCCTCGAGGGGTGGGCACGATGCCGAGGGGCCGGGCTCATCACAGGGAGGCTTTTTTGCGTCGACAGAGCCCCAGGACCGCGGCCCAGCGGGGTGGACTTGATGGGGGGGCCCGACGGTTCTACGCTGGTACTTTCCCCGGAGGCCCCCCCGGTCCTGACCGACCCCGGCGGCGGCCACGTTCCCGGGTCACCCCCATTCCCGTCTCTCTGCCCAAGGATCTCCAGCCATGACCATGGACAAAAGCCTCCGCGTCCGCATGGGCTCATCTGCCGCCCGCGGCGTTCTCACCCGCGCCGAGCGGATCGTGAAGCTCAAGGAGCAGGAGCGGTGGGGGGATGGGCTCAGCCCCCTCGGGCTGCCGAAGGTCCGGGTCTACAAGATGGCGATGAAGAAAAAGAAGAAGGCGAAGGAAGAAGGGGCTGATGCCGCCGCCGGGAAGGCTCCTGCCGGGAAGGCTCCGGCCGGGAAGGCTCCGGCCGGCAAGGCTGCCGCTGCCGGTGCCAAGAAGAAGTGACCGTCGCCCCGGCGGGGTTCCACCGCCGTTGAGCCGGGGTCTGCCCACTGTGGCTGCCCCACCGTCACGATCCGTTTCACTCAGCCCGAGTCGCGAGAGGCGCGCGACAGTGGTGCTGTTTTCCAGCTGGCGGAGCTTCAGCGGGCAGCCCGCAAGCTCGCCATCACGCGGGCCGCGGCTGCCTGACCGGAGGCGATGACCTGCGGGATCCCGACCCCTTCGTAGGCCGCACCAGCCAGGGCGAGACCGGGGAGGGCGTCGAGACGGCGCGTGAGTCGATCGATGCGCTGGAGGTGCCCGAGGTGGTATTGCGGCATCGCTGCGGGCCAGCGGGCGATCTCCACCAGCCGCGGTGGCCCGCTGGCGCCGACGATGGCCGCCAACTCCTCCCGGGCCAGCGCCACGAGCTGGTTGTCGTCGAGCAGATTCCGCTCCGGGTCGAGTGCGCCGCCCAGGAACACCCTCAAGAGGACATGACCGTGGGGCGCGCGCCCCGGAAACTTCGCGCTGGAAAAACTGACCGCCAGCGCCCGCCGCCCCTCGACGCGCGGCACCACCACGCCGGCGGCATCGAGGGGATGGGCGACCTGTTCGCGGGCGTACCCGAGGACGACGACGGCGGAACCTGCGTATTCGATGCCGGCAAGCTCCACGGCAAGCGGATCGTCCGCCGCCGCGACCACCCGGGCCGCGATCGGCGCCGGCAGCGCCACGACCACGCCGTCGGCTTCGATCGTCGCCGCGTCACCGGGCCGCGGCGCGAGGACCACGCGCCACCCGCCGGACGGGATGCGCTCGAGGGACGTGACCGTGGCCCGGAGGCGCGCGGCGCCGGCCGCTACGATCCGCTCCCCGAGCCGCTCGGGGAGTGTTCCCAAGCCGGAGGCGAGCGATACAAACTGGCCATACCGCGCCCCCTCCCCCCGGTGCGACGGGCCGACCTCCCGCAGCCGTGCCTCCTCGCCCGCCGAGAGGCTGCCGTGTGCCTGCTCCATGCGGAGGAACTCCGGGCAGGCTGCGGCCATGCTCAACCTGGCCGGATCGGCCGTCCAGATGCCGGCGACGAGCGGCTGGACGAGGCGGTCGAAGGCCTCGCGCCCCAGGCGGCGGAGGGCGAACGACTCGAGGGATTCGTCCTCCGATTCCCCCGCAGCGAGCGGCTTGGGAGGGACGTTCCGCTCGATGAGGAGCCGCGCTTTGCCGGCGGCCGAAAGGATCTCCGTCGCCTCGATCCCCGCGGTGGCGCCGGGGGCGAGGAGGCGGAAGCCGGTTGGCACCGGCAGGGTCCGACCGGCCCGGAAGACGAGCGCTCGACGGGCTGGCTCGTGCACACTGATCAGTTCGTCGCGCAGCCCGAGCCGGTCGACCAGTGCCATCCCCTCGGGCCGGGCCGCGAGGAAATTGTCGGCACTCCGCTCGATCAGCCAGCCGTCACGGCGGACCGTCTCGACGACCCCACCGGCGCGGCCGTGGGCCTCGACGAGGATCACCTCCGGTCGACGGTCCTCCGGCCAGGCTCCAGCCTCGAGGAGCGATTCCGCAGCCACAAGCCCGGCCAGTCCCCCGCCCACGACGACGATCCGGGGGGGCCGGGCCGGCAAGGGCGATGTCGGTACCCCGTTTGCGCACATGCCGAGAGTCTACCGCGAAAAAACGAGCCGCAGCGGGGCCCGATCCCCGCGTGCCGACGGCCGAAATGGGGGCGGGAAGCTGGTCTGGACCAGGAAAGCGGCGAAGCCTACTGTCCCGTCTTGGATCACGGGCTTCCTCCGCCGGAGGCCGTCCGCACGTTCAAGGAGGAATCTGTCGTGGGCATGCCAAGGGACTCACGGGCTCGTGGATTGAAGGGGCTCGCCGTCATCCTTTTCGGTGCGACGCTTCCGTGCCTCGGAGCGACCGGTGCCGGCGGGGCGGAAAACGCTCCGTCGCGTGGCAGCTACCGTGTGCCGCGGTGGATCGAGGAGATCGGGACAGCGGAGAAGCCGGTCACGCCGCGGAAGGCCTCTTCACGGCGGACCAAGCTGGGGGGGACGGCCGCGGCGCCACTCCCCAACACGGCTCCCCAAACGCTCCCCCTCGTGGCAGCCAAACCGCTCACGATCGCTGCCACGCCGGCGGCCGACAGCGACGGGAAGCCGGGCCGGGCCCTGCTCCGCTCGCGAACCCCGTCCAATCTCGACACCCGGATCCGCCTCGTGAGTGGCTGGGGCGCCCTCGGCGTCGAGACTCCTCTCGGCCCGCAGCAGGTAGCGGAGCACACGGACGACGACGAGACCGGTGCGCCCAAGACCACCGAGCTCGGCCCCGAGGCGAGCGTGCTCACCGGCAGCGACTCGACCCCCGTCGCCGCCGCGGCCGAGACCGCGACGGCACCCGTTCCGACCCCCCAGACGGATGGTCCGCCGCATTCCGCCTCGCGCACCGAGCCAACGCTCGCCGTCGACCCGGTCACCTTCAACGGCGTCTGCCCCGGCAAGACGACCCGCAACGAACTGCGGGCGAGGATGGAGCCGAAGTTCGGGCTCGGCGAAGCCTTCATCCGTGAAGACGGCACCAAGGGCTATGCGTGGGCCCTCGAGGAGGGTCCGCTGGAACGGGCCGAGGCGACACTCGATGGTGACGTGGTCGACTCGATCCGCATCAAGCTCTCCGATCCGCTGTCGGTCGACGAGCTGGCGGCGTTCTTCGAGATCGGCGATCTGAACTCGGTCTCGATCCTCGACGAATCGGGCGTGTCGATCGGCGAGGTCTACCCGGAATGCGGACTGATTTTCAGCCTCAAGCCGGGCACTCGCTCGGCGTTGGCGGTGATGATCGAACCGCTCGATCCCGAGGCCTTCGTGCTCCGTGCCGAGGGAGAGATCGAGACCGACACCGACCTCGCCATCGTCGATCTGAAGTTTGCCGTCGAACTCGATCCGCAGCATCTCCGCGCCCGGCGGATGCTGCTGGCCCTCCTCTGCGAACAGGGCAAGTGGCAACAGGCACTGGCGCTCGGTTCGGTCACCGAGGAGCTCGATCCCGAGGATGTCTGGACGCATTTGAAAAATGCCAGCGTACTGATGGCGATCGGGCGTTATGACGAAGCCCGACAGTGCGTGCTCACCCTCAAGACGATGCCCAATCTCGAAGGGGTGGCTCCGGCCCAGGTCGAGAGGATGCTCGGGCGGATCGACGTCGAGTGCCCCTCGCCCGACCACAAGGCGGCCGTCAAGCACTTCGACACCGCGATCCGGTCGGCGATGCAGCTCCGGCAGTCCCGATCGAAGTCGATCCGTGAAGCCGCCCGTGACGTCCTCCTCGATGCCAACCTCGGCATGGCGGTGGCGATCGCCAAGGGGGAGTGGCAGCGGAAGGGGGAGGTCGTCGCCAAGTGGCTCGCCGCCGCTTCGAAGATGGTCGACGACATCAGCCCCGATACGGCCGATCGCCCCCTCCTCGAGATCCAGCTTTGCCGCGGGGCCCTCGCGGCCGCCGCTGGCTGCGAGGTCGTCGATCCGCTCCCGTGGGTGAAGCGGCTCCTCGTCACCCGTGACCGGATCAACACCGACCTCACCGATGCCTGGCAGCGCCGGCAGATCGACTGGGAGGTCGGGCTCGCGCTCGCCGACGCCCTCACGGCCAGTCAGAACCGCGGCGAGGCAACCGACCTCATCGACAACGCCACGCTGACGGCAGCCTACCTGGAGCGGGGTGCCGAATACCGGGAGCTGACCGACACCGAACGGGCCTCGATCGGCGATCTCCTCTTCCGGATCGGCGTGCTCCACAGCCTCCAGAACGGCGACCATGCCACGGCGGTCACCTGGTTCGACAAGGTGCGGAGCTACTGGAACCGCAACGCCTCGTTCGTGTCGCACGGCGAGGTGGGGCGCCTCGGCGAGTCGTACGTGAGCATGGCCGTGTCGTATTGGCAGGTCGATCGCCGCGACGACGCGCTCGATCTGTGTCGCCGCGGCATCGATTGCATGGTGACCGCGGTCGACAACCGCCTCCTCGACGAACCCGCCCTGGCCCTCGCCTACGGCAACCTCTCGATGATGTACGCCGAGCAGGGCGAAGACGAGCGGAGCAAGACCTACGCCGAGATGGCCAGCCGCGCCGAGGCCTCGGCCCAGCGGCAGTGAGCATCCGGTTCGACAGGCTTCATGGATGGAGCCGATGAACCGAGTGGGAGGGACGCGTCCAGGGAAGGACGCGTCCCTCCGTCATTTCCGGGTGGGAGCTGGAGCCGCCACCGGGCGCCGTCACAGCAGGCTTTCGAGGAGGAGACGCATCTTGCGGAGCTCCGCCACCTGATCGACATTCGGCAGCGGCGGAAGGTGGACGCTCAAGGCCCGCTTGTAGCCGACCCGCTCGAGTTGGTTGAAGAGCTTGCCATACTCCACGCTCCCTTGGCCGATCCGCACCTGGAAGGTGTCCTGCTTGGTGTCCCGGAGATGGACATGGCAGACGTACTTCAGGATCGACTCCCAACTGGCCATTTTCTTGTGGCCGAAGATGAAGTGGCTCGGGTCGAGCGTCACCCACAGCCCCGGGACATTCCGGCACAGCGAGGCGGTCGTCTCCGCGTCCTGCGTCATCCGTCCGGCCTCGGTCTTCACGCCGACGAGGGCATCGAGTCCGGCGGCGATCTTGACGAGCTTCCGGAGCCGCTCGATCTCGCCATTGAAGGGGGTGCCGAGCTCCGACGATTCAACGACCATCGTCACCACGCCGAGCGACTTGGCCAGCCGGCAGCACGCCTCGAACTGGTCGTACATCGTCGGGCAATCGGCAGCCGCGAACGAGACGGCCACGGGGCGGAGCCGCTGCAAATCGCTGCATTCACGGATGGCGAGCTCGGGGCTGGCGGCGACTTGGGCGGGCTGGAGGTGGCCGCCGTGCTCGTGGACGTCGATCTCGACGGCGGTGTATTCGAGCTCCGCCAGCCGCTCCATGGCGTTGGCCAGCGGCAGTTCCGGAAAACACTCCGTGCTCACGCTCACGATCACGTTGCGTCGCTCCTCAGGGGTTGCGGTCTCCGGCGGAGAGACCGCCTTGAATCGTCAAGGGTAGCGGTCACCGTCTCCGGATGGCAACATGATCCCCGGTTCTGACCGGCGACCGGCCTCCACGCCGGTGCCGGAGCCCGGAAGCACGAAGAGGAGCCTGCCGCGATGAATCCCCCGTCCCTCCCCGGCCCTTTCCCCCACACGTCTCCGGCGCCTGTGATCCTCGGTGAGCCCCGGCGCGGAGGCAAACGCTGGTCGTGGATCCCCTGGGCAATCGCCGGGATGTCGGCGCTGGTGGCGATCGCGAGCTTCGGCGCCAATTCGCGATATTTCCAGAAGTCGGGACAGGTCGAGGAACGCTGGCACTCGCTCTCCAAGGACGCCCCCAGCCGGGTGGCGATCGTCGATGTGATCGGGGCTATCATGGGGGGATCGGGATTCGCCCGCCAGCAACTCGACCGGATCGCCGACGACGAGTCGGTCAAGGCGATCGTTCTCCGGGTCGACTCCCCGGGGGGCACCGTGTCCGGCAGCGACGACATCCATCACCGCCTGGCGGCGATCGTGAAGAAGCGCGACCTGAAGGTCGTCGTCAGCATGGGGTCGATCGCGGCCAGCGGCGGGTATTACGTGGCCATGGCCAACGGTGGCGGCGAGGACGTGATCTTCGCCGAGCCGGCCACGCTCACCGGCTCGATTGGCGTCATCATCCCCCACTACGACTTCTCCAAGGCGCTGCGGAAGATCGACATCGCCGACGATTCGATCACCAGCGGCCCGCTCAAGGAGATGCTCTCCCCGACGAAGGAGCGGGCACCCGAGCTCGCCGAACGCGAGCGGAAGGTTCTCCAATCGCTCGTCGACGACATGTTCGCCCGGTTCAAGGAGGTTGTCCGGGAGGGACGACCGAAGCTCGACGCGGCAGCCGTCGATGCCGTGGCGACCGGCCAGGTGTTCACGGCCAGGCAGGCCCAGGCCGCCGGGCTCGTCGATCGGATCGGCTTCCTGGAGGATGCCGTCGACCGGGCCGTCGAGCTGGCCGGACTGACGAAGGAGACCGCCCGGGTCGTCCGCTATGTCCGCCCCCGGGGCGTCCTCGACGAGCTCCTCGGGCTCGATGTCGCCGCCCGCTCCGCGGGCCAGCCGGCCGGGAGAACCGTGGCCGATGCCTTTCTCTCCAGGTCGGTGCTCGATGCCTTCGTCGAATGGACTACTCCCCGGGCTTGGTACCTGTGCAGTTGGTGGCCGGCACTGGTCAGCAGCGGCGGCTAGCCCTCGACGATCCCCCGCCCCAGGGCCCCGATCGCGGCATGATCCGCCGGCGTGAGGCGGCGACCGGCGGCCCGCGCCAGCGCCATCCGGCACCACACATCCGCCGTCACCAGCGCCGCGTCATCGCCCTGGACATCGGCGTGGTGGGCAACGGCGAGGACGCTCGCCGCATCCCGGACCGCCGCCGACAGGGCCCCCACCTCCAACTGCCGCTCCGCCAGGGCGCGGCCATGCCGACGGATCGCCCGGTCGATCGCCACTGCCGAGGCGGCAAGCGACCTTCGTGCCGCGGCGGCATGGGCGCGCAGGCGGCCGTCGAGAATCCCGTTGTCGCCTCCGGCGGCGGCGAGACGGCCGACGCGCCAGCCGAGCCAATCGACCGCGGCGCCGACACGGCTCCCCTGACGCCGGAGCGTGGAAAGCGGATGACGCCGGGCGAGCCCCTTGAAGAGCGCCAGCCCGAGCAGATCGCTCTCCCCCTCGTAGACGCCGACGGCGAGGTGGTCATGGAAGGAATCGCCGAGCGGATGGCCGACGAGGAACGCCCGCCCCCCATGGATCCCGAGGGCGTCGATCGCGCCTTCGCGGACAGCCTGGCTGGCCACCACCTTGGCGGTGATCGCCTCGAGGTCCCCCCCGGAGCCGCCGGAGGCATCGATCGTCGCCGCCGCCCAGACCGACAGCGCTTCACAGGCCAATCCCGCCGCCGCGATCCGCGCGAGCCTCCCCTGGACGAGTTGCCGCGATCCGATTGGCTGGCCCCAGGTGGCGCGGCGAATCGCATGGCCACGGGCATGGCCGAGGAGGAGGCGGAGCGTGCCGGCAGCCTGCGCGGCGAGCGTACTGCGACCGCGGTTGAGACCATGCCAGACAATCGCCATCGCATCCCCCCCCGGGGCTTCGAGGAGGTCGCGCTGGTCAACCTCGAACCCGCGAAACTCGAGGGCGTGGTTGGCGGTGTGCCGGAGCGGGTGGAGGGCGTAGCGGAGGAGGCGGAACTCGGCCGTGTCGTGGTCGGGGAGACGGGCGAGAACGACGGCCGGCTTGCCCTCGGCCGCGACGAGGAGCTTCACGAGCCGGCCATGGTCGGCATTCGTGATGAACATCTTCGTGCCGTCGACGACGAGCCGGCCGTCGCGCCGGGTCAGCGTCGTCCGCACCGCCCCCAGATCGCAGCCCACCTCCGGTTCGGTGGCCGCGAACACCGACAGCGGCCGTCCCCCGGCCAACCCCGGCAGGTGACGGGCCTGCTGCTCGGGTGTCCCGAAGGCGATCAGTGCCGACACCGCCCCGATGGAAGAGTGGACCGAGAGCATCCCCGCGGCGGTCGGCACCGTGGCGGCGATCCTCGCCACGCTCCGCACCAGGTCGACGACCGTCCCCCCGCTCCCGCCGTGGGCCGCAGGCACGAGGATGCCCCACAGCCCCGCCTCCCCCAGCGCCGTCTCGGCAGCAGCGGTAAACAATCCCTCCGGCCGCGGTGGCGCGTCGTCGAGCGGTGCCGGCGGCAGCCCTGTCGCCGCCACCGGGGCGTAGAGCAGGCCGGCGGCGCGGAGGTTGCCGAGCCGCTGCTCGGCCTCCCCGAGGACCGCGGCGATTCCGTCAGGGAGCGGCTGGGCACCGAGCGCGGCAGCGGCGGCAAACCCGCCGTCATCCCCGCGCGGCCGGCCCCACAGCGCCGCGCTGATGCCGGCGGTGGACCGGCGTTCGGGGCGGTCGTCCCCATGGGGCACATCCGCCACGCCTGGCGGTGGCGTGGGGGCGACAGCGGCGTCGAGCGTGGCAGCGAAGTGATGGGCGATCGTCGGACGCTTCAGTTTCATGGAAGGGGTCATCTCCCCGCGGTCGATGTCGAAGGGGCGGTTGACGAGCACGAGGCGCCGCACCCGCCAGGCCCGGGGGAGCGACTCCTGCCGGCGGGCGAGCCGGCGAGCGAGCCAGCGAAGGAGGCGCGGATGGCGGAGGGCCGCGCGCCGCGACACGACCCGCAGGTCGAGCGCCCGGATGGCGGCCCGGAGGACGGCGGGCTCCGGCACGACCAGCGCCACCGCAATCGGCAACCGATTGCCACAGACACACACCTGGGCGACGACCGGGTCGGCGGCGAGGGCCCGCTCGACTTCGGCCGGCGGGAGCTTCGTGCCGGTGGAGAGAACAAGCGTGTCGACGACCCGTCCGGTGATCCGGATCCGGCCGTCGGCGGCGATCTCGGCGGTGTCGCCGGTGGCGATCCAATCGTCCTCGCGGCCGTTTTCGGCGGCGGCCTCGATCGGGACGTCGGGGGGGAGAAGCTGCCCGATGGCCCGCGACGGCGTACGCACGAGGAGCTGGCCGGCAGCATCGAGACGGACGTCGATGCCAGCAAGCGCCTTGCCGACCCACCCCGGCCGGTACCCTCGCGGGCTGTCGAGGGCGACCACCGGACCGGCCTCGGCCAGTCCGTAACCCTCGACGAGCGGGACACCCCGCGCGGCAAACAGCGCCTGCGTCCGTTCCCGGAGCGCCGCCCCGCCGGAGATGCAGACCCGCACTCGACCACCGAGCGCGGCGGCGAGGTCGGGGATCGCCCCCGACCGGACGCCCCGTTCGAGCCGCTCGAAGAACGCCGGCACCCCCAGGATCACCGTCGGTGGCAGGAATCGGCAGGCCTCGAGGAGATGGCGCCGGTCGGGGACGACATTCAGACAGCCGCCGCGGACCAGCGCTGTGGAGAGATCCCCCGTGCAGGCCAGCGCGTGGCTCATCGGCAGCCACGCCAGGCGGACATCGGCCGGCTCGTCGAGGAAGATTGCCGCGGCTCCGAGGGCATTCGTGGCGAGTGACCGCTGCGAATGGACGTAGCCCCTGGGCCGGCCGGTTGTCCCGGAGGAGAGGAAGATCCGCGCCGGCGCGTCGGGATCGACGGCCGCCGCGCGCCGCGCCACCTCGCGTCGCAGCTCCGCCGGCTCGGCGGCGCGGCGCTGCCAGGCCGCCGAGCGCAGGCCCGCTCCGGGTGGCGCCGAGCGCATCCCCTGTCGCGGCGAGGGGAAACGCAGATCGATGGCGCGGCGCGGATCGGGCAGGGCAGCGAGAAGCCGTTCATGGTCGGCCGGCGGATGCGCCCCCGCGTCTCCACTGATCACGATTTTGTCGGGGACGAGCCAGCCGATCTGGTGGAGGAGCTCGCCGCGCGGAGCATCGACGTGAAGCGGCGCGTGAACGAATCCGGCGAGAAGGCAGGCGAGATCGACGACGACCCAATCGACCGAATGCGTGCCGACATGCACGACCCGGTCGCCGGGGCGGAAACCGGCCGCCTCGAGGGCCGCGGCGAGATCGACGGAGGCCGCGGCCACCTCGAGCCAGGTCCAGCTCGTTGCCGCGCCATCCACCCGAGCGCGCGTCACCAGGGCCGGTCGCGCGGCGGCGTCGTCGATCCGGGCGACGAGGAGGTCGAGAAGCGTCACGGCGCGGGCCTGGCCCGGACCAGCGCCGACACCAGGGGCCGACTCCATGCGGGTCGTCACGTCCCGATTCCCTCCACGACCAGCGCGATTCCCTGGCCGAGTCCGATGCACATCGTCGCCAACCCGAGCCGGTCGCCACGGGCGTGCATGGCGTGGACGAGCGTGGTGACGATGCGGACACCACTGGCACCGAGCGGATGCCCGATGGCGAGGGCCCCGCCACGGACATTGACGCGTGCGGGGTCGAGGCCGAGCTCGTCGACGCACCAGATCGTCTGGGCGGCGAAGGCCTCGTTGAGCTCGACCAGATCGATCGACCCGAGGTCGATCGACAGCCGCCGGAGGAGCTTCCGGGTCGCGGCCACCGGGCCGGTCCCCATCACCGCCGGCGGCACCCCCACCACGGCTCCGGCCACGACCCGGGCCAGGGGCGCGATGCCCTGTCTGCGGGCCTCCGCCAACGACATCATCACCAGCGCCGCGGCGCCGTCGGAGAGCGGCGCGCTGGTCGCGGCCGTCACCGTACCGAGCTTGGGGAGGAACGCCGGCTCGAGCCGGGCCATCGCCTCGCGGCTCGTGTCGCGCCGCACCGACTGATCGATCCGCGCCTCGACGAGCGCTCCGGCCTCGTCGTGGCCGAGCACCGGCACGATCTCGGCGGCCAATCCGCCGGAGTCGATCGCCGTGACCGCCCGGGAATGGCTCTCGAGGGCCCAATCCTCCTGCCGACGCCGGTCGATGCCCCGCGTGGCGGCGAGGTGCTCGGCGGTCAGCCCCATCGAGAGCATGCCCCGGCTGGAGCGGGCCACGACGCGGGGATGGAAGTCGACTCCCTCGTCCATCGGCTGGTGGTGCATGTGCTCGACGCCCGCCACCACCTGGACATCCTCGGCCCCGGCGATGATCGAGCGGCTCGCCTGGAGGATCGCCTCGAGGCCCGATCCACACAGCCGGTTGATCGTCACGCCGGCCGTGGAGAGTGGCAGCCCGGCCATCAGCGCCACGGCCCTGGCGACGTTGCCGCCGAGCTCGCCGCGCTGCTGGGTCGCCCCGAGGAGGAGATCCTCGATCGTCGCGGGATCGACTCCACTCCGCTCGACGGCGGCAGCCACGGCGGCGGTGGCCAGCTCGTCGCCACGGACATGACGGAACAGGCCGCGCTCGGCGTGCGACCGGCCGATCGCCGTACGGCAACAGGCGACGATCACCGGCGTCTGCTCGGGCTCACGGGGAAGGAGCGTGGCTGGCATGGGGTCGGCGGAGTAGGGGAGCGGGACGAAGCGGGATTCAGGCGGTGAACAGGCCGCCGTCGCGCGCCAGGGATTCCAGGCGTGGGGTCGGACGCATGCGGACACCGAGACCGGAGAGCGCCGCGAGCCGGCGGACGATCTCGGCGGCTCCGAGGGTATCGGCCCAGGCCAGGAGCCCACCGCGGAACGGCGGGAAGCCGAGGGCGTGGATGACGGCGAGATCGACGTCGCACCCGTCGCGGACGATCCCCTCGTCGAGCACCCTCGTCGCCTCGAGCACCATCGGGAGGATGAGCCGGTCGAGGATCGTCCGTTCGTCGCCGGCACACGGCGGCAGCGCGTAGGGCGCGACGACCGCCGGCAGGCCGTCGTCGGGGCGTTCGATCCGCGCCCGCGGGCCGATTCCCGCATAACGGTAGAAGCCCCCGCCGCTCTTCCGCCCCAGACGCCCCGACTTGACCATCGCCGGGATCACCGGCGAGGCCTCGATCCGGTCGCCGTAGGCGTCGTTCAGAACGAGGCCTGCGTAGAACGCCGTGTCGAGGCCGATCATGTCGTAGAGTTCGAGCGGTCCCATCGGCATCCCGAAGGCCCGCGCCGCGCGATCGATCTTCCGCGGATCGATCCCCGCCCGAAGCATCTCCACCGATTCATGGAGATAGGGCATGAGCATCCGATTGACGAGGAACCCCGGACTGTCACGGACGACGATCGGGCATTTCCCCAAGCGTTTGGCATGGGCGACCGCGCGGGCGACGGTGGCATCGGAGGTGGCCGGTCCGCGCACGACCTCGACGAGCATCATCCGCCGGACGGGATTGAAAAAGTGGAGGCCGCAGAACCGCGAGGGATCGCGGAGCGCCTCGGCGAGCTTCGCGATCGGGTTGGTGGAGGTGTTGGTGGCGATGATGGCGTCGGGCCCGACGACCGCCTCGATCTCCGCCAGCACCTTCCGTTTGACATCCGTCCGCTCGAGGACACTTTCGATGACGAGATCGGCATCGGCCAAGGCCGCCGTGTGCGTGACGGTGCGCAGCTGGCCGGCAAGCCGGACAGCGCGGGACTGATCGGTGGCCCGCCGGGTGCGGTCCCAGGCCGCTTCCTGGAGGATCTCGGGGACGCTCCGGGCGAGCGCCTCCGACTGGACGTCGGCCAACGTCACGGCACAGCCGATCCGGAGGTGGGCGGCGGCGATCCCGGCCCCCATGATCCCGGCGCCGACAATCGCCGGCCGCTCGAAGCCCGGTTCGTCGGTCGCCCCGGGCGCGGCACTGGCAGCACCCCGGTCGGGTGCAATTCCGCGGTCGCGCCGGTTCCTCTCGCCAAGACGGAACACCCGCACCAGCTGCCTGGCCACCGGCGAGCGGGCGAGTGCGGCAAATGCCTTCCCCTCGATTGTCCCCGCGTCGGCATCCGACACGTCCGACGTCGCCAGGACCGCCTCGAGGATCGCCAGCGGCGCCGGATAATGGCCTCCGGTCCTCCCCTGAATCACCGCGCCGGTCATCGCCTCGAGAAACTCGCGCTCCACGGCCTCCAGCACGACCGGTCTGGAGAGGCGACGGCGGCGGGCCAGATGCTCCCCGGTCTTGGCAGCGCGTTGCGCGAGGAGTTTGGCCGCGGCGTCAGCCTGCCCGGCCGGTACACAGGCATCGACCAGGCCACAGTGGGCGGCGGCGTGGCCGCTCATCGTTTCGCCCGCGGCCATCATCTCCACGGCGGGCCCAGGGCCGATGAGCCGGGGGAGCCGCACCGTCCCGCCCCAACCGGGCAGGAAGCCGAGCTTCACTTCCGGGAATCCGAGAGCCGTCACCTCCGCGGAGCTCGCCACCCGGTAATCGCACGCCAAGGCGAGCTCCAGCCCCCCGCCCAGACAGACCCCGTCGATGACGGCGACCGTCGGCCAGGGATTGGACGAGAGGCGGTCGTAGAGTCGGCGACCGCCGGCACAGGCCTGCTCGACCACGGCGGCATCGGCCCCGAGGATCGCTTCCAGCCTGTCGAGGTCGGCGCCGGCAAAGAACGACCCCGGGCGGCCGGAACAGAGCAGCACGGCCGTCGGCGGGGGCCCCGCTTCAAGGATGTCGAGCGTCTGCCGAAGGTCCGCGAGGAACAGGGCGTCGATGACGTTCTGGCTCCGGTTCCCGGCGATGAATTGGAGCGTGACGACGCCGCCGGCATCGCGCGTGGACGCGATCGAGCCCGCTCCGGAAGCGTTTGCCCGGGAGCCTGGAACCTCGGGAGAGCGCGGTTGACGGGGGCTGGCGGCCATGGCGTCACCCCGGAACGGGGTCCGATTCGGTGGCAGTGGGCATCCCTTCGGCTTGCCCACCGGCCGAAAACCGGTAGTGTATCGGGATGTGGTCGGATTCGGTGAGAAATCCTCCGGGGTCGTCGAGCATGAGCATTCCGGGTCAGTCCCATGAAAACGTCTCCCTTTCGGCCGGGTCGGTGGCGGAAGGGCGTTCCAACGGTCCCTCCGGCCCCGACGGCCGCGGGCTCCCGTTCGGATTTCTTTGCTTGGCCTGGGGCGTGCTCGTCGGCATCGGCATCCTCGGTCGGCTCTGGCAACCGGTCTACGGGGTCTCCCCCTTGATCGGGATCGGCCTCTGCGCCGGGGCCCTGTTCGCGAATCGGTTCGTGGCCGCGTCGGTTCCCGCGTTCGCCCTCGCCGCCAGCAACCTGGCCCTGCCCGGGGGGGGAAGCTATGGGAGTTGGACGATGGCCGCGATCATCTATGCTGCTTTTACTTGGCCGGTGCTGATGGGGAGCGTGGTCCGGCGGAGCCATGTCTGGGGAGCCCTGGGTGGGGCCCTGGCCGGATCGCTGGTCTTCTATCTCTCCACCAACTTCGCCCATTGGTGGCTCACTTCCGACTACCCCCACACCGCCAGTGGGCTTGTCGAGTGTTATGTGGCCGCCCTCCCCTTCTACCGCTGGGCCCCGGTCGGAGATCTCGTCTGGTCGCTCGGCCTGACGTCCGGGCTGGGGTTTGTCCCCACTCTGGCGCGGCGGTTGCGTGTTGTGGAAGTCGCGTGAATGGCCTCAGCGGGCCGTCCGGAGTCGCCAGTCAGGCCGAATATCGCCGGGGTTCTTGACTGGCGGTGAAACGGTCGCAGAATGTCCCCAGGAGTCAGGAGGGGTTCGCAGGTGGCTGGGTGCTGTGGAGCCGACCTGTTTGATTGATCGCACCGCTGCGGGAATGGCGGAATTGGCAGACGCGCCAGGTTGAGGGCCTGGTGGTAGTAATACCGTGCAGGTTCAAGTCCTGTTTCCCGCATTCGAGTAAAGCCCCCTGACTCCGTCCCGTGCCCGCTCATTGCGGGCGTCTGTCTTCTCGGGGCCGGCACCGCGGCGGCCTCTCCCCTTCCGACGAGTGCCGACGATGACCGCCGATTCCTCCCCATCTCCGGATTTGTCCTCCCCCGACCAATTGGCCTCTCCACCGGCCCCACCCTCGGAGCAGGTGCCAGTGGCCGCAGCCGCCGCTGAGGGAGATGGGGATGGGGATAAAGAGGGAGAGCGTCGGCGGATTCCGATCGGCACACAACGGCCGGGAGTCCGGCCCCCTAAACTGCCACCGCGGCATCAATTCGTCGCTTCGGCCACCTCTTCGGTGCTTGGCGACACCCCGCTGCCGCCGGTTCGGCCGGCAGCACCGCCCGCTGCGACCGGAGCGGGAAGCAGTGGCGCCGCAACGCCTGTCGCCCCCAGCCCAGCCCCCAGCCCAGCGGTTGACGGGCCGGTGGTGAGCGCGGCTGACATCGAGGCCCGGGCTGCCGCGGCCGGCGGCGAAGCCCCGCGCGACGCACGCGGGGGCCCGCGGCGGGGTGGCGACCAGGGGGGTGACCGTCCGCGGCGCGAGCGGCGTGGCGACCGGGCCCCGGCCTCGGCCTTCGCGGATGTCCTCCCGCCGTCGAAGCGCGTTGCCGTTCCGAATCTCCGTGCCGGCCTCGAGGATGATCTCGAGGAGGATTTCCTGGCCGCCATCGAGGGGATCGAGGTCGACTCGATCCTCGCCACGGCTGCATCGGCGAAGGCGTCTGCCGCGCTCGATCCCGGTTCCCGCGTCTCCGGCACCGTCGTAGCGGTTGGCCCCGACACCGCCTTCATCGATCTCGGCGGTCGGCGTCAGGGGGCACTCAAGCTCATCGGCCTCGACGGCAACCCCGAAATCGGCCAGGTGCTCGAGCTCTCGGTCGGCGGCTTCAAAGAGGAGGATGGCCTCTACGACGTGGCCCCCGCCAATCGGGCGATCGCCGTCGAAGACTGGTCACAAATCGAAGCGGGAATGATCGTCGCCGCGAAGGTCGTCGCCGCGAACAAGGGGGGCGTCGAGTGCGACGTCGCCGGGCTCCGCGGCTTCATGCCGGCGAGCTTGGTGAGCAACTGGCGGGTGGAGAACCTCGAGGAGCTCGTCGGGCAGACCGTCGAGGCCCTCGTGACCGAGATCGTGCCGGCCGCACGGCGGCTTGTTCTCTCGCGCCGCGCGGTGCTCGAGCGGCAATCAGCCGACGCCCGCACGAAGATGCTCGAGACGCTCGAGATCGGTGATCTGCTCGATGGGATCGTCCGCTCGGTACGTGACTTCGGCGCCTTTGTCGACGTTGGCAACGGCGTCGACGGCCTTGTCCATGTCAGCCAGATGTCGTGGGATCGGGTGAAAACCCCGACCGAAGTCCTCGAGGTCGGGCAAAAGGTGCGCGTTGCGGTGAAGAATGTCGACCGACAGACCGGAAAGATCGGTCTCTCGATCCGCGACACGGTGGAGAGCCCCTGGAAGAACGCCGCCGAGAAGTACCATGTCGGCGCCGCGGTCCGGGGCACGGTGAGCCGTATCGCCCAGTTCGGTGCTTTCGTGCGGCTCGAGCCGGGCGTGGAAGGGCTCGTTCATGTCTCGGAGCTTGCCCATCGGCATGTCCAGAGCGTGTCGAGCGTCGTCCGCGAAGGGGAGGCGGTGGAGTGCAAGGTCCTGTCCTGCGATCCCGACGAGCAACGGATGTCGCTTTCGATCAAGGCCCTCGCCACGCTGCCAGCCGGGAAGGGTGGACCGGCTGCCGAGCCCGCGGAACCGGAGGTCGAGGAGGCCCCGCTGCCGCCGGTGAAGAAGTCGAATGCTCCGCTCAAGGGAGGCCTCGGCCGCCAAGGAGACGGGGCGAAGTTCGGCCTCCAGTGGTGAGCCCGGAAGCCCATTCCGAGAGCCGATAGCCTTGGCCGGGCAGCCCCCGTTCAGCGCATCCCCCTCAAGCAAAGATCCCCTCGATCGGCCGTCCTCCCGCGGTGAGCGTGGTAGGCCGGCCGTCGGGCATCGTGAGGACGGTCTCCGGATCGATACCGAGCGCCTTGTAGATCGTCGCCGCGAGATCTTCCGGTGACGTCGGGTGTTCGGTGGGGTACTCGCCGTTCTTGTCAGAAGCGCCCCACGTGGTGCCGCCGCGGACACCGGCCCCGGCGATCACGGCCGGGAAGAGCGTGCTCCAGTGATTGCGCCCCCAGTCCTTCGTCGGCTTCGCCGTCCGCCCCATCTCCCCCAGGGCGACGACGAGCGTCTCGGCGAGGAGACCGCTTTTTTCAAGATCGAGGAGCAACCCGGAGAGCGCGGAATCGAACGTGGGGAGGAGCGAGCGGCGGACGTCGTTGGAATGGACATGCGAATCCCAGCTGTAGCCGTCGCAGCAGTCGTAGTGGACCGTCACGAACCGGGTGCCCGCCTCGACCAACCGCCGCGCCATCAGGCAGGCCTGGCCGAAGAGATGACGGCCGTAGCTGTCACGCAGCGCCGCCGGCTCCCGCTCCAGATCGAGGGCCTCGCGCGTCCGTGAGCTCGTGACGAGACCGAGGGCCCGCTCGCGGATCCGATCGATTTCGAGCGATCGCTGGCCATCGATGATCCGCCGCTGAGCGTCGAACGATTCGAGGAGCGTGGCCCGGCGACGAATCCGGGCGATGTCGGCGGCGGAGACCGGATCGAGCCCCTCGATCCGGCAGCGGAGCTCGCTGTCAGTGCATTCACGCCAGTAGGGGTTGTCGGCGGAATCTCTCCGGTCGACCCGCGTGGTGAGCGGATTGACCGCCGATCCCAGCCAGCCGCCGTATTCCCCCGGGCGGACATACTGGCCGTTCTCCTGGAGCCGGCCGAGCCGGTTGGGAACGACGGCATACGCGGGCAGATCGCGCGCAGCGCCCTGGGCACGCCGTTGCTCGAGGTGCTCAACCACCGAGCCGATCGATGGCCAGTCCTGCGGCGTGGCGCTGAAGCCGCCGCCGACGGGGATCTGCCAGCGTTTGCCCGTCTGGATGTAGTGGCCGCCGCCGCTGTGGTCGTTGAAATCGTGCGTCATCGAGCGGATGACGCAGTAGCGGTCGGAGACCTCCGCCAACTTCGGCAGATGCTCGCAGATCCGCAAGCCGGGCGTCCGGCACCCGATCGGGCTCATCGGCCCGCGGATGTCGGCCGGCGCGTCCGGCTTCATATCGAAGGTTTCATATTGGCTCGGGCCGCCGAAGAGAAAGAGGAAGATCACCGACTTGGCCCGTGGCTGCGGGCCCGTCGCAATCGCCTCGGCGGCGAGGACTTTCCCGAGCGACGTTCCCAGCAGCCCTGCTCCCCCGACCTGCAGCATGGCGCGACGACCGAGCCGCCGCGACATCACACCGGGCCGACCGAGGATCTCAAGCATGGGGGGCTCCGTCTCTGGGGGGGCAGCACGGGCCCGCCAGCATTCGGCAGCAGGAGTGCCCCGCGAGCAGGGGCCGGGCGGTCAGCCGCCCGCGGCTCAATGCGGAGTCTGGGAGATCTTCTCCCCGCCGGCGATCGTGCAGGTCGCGGCCCAGATCGTGGGATCGACGTCGGCACCGACAAATCGCACGCCCCCGTCCCCGTAGGCGACATTGCTGCCGGTGGGATGCTGGGAGAACATCTCGTCGCAGTGGCCGCTAGGGTCGTTCGGGGTGTGAACCGGGCCATCGGCGGTGGGGCCGGAATGGGAGAGGACGAACGTGGCCGCCGGCCCGGCCGACGCCGTGCTCATGGCCCGATCGACCTGGCTCCATCCCCCCGCCACGACGCCGGCCCAGGCCTTTTGCGACAGGGCCTGGGAGTGCTCGCCGATGAACACCGTCTGCGACAGCCCATCCATCACGTCGCCCGGACGGGTCGTGGAGTTGCGGTAGAGAGGGCCGTTGGCGAGGCCGTTCCAATCGTCCTTGCCGGGCCTCGAGTTCCAGACGTCGGCCTGACCGGCATTGGCGACGTAATCGCTGCGGCCGAGTTTCACCCCCGAGGCCAGCGGAGAGCCATCGGCCCCGGCTACGACAAACGGCGTCCGCGGCCCGGTCGAGGAGGCACACAGAAAGGTGGAGATCGGGCGGCTGACGACTTCGGAATTCGAGGGGCCCGCGATGCCATCGATCGAGTTGTAGGCGTTGGTCAGCGCCGATTCCTCCATGAACGCTGCAATCGCTAACCCCCAGCCGGTGCCGGGAGCGGCGTCGTGGGTGGTCGGATCACGCTGCGGCGACGAGGTCGACGCGAGATACCCGGCAGGAAACCGCCCCTTGGCCGTCATGTAGCTGTGGAGGCCGGTGGCGATCTGCTTGAGGGAGTTGGCGCAGCGGGTGCGCCGGCCGGCCTCGCGGGCAGCCTGGACCGCCGGCAGAAGGAGACCGATGAGCCCACCGATGATCGCGATCACGACGAGCAATTCGACGAGCGTGAACCCGAGCCGGGCCGGCAGGCGCCGGCTTCTGACCCACCCCAGCGACAGGCACTTTGGACGGCTTGCCAGCATGGCGGCGCCTCCCTCGGATTCCAATCAGATCCCCCAAGCGTGAATTGTTCGTTATTCGTGAGCAAAGTCAAGGCTGGACCTGCCGGAAATCCACCGCCTTCCCGCGCCGCTCCACCCGGCTCATGCCAGGATCTCCTTGACGACGTTCCCCTCCACATCGGTGAGCCGGTAATCGCGCCCCTGGAAGCGGTAGGTGAGTCGTTTGTGGTCGTATCCGAGGCAGTGGAGGAGCGTGGCATTGAGGTCGTGGACATGGACCGGATCGCGGACGACGTTGTACCCGTAGTCATCGGTCTCGCCGTGGACGACTCCGGGCCGGATCCCCCCGCCGGCCATCCAGACCGAATAACAACGGCCGTGGTGGTCGCGGCCGTAATCGTCCTGGAGCCCTCCCTGGCCGTAGACGGTCCGTCCGAACTCCCCCCCCCAGACAACGAGCGTGTCATCGAGCATGCCCCGCGCCTGGAGGTCGGCCAGAAGCGCCGCCTGCGGTTGGTCGATGTCGCGGGCCTGCTTGGGGATGTTCGTTGGCAGAGAGCCATGCTGGTCCCAGCCGCGGTGATAGAGCTGCACACAGCGAACCCCCCGTTCGAGCAATCGGCGGGCGAGGAGACAGTTGGCAGCAAACGTCCCTGGACGCCGGGCTGACTCGCCGTAGTCGTCGAACGTCTTCGCCGACTCACCGGAGAGGTCGGTCAGTTCAGGGACGGAGGCCTGCATCCCGAAAGCCATCTCGTACTGGGCAATCCGCGTGGCAATCTCCGGATCGCCGGTTTCCAGCCTCTGCCGGTCGTTGAGGGCCGCCAGCCCGTCGAGCATCGTCCGCCGCAGCCCACGATCGATGCCCGGTGGATCGGAGAGGAAGAGGACCGGGTCGCCGGCGCTGCGGAGCTTCACCCCCTGGTGGCTCGACGGCAGGAACCCGGCCCCCCAGAGGCGTTCGAGGAGGCCCTGATTGGCATCCTTGCCGGTCCCGTGGGAGATGAGGACGACGAAGGCGGGAAGATTCTCCGCCTCGCTCCCCAGGCCGTACGACAGCCACGCCCCCAGTGAGGGCCGTCCGGGCTGCTGCGAGCCGGTCTGGACAAAGGTGATCGCCGGGTCGTGATTGATCGCCTCGGTGTGCATCGAACGGACAAGACAGATCCGGTCGATCTGGCCGGCGGTGTGGGGGAGAAGTTCGCTGATCCAAGTTCCGTTGCTGCCAGCCTGAACAAAACCAAACTTCGGGGCGACGACCGGAAAACTCGTCTGCCCGCTCGTCATGCCGGTGAGGCGCTGCCCCTGACGGATCGAGTCGGGGAGCTCCTGGCCGTGAAACTCCCGCAGCCGGGGCTTGTGGTCGAGGAGCTCGAGATGCGAAGGCCCACCCGACTGAAACAGATAGACCACCCGTTTCGCCCGCGGCGCGGCATGCGGCGCGACGGCCCCGACGGCACACCCCGGAGGCGCCTTCGCCAGGCCATCGCGGGCGAGCAGCCCCGCCAGCGCCGCGCTGCCGACAACCGAGGCGCTGCCGTGGAGGAAGGCACGACGGTGGACGGCATCGAATGGCGTTGGGATTGCAGGCATGGCGGGCATTCCGATCCGGGCAGATGTCGAAGGGCGAAAGGGAGGTCGACCGACAGGGACGGGGATGTCAGGGCTTGGTGATCGTCTCGTCGAGATTGAGGATCAGGCTGGCCACGGTCGTCCAGGCGGCAAGTGTGGGACCGTCGCCCCCCTCCGGCACCGGTCCTCCGGCAACGACCAGGAATTGCTCGGCGGCCGCCGGATCCCCCTGGAATCGTTGCCGAGCTGCCTCGAGGACGGTGCCGACGACGGTCGTTTCGTCCGCGGTCGGCGTCCGTCCCACGGCCCGGAGCCAGGCCCTGGCGATGCGGGCGGCGTCGTCACCGGGTTCAGCCAGCAACCGGGTGGCAAGCCCCCTGGCGGCCTCGAGGTAGGTCGGGTCGTTCATCAACACCAGCGCCTGCAGGGGGGTGTTGGTCCGACCACGACGGGCCACGCACGTCTCCCGGTCCGGGGCATCGAAGGTCGTCATCGCCGGCGGGGGACTGGTCCGCTTCCAGAAGGTGTACATGCTGCGGCGGTGCGCCCCATCGCCGCTGTCGGGGACATACGTGTCGCGGCGCTCCACGGAAACGTCTTCCCACAGCCCGGGGGGCTGCCAAGGCTTGACGCTCGGCCCCCCGACTTTCTCGACGAGCAGTCCGCCGATTGCCAGGGCATTGTCGCGCACCGTCTCCGCCGGGAGCCTCCCGCGCGGCCCCCGCGCCAGGAGCCGGTTCGCCGGGTCGCGCTCGGCGAGGAGCGGCGTGACGTGCGACGACTGCCGGTAGGTCGCCGAGAGGACGATCTCCCGGAGGAGGCTCCGCACGTCCCAGCCGCAGCGGATGAATTCGGTCGCCAACCAGTCGAGGAGCCCCGGGTCGCTCGGGGGCGTCCCCTGGATGCCGAAATCCTCGACCGTCTCGACGATCCCGGTCCCGAAGAGCATCCCCCACCAGCGATTTACCGCGACCCGCGCGGTGAGCGGATGATCGGGATGGGTCAGCCAACGGGCCAGCGCCATTCGATCGCCCCCCTCCACCGGGACGCCTTCGGTGCCCGGACCGAACCGCGGCACGCCCGGCGCGACGACATCGCCCGGCTGGTCGTAGCGACCACGGACCAAGACCCGCGTCTGGCGGCGCGGACTCATCTCGGCCATGACCATCGTCACCG
This sequence comes from Pirellulales bacterium, assembly GCA_040397545.1. Taxonomy (GTDB): domain Bacteria; phylum Planctomycetota; class Planctomycetia; order Pirellulales; family UBA1268; genus QWOP01. The sequence goes on from JBBAVV010000046.1 coordinate 26,061, forward strand.
GGATCTGCTTGGCAAGCTCCGCAAGCCGCGCCGGGATCGCGGCGGACTCCTCGCGCCACGCGCGCGACGGCACGTCGACGGAATCGAGGAAGTGGGCCCGAAGACGCGCTCCCTGCTCCCGACTGCGTTGCTCGCGTGGCACGCCGACGAGGGCCGCAAGTCCGGCCGGAGTCTCCCCGGAGGCAAGCAAGGTCACTTCGTCGTCGGGCAGGACACAGGCATAGAGCCGGACGTCGTCGATCCGCCCGCGGAAAGGAGCGCTGGCACTCCGGCGGCCGATGTGGAACGGCCGCGTCGTGAGGATCGTGCCGTCGACGGTGTTGTCGGTCGTGGCGGTGACCGGCCGGGCGACGCCATCGACAAACACCCGCATTCCCGTCGATCGACGCGAGCCGTCGTAGGTGACGGCGAGGTGGTGCCAATGATCGAGCGAGAGTGGTTCGTTCGTGATCACCTTGAAGGCCCGATCGGGCCACTGGTGAACGACATGAACGGCCACCTTCCCCTGTTCGAGAATCAGGTCGTAGCCCCGGAACGCATCGGCTTCATCCATTTTGGAGAGGACCGTGCTCGCTTCCCCGCTCGTCGGATGAACCCACACGGAGAAGGAAAACGGCCGGTCGGCCTCGAACGCCCCGATTTCGCCGGCGGCGATGTGGGTCTGGCCGTCAAACAGAAGTGCCCCGCCGAGCCGCCCCTCGGCGTGTTCGCGCCTCCCGACCACCTCGCCGGCGACATCGGATCCCAGGGCACTGGCGATCATCGGCCCAGCCTCGTCATCGAGCGGAAACCAGGCCATCAATCCCGGCGGTTCGGCCGCGGCGAGACGCTCCGGCGTCAGCGACCCCTCCCAAGCCTCCTGGTCGGCCGCGCAGTCCTTCGCCCGCTGGGCCAACCGTTCCGCGAGCTCGGCACGACGCCCCTCGAGCCGCTGCCGCTCGGCGATTTGCTGCGGCGAGGGAACCTCGAGGAGCGGTTCGGCCATCCGTCCCTGGCTGTAACCGACGACCTTGTCGGGGACATTGTCGAAGAACGCGGCAAACCGGTAGTAGTCGGTCTGGGTGAAGGGGTCGTACTTGTGGTCGTGGCAGCGGGCACACTGGAGCGAGAGGCCGAGAAAGGCGGTCGCGGTGGTGTGGACCCGATCGGCGACATACTCCACCCGGTACTCCTCGTCGATGATCCCCCCTTCGGTCGTGAGCACGTGGTTGCGGCTGAAGCCCGTGGCGACTTTCTGGGCCACCGTGGCGTCGGGGAGCAGGTCGCCCGCCATCTGTTCGGTCACGAACCGATCGAAGGGGATGTTCTCCGCAAACGCCCGGATCACCCAATCCCGCCAGGGCCAGAGCGTCCGCGTCTCGTCGTTGTTGTAGCCATTGGTGTCGGCGTACCGGGCGACATCGAGCCATTGCATCGCCATCCGCTCGGCATACCGCGGCGACGCGAGAAGTCGGTCGACCACGGCCTCGTAGGCCGTGGGGGTGGCATCGCCGAGAAACGCTGCGACCTCCTCCGGCGTCGGCGGAAGGCCCGTCAGATCGAGGGCCACGCGCCGCAGCCAGGTCGACCGGTCGGCCTCGGGCGCGGGCTCGAGCCCCTCCGCTTCGAGCCGGGCGAGAACGAACCGATCGAGATCACTCCGCGGCCAATCGCCCCGCCTCACCGGAGGGACCGGAGGGCGCCGCGCGGGGAGGAAGGCCCAGTGCGTCGCGAACGGGGCACCGGCATCGATCCACCGGGTGACGAGGGCCCGCTGTTCGCCCGTGAGGGGCTTGCCGAACGATTCCGGTGGCATCTGCGCCCCATCCGTCGCATGAATACGGGCCACCATCGCGCTGGCCGCCGCATCACCGGCCACGATCGCCGCCGCGCTACCGTCGCGGGCTGCCAAAGCTTCGCTCCGGATGTCGAGCCTCAAGCCCGCCTCGCGGGAATGCTCGTCCGGCCCGTGGCAACTCCAGCAATGGTTGGCGAGAATCGGTTGGACGGCCCGGGCCAGTTCCAGATCTGACTCAGAAGCCCACGAGATCACGGCCGGCAGCGTGACGAGCAGCCCCGCGAACAGACCGATGGCGGCGATCTTCGCCCTGTCCATAGATTTTCGCATCGTCAAGTCCTCCCCGGAAGCAAACCGGCAAAGCCCGCACCCGCCCGGCCCATGTCCCGTGGCCGATCCTCCATAACTGATCCTACGTGTCCGTGGAAGAAGTCTTCCCCTCGTCACCTGTTCGTCACTCCTTCCGCGGGCGTCCCCGCTTCGGGGCCTGCTCGCCATCGACGCCATCAACCGGCTTCCAGCGGCCGTGATCCTGGAGGCATCGGCGGAGGAGAAACTCCACCTGCGCATTGACGCTCCGCATGTCGTCGTCGGCCCAGCGCCGCAGGGCGGAGAGGACCTTCGGGTCGAGCCGGAGCAGAAAGGCGTCACGAGGAGGCACCGATTGAGCCCTCCAGGGGCACGGACGATCGACAGACGGATCAGTTGTAGAGCGTGCCGGTGTTGACGACTGGCTGCGCGTGACGGTCGCTACAGAGGACGACCAAGAGATTGGACACCATGGCGGCCTTGCGCTCGTCGTCGAGCTCGACGATCTTTTCCCTCGACAGATGTTCGAGGGCCATCTGCACCATGGTCACAGCCCCTTCGACGATCTTCGAGCGGGCGGCGACGATCGCTGATGCCTGCTGCCGTTGCAGCATGGCCGCCGCGATCTCGGGCGCGTAGGCAAGGTGGCTGATGCGGGCCTCGATCACCTCGACCCCGGCCTGGTCGAGCCGCTCCTGGATGTCGGCTCGCAATTGCTTGCAGATCTCTTCGGTGTTGCCGCGGAGCGACATCTCGTGATCTTCGCTGTCGTAGGGATAGCGCATCGCGAGCGAGCGCAGCGCCGCCTCGCTCTGCACGGCGACGAAATCCTCGTAGTCCTGAACATGGAACGTCGCCTCGGCCGTGTTCACGACGCGCCACACCACCACGGCCGAGATCTCGACCGGGTTGCCGTGGAGATCGTTGACCTTCGACGGCCGGCCGTGCGTCCGTCCCTGTTCCTCCACGACCTTCCCCGCGGCATCTTTCTTCTCGGGCGTGCGCGACGAGCCGGTTTCGAAATTACGGATCCGTAGCGTGATCGGGCGCTTGGTGTAGAAGGGATTGGCCCAGAAGAATCCGGTCTCGCGGACGGTCCCCACATATTCCCCGAAGAGGGAGCAGACGCGGGCCTCGTTGGGGCCGACGGCCATCAGTCCGGCAAGGATCAGCACCCCGGCAAGGATGGCCGGAACGATGAGGAAGGGAATCAAAAAGGGCATACCGGCAAGGAGCGAGACGGGGATGATCACCGCCGGCGACGCCACGAGCAACAGCCCCTGCCACAACCGGCCCCAGCCGGAAATCGGTTGCAGGGGCACTTCGGTGATCGTAACCGCAGGGCTCGTTGATTGGTTCGGTGTTGTCGCGTTCATGGATCTCTCGGGGAAAGAAGGGGCGGGGCAGTTCCGCGCCATGGATTTCTGAAAGACATCATAATGATATCACATTATCCCGCCGCGTCAAAATCTTCCCTTCCGTGGGCCCCCCAGCTGGCGGCGTTCAGCCAGTGACCGGGGGGATCATCGTCCGCTTTCCCATCCAGGGCACGAGGGCCTCCGGGACAGCCACCGCCCCGTCGGCCTGCTGGTAATTCTCGACGATGGCGATGATCGCCCGGCTCATGGCGATCGCCGTGCCGTTGAGAGTGTGGACGAAGTTCGTCCCCTTCTCCCCTGCCTTGCGGTAGCGGATCGCCAGCCGTCTGGCTTGATAATCGGTGCAGTTGGAAGTGCTCGTCACCTCTCCCCACTCCCCCTTAACGCCGCGCCCCGGCATCCAGGCCTCGAGGTCGAACTTCCGGTACGCCGGCCCGCCGAGATCGCCGCTGGGCGTGTCGATCACCCGGTAGGGGATCCCAAGGCCGTCAAAGAGCTCGCACTCGAGCTCGAGCAGTTCCTCATGCAGTCCTTCGCTCTGCTCTGGAAGGGTGAAAGCGAACATCTCCACCTTCGTGAACTGGTGGACACGGTAGAGCCCGCGCGTGGCCCGGCCATGGGCGCCGGCCTCGGTGCGGAAGCAGTGGCTGATCCCACACAGGCGCAGGGGAAGTTCGGCGGCCTCGAAGATCCGCTCTTGCATCGCCCCGCCGAGCGTGATCTCGGCGGTGGCCACGAGCGACAGATCGCTGCCGGTGATCGAGTAGATCTGCGTCTCCGGGCCCCGGGGCATGAAGCCGGTTCCCTCGAGGATCGAGTCCCGAGCCAGATCGGGGGTCGTCATGACGGTGAACCCCCGCCGCTGGAGCAGGTCGACGCAGTACCGCGTCAGCGCCAGTTCGAGGAGCACGCCGTCATTGGTGAGGAAGTAAAATCCGTGGCCCGCGACCTTCGCTCCGGCATCGAAGTCGAAGAGCTTGAGGCTCGCCCCGATGTCGACATGATCGAGGGGTTTGAACGGGAACTGCGGGAGTGGCGTCCGGCCGCGACGACACTCCACCGCCGCATCCTCGCCGCCGGTCGGCGCGGCGGGATGGGTGAGATTGGGGATCGCGCGGAGAATGGCATCTGACTCGGCCACGATCTCGGCCTGCTTCGTCTCCAGCGCAGCCACCTCCTCGCGGAGTCTGCGGCCTTCTGCCTTGAGCGAGTCGCGCTCGGCGGCATCGGCCGCCTTGCCGATCGACTTGCTGACCTGCCCCGCCTGCTGGTTGATCCGGTCGATGTCCGCCTGGAATTGCCTCCGCCACCGGTCGAGCTCGGCGAACCGCGCCACGTCGGCATCCGAGCCGCGTTTCCGGCAGTTGTCCGTGACGAGATCGATGTTGTCGGCGACAAAACGGCGGTCGAGCACGGGCAAAATCTCCGGGGAGGGGGGCCGGCAGAGCCGGACCGTCGGGGGCCGCTGCCCGCCAGGGCTCACGGGGCCACCGCAACGTATACTTTCGGCCGTGGTCCGCCGACCCGAAGAAGTGTGCCAGACCGATGCCCACCGCCGCCAGTGCTTCATCCGAGCCCGCCCCCACCGAGCCCGACTCGGCGGCCACCGTCGCCGTCGAGGGGGGCGCCGCCCCCGCCGAAAAAGAGAAAGCCGCCGACGACCGGCCCAGCCGGCAGCCGCGGTACCACGTCATTCTCTGGAACGACGACGATCACACCTACCAATACGTGATCGTCATGCTCCGCCAGCTCTTCGGGCATCCGCCGGAGCGGGGCTGGAAGCTCGCCAAGGAGGTTGACGACCAAGGGCGCGTCATCGTGCTCACGACGACCATGGAGCACGCCGAGCTGAAGCGGGACCAGATCCACGCCTTCGGCGCTGATCGTCTTATCGCCCGCTCGAAAGGCTCGATGTCCGCGTCGATCGAACCGGAGCGCTGATCGCGCTGCCGTGCCGCGGGACATTCCCACGGTTGTCCCTCCCTTCTTGCTGGAGCTTGCTGGTGTCCGCCCCCAACCCGGCTGGGTATGTCACGGATGTCGCCTACGTCCCGGGCTTCTACCCACACCTCGCCCCCAAGGCGCTGCGTCATGTCGCGCTCCTCAACCGCATCAAGCCCCCCGCAGTTGCCGATGGCTTCACGTATCTGGAGCTCGGCTGCGGGCTGGGCCGAACGCTGACAACGCTTGCCGCTGCCAACCCCCGGGGGTCGTTTGTCGGCGTCGACCTCAATCCGCAACACACCGCCCAGATTGCCCGCGATATCGAGGTCGGCGCGCTCTCCAACGCCCGCATCGTCACCTCCGATTTCTCGCAGCTCCCCGACGATCTCCGCGACTTCGACTTCATCACGCTCCACGGCGTCTGGAGCTGGGTCGCACCGGATGTTCGCGCCGACATCCTCCGCATCGCCTCCGAGCGGCTCGCCCCCGGTGGGCTCCTCCTGGTGAGCTACAACGCCATGCCGGGATGGGCCCATCTCCAGCCGATCCGCGGCATCCTCCGGCAATACGCGTCGCTGCGGCAGGGAGACAGCGCGCAGCGTGCCCGCGACGCCGTCAACTACCTCGCCTACATGCGCGATCAGAAGGCGAAGTACTTCGTTGACAACCCCAACGCCGCGACCTACGTCGACACGATCCGCGGGCAGGACCCGCGCTACCTGGCGCACGAATACCTCAACGAACACTGGACGAGCTTCTACTTCGCCGACGTCGCCGGTCAATTCGCGGACGCCGGTCTGAACTTCATCGGCAGCCTGCCGGTGCACACGAATTTCTGGGATCTGTGTGTGGCCCCCGTGTTCCATGACCTCTTCCGCACCACGACCAATCGCTTGGTGACCGAGGCCCACAAGGATTTCTGCGCCAATACGATGTTCCGCTGGGACCTGTACGGCAAGCAGCCGACCCTCCTCCCCGACGTTGCCACGCGGATCCGCGTGGCCGATGATCTGTGGTTCCGCAACCCCAAGCCCGGGGTTCAACTCCCTGTCACAATCAATCTCGGCGTGGTCAATTCGACCGTCGATGGCGGCCTCTACGCCGCGCTCCTCGGCATGCTCACTGGCCGCGGCATGCGGATGTCGGAGATCATCGCCGACCCGCGGCTGTCATCGTCGAGCGACACCGAGATTGCCAAGGCGGTCGATGCAGGGGTCGGGATGCAGCTGTTCGAGGTGTCGACAGGGCCGGCGCTCGAGATCGACCGAACCGCCGCGGCAACGCGGATCGGCATGCCGTCGGCCTTCAACCGGGTGATCCTGGCCGCGGAACTGTTCGGCGGGCGGGGCGTCCCGCTGGCCAGTGCCACCAGTGGGTCAGCGATCACGCTCGGGGATCTCGACGCCGCGATCCTTTCCACCTGGCTCGACGAAGGCAACGACGACCTTGCGGCGGCGGTCGACGCCCTGATGACCAAGCGCGATCGCGTGATCAACCACGAAGGTCAACCAATCACCGATCCTGCGGAACGTCGCAGTCGGCTGGCGACCGGGTGCGACGGCTTCCGAGCCAACGTCCTCCCGATCCTCGAGGAGCAGGGGATCGTCGTGCGGGAAGGCTGATCCCCCATTTCCCCCCATTCCTTCCCATTCCCCCCCCATTCCTTCCCATTCCCGCCAGACCGCGCCCGGATCCCCCGCGCCCCGAAGTGCCCCCGCGGAAACCGCCCAGATTCGGCAGTCTGTGGTCGGGAAGGATCTTCGATCGGCATTCTCATGCCCTGCGCGGGGCGTGCCGAATAGACCGGTGACGCGGGTCGTTCCGGATCCTCCGATCGCGACGGAAATTCGATGCGCACATCCCCATCCGTGACACGCGGCATCCCCCCGAGGCGCGCCCTTCTCTGGGCGTTGGTGTGCCTCTCCCTCCACGCCGTCCCGACGGTGGGAGCGGCAGCCGACGCCGACCCGGATATCCCTGGCGACACGCCCCCGCTGCCAGCCGATTTTGAACCCGCCGATGTGCCGTCCGAGGCGGGTCTTCCCACCGTCGTCGATACCCCCGGCGGGATCTTCTCCGGCCCACTGGTCGGCGCCGCCACCGATCCCCAGCACTACCTCGTCTTCGACGCCCTGGGCATGCAGCGCAACAACGCGCTCAAGGACGGGCCGCTGATCGTCGAGAACGCGACGCCGCAGTTCACGGCGCTCCAGAAGAACATGCTCCAGAGCACGGTCGCCCCCGGCGCACGCCTCCTCTACGGCGATTATGGTTCCGACGGGATCGGCTGGGAGACCGGCTATCTCGGGCTGTGGAACATGTACTCGCGGGCCCGCATGGAGAGCCCCAACGCCCTTCTCCAGGCGCCCGGCGGCCTCGGCTTCGCCTCCACGGCCATGCGCAACGGCACCCAGGGGGACTTCACCGGAATCACCTCGCTGCAGTCCGCCGACGTGAACGTCGTCTTCCACCAGTTCGACGGCGGTTGGAATCCGCGGTCGCCGCGCCCCTCCCAACGCGTCAACTGGTATGACGGCGGCCACCTCGATTGGATCACCGGCTTCCGCTGGGCCGGGCTCGACGACGTCGGCATCCTGGGGTTCACGCCGGCCGGCTCACCGGCGGCAAACACCTACAAGGCGCACACCTCGTCGAACCTCTTCGCCGGTCAGGTCGGCGTTCGCGGGAGGATGGAGTTCCAGGAATGGGCCCTGGAGAGTTGGATCAAGGTCGGGCTCGCCGGGACTTCACTCTCCCAGACCCAGTCGTTTCAGGATCAGCTCGCCCCGCTCGACCCCTTTCGCCCCACCGGCTCATCCTGGAAGGGTGGAGTGGGAATGATCGCCGATGCCAACCTGTCGGGGATCTGGCGGATCGACGATACCTGGGGCTTTCGCTTCGGTTACAACCTCGTGTGGCTGACCGGCGTGGCGCTCGCCCCCGACCAGTACAACTTCTCGGCCAGCACCGCCCCGGCGACAGCCATCGACAGCACCGGCAGCATGCTCCTGTCGGGTGCCAATGGGGGACTCGAAGCCCGGTGGTGAAGGCCCGTCAGGGGGACGGACCGCCGAAAGGCTTCATCGAGAAACCGGCGCCCGTGTTTCCCGATCGAGTCAGGTCGTGGCGGTCAGCTCGACGTCGAACACCAGCGTCGCCCCACCGGGAATTGTCGGCGGGCTGCCGGTCGCGCCGTAGCCGAGGTTTGCCGGGATCACCAGTTGCCGGCGACCGCCGACCTTCATCGTCGCCAGGCCTTCGGTCCAGCCGGCGATCACCTGATTGAGGTTGAACGAGGTTCCGCTGTTGCCATCGAACCGGGTGCCATCGAGGAGCCAGCCGGTGTAGTTCACCGTGACTCTTGCGGTCGACGAGGAGGGGCTCGCTCCGGTGCCAGGGACGAGATCGCGGTAGACCAGTCCGGTCGCCGTCGTCACCATATCGGCGTAGGGCATCGCTGCAATCGGGCTGGAAACGAGGGGTGAGCCTGACACGCCGGGAGTCTCGGAAGACTTGTTCCAGAGGTTCTTCACCGCGTCGTAGCCGTACACTCGCGCGGTCCCAGCGGCGATGCCGTTTTGGTTGGTGACGATCCGATCGATGCGGCCGTCGCCATCGGTGTCGCTTGCCGCGAGCGTCAAGCCGACCGGCTTCGACGTCAGATCGCCGTAGGCGGCAAAATCGGAGAGCGGGGTCGTGGAGCCCCCCACCTTGCCGTCGAGGATCTGGATCTTCGACGTTCCGCCGCCATCCTGAGCGACGATCAGATCGGCCACCGAGTCGGCGTTGAAGCGGGCCGCCACGACGTTCACCCCGCCCTTGAAGGCCGTCGTGAAGGGGGTGGCCGTCTTCACCACCGTCGCGGTGGTGCCGGAGAGATCGACGACCTGCACCGTCGCCTTGACGCCGGGGGCACTGGCGAGAACGAGCTCCATCCGACCATCGGCCTTCGTGGCATCGGTCGTGGCCCCGGAAGTGAAGGTGCCAAAATCCCCGGCGGCGAGTCGGACTCCGCCAACCGACCCGGTGATCGACGGGGTGAACGAGCGGTAGAGGGTCAGCGGCTGGGTGGCGGAGAGCGTCGAGGTGTAGACCTTCACATCCCCCGTCCCCGAGGCTTTGGCCACGGCGATGTCGGCGCTGCCGTTGCCGTCGAAGTCACCGACCGCCACCCGAAGCCCCCGGCGATACGACGCACCGAACGGCTGGATGGTGTAGGCCGGATCCTTCACGAGCGTCACTTTGCCGGTGTCGTCGATCTGTTGATTGAAGACGACCACTTCCGCGACCCGTCCGTAACCGGAGACCGCGACGACCTCGAGCTTGCCGTCGTCATGAAGATCCCCCAGGGCCGTCCGCACGCCCCCCTTGAAGCCTTTCTCGAAGGCGTTGGCGGAGGCGATCTCGGCTCCGGTCGCCGGATTGACGAGGCGGACCTTCGGCGAGCTCGACCAACCGCTGTCGTCCGTGACGGCAATCGACGTCGGGACGGCCTGGAGCGTCGACGTCGCCGAATTGTTGGCTGGGGTCGTGTCACCGCCGCCGGAAACGTTGGCCGTGGTGACCAGCGCCCCGGTCGCGTCGGCCGCGATCTGGGCGGTGACGCTGAAGGTGACGCTCGACCCGGATGGGAGCGTGAGCGTGCCGGAGGGGCCGCTGGCGCCGGAGAGCGGGCCGACGGCCCCGCCGAGATAGGCTGCCGACCACACCGCCCCCGAGATCTGGCTGCCCAGCGACGTCGTCAGAACCGCGTTTTGGGCGGTGTCGGAGCCGATGTTGGCGATCGTGAGCGTGTAGGAGGTCTGACTGGCCGGCGCGTACCAGACATGGGCATCAGAGAGCGACACCGAGAGGTCGGCGGCGAGCATCATCCGCTGCTCGAGCACCTCGGTCCCGTGCATCCCCACGCCGAGGGTCTCCCAGTGGCCGGGACGCTTGCGGCGGCTCCGTCCGGTCAACCGGGACCGTTCTCGGGAAAGGACCCTCCCGAGGGGGAATCGACGGAGTGAGAAGGGAAATCGGGTGGGCATCGGCGAGCCTCCGGCGGGTGGACCGTTCTACGTCGAGAGTTACCCCCGGGTTCGGTGGCGGTCAATGTTTTGGCCCTGATGCGTCATGATTTCCCCGAATCACACCGATCGCCATCCCCTCCCGGCCGCTTGCATGGCCGTGAGGTCGAATCAGACTCGAGGGATCCATTCTCCCGGAGCCTGAACCATGCCCCGCCCCCGCTTCCTTTGCCCTCTGGCCCTGTCGATCCTCTTGGCCGTGGCTCCACCGGCCGCCGCGGTCGATCTGACGGGGTCTTGGACGGGGAGCTGGGAAAGCACGTCGACCGGTCACGCCGGCCCCCTGCGGGCCACGTTCCGCCCCTGCGGAGAAGACCGGTGGGCCGTCGATTTCTCCGGGCGGTTCTTCAAGCTCTTCCCCTTCCGCTACTCCGTCAACCTCCGCGTTGTCGAGGATGCGGGGGACCGGGTCACGCTGGCGGGGACTTCCTGGCTCGGCCGGCTCTTCGGGACCTTCTGCTACCGGGCCGACGCCACCGCCTGCCGGTTCGAGGCCCGCTACACTTCGAAGAAGGACAGCGGGGTCTTCCGACTCGAGCGGGCCGATTAACCCACTGCCGGCGTGGCGGAAATCCTGGCAAGTGCCCCTCCGCCGCGGATCGGGCCGCAGCGATCAGAGCGGCTCGGCCCGGGCCTGGTTGCCCCCCTTCGGGGCCAGCGACTTCCCCTCCAGAAGCGCGTCGAGTTGCTTGCGCAGTTTGGCCTCCATCCCCTCGTTGGCCCCGACATGCACCGCCTGGACGATGCCGTCCCGGCCGATGATCACCGTGTGGGGGATCGCATCGACCCGATAGGCCGCCGCCGCGGCGCCGTCGCTGTCCATCACGACCGGGGCATCGATCGGCTCCTCCTGGAGAAACCCGCGGATCGTCTCCGCATCCTCCTTGAGGTTGACGGCACGGAACACGACCCCTTTGTCGGCATATTCCTTGCAGATCTGGACGACGACCGGGAGCGACACCCGGCAGGGGCCGCACCAGGAGGCCCAAAAGTCGAGCACGACGATCTTGTCCTTTTGCATGGAGGCATCGAAACGGGAGCCGTCCACACCGACCAGCGAAAGCGGCGTGCCGGGAAACCCGACGGTCGGGTGGAGCGACGGGCGGGCGGCGAGGCGCTCGCGACGGGCCTGGTCGGCGAAGCCGGAGAGCGAATCGACCTTCTCCCAGCCCTCCTCCGGCACGAAGGCGAAGTCCGCAGCCTCGAAGTCCGGGTCGAACCGCCACTGGTCGAAGATCACCGTCGACGAGAGATCGACGTTCCGGCCGCCGAAGAAGAGCTGGCCGATGGTCGGCACGAATTTCACCGGCACCGGCTCGTCGCCCGTCGCCACCCACAAGTCCCAATTCCCCAACTCCGAGCGGGCAACGAGGTGCGTGCACGCCCTGCCATCGATCTCCTCGGCGTCGGCAACCGAAAGCTCCTGCACTCCTTCGAGCAAGGCTGCGGCCGGATCCTCGGCCAGCAGGGCCTTGGTGACGACGTCGGCCCCGCCGACCGCGAGCATCGTCCGGAGGTGCGGATTGTCGACGACTTCCGACAGGGTCGCAGGAGCCGGCGACGACTCGTAGCGGTCGGCGTCCTTCTGTTTCTGGTGGATGACGAGCGATTGGCCGTCGCTGATCACCGAGCCGCTCCCCGGCTGGTTGCCGGAGAGGAACACGGCCAGCCGATTCGGGCGTTCCACGCGCACCGCATGCTCCATCAGTCCGGTGAGCTTCTGGGCCGCCTCGTCGCTGGCCGTCGTGGTGCTCACCTGCCGCAGCGAGAAGCTCTGCGTGGCGCCGAGAAACGTCGCCATCCGGTCGATCACCTCGCGGGCCTCCGGCGCGATCGACACCGGGCGGGGTTTGACGGCCGCCGCGGCTGACGGCCTGGCCACCGGCGCCGGAGCGGTGCCGCCGCAGCCGGCCGACAGGAGCACCGCGGCGGCCCAGCCGCCGAGCATCCACAGCCGGGCGCCGTGATCGAACCTCTTCGTTCGAAATCCCGCCATTCCCATGTCACCCTCCACCGCGCGTCGAGATTCCATGCCGGCGATCACTCCGCCGGCCTTCGTGTCCCGGGGAGGGCAGGAGCCTCCTCTCCAGGATTCTCAAAGGATACTCCGAAGCCACGCCCAGGAAACCACCGCCAAGCCGTCGACGCCGTTGGGTTCATCGGCACCACGTTCGGTACACTCCGCAGGAGGGGGATCCTTCCGAGGGGAGAACATCCGCATGTCGATCGGCGTCACCTGCCCGAAGTGTGCCTGGTCGGGACGGGCCAAGGACACGTTGGCCGGGAGGTCCGTGAAATGCCCGAACTGCGCCAGCCCCTTCCGGGTCGGCCCCCGGAGCGAGGGGCGGACGGCCGCCGGTCCCGCCGTCACCGGGCCGCCGGTGCTCCCGTCACTCCCTCCTGGCCCATTCTCGCCCGCCGAGGCGGTGGCGCTGGTCACCGGCAACATTCGCCCGGTCGGGACGACGATCGGCTACCGCCTGGCGCTGGCGCTGGTCGGAGTGATGATGATCCTCCTCCCGCTGATCTACGTGGCGATGATCGTCGGCGTCGGCTGGGGGGTGTGGTGGCATCTGGTGCACGACGTCGGAATGCTCGCCGACCACGGGCTCCGCGGCAAGGCTGCCGCGATCCCACTCCTGGCCTATCTCGCCCCGGCGGTCATCGGAACCGTCCTCGTGGCCTTCATGGTGAAGCCCCTCCTGGCCCGCCGGCAGAAGGAACCGGAGCCCCGTTCCCTCCGCCCCGAGGACGAACCGACCCTGTTTGCCTTCGTGCACCGGATCTGCCAGGCGGTCGGAGCCCCACTGCCGAAGCGGATCGACATCGATCTGCAAGTCAATGCCTCGGCGTCCTACCGGCGCGGGCTGGCGAGCCTCGCGCGCAACGACCTCGTGCTGACGATCGGCCTGCCACTCGTGGCGGGGATGTCGGTCGAGCAGTTTGCCGGCGTCCTCGCCCATGAGTTCGGGCACTTCACCCAGAGCGCCGGGATGGGCTTCGGAGCCCTCATCCACCGCATCAACGGCTGGTTCGCGCGCGTTGTCTGGCAGCGCGACCGATGGGATGTGCGTCTCGAGGAATGGGAGAAGGGGAGCGGTTTGTGGATTGGCATGATCTTCTGCCTCGCGCGCTGGTGCGTCTGGCTCACGCGCCGGATCCTCTTCGGCCTGATGTGGGTCGCCCACGCCCTCTCCTGCCACCTCTCCCGGCAGATGGAATACGACGCTGATCTCCACCAGACCAGACTCGTCGGCGGAAAGGTCGTCGCCGACACCTTTCGTACCCTGCCGCGGCTCTCCGCGGCCGAGCGGAAGGCCTGGCAACTCCTCGAGGAGTGCTGGTTCGAGGGGGTGCTCGCCGACAGCGTGCCTGACCTCGTGGTCGAGCTCTCGAATCGACTTTCCCCGGAAGAGCGCGGGGCGATCGAGAAGTCGGTGTCGGAGGAGAAGACCGCCCTCTTTTCCACCCACCCAGCCGACCGCGAGCGGATCGCCCGGGCCGGAGCCGAAGGGGCCACGCCCCTGCTGGTCTCCACCGAACCGGCGGTTCGACTGTTCGCCGATTTCCACCGGCTCTCCTCCACGCTCTCCCAGGTGAAGTACACCGAGGCCCTCCCGGGGAAGGTCTCGCCGGAGCAACTGCGGCCGGCATCCGCCCTGCTTTCGCAGCAGCAGGCCGAGAAGACGGCCCGGGAGGCAGCCGATCGGTGGCTGGCGGGGGATCTCATCCCGCACCTCCCTTTTCCCGGGGCCAGCGGGGCAGCGGAGCGGACCAGCAGGGACCACCTCGCATCCCTGCGGGAGACGCGCAGGATCCTCCGCAAGACTCCCCCCCAGCCTTCGGAGACGCTCGACGAGATCTGCATGCCCCTCGCCAAGCACCGGCACACCTACCTCGTCGAATCGATCGTGCGAGCCGGGCAGAGGCATGACGACACGCAACTGGGGATGAGCTTCCATTCGAGCGCCGACGTCGAGCGATTCCGGCAGGAGACCTGGGAAGATTTTCACATCCGCTCGGCTCCGCTCCTCGAGCGCCGCACGCTCGTCGATCGGCGCCTCCGCGCTGCCCTCGGTTGGCTTGCCTCACCGGAGGCGGAAGGGAAACTTCCGGATGCCGTCGAACGGCGTGCCGACGTGGCCCGGCTGTCGCGCGGCCTCGCCGCATTGACGGCCCGGCAGGCGGAGTGGATGGCCGTATCGGGCAATGTCACCGCGCTCCAGTTCTGGTTCGGGTATCTCGCCGAACACGAGCCCAACGAAGCAGCCCGCAAGGCGTGCAGTGATCTCCTTACCCGCACGACCGCCGCTCTCCAGTCCATCCGCACGCCGCTCCTCGAGGAGCCCTACCCCCTCGATCACGCCGACCGGACGATGACGATCGGACGGTATCTTGTCCCCGAGGAGCTGCCCGCCGATTCACCCCAGGCCGTGATCACGGCAGCGGGCCAGATGGCCAACCTGTTCCCCTGGCTCGGGTGGCAACTCGTCGGCCGCCTCATCCTCCACGCCGAAGCGGTGGAAGCGGTTCTCCTCGGGCAGGAGCAGGCGGGCTGACGCCCCCCCGCGATTCGCTCACCCCACCACGACCGCAGGCCCCCCCGCCGCAGCGGTGAGAAACCAGGCGGCGTCGATGCCGGTGGCGTCGCGGTAGGCGGCGTGGAGGCGGCGCCCCGTCGCCTCGGCCCCGTCCGCTTCCACCAGCGCCACAGCACAGCCGCCGAAGCCCCCCCCCGTCATCCGGCAGCCGATGATCCCGGGGACGCCCGCCGAGAGCTCCACGATCCGATCGAGCTCCGGACAAGAAACGCCGTAATCTACGGACAACGACCGGTGGCTCTCCCCCATCAGTCGGCCGGCCCTGTCCCAATCGCCAGCGGTCAGCGCCCCGACGAACGCCGGCACACGCGCAATCTCGCCGACGACATGCCGCGCCCGGGCCAACTCCGTGGTGGGGAGTCGCCCCGCGGCGGCCCCGAGATCGGCTGCCGTCACGTCGCGGAGCGACCCAACGCCGAGCCACCGGGCAGCGGAAGCGCACTCCGCCCGGCGGTTGGCGTATTCCCCATCGGCGAGCGAATGCTTCACGCCGCTGTCGAAGACGAGGACGCGGACGGCGGCGTCGATCGGCACTGCCACCACCTTACGCGATCGGCAGTCGAGCTGGAGCGCGTGGCCAGCCTCCCCGCAGCAGACGGCGAATTGATCCATGATTCCGCAGGGAACGCCGGCAAACTCGTGCTCGGCTTGCTGGCAGAGGAGCGCTTTCTCCACCCGGGGAAGGCTCCGGCCACAGAGCGTCTCCACGACGGTCGCCATCGCCACCTCGAGCGCCGCACTCGAGCTCAATCCGGACCCGGCCGGGAGGGTGGCGCTGATGTCGGCATCGAATCCCGGGATCACGAACCCGATCCGCCGGTAGCCCTCGATCACCCCGCGGACGTAATTCGACCAGCTCCGCCGCACCGGCGCAAACGTCGCAGTGAGATCGAGCGTCACCGGTCGCCGGTCGCGTTGCGTCCGCAGCACGGCCAACCGGTCGCCCCGCGGGCGGACATGGATCGTCACATGGCGTTCGATCGCCATCGGAAGAACGAAGCCGTCGTTGTAGTCGGTATGCTCGCCGATGAGGTTCACGCGACCAGGCGCGCTGGCGGCAAACGGGACGGTGACCGGCTGAGACAGGTTCGACATCGGTAGCATCTCTTTCTCCAGGCAGCATACCTGCGACTCCGCTGGGGAGTGCTGCCTGTTCGACAGGCACTGCCGCGGTGGCGCGCACGGGGATCTGGCGAGAGGCGCGTCTGAAAGTGGATCGACCCGTGGAGCGCCCCCTGCGGGGAGAAAAAAAGAAGCGGCCCGATCCTTTCGGACCGGGCCGCTCCCGTTCCCAATCGTCTCGCTCCTCCCGCCTTCGGCCCTGCGGGCCGGAGGCATTCAGAACTTGCTTCGTTCGATCATTCGCAAAGCGGAACCTCGCGGCAGATCGTCATCGGCACGCAGCGGGTCACCGTGTAGGGAACCCGCGTCGGCACGTAGCGGACAACATCGATCGACTTGGTGTAGTGCACGGGGACGGTCTTGCAGACCGGCACCTGACGGGTGCGGCACTCCTTGACCAGCGTGCAAACCTTGTACTCCACTTCCTTCGAGCACTGCTCCGTGACCGTCCGGCAGACCTTGTAGCAGCAGGTCTTGACACGCTGCTCGGGCACCATCCGGCAGACCTGATACGTCCGGACTCGCTGCTCGGGCACCATCCGGCAGACCTTGTAGCAGCAGGTCTTCACGCGCTGCTCACGCACCATCCGGCAGACCTGGTAGCTGCAGGTCTTGACGCGCTGCTCGGGGACCATCCGGCAGACCTGGTAGGTCCGGACACGCTGCTCAGGGACCATCCGGCAAA
>JBBAVV010000047.1:0-42171 GCA_040397545.1 Pirellulales bacterium
CGCCGGTCGGGTCGAGAAATCTGGTCGGGAGATTGCGGAGAGCGGCGGGGGAAAAAGGTCCTCCGACGGAATCCGCCGCCGCACGAGGGCATCGCGCTGCGTTGGGGAGTGGGTATCGAACGAACTTTCGCCCAAATCGGGCGGCCGGAGCCGTTTCCGTGTATGATGTGGAGATCTGGAATGCAGTTCCCCTTTTGGGGGCCGTGTCCCTCCGGTTCGCCGGCTCGCAGCGTCTTGAAAAACGCCACGGCGCCGATATCTGAAGCGGCAGGCCCGGTGCCTTGAGTTCTCGCCATCCCGGCTTGGTGGGCCACCACGTTGGCCAATGACGGTCGCGGCCCGAAACTTTTCTCGGGCTGCCGGGACGATACTCGAGCATTTGGAGCCTTTTTGCATGGCGAAGAAACTGTACGTTGGCAACCTTAATTACAAGGTGACCAACGCCTCCTTGGAGAGCCTGTTTGCCGAATACGGCGCGGTCCGCTCGGCCCAGGTGGTGATGGATCGTGAGACCGGCGGGAGCAAGGGCTTCGGCTTTGTCGAGATGGCTGACGACCAGGCCGCCCAGGCCGCAATCTCTGCGATGCACGACCGCGATGTCGACGGCCGCCGGCTCGTCGTCAACGAGGCTCGGCCGCGTGAAGAGCGCCCGGGTGGGTTCGGCGGCCGCCGTTGAGCCGTCGTCGACCAGAGTAATGCCTGCCAGGGGACGG
Organism: Pirellulales bacterium; assembly: GCA_040397545.1. Classification (GTDB taxonomy): domain Bacteria; phylum Planctomycetota; class Planctomycetia; order Pirellulales; family UBA1268; genus QWOP01. The sequence continues at coordinate 714 of JBBAVV010000047.1, forward strand.
TCTTCATGGCCGTCCCCTGGACTGGCGGTTGAGGGCGGAGAGCCGCTCGATGCGGTGACTGTCATCCTGGAGCCACCGGCTTTTTCGGTGGTGATCCCCGCGGGTTGATTCCTCCGGCTGCCCCGCAGCGGGGTTGGTCATGGCTGACTTTTCGCCGGTCAGCCAGGGCGCTTGGGTGGTCTTCGCTTCGTGATCCCCGTCCCGCACCATTACCCCGGAGGGCTCCCATGTCCCACAAGAAGCCTGTCCCCCCCCAGCCCGCCGGCGCTGCACCGCGGCCGCGCTGTCCGGTCTGCGGAATGGCGACCTATTCGCGGAGCGGCACGCATCCGCAGTGCATGCAGACCAGCCACGACCGGCTTCTGCGGCAGGCGATCAAGGACGCCGCCGTTCCTCCGGCCGCCGGGGCCTGATCGATCCCTCCCGGCGGGGGCCCAAATCGGGGGCCCAAATCGGCGCGGCGGTGGCATGGGCCTGCGCGGTGGGGCCGACGATCGACAGCGGCTGCCCGGCGGGGATCTCGAGCGACACCCCGTCGAGGGCCCGGACGGCGCCGTCGCGGTGGATCTTGACGACGACTCGCAGCGCGACCAGCGGCTCGAACGGGGCGCGGGCGTGTCTTGATTCCATCGAGCGAATCCCGCACGATGCCGGCCGAGGTCAGGCCCGCGCCAGGAGACGCCGATGGAGCCTTCCATCCGCCGCCACGTCCCCGTCGCCGGTCGCCGCCTCCTCCTCGGGGCGTGCGCGGCCCTCGTCGCACCGGTCGCGCTGGGGCGGCTCGGGTCTCCGGCCTTCTCGGCAGAGCAGGGAGCGGCGCGACCCCTTCCGACCGTACCACCGGGAACGCCGGTCGACCTCCCCGACGCCGTCCGCTGGAACCGGCTGATCCTCCTCGCCTCGCCGCGGATCGCCTCCGGGGATGTCGATACGCTGCCGGTCGCCGTCCGCACGCAACTGCCGAAGTTCACCCTCGTCCTGATGGCGACGGTCCGCGCCGTCGCCTCCCCGGAGGGGCCGCGCCACGAGTTGGCCGAGCTCGGCGCCGGCTATGCCCTCCCGCTCGACGGGCGGCTGACGGTCGTCGACACCGAGCATCCGCCGCCGCGCCTGGAGCTCGATTTCATCGGCCGGCAGATGCTCTCCCGGAACGGCCGGACGCTCGTCGGGATCCAGACGGTTGGCGGCGCAGGGACGATGCAGATCTTCGACGCCGACACGATCCTCTTCCGAGACGGCCGGCACGGCGATTATTCCATGCGCCATTTCGTCTGGGTGGAGCCGGTGTCAGGGGAGTGCTCGGCGTGCGTCTGGCTCCTTACGAAACGCCCCGACGGCAGTCTGGCGGCCGTCGACGAGCAGCCCCGTTGGCTCTCCCCCGGCACCCGTGAGGATCGGGCGATCCATGTCGATGCCAGCGAGTATGTCCTCGGCATCCCGACGATGCGCGCCTTCGCGCTCCTCGACATGCCGCCGGGGCAGCCGTTCCCCTGGTCGCCGGCCCTGCGGGTGGTCGCCGCGCGACCGACCTTCCCGCCGGAGACGGTGCGGAGTCTGGCCGTGGAGCTCAACCTCGGCCTCGAGACCCTCCGCGCCGCCGGCCGAGCTGCGAAATAGCCTCCTTACTCGGGGGGGTGGGGGCGATTTCTGGCCCCGTCTGGGCGGCCCAATTGGGGCTCCGCCGGCGGCGCTTTTTTGCGATAACCGGGCTCCCGACCCCATCGATCCAGGGAATCCCGTCATGACTCCATCCGCCCGGCTGTCGCGCTCCCTCCGCCCGCTCCGCCTCGCCCTCGAGGCGCTCGAGGACCGGCGAATCCTCGCCGCCTTCAGCTACGACGGGCCGACGAAGGCCCTGGCGATCAATCTCGACGCCGAGGGGGAGATGCGCGTGTCGAGCTCGGGAAACGGCAATTACGTCTTCTCACTCGTCTCTGCCGACACCTTCAAGGGGACCGAAACCCCCGGCCTCTCCGGCGACGGGCTCGGTACCCTCACCGTGAACAACACCTTCGACATCGTTCGGGTAGCGATCACCAATTCGCTCAACAACACCTCCGTCAACTTCATCGCCAGCACCGGCACCTACGTCGACCACTTCGACGTCCTCATGACCCGGTCTACGGGAGTGTGGGTGCCGCTGGTGAAGGTCTCGGGCGATACCACCTTCGTCGGCGCCTCGACGCTCACCGCCACGTCGTCGAACATCTCCGTCGAGGCGAAGACGCTCTCCTCGGAGGCCGGCGACATCACCCTCGATGCCGACACCGGCAGCCAGGTGCCGGGGCCGTTCACCGGCCTGATCGTCAACGGCTCGACGATCACGACATCAGGGGGCTCGATCCGTCTCTCAGGCCGCGGCGGCGACAGCTCCGGCGGCTATCAGCGTGGCGTGGCCCTGGTCAGCAACGCCTCCGTCATGGCCGGCAGCGACGGCACCAAGCAGGGCACGCTCTCGATCAAAGGCGTCGGCGGCGCCTCGACCGGCCCGTCGAACCAGGGGATCATCATCGACAGGGGCTCGACCGTCGGTTCGTCGGGCGGCGCGGTGACGCTCACCGGCACCGGCGGAACCGCGAGCAGCGGCGCCAACGGGATCCTCCTCCAGGGGCGCGTCACGTCGGCCACGGCCACCGGCGCCGGGAACGAGGGGGCGATCACGCTCAACGGCACCGGCGGCGGGAGCGTTAGCGCCGCCGCGAAAGACAACACCGGCGTGTCGCTGACGGCGACCGCCGCCATTCAGTCGGACGAGGGACCGATCTCGATCACCGGCCGCGGCGGGATTGGCAACCCGCAGGCGGCGGCCCCGTTCACCACCTCCCCCGGGCTCTCGGTGAAGGGGGCGACGGTGACCAGCTCCGCCGCCCCGATCACCTTCACCGGCGATGCCTTCGGGTTCGATCTCGCCGGCGGGATGGTGGCGACGACCAAGACCGTGACGGTGAGAAACATCGATGCCGACCAGGTGATCCGCCTCGGCGGCACCGCCAACGGCCAACTCACGCGGATCGCCGCGAGCAAGGTGATCATCGGCCGGTCGGATCTCCTCCCGGTCATCCAGCAGGAGACGGTGGCCAACGGTGGCACGATCTCGCTGGCCAATCCCCACCTCCATTTGATCGGTTCGAAGATCGTGCTCCGGGCGCCGGTGACGACCGGTGCCACGCAGACCTACACCGGCCCGGTCCTCCTCGGAGAGGGGGCCGAGGCGGTCACGCCGACGCTCACCGCCGCGGGGATCAGCTTCGAGGGGACGGTCGACGGGGCAAGGAATCTCACGCTCGCCGCCGGCAACGGCCCGATCCAGTTCGCGCAGGCCGTCGGCGGCACGGCGGCGCTGGCGTCGCTGCGGGTCAACAGCGCCGGCGCCGTGAAGGCCGCGGCGCCGCTGTCGATCGACGGATCGGCGGCCGGGGCGCGCGCCAGCGGGCTCGTGTTCGCGCCGGGCGTCAACGGCATCGACCTGCAGCTCCCCGGCAGCAAGGTCGTCAATACGGCCGGGAGTGGGATCGTTGTCGGCCCCACGTACGATTCGCGGATCGCCGGATTCACCCTCTCGAAGAATGCCGTGGCCGGGATCCAGGCCAGCGGGGCGATGTCGGCGACGACGATCACCGGCAACCGCATCGATGGCGCTGGGAAGGGAGCCTTCGGGGCCCATCTCTCATCTGCCACCGGGCTGTCGTTCGGTACGTCGACCTCGGGGAACGTGATCACCGGCGTCTCGACCGGGATCGTCGCCACCCGTGACATGACCGGCACCGTCGTTCGCTCGAACACCGTCACCGGCAACGCCGGCGGCATCAGCCTCATCGGCGCGAGGAATCTCGTCGTCGCCGCCAACGGGATCGGGAGCAACACCCTCTATGGCCTGCGGGCCGACGGCGACGGTTCCGGGACGGTCGTGGCGGGCAACGCGATCACCGCCACCCCGCTCGGTGTCTCGCTCGAACGGGTCCGCGGGCTCGCGCTCGGGGCTCCGGGGAGGGGCAACACGATCGCGGCCGGCACCGATGCTTCCGGTGCGTATGTCCCCGGTCGGACTTCCGTCGGGGTCGCCGCCGTCGGCGATCTCACCGGGACGCGGATCCTCGCCAACTCGATCTCCGACAACACCATCGGCCTCAGGCTCTCCAATGCCAACCATCTCGCCGTCACCGGCAACAGGCTCTTCCGCAACCGCTTCCAGGGGATCGTCGCGACCGGAAACAGCGCTGCGACGACGATTGAGTCGAACACGATCGAGGGATCGCTCCCCGGCGGGGGACGGGCGGCGTGGGGGCTGTTTGTCGCCTCCGCCACCGGCCTCGTCTTCGGCGGCGACTCCCCGTCGCAGGCCAACGGAATCCATGGCACCGACAGCGCCATCGGCCTGACGGGCCTTCTCACCGGGACGGCGATCAAGTCGACGATCATCCGCAACACGTTCAACGCCATCCAGCTCCAGGCCGCCCGCGGCGTGTGGGTGCAGTCGAACGACATCAACGGTGCCGAGGGGCGGGGCTTGAGTGCGAAGGGGGATTGCAGCGGCTCGACCGTCCTCCTCAATACGATCCATTCCGGCCAGAACGGCGTCATGCTCGAGGGGACCCAGGGGCTGGCGGTGAAGAACAACCGCATCTTCTCCAACCGGGGCTTCGGCCTGTTCGCCAGCGGCGCGTCGGGGGGGACGAAGGTCATCGACAACATCATCGAGAACAACGGCGTGAACATCGCCACGTCGTCAGCGGCGGGCGGGTCGTTGCAGACAAAGTGACGCGCTCGTGGCGGGCGGCCGCCTGTGGGCCGTCGAGGCAGGGGGGCGGTGTGCCCCCGCAGGCCTCCGTACAACGTGGGCCCCGGAGGCAGGCGACCCGATGACGCGCGCGGCAACCGCCACCTTTCTCGTCGCGGAGATCCTCCTCCTCGCGGCCGCGCAGGGGGTGGGGGGCTGGCCGTGGACGGCGATCGGTGGAGCGGCGATCGGCCTTCTGGCCGTCGCCGACTTCCGGCCGGCGTCCCTGGCGATGGTCGTGCCGGGGTTGGTGTGGCTGGCCCTCTTCCGGGCGAGCGGGAACCGCGAGCTTTTCTTCCCCTTCACGATCCATCTGGCGAGCCTCCTCACGCTCCGCCTGGGAGCGCGGAGCACCTGGCCGGGGGTGGCGGCCGGAGGGCTGATCGTCGTGCTGTTCCTCGTCATTCGCGCCTCCCAGCGAGCCAGCCCCAGGGTGCTCGGGGTGGAGCTCGCCGTGGCCGTGCTGATCCTCCTGGTCGTCGTCGGGACGCTGCGCCTGAGCCGCGGGAGCATCGCCGTTGAAGCGGCCGTCGTCGGCCTCGCGTCGCTCCTGGCCTATGCCAGCCTGGCGCTGTGAGGCGGGGAGCTAGGCGGGAATGGCCCCGGCGCCGTGGCGGGCCGTTGGCGTCGCTCGCCGGCGCTGTATGCTCTGGCCCGCGGCCCCGGCCCATCTTCACCACCCCCAAGGATTCAACGTCGATGCCCCACTTCCATATCCAGGGCGATTCTGATGCCTTCGACAATGCCGTGCATGTCGAAGTTCAGGGGGAATTGAGCGCCTGGGGCTTCGTCACCGCGGAGCGGATCGACGAGAAGACCGTCCTCCTCACCGAGGTGCCGCTGGCCGATCTCCAGAGCTATGGCGGCATCCTCTTCCAGGTCGAGTACGAGGAGGCGGGGGAGGATGGCGAGGACTCGATCGTTCTCCGTCAGGTGCAGATGTTCTTCTGGCCGTGGGATGACGACGAGGAGTTCGACGACGAGGATGACGACGAGATCGACGGCGGCGACGAGGACGAGGTCGACGGCGACAGCAACGGCTCGATCCCATAGCCCGTCGGCTCACCGGCGTAGCAGGCACTCCGGGCTTTCGGGGGTCGTCAGAAGCCGGCGCGTCTCCTCGAGGAGGAAGTCGGGGAGCATGAACGGCTCGTAGCCGACATGCTGCCAGCGCATCCGTCCGTCGGCAGCGACAAAGCAGGTGGCGTGGAGCGGCTTCCCCTCGAAATCATCCCAGGCGTCAAGGGCGCGGAAGGCCGCTCCGTCGGCGGCTGAATGGACCGGGTAGGGGAGCGTCTCGCCGGAATCGCGGATGTCGGCCGGGGAGTCGGTGCTCACGATCACGACCGGCAGCCCCGCCTTCTCGAACTCGGCCGCCTTTGCGACAAACGCCTTCACCTGCTCATTGCAGTGGGTGCAGGCCTTGCCGAGGGTGAGGATCACGACATGCGGCCGGCCGCGGAGGGACGCGGCCGACACCGCCTCCCCCGCGACGCTGACAGCGCTCCATTCCCCCGCCTGCCACGCCTGCCATTGCGGCGGCCCGAGCGTGGCCAGATCGGGGCGCACGCCGCTATCGGTGGCCGCGGGGGCGGGGACGCGCCAATCGGCGGCGACGCCGGCCGCCTCGGCCACTCCTGCGAGGCGGCGCAGTGCCGGCAGCTCGGGGTCGGCGTGGCCGGCGAGCTTCCGCACTTCCTGGAAGGTGGCCAACGCCTCGTCACGCCGGCCGGCGCTCCACTCCATCCAGGCCTGGAGCGCGCGCGGGGCGAGTTGCTGCGGCTCACCGTCGGCGAGCCCCTTGGCGAGCTCGCAGGCCTTGGCGGGATCGCCGAGCGCGAGATGGATCGCTGCCAAGCGGGGCTTGTCGAGATCGCTGACCTCGGGGAGGAGTGCCTTGGCCTCCTCGGTGCGGCCGTGGGCGAGGTGATCCCGCAGACGCAGCTCGGCCAGCGGGCGCCGCAGCCCCTCGATCTTCTCTGCGATTGGCTGCATCGCGTCGGCCATCGCCTTGGAGATCTCGGCCGCCGACTGGTTTTTCCCGCGTGCGGCTGTCTCGGCCGTGGCGGCGGCGTCGGTCCGCTCGGTCCGGAGCCGGGCCTCGATCGCCGCCAGGCGCCCGAGCGCCGCCCCCCCGGCGTCGCGGTCCCCGCGGCCGTAGCCGGCCAGGGCGAGGAGCTGCTCGCGCCGCCATTGGTCGTCGAACTCGCGCCCCGGCTCGAGGTAGGGGGTGTCGGCGAGGCAGGCGGCCACGTCCCACAGCTCCCACATCAGAATCGTCTCGAAGAGCCGGTCGCGGCCGTACTGCCAGGCGCTGCCGTTTTCGTCGAAGGTCTGGGCCGGATCGGGCTTCACCTCCTTCGAGCGCGGGATCCGCGGCATCGCCACGAGATTCGCGGCGATCGCCAGCGCCTCGCGAACCCGGCCGACATGATTGAGCGTGCGGACGAGCCACTCGCTGTTGTGGGCGAAGTTGTGGATCTGATCGGGGTAGAGATGGGCGCGGAGCATCTGGGCATGGTCGACGCGGGCCGCCGCCTCCTGCTGCCACGCCGCATCCTGCCAACGCTTCAGTTCGGAGTAGGTGTGCCCCGGCATGTGCCACATGTGGGCGATGCCGGGGGCCGACTGACCGCATTGGGACGCCGAACGGAGCGCCTCGGCGGGGCGTGAGCCGTCCCACAGGTGGATCAGGTAGTGGTGGATCGGATGGAGCGGTGCCTTGGCGAGCACCTGGAGGGCGAGGGCGTCGATCGCCAGCGGGCTGGTTACCGCCAGCCCCACGCGGCTCTTGTTCCACCAAGAGAAGCCCACGAGGAACGCCCGAGCCTCGAGGTCGTCGGGATGGTCGAGGGCGATCTTTTCGACGGCGGCGAGAAACTCCGCGGCATGCGCCTTCCGCTCGGCGTCGTCCTTTTTCTCGGCGAAGAGCTTGCGGGTGGCCTCGATCCAGCCCTTCTCGCGCGGTGTGGCGGCGTCGAACGCCGGCCCGGTGGCGCGGGCGATGATCTGCCGGGCGCGGGCCTCGTTTTGGATGTTCGCCATCGCCATCCCCCAGTGGGCCATGACGCAGGCCGGGTCGATCTGGAGGACCGTGCGGAACGACCGCTCCGCCTCCCAGTACCAAAAGCCGTGAAGCTGGCCGACCCCCTGCTCGAAATAGGCCTGGGCCTCCGGCGACGTGGTCGTAACGGGGAAGCGGACAACACCGCAGCCCGGCGTGAGGGGGAGCCGGCGCCGCGGCCCCGCCGAGAAGCTCTCGCCATGGAGGGAGTGGCCCGGCGCCGGCGCGGCAGCCGGGCTTGGCGCGTCGTCGGCCCGGGCGCTGGGGGTCGTCGGCGCCGACAGCGATGTCGCGAGGAGCAGGGGAAAAGCCACCGCAGCGAGGGAGGCGCGGGGTGAGCTTCGAGCGAACGGTTTCGTGGAGGTGAGCATGGAAAAAGCATACCTTCGCGCCGAATCGCCCGGGGAAATGTCCCGTCGTCCGTGCGCTCGGGTGGGGTCCGACCAGCGGCGTGAAGCAAAAGCCCAGTCGACCGACTTTTTTCCCTCTGGACGAAAAGCGCCGGCTTCAGTGAAACTCTCGCTGCAGAATCGGTGAGGTTCCGCACCATGCGTTTTTGCTCGCCTCGGCGTCGACGTTCGGTCTTCCGGACAGAACCGCGATTGCCAGCCTATTTCCTCCCGCGTGGCTTTGCCCCTGTCCGCCGGTCATCCCACCTTTCCACCCTCCTGCCAACTTTTCACGTCTGCCGATCCACGCCGGTCGGCGGCACATCCGGCTCCATTCCGCCCTGACAATCGGAGTGTCTGGTGTGCCGTCGGCCGCCGTTTTTTTCTCTTCCCCGATCGACGCCCCCTGCGAAGGATCGAGGAGCCGGCATGGCACGGAGCGTCGTCCTCGCCGGGGCAAAGCGTTGCGAGGGATGCCGACTGCCGCCGCGGTGGTGCCTGTGTGGTGCCCTCGCACCGGTCGACACGGCAGTCGCCGTCGACATTCTCATCCACCGCCGCGAGCAGTGGCGGCCGTCGAGCACCGGCGCGCTTTTGGCCCGCTCGATCCGTGGCGCGAGGCTCCATGTCCACCGCCCTGATCCGCGCTGCCGTGAGGCCCCCGCGCTCCCGGCAGCGCTGCTGCGGCCGGCCCACGTCTGCTGGGTGCTCCATCCCCATGGGGACAAGATCGCCGACGACTGCCCCCCCGCTCCCACCGCACAGCCGAGGCAGGTGGTCTTCCTCGATGGCAACTGGCGCGAGGCGGGCGAAATGCTGCGGCTCATCAACGCAGCGGCGGGCGCGGCCGGCCGGGAGGGGAGCGCACCGCTCCGCGTCGTCCGCCTGCCCGAGGGCGCGCCGGGGCGCTTCTGGATCCGCGCGGCTCCCGCGCCGGGGCAACTTGCGACTGCCGAGGCCTGTGGCGCGATCCTGGGAATACTCGGGGAGACCGCCGCCGCCGAGCGGCTCCGGCTCCACTTCGAGTTGCATGTCTGGGCGACCCTCCGGGCCCGCGGCAAGGTCGACCGGGCCAGGGCCTACCTGGCCGGATCGCCCCTGCTCGCGGCGGCCCCCGCGCTCCTGGCGGCGCTCGAGACGCGCCGGCCGGGCTGACGGGGGGGCGGAAAAAAGTGGTGTTGCCGCCGTGCCGGGAACTTCCCTACTCCTCTTGCCGCCATCCCCCCGCTCCGGCCAAGGACCCAGCCCATGCAGCGCTCGAGTTTCGTCAGGATCATCGCTTCGGTCGGGATCGCCGCCGGGTTGCTCGGCGCCGGTGGACTCGTCGCCAGGCCGGCCGTGGCGGCCCCGCCCCTGCAGCAGGGGGCCGGCGACGCGGTCGTCGGTGATTGGCGGCCGAACGATCAGGACCTGACGGTGCGGATCTTCGCCAACAATGGCCAGTATCTCGGCGCGATCGTCAAGGCGCCCGATCCGCAGATGATCAACCGGGAATTGATCCGCGGCCTCGTTTTCGATCCGTCGATGGGCGTCTGGCACGGCGAGGTGTTCGCCATCAAGCAGGGGAAGTTCATGCCGATGACGATCCGCATGACCCCGGCCGGACTCGACATGGTTGCCGGAAGTGGCGTCTTCTCCAAGACGATCAACTGGGTCCGCGCCCAGTAGCGGATCGGCCCCGGCGTCAGAACTGGTATTCGAATCCCAGATTCAGCCCCTGCCCCCAGAAGTCGGTGGTCCGCAGGTGGTAAGCGGGGGCTGCCGGGCCGGAGAGCGTGCCCGGCGGGAACTGGGTCGCATTGACCGACGGATCGACCTGCGCGGCGGCGCGGGCCACCTGCGACCACCACAGGAACGTGTACCCGACCGACAGACGGCACTGCGACCAGATCGCCCAGTCGACCGTGGCGCCAAGCTCGCCGACGGCCGCGAACGACGACGAGCCGTAGCTGCCGATGTTCGTCGGCTGGGAGAAGACGCTGCCGGCCGTCGACGCGGCCGATGGTGTTCCGCCGGCCGAAGGAGTGACCGTCGTCGTCGTCATTCCGCCGATGTCGGTGTCGTAGAAGCTCCCGCCGAGGGCCATCTTCCCGAGAAGCTGGAAGCCCCACCGCTCGTACCACCACTTCTCGATCAGCCCGAGCTCGCCGCCGTGGAATTGCGTCCGCGTGCTGAACAGATCGGTGGCGAGGATCGACGTCGACGGAAACCCGCCGACGGCCCCGGTCGAGACGGTCGACTGGTCGATGACCGAGAGATTGTCGTTGAGCTGGAGGAAGCGGTAACCGCCGACGAGCCAGCGGCGGTGGAGGAGATCGCAGGAGAGGGAGCGGCGGTAGAGGAGATCGAAGCCCTGCCACGACGTGTCCTGCGTCGCCGTGATCGCCCGGGAGAGGAGGGCGGGGTCGGCCGGGAGTGTGTTCGGCGGCGGGAGGAGCACCGCGGCCTGCTGACCGGTCGTGGCGTCGACGTAGGGGCGGCCGAGGAGCACCGCTCCGCCCTGGTTGGTAAAGGTGCCGGTCGACGTGGCGTCGGCGAGTTGGAAGTACTGGGCGTCGATCCCGTCGTGCTGGGTCGGATCGAGCCAGTAGCCGACGGTGATTCTTCCGCCCGGCCGGAAGGTACCGGGAGCCCAGTCGTTGCCGGAGAGGATCGTCGTGCCGGGCTGGCCGATGACGCCCGCTTGGGCGGCCGGGGTACCGGCCGGGCTCGACGTCACGAGCGCCGGCAGCGAGTTCCCCGCGGTCGACCAGAGGAGCAGCTCCGGCGCCAGCCACAGCCGCCCCATGTAGTTCATGCGGAACATGCGCGTGTGGTCGCGCGAGCACCAGCAGCGGCGACCCGACTTGTGGTAGGCGTATTCACCGGGGCCCATCCAGGCTGGATCGAGAAGATTGCGGTCGCAGGGGGAGGCGGGGAACGGCTCCTGGAACCAGGCGAGGAGCCCGTCGGGATCCTCGGCATGCTCTGGCACCCGGTTCGGGTCGAGGCCGCCGGGAACCTGCTGGAGGTCGTCGACGCGGCGCGGGAAGGCCGGAAGGACCGACGGTCCGTCGCCGATCGAATCCGGGTATCCCATTGGATTGCGCGCCTCCGGTTGGCGCTGTGGCGCGGCCCCCTCGTCGGTGAGCCGCTCGCCGGGCATGGGGGGGGAGTCTCCCGTGGCCGACGGTGCCGGAGTCGGTGTGGCGGCAGGGCGTGGGGAGGCCGGCTTGGGGGCCGATTTGGAAGCCGGGTTGGTAGCGGCCTTGGGGGCCTGCTTCGCAGCGGCTTCCAAGGGCGCCGCCGGGGCCTTCAAGGCCTCAGCAGCTGCCGAAGCTCCGCCCTCGGGCGCTTGCCCGATCGTGGCCGGCGGGGCCTGGGGCTGGGCCGCCAGGGTGGGGCACGCGAGGAGTGCCAGGAGCGCCCAGGCGGCCAGGCGCCCGATGGCGGGGGTGTTTCGCGGACCGTTGGCTTGGCTCATACCGCCTCGGATTCCACCCACGATCCACCGGGCAGTCGGTGGGATGACGTGACGATGTCGGGCCAGGGGGGCACGCTACTCCCCGGGAAACGGTATCGGTCGGGGTGCCTCTGCCGAATGAGCGAACTTTCCGCCCCAAGTGGCAAAGTCGCCCCAGGTTCGCCAGCCGGTAGAACCGCTCAAGTCAGTTGGCCGGCGGGGTCGATGATCCCCCCGATGCCCCGGGGAGTGGTTCGGCTGCCCCCCGGATGCCGTTGACGGCCGCGAACCAGGGGGGCCTGGATCCACCGGTCATGGCGAACAGCCCAGCAAACTTTCCGGTTCTGCGCTTCGCTCTCGCACTGGCGATCCTCGCCGTCGGGGCCGCAGGCTGCACGCGCGGCCGCTATTACACGCAGGCCGACCGGGAGGTGAGCACCCTCTTGGCGGAGAAGTCGTGCGACCCGCGCTGGGCGGTGCCGGTCAACTACAACGTTCGCCAAGACGAGCGGAGCCGATTCTACGACGTCTACAACCAGATCTTTCCGCCGATGCCCCCCGACGACCCGACGTCGCACCGTTACATGCACTGCGTCGACGGAAAGAAGGGCTGGCAGCAGTGGCACAACAACGGTGATCGGACGACGCTCGACAACCCCGAGTGGCGGGCGCGGATCGCCGAGGTGGTGGAGATCACCGACGGCGGGGCGATCAAGCTCACACTCGAGTCGGCGATCCGCCTGGCCTATTTGAACTCGCTCGATTGGCAGGATCAGCTCGAGACGCTCTACCTCTCGGCCCTCGACGTGAGCACGGAGCGGTTCCGGTTCGATGTCCAGATCTTCGGTGGCAACGACACCGGCTACGCCAACCGGGGGTCGCTCAATGCCGCCGGGGCCTCGACGACGTGGGCGACGGCCACGAATCTCCGGGCCCGGCGCTACTTCGCCAGTGCCGGGACGATGGTCGTCGGCGTCGTCAATTCGATCATGTGGCAGTTTGCCGGGCCGGACAAATACACCAACGTCTCGCTCGTCAACTTCAACTTCGTCCAGCCCATCCTCCAGCGTGCCGGCCGGTCGATCGCGCTGGAGCCCTTGACGATCGTCGAGCGGGCGCTCCTGGCGAACCTGCGCACGCTCCAGTTCTACCGGCAGGGCTTCTTCCTCCAGGTCGCCTTCGGGGCCGGCACGCCGCAGCAGCTCCAGCGCCGCGGCGGCTTCTTCGGCGGCACCGGCTTCACCGGGTTCACCGGCACGGGCGTCGGTGGCTTCGGCAACATCGGCGGCGTGTTCTTCGGTGGTAACGGTGTCGGCCTCCAGGTCGGCGGCGGTGGCACCGGCGGCGCGGGGTTCGCCGGCGGCGGTGCCGGCAACGTCGGCGGCTTCTTCGGCCTCCTTCAGGCCCGCCAGCAGATCCGCAACGCCGAGCAGAATCTCTTCGCCCAGGAGCGGGCCCTGGCTCTCCTCGACGCCAACCTCGAAGCGGGCCTCGTCGGCCTCGACCAGGTCGACCAGCTCCGCCAGAGCGTCGAGACCGGCCGGGCGGGGCTCCTCCAGGCGAAGACGTCGCTCACCAACCAGATCGAGGCCTTCAAGGTCAACGTCATCTGCCTTCCCTCCGACACGGCGGTGGCCCTCGACGAGTCGTTCATCAAGCCGTTCCAGTTCATCAGCCCCGATCTCCAGAAGCTCCAGAACGATTTCGGCGAATTCCTCGCCACCTGGTCGTTCGGCGACGAGGAGAATCTGAAGGAGACCGACGACCCGCGCATCGAGGAGGCACTCCGCGGGGCCGAGGAGATCCCGGCCCCTGCTGCCAAGGGTGCGGCCGCCGCCGACGGCGATCCGGGCGATCGGGCGATCGGGCTTGACGATGAACCGGCGCCGGAATCCGTTGCGAAGGAAGACTTGAAAGAGGACGGAGACGGCGCCGGCAAGGCCGACGCCGCGACCGAGGCGGCGGAGGATCAGTTCGATGAGAAACTCGTCGCCGAGAGCGTCGCCCGGCTCGGCGGGCTGCGGGAACGGGTCGAGGAGCAGGCGAAGGCTGTCAGCGCCGACCTCGCCCTGGCGCGGAGCAACGCCGCCGGTCGGCTCGCTGGGATGCGGCCGAACGAGCGCGACACGTTCGTCCGCGAGATGAAGCTTCTGGAGGACGATCTCGCCAAACTCGTCGACCGGGCCCGGCGGGCGGAAGCGGAGATGGAGCGGCTCCGCGACCGGATCACGCCGGAAAACCTCCGGGAGACCTCCGACAAGTTCGTCAAGCTCGTCACCGACGTCTCCGGGGCGGTCGACGAGATGTCGCTCATCCAGGCCCGGGCCCGCATCGAGGCGGTGACGATGGAGATCGAGCCGCTCGATCCCGATGTCGCCTTCGAGATCGCCCGCGCTAACCGCCTCGATTGGATGAACAACCGGGCGGCGCTCGTCGATCAGTGGCGGCTCATCCAGTTCAATGCCATGTCGCTCCTCGCCGGGCTCGATGTTGTCGTCGACGGCGGCGTGAACACCGTCGGCAACAACCCCGCCAAGTTCCGCACGCCGACCGGCTCGATGGCGGCCGGCGTCCAGTTCGATGCCCCGTTTACCCGGCTCACCGAGCGCAACAACTTCCGTCAGGCGATCCTCGATTACCAGCAGGTCCGCCGGCAGCAGATCCAGTACGAGGATCGGATCAAGCTGGCGCTGCGGCAGTCGCTCCGGCAGCTCGATCTCGACAAGCGCAACCTCGAGACCCAGCGCCGCGCTCTGATCATCGCCATCCGCCGCGTCGACCAGACCCGGCTGTCGTTGGCCCAGCCGGCCCCGCCGCCGCCGGCCCCGGGCCCGACCGGGATTGTCGACGTTTCGGCCGGCCAGCTCGGCCCCACCGCGACGCTCAACCTGATCTTCGCCTTCAACGATCTGCGGAGCACCCAGGACGCCTTCACGAGCATCTGGATCAACTATTACGCCACGCGGGCCTCGCTTGCCCAGCAGCTCGGCGTCCTCCAGCTGACCGACGAGGGGATGTGGGTCGACGCGCCGTTTGCCTGTGCCGAGCGCGCCACGGAGGACGAGCTCCCGCTGCCGCCGGCCGTGCCGGAGGAGTGGCTCAAGCATCTCGAGGAGATGGACGCCCCGCCGGCCGTTCCCGCCAAGGCCATGGCCCGGGCCGCCGGTGCCCCCGGCTTGCCTGAGGAGTTGCCCGCTCCCCCGGCGCCGCGGCCCAACGTCGGGGCGGAGCCAATTCCCGCCCCGGCCGACGGAGAGGCTGCGCCCCCGAAGGGGCCCGCGCCGGCTCCGGCCACACCCCCCGGAGCGTTGAGGAATCCCGCAGCGGCCGGGGGCCGAGCGACGTCGGCGGCGGCCCGGATGGCGGATGGCTGGCGGGCTCGGAAGGCCGAGTTGGCGCCGAAGCGGATAGAATGAGGCGGTCGCGGGGCCTTCGCGCCCCGGTGGAGTGGTTGGGCACGGTCTCGAGGAGGGTTGGCAGAACCATGAGCACGAGCATTCAGGATCGCGCGGCTGCGGCTGCGCCCCCCTCGACCGCCCCCTCGGGGGGCGCTGACTTGAGCGCCATCGCCGGGATCCTCGGCGATCCGATCGCCGACAACGTCGCCCCAGTGGCCCCCCGCCGTGGCCGGCGGATCCCCTGGCGGACGCTGATCACGCTGGCCGTGCTCGGGGGTGGTGCCGCCGGCGCCCCCTGGGTGCTCGCCCACATCGGCCGGGGGAGCAATGCCAATCCCCTCGCCGCCCTCCCGGCTCACATCGTCGAGCATGGCGATCTGACGATCTCGGTCACCGAGGACGGCAGCATGGTGAGCGACGAAAACGTCGACGTCGTCTGTGGCGTCGCCGGTGGCGCTACGATCATCTGGCTGATCGACGACGGGTCGCGAGTCACCGAGGGGACGGAGCTTGTCCGCCTCGATAGCTCGAAGCTCTCCGAGGATGTCTCGGCGCAGAAGATCGCCTTCGAGAAGGCCCGCGCGGCCAACATCCAGGCGGAGAAGGATTTCGCCGCGGCGAAGATCGCCGTCGAGGAGTACACCGAGGGGATCTACAAGAAAGAGCTGCGGAAGGCCGAGTCAGACGTGTCGGCGGCGAAGGAGCGGCTTCAGTCGACCCGCAACCAGCTCGAGCATGGCGAGCGGATGTTCCGCAAGGGCTACATCACCCCGCAGCAGCTCGACGCCCAAAAAGCGGCCGTGGAGCGGGCCGATCTCGACCTCGGCACCGCCGATATTTCGCTCGACGTCCTCGAGCGGTTCGCGAAGCCGAAGATGATCACGGAGCTGACGAGCAAGCGCGATGCGATGGAGGCGAAGCGCGACAGCGAACGGGCATCGCTGGAGCTGGAGAAGGCGAAGCTCGATCGGCTCACCTCGCAGCTCTCCAAGTGCACGCTGAAAGCCCCCAAAGACGGCCTCGTGATCTATGCCAACGAGCGCAACCG
This sequence comes from Pirellulales bacterium, assembly GCA_040397545.1. GTDB lineage: Bacteria > Planctomycetota > Planctomycetia > Pirellulales > UBA1268 > QWOP01. The sequence goes on from JBBAVV010000047.1 coordinate 16,832, forward strand.
CCAGGCCGAGACGGAGATCAAAAATGGCGCGAAGGTCAACGAGGGGACGACGATCATCCGCCTTCCCAATCTCTCGCGGATGCGTGCCGACGTCGAGGTCCACGAGGCGAAGGTCGACAAGATCCGCACCGGCATGGCGGCCCGCGTCAAGCTGCAGGGGCGCGAGTTCGACGGAACGGTAACCTCCGTGGCCAACCGGCCGCAGTCGAACTGGATGTCGACGGCGAAGAAGTATGTCGTTCAGGTGCGGATCGACGGCGAGCCGCAGGAGGTACGGCCGGGCGTGACCGCCGAGGTCGAGATTATCGTCGCCGATCTCAAGGACGTGATCGCCGTCCCGGTCGCGGCGGTGATGGAGAAGCGCGGCCAGTACCTCTGCGCCGTGCGCAAGGGGGAATCGATCGAACGGCGGGTCGTCAAGCTCGGTCTCGGCAACGACAAGCTCGTCAACATTACCGAGGGCCTCGAGGATGGCGACGCCCTGATCCTCAATCCCCGCAAGGCCCTCGGCGAGGATGCGGTCGAGGAGACCGGCCCTGGTGATGGCAAACGTGGTCCCAAGGGGCCGGGCGGGCCCCCGGGGGCGGGCGGTCCGGGTGGCCCCGCTGGTGGCACCTCTGGCGGGATGCCAGGGGGAGCGGGGCGCGGCCCAGGTGCTCCTGGCGGGCCGGGGGCTCCTGGTGGGGCTGGCGCTGGTGGTCCGGCGGCGGGAGGCCCCGGAGCTGCAGCAGGCGGGCCCGGTGCGCCCCCGGCCGGTGCAGGCAAGGGGGAACGGCCCGGGGCCCCCGGCGGAGCGCCGAAGCAGCCGTAACGAGCCGGTGGATTGGGGATGGAAGACGGAAGCCCTGCGGCCTGCCGAATGCGCGGGGGATGATCTCCTCCGGGGAAGATACCTTTGAAGTTCCTCCAGCAACTCCGCCTCGGCTTCCGCAGCCTCATGCTGCACAAGCTCCGTTCGGCGCTGGCTGTTCTCGGCATCCTCATCGGGGTCACGGCCGTGATCTGGCTGGTGGCGATGGGGGAGGGCGTCAGCTACCAGGCCCAGCAGCAGATCAAGGATCTCGGGGCCACGAGCATCATCGTCCGCAGCATCAAGCCGGCGGAGGAGTCGAGCCGCAGCGACAGCAACGCCCGGATGGGGATTTCCTACGGCCTTCTCCGGGAGGACTTCGAGCGGATCATCACGAACGTGCCGACGATCGGCCGGGCCGTGCCGATGCGCGAGATCAGCCGCGAGGTCCGGCACCGCGAGCAGTTCATCGATGGCATGGTGATCGCCTGCACCCCCGAATACTTCGGGATGAACCGGCTCAAGATCGCCCGCGGCCGGGCGATCTCTGCCGTCGACATGACGTCGTATGCCAATGTCGTCGTCCTCGCCCACGAGGCGGCCGTGAAGCTGTTTCCGATCGAGGATCCGCTCGGGCGCGCCGTGCAGATCGGTCAGGAGTTCTACGTCATCGTCGGGGTCGCCGCGGAACGCTCGGCGGCGGCTGCGATCGGCGGGAGCCTCGACGCCAGGCAATACGACCGTGACGTCTACATCCCCCTGACGACGTTCCGGGTCCGGATCGGCGACCGCGTCTTCACCTCGCGGGCCGGGTCGTTCCAATTGGAGACCGTCGAGCTCACGCAGATCACGGCCATCGTCGACGACATGAAGGAGGTCGACTCCACGGCCGACATCATCCGCGTCCTTCTCCAGCGCTACCACAAGGTGGTCGATTATGCCATCGTCGTGCCGAAGGAGCTCCTCGAGCAGGCGGAGACGATGCGGGCGATGTTCAACGTTCTCCTCCTGCTGATCGCGGGGATCTCGCTCCTCGTCGGCGGTATCGGGATCATGAACATCATGCTCGCGACCGTCACCGAGCGCACCCGCGAGATCGGCATCCGCCGCGCCCTGGGGGCAACGAAGGGGGAGATTGTCCAGCAGTTCCTCTGGGAGACGGTCGTCCTTTCCGGGACCGGCGGCCTCCTCGGGGTGCTGTTCGGTTTTCTCTGCGGCCCGACGGTGAACGCCGTCCGCTTCGCGGTCCGGACGTCTCTGCCGGAGGTTTGGGCGGCACTGCCGCCGAACATCCGCAATCTCGAGCCGCGCCTCGCCCCCTGGTCGATCATTGCCGCGTTTGCGATCTCCGTCGGCGTGGGGATCGTGTTCGGGATCTATCCCGCCCGTCGGGCGGCGAACATGGATCCGATCGAGGCGCTCCGTCACGAGTGAGGTCCGGATGCCCCCGCAGCAAGCACTGACGCCGAGCGCCGGCCCGCCCCCCCGCGATGTCGTCGCCGCGATCCGTGGCGTGTCGAAGGTCTATTCCCTCGGTGGCCATGAGGTGAAGGCGCTCGACAACGTGTCGATCGATTTCCGGCAGGGGGATTACGTGGCAATCATGGGCTCGAGCGGCTCCGGCAAGAGCACGCTTCTGAATGTTCTCGGCTGCCTCGACCGGCCGACGACCGGCCAGTACTACCTCGCCGGCCAGGACGTGGCGGTGATGGACGACGAGACGCTGTCGCGGATCCGCGGCCGCTACCTCGGTTTCATCTTCCAGTCGTACAACCTCATCCAGCAGTTGAGTGTCGTGGAGAACATCGAGGTTCCCCTCTCCTACCAGCGGCCACCGATGCCCGGGGGACGGGAACGCTGCCTCAAGCTCGCCGAGCTTGTCGGCCTCTCGAAGCGCCTCGGTCACCGCCCGACGGAGCTCTCCGGTGGCCAACAGCAGCGCGTCGCCATCGCGCGGGCGCTGGTCAACAACCCGCATGTGATCCTCGCCGACGAGCCGACCGGCAACCTCGATACGGCGACGAGCCACGAGATCATGGATCTCCTCGACGCCCTCAACAAGGCGGGGCGGACGATCGTGATGGTGACCCACGAGAACGACATCGCCCAGCGCGCCCGTCGGATCGTCCGGCTCCGCGACGGGCGGATCGAATCGGTCGCGGAGGTCCGCCGCGAGCTCCTCCCGGCCGCGGGGCTGACCTCCTCCGTCGAGCCCGGCTAACGCTTTCCCCGCCGGCGGGCCGAGCGGATCAGACATCCGACCGGGGCGGCATCGGAGGTTCCCGGAGCGACGGAGCCAGCGACCCCCCGAGAGTCGTCGACGACTCGACGGGGGGCTACGCACACGTTCCCGGATACCGCATCAGATCGAGGTGCCGGAACCGGCAAACTCCTCCGTCGGGTCGCAGTCCTGATGGGCCCGGTGGAGCGGGGCGGCGCGTGTCACCAATCCCCCCTCGGTCTCGGACACTTCGTGGAACTCGGTGGGGTGGTCTTCGGGCTTCTCGCCGTAGACATCGTGCATGCCGGCGATGGCCGCGAGATATTCGTTGAAATGCGGATCCATGACGAAGGTCCTCCATGACAGTCGCGGCCAATCGAGTCAGGGCGAGCCTCTCGCCCGGTCAATAATACGCGGCTGGACCGCGATGGGTCGGGTGGCTGCCGAAACGGGTCGACGGAGGGGCCGCGCCGGTAGAAGCTGGGGGAGATGCGAGAGATGGCCCGCTCCGCGGACGATCCCCGCCGGGCCTGACCTGCCCACCGCCAGCGGCTATAACGCCCGGACGTGTGGGGCGAACGCTCCGCCGCTCGTGTTCCTGCCCAGGTGGCTCCCATGCAACTCGGCTTCGTCAGCGCCATTCTTCCCGAGCTCTCCCTCGAGGAGATCTTCCGCACCGCGGCCCAGACCGGCTACGAATGCGTCGAGCTGATGTGCTGGCCGCCGTCGGCGGCCGAGCGCCGCTATGCCGGCGTGACGCACGTCGCGGTCGACGGCTTCTCGGCGGCCGATGCCGAACAGGTCAGCGCTCTGGCGGCCGAGGCCGGGATCGGGATCAGCGGCTTGGGCTACTACCCCAACCCACTCGCGCCGAACGAGGCCGAGGCGCTTGCCGCGACCGAGCATGTTGCCAAGGTGATCCGGGCCGCCGGCCGGCTCGGCATTGGGCGGATGAACACGTTCGTCGGCCGCGATTGGACGAAGTCGGTCGACGACAACTGGCCCCGGTTCCTCGAGACCTGGCGGCCGCTGGTCAAGCTCGCCGAGGATTGCGGCGTGCGGATCGGGATCGAGAATTGCCCGATGTCGTTCACGCGCGACGAATGGCCGGGGGGAAAGAATCTCGCCACGAGCCCGCAGATCTGGCGGCGGATGTTCTCCGACATCCCCAGCCCCGCCTTCGGCCTCAACTACGATCCTTCCCATCTGGTTTGGCAGCAGATGGATCCGGTCCACCCGCTCGTCGAGTTCGCCGATCGCCTCGTCCATGTCCACGCCAAGGACGCCCGCATCAACCGCCAGGCTCTCGACGACGTCGGCATCCTCGCCACGCCTTTGGAATATCACATTCCGAAGCTGCCGGGCCTCGGCGACGTCCCGTGGGGAAGGTTCTTCGCCGTTCTGGGGGAGGTTGGCTACCGCGGGCCGGTGTGCGTTGAGGTAGAGGATCGGGCCTACGAGGATTCGCTTGCCGGCCGCCGCGCGGCGCTCCGGCAATCGCATGACTTCCTCCGCACGCTCCTCGCCCGGCGGGCGCCGCTCGACGGAGGTGAGGCATGAGCCATCGGCAGCCGTTGCTCACGGCCGAGCAGTGCAGGGGAGTGGCCGCGATGATCGACCACGCCCTTCTCGATCCGATCCTGGGGCGGGCCGGGCTCGAGGCCGGCTGCCGCCTTGCCCGGGATTATGGCGTGGCGAGCGTCTGCATCGTGCCGTGGGCCGTGCCGCTGTGTGCCGCGATCCTCGCCGGCTCGGAGGTGCGAACGAGCACCACCATCGGCTTTCCGCACGGTGCCAACGCCACGGCGACGAAGCTCGCCGAGGCGCGCCGGGCCCTTGCCGACGGCGCCACCGAGCTCGACATGGTGGTCAATCTCGCCTGGGTTCGCGACGGCGCTTGGCAGGCCGTCGGTGATGAGATCGGGGCGATCGCCGCCGCCACGCACGACGGCGGGGGAAAGCTCAAGGTGATCTTCGAGAACGGCTGTCTCGACGACGCCGAGAAGATCCGTCTGTGCACGATCTGCGGGGAGACCGGGGCCGATTGGGTGAAGACCTCGACCGGATTCGGACCCGGCGGCGCGACGGAGGCCGACGTCGTTCTGATGCGCCGCCACGCCCCCGCCGGGTGCGGCGTGAAGGCGGCCGGCGGGATCCGCGACCTCGAAGCACTGTTGAAGTTCCGTGCGCTGGGGGCCGATCGCTGTGGCGCCTCACGAACCGCCGCCATCGTCGACGAGGCCCGGCGCCGCTCAGGGCTTCCGCCGATCGCCCGGGAGAGCTGACCGTCGCCCGCCAGGCCTGGGCCCGATCACATCGCGCGGAACTCGCGTTCGGTGCGGCTGATGATGTCGTCGTCGCCCACAACCTTGTCGAGGAACGGCCGGCAGGGGTAGCCGTTGTTGTATTCGTCCTGGAGCGCCTCGGCGAAGGCGCCGGAGTCGATCTCCCCGAGGATCGCCCGCATCTGCTCCCCCATCTGCTCCCGGTCGATCGACAGGGCCCGCGTCATGCCGCCGAAGGAAGCGGCGAAGCCGTGGGAGAGCGTCGAGGGGAGAAAGCCGTCGCGGGCCATCTGGGCGAAGGTCTCCGACATTTCCCCCGACAGGTAGAGCTCCATGAGCAGGCCGAGTGGTGGCAGCCCCGCTTCGGTGCCGACGTGGAACGCCGACAGGAGCGCCGCCCCCATCCAGGGGCCGAAGGCCTGTTCGACGAACAGATCGAGGACGACCTCCTGCTTGGCCGTCATCTCGAGCGCGCCGAACTTCAGGCAGCCGCCGGCGGCGGCGAGGGCGAGGACGAGCTCGCGTGCCTTCCCCGTGGCGTCGTGCTCGACTCCCAGATAAGCCATGTAGCCGCGGCCGTCGACCGTGCGCTGCCGGATCGCCTCTCCCCCCATCCGGGGCGCGAAGAGGAGGACGTCGACGCCCGGCGGGGGCGTGACGAGGCCATAGGCGAGGGCGTAGCCAGAGGCGAAGACGAGCGCCGAGCCGGGCCGCAGACGGGCGCCGATGGCCGGCATGTGCTCCGGCTGGACTTCGTCGGGGAGGAGCATGAGGGCCAGATCGGCCCGGGCGGCGGCTGCGACCAGCGGCAGGACCTCGAAACCATCGGCGCGGGCCCGCGCCGACGAGGGCTCGTCGTCACTGCCGACGATCACGGTGGCAGGGGTGGTGCCGGTGCCGACGGCGTCGCGCAGGTTCAGCCCCAGCGGCTGGCCGAGGAGGCCGTAGCCGAGGATCGCGATCGTCTTTCCACGGAGGATGGAGGGATCGGCGTCGCGGTCACGAAACAGGCGCGGATGGGGGGCTGGCGGATTCAAGGTAAGCCTCGCGGTAACTCTCGAGCAACGGATCGACGAGCATGATGAACTCCCGCAGCCGCAGCGGGTTCATCCCGCGGACATGGATCCTCCCGGCGAGGAACGCCGCGCCGAGCGAGCGACGACCGAAGGCGGCGTCCTCGAGCGTCGAGCGGGCCATGCGGACGACAAACGGCGCATGATCGACCGGCGCGGCGACGCAAAGGGCATCCTTCGACGCCGCCAGGCAGAGCCTCGTGTCGACGTCGGGGAACTCCCACTGAATGCTCGGCATCGCCGTGGCGAGCTTCTCCCGCTGCACCGGGGAGAGCTTCGTGTCGATCAGCGCGATCATCCGGGCGAGGATCGCGGCGAAATCGGCGGGAGCGGGGCTGGCCATGGCGGGAGCGGATCCAGAAGGCAGGGGGAATCCCGAGCCACTGGCCGCGGGAGGGGGAGCGTAGCACACTCACCCCCGAACCGGGGACAGCAGTCTTCGGCGGTGTCCCCGGGCAGCGGAGCGGCCGAAGGGGAGGGCCATGGGCCATGGGCCATGGGTCATGGGGGCTCGAGGAACCAGCCGCCGATCCGCATGGCGTCGACCGCCTCCGGCGGCATGGCCTCGCCGGTGATCTGCCAGATCGCCCAGTACGAGGCGATGCCGCTCTCGACGAACATCGTGTCGCGCTTGGCGAAGGCGCGGAGCGTCTCGAGCTGCGACTCGGCCTTGAACCGCCCCAGACCTACGGCCGCCATCCAGCGGACGACGCCCGATTCCGGTGGCAGGCTCGTGACATCGGCGAGCCGTTCGGCGAACGCCGGCGCCAGGTCGCAGTCGGGCTCGTTCTCGTGGATCAGCCCCAGCGCCCAGAAGGCCGCTGAGCGGGCCCGGTTGTCGATCTGCGCCTTGGGGACATACTCCCGCAGGAGCGGATCGGCCTCCCGGTAGCGGAGGATGCCGAAGAGCTGGTGGAGCTGCTGGGCCTGCCGGCCGAGCTTGGCGAGGGTCTCCGGCGACGCCTGCCCCTGGAGCTCCTCCCGGAGCTTTGTCGCGTAGGCGAGCAGGGGGGGGAGCGTCTCGGCGATCCCGAGCTTCCGCAGCCCCCAGGCGGCGCTCACGGCCACCTCGTCGCGGTCGTGGTCGAGCAGCGCCATGCAGCGCTCGGCAGCCGGCTCGTGATCGAGGTGGCCAAGGAGGAGCGCGCCCTGCTCGAGCGCCCGCCATTGGTCTCCACCGAGGGCGCTGACCCCCTGATCGATGACCGGCTGCCGGAGGGAGGCTTGGGCGCCGAGATCGGCGAGTGTCCCGGCCACAAAGCGCCGCAGGGAGGGATTGCGATCCCCGAGGAGGGGCCCGAGGCGGCCGATGGAATCGGCATTCCCGGGGCGGGCGGTGAGCCGGGCGGCGAGGTACCGCAGGCCGGCGTCGGGGACGGTGAGGGAGTCATGAGCGATCGCGAGCGCCGCCGCGGGATCGAGGGCATCGAGTCGCTCGAGCGCCAGAGTGGCCACCGCGGGCTCGGGATCGGTGGCGAGGCCGCGGAGGAGCGTGGTCGTGGCGGCGCCTGACTGGCGCTCGAGCAGCGCCACGGCGAGGATCCGCCCGAGCGCCGCCGGGCCGGTGGGGGGAGAAGCGCCGGCGGAAGTCGCCGCCAGACTTTCGGCCGCGTCGACCAGGCCCGACTCGCTCACGCTCCCCAGCGCCCGCGCTGCCGCGAGCCGGATTTCCGGGGGAAGCTCACGGTCGGCGACGAGCCGGCCGAGTGGCGCCGCGGCGCGCGGCTCGCGGACGGTGCCGAGGGCGTCGATGGCGAGCAAGCGCCGGCCGGCGGGGAGGGCGGGATCCTCGATCCGGGCGAGCCAGCCGTCTCGGCTGGGGAGATGATCCCATCGAGCCAAGGCCGGCTCGACGAGCCTGGCGACGAGGAGGCCGTCGCGCTCGGCGGCCGTCGCCAGTTCCGCGGCGACGGAGGAGGCGTCGAGGGCCACAAGGGCCGCCGCCGCGGCGCGCCGCAGTTGCGGATCGGTCTCCTCGGCGAGGGCCCTGGTCAGCCGCGGAACGGTCACCTCGAGCCCCTCCATCCCCCGCCCGCGAGCCAGCCGGATCGTGTCGATCGCCAGCCGCCGCGGCTCGGCATCGGGCCGGTCGAGGGCCTGCTCCCAGAGCGGCAGGAGTTTCTTCGAGAACGTCGCCGTCTCCCGTGGGATCGTGACGAGGGGATCGAGTTGCTGGGCCTGGTCGACGGCCAGTTCGATCGCGGCCGACGGCGATGCAACGGAGGCCATGACAAGGCAGACAAGGCAGGCAAGACAGACGAGTGCAACGCCAGCGGCGCGCCTTCTGGAGGGCGTGCGGAACGTCGGCGGCGGCGGGCAGTGAATGGGCATGGCGACCGTGCGGTTCATTCGGGGCGGAGGAGCCGCCACACCTGGAGGGCGTAGACGATGAGGGAGGCCACGCAGATCGTGCCTGAGATCCTCCAGGCGATCGGGATCAATTCATACTGCGTGAACCCCGGCATCCCGATCACGCTCAAGGCGGCCCCCAGCGGGGTGATCGAGAGCGCCCCGCGGACGACCTGCTCGCCGAAGGGATCGCCGCGGAAGGCCCATACGACCAGCGGACCGAGGTAGAGGATCATGAGGACGACGTAGACGGTGACGGTGGCGGCAGCCGTCCGCGTGTGGAAGGCGCCGATCGCCGCCGACAGGGCGAGCGTCATCGCCACCGCCAGGAGCACCGACACCAGCGCCAGCATGACCTGATTCCACATCGTCGGCTTGATCGTCGTCATCACGAGATAGCCCGGGAGCGTGGCGGCGAGGACGAGGAGCATCGTCCAGGCGACGCTCGCCAGCTTGCCGCTGGCGATCCGCCAGCCGGAGAGCGTTGTCGACTGCAGCAGGGTCCATCCCCCCCGCTCCCGCTCCGAGGCGATGAGGCCAGCGGCCAGGCTGGGGGTGAGGAGGACGACCAGCCCGATCTGGAGGATGACCAGCAGCCCGCCGATCGTTTCGACACCCCAGTCCATCGTGCCGTTGGTGGCGGCGAGCGTCATCAGGAGCGACACGACCGCGCACCCCGCCGCCAGCCGCAGGAGCCAATGGAAGCGGCCGAAGCGGCGCGTGCGAAATTCCTTCACCATGATCGGATTGAGGAACACCGGGATCCCCGCCTTGCGCCGCTGCGGATCGACGAGAAACACCAACCGGCGGACGATCCGCACCCACAGAGACTGGTCGTCGGTGATCGTGCCGGCGTCGCGGGAGCGGTCGAAGAGCCGGTGATCGAGCTGGAGGATCGTCGCCACGGCAAGCACGGCGGCCAGGCCGAGCCCACCGACAATGAATTGCCACACACCCGCATCCTTCTCGAGCAGGCCCCCTCCGACCGCGCCCCCCTGGCCGACGAGGTGCATGACGACCGGGAGCGGCGAGAGCCGGCGGAGCCATTCGGCGATCGTGGCGGAGAGACCGGTGGTGCCGCGCGTCAGGGCGTGTGGGGCGAGGGTCAGAAAGGCGACGGCGAAGACCAGTCCGTAGGTGACGCGGACGGCCGCATCGGGGGAGGTGGCGCGCGTGCTGACGAGGAGGCCGATGGCGATCGAGAGGATTGCCACGACGACGAGCACGGCGTAGAGCAGACCGATCTGCTGCCAGGGATCGACCCCTCCCATCGCGTAGACGGCCGCGGCGGCGGGGAGCGTCGTGCAGAGAACGAGGCCGGCGAAGGCGAGGACGCCGAGGAACTTCCCCGCATAGATCCCGACGGCAGAGATCGGGGAATTGAAGAGGAGGAGGAGTGTCCCCTGGTTGCGCTCCCGGACGATGCTCGAGGCCGGGAAGGCGGGAACGAGGAGGAGGACGCCGCCGAGGATCGCCGCGGCGAAGACGAGGAACGCCCCGCGCGAGCCGGCCCCGGAGAGGTCGACAATCCCCCCGGCCGGCCAGCGAGCGAGGACGAGGAGCGAAAACGCCACCGCCGCCGCCAGGAGTGCGGCGAGGGCCCGGGGCGACCGGAGAATGCCGAGGAACTCTCGAGAGAGAACGGGGATCATGCGGCGGGCGCCTCCCGGCGGGTGACGGAGAGGAAGGCATCCTCGAGATCCTTGGGGATCTCCCGGAACTGGCTGACGTCGATCCGCCGGCCAACCAGCGCCGCGAGGATCGCCGCCAGTTCGGTATCGCTCCGGGCGGTGTCGAAGCGGACGAGGCTCTCGGTGGCGTGGGCCGATACCCCCTCCCGCTCGCCCGGTTCGAGTGCCTCGCGGACGGCGGCCGCCGCCGTCTCCACCTGGGCCGGGCCGCACAGCTGGACCTCGAACGTCCGCTTCTGCCGCAGGTCGCGCATGATCTGGTCGAGCGTGCCGAAGGCCCGCAGCTTCCCCTGCGTGATGATCGCCACGACGTCACAGATCCGCGACAGTTCCGGGAGGATGTGGCTGGTGACGATGAGCGTCTTCCCCATCCCGGCGAGCTTGAGGAGGAGATCGCGCATCTCGATGCGCGCCTGCGGATCGAGGCCGTTGGCCGGCTCGTCGAGAATCAGCATCTCCGGATCGTGGAGGAGGGTGCGGGCGACACCGATCCGCTGCTTCATCCCGTGGGAGAGGGCCTCGACGTAACGGTCCTGCATCCACCCCGAACCGGTCGTCTCCAGCACCTCGTCGATCCGCTTCGCCCGCGCTCCGCGCGGGATGCCGAAGGCGGCGCCGAAAAAGTCGAGGTATTCGCGGACGCGCATGTTGTCGTAGGCCCCGAACGAGTCGGGCATGAAGCCGACGAGCCGTTTGATCCGCCGCGCGTCGCGGACACAGTCGGCGCCGGCGATCGTCGCCGCGCCCGACGTCGGCCGCATCGCTCCGACGAGGATCTTGATGGTCGTCGTCTTGCCGGCGCCGTTGGGGCCGATGAAGCCGAGGATCTGACCGCGGCGGAGCGAAAGGGTGAGATGGTCGAGGGCGGTGAACTCCCCGAACTTCTTCGTGAGATTGCGGATGTCGAGGACCGGGTCTGCGGGGGCGTTCATGGCTGGTCTTCAGTTGGTGCGGCCGTCGACGGAGAGGCGGACATAGTCGATGTCCCAGGTGCTGCTCACCGCCGTGTCGATCTGTTGCTCGTACTGTTTCTTGTCGAGGGCGGGCGCGTCGCCCTGGGCATCCTCGGCCCGCTCCGCCACCGTCCGGCTGATGGCGATCGAGATCGGCACGGCGCCGCCGTCGATGGCGAGGTGCTCGGGGCCGAGGTCGATGTCGAAGACACCGTTGGGCTCCGACATCTGCTCGAGGACGACCGGCTCGCCGTCGCGGAACGCCCCCACCGTGACGTCGCGCGACGGAGCGTTGATCCGGATCGCCAGCCGGCCGCGCTGGAGCGTGCAGGGGAGGACCGCGTCGGGGATCTGGAACCGCAGAACGGTGTCGGTGGCGGTGGTCAGCCCCTTGACCCATTCCCCGCGCCGGCTGTCGAAGGCGTTCGACCTCCCCTGCACGCCCAGGCCGGAGCGCGCCGGGAGGAAGGCGGGCGGAATCCGGAACGGAGTGCCGGAGGGGGTCTGTTGAATGTCGAGCGGGGCCAGCGCCAGCGTCGCGTGGCGTTCGACGTAGCCGGCGGGGGGATCCCACGTCAGCCCGATCTCCGGATCACACCAGAAGAGCATCCATGGCCGGCGCCGGAGGGCAAGGGCGCCGGCGATGCCGGAGGGGGCTTGAGCCTTCGGTCGCGCCGCCTCGCGGAGGTACTCCTCCGGGGTCTGGAGGAGCCGGCGCGTCGCCTCCTGCCGCCAGCGGGCGTCGGCGGAGAGGATCGAGGCGGGGTTGTACTGTCCGGCGGCCATCACCCCGTCGACGCCGGCGACGAAACGGCCGTCCGCGCCGAGGGTCACGGCCTGCGCCGGGCCCGGCATGCCGACAATGGCGGGGTCACGGAGATTGGCAAGCCCGCCGGGATCGATTCGCCCCTCGAGTCCTTCCGGGCCGAAGCGGGCCCGCACCATGCCCCCGGCGACGAGCGGAGGGGCGCCCCGCAACGCGAGTTTGTCGACGCTGCCGGCATGCGTCGTGGTGTTCTGGGTCGTCTCCCGGTCGTCGTCGAGCCAGGTGACGCGCTCGCCGTTGGTTCCCTGGGAGGCGTCGGGGAAGACCCACGTCCGCTCCCGGCCGGTCCAGGCCGTGGCCCGCGACTCGCGATCGAAGACGGCTGCGGCGCCGTCGAGAAGGGCCTCGTCGGTCGCCGGGGCGAGCCGGAGGAGCGTGGCGGAGGCGATCGTCGGTGCCACACTCCGCGAGCTCGCCGCGCCGACGAGGCCGAGGAGGGCGGCGGCCGCGACGCTTGCCGCCGGGACGAACCAGGCGAGCCGATCGAGATGGTGCCGGGCCCCCCATCGCCAGCCGACGAGAAGGAGGGCGCCACAAAACAGCCCGAGGATCGTGGCGGCGACCCCGCGCGACGGGGTCGCATACCCGATCTGCTTTTCCAGCCCCCCCTGAAGCCGGCTGACATCGAGCCGATCGGGGCGACCCGCGAGGAGGCGCGTAGCGAGCGTGGCCGTCGCGCCGATGGCGGTGATGCCGTCGGGCTGGACGAGGGCCCGCGGGCCGATCGTCGTGATCAGGACGTCCCCCTGGCCACACGGCACCCAAATCGCCGCCGGCCAGCCCTCGACGCGCGAGGGGACATCGGCGTGCGACGTGACGACGCGGACCATGTCGACGGGGACCTCGAGATCGATCTCGTCGGTCCGCTCCATGTCGTTCTCCCGGTCGCGGGTCTGGACGGTGAAACGGTCGATCTCGACCCGATCAACCACCTCGATCCCGCTGTCGTGGCCGAGGATCGCCTCGACCGTTTCCGGAGCCACTGCATCGAGGGCGATCCACAGCCGGCCTCCATCGCGGACCCAGCCGCGTAGCATCGCGATCCCGGCAGTGTCGTTCTCGAGCCGGTCGGTGGCGAGGAGGAGGACATCGAGGCCGCGGCTGGCCATCGGCCACGGCGGGAGGAAGTCGGGGACGAGCAGCGGCGAGGTCGGATTCAGACTCCGGCTCGTCCGCGCCGCGGCCAGAACCTGCGGCCATTCCCGCCGCAGGCTCTCCCAGGCGAGGGTCGGATTGAGCGTCGGGCGGGGCATCATGAGCGCGGAGCGGACAGGATCGGTGCTGATCCGCAGGACGGCGCCCGAGGTCAGTCCCTCTCCCTCGCGCCGCGTCAGGAGCTCGCGGTCCGAGCCGGCCTCGAGAATCAGGGCCGTGTATTCGAGCCCCCCTTCCGATTTCGCCTCGGCCGGCACCTTGATCGGCAGCCAGGTGGTGCGGTCGCCGTTGGCCGGCACCCACAGCCGCCGGGCGTATTGCCGCTGCCCCCCTTCGAAGAGGATCGAGACGACCGCTTCCTTCGGCTCGGCCGTCGGGTTCGTCGCCCGGATATCGAGCGCCGACCACTCCCCGAGCCGGTGCTGGAGGAGGGAGCTCGTCGTGATCTCGAGGGCCGGCGGGGGGGGCGGGGGACGCGGCGGGGCGGCCTCGGGGGACGAAGCCCGCGCCGCGCCCGGAGGGGGCCCGGGGGGCTGGGCGCCGGCCGAAGCCGGAATCGATGCCAGGATACAAAGGCAGACGGCCGCGGAAACGCGGCTCCGCCACGCCGTCGACGACCAGCACCGCTCAGGCTTTGGAACCATGCTAGGGCAACTCCCGGATGCGGAGGTTGCGGAACTCCGCCCACATCGGTTTGCCGGCGTGGAGTTGGAGGGCGAGGATCCCGCTGCGAAGCGCGAGCGCGGGATCCTCGTCGGTGAAGTCGAGCGTCAGCCGGCCGTTGATGAAGTGACGGATCCGGTTTCCCTCGGCGCGGATGACGACGTCGTTCCAGTCGTCGACGCGGAAGAGTTTTTCATAGTCGGCCTGATCGACGAGAGTCGCGTCGACGACCTTCCCGTCGCCGGTCCACCGGGCGCGCTCGCCAACGAGGCAGATCCTCCCCCGTTTCCCCCCCTCGTCGTAGATGAAGCCGGCGACGTTGGGGAGGGTCGATTCGTTGCGCAGCTCGTGCTGGTAGCCGCGCACGACCCACGGATTCCGCACCGTGGGCTCGGTGACGTGCCGCGAGCGGTACTGGATCCCGGAGTTGTTCTCGGCGGTGCAGCGGAAGGAGAGCCGGAGCTCGAAATCCTTCGTCACGCCCCCTGTCCACAGGAGGAAGGTGTTGCCGTCGGCCGGCGTCGCGGCGGTCGTCTCCCCATGGATCACGCCGTCGCGCACGCTCCACAGCCGCGGGTCCCCCGACCAGCCGTCGAGGTCCTGGCCGTTGAACAGCACCGTCATGCCGGCCGCCTCGGGGGGGGCGGCGACGGGGGCCTCGAGGACCGGCTCGGCGCCGACTCCGGGCCGGGCCACCGCGACGAGGGTCAGGGCCACCGCAGCCAACGGCACCGCCACCGAGCAAAACAGTGGCCCTGATCTGAACACCGGTGAACTCCCTGCGAGGATCCCCATACCCGCTCCCGGCGACAGGATAAACGAAATCCGCAGCGCCGTGAGGCCCCGGGGGTGTTTTTTCCGGGAGCGTTAGAATCGTTCCCCGTCAGGGCTGCCGCGACCGCGGGCCCGGCAGGATGTCACGCGTGGGGGGAGCTTTGTCATGCGGCAGAGGCAACGGTTCGATCGGTGGGGGGGAAGACTCTCGATCCTGGCGGGACTGTGGGTGGCCGGTGCCGTGTCGGCCGCGGAGCTGCCCCGGGTCGACCGGGTCGAGCTCCAGCCCCTCCTGGCGGCGACGACGCGGCTCGTCGAGGCCCTCGACGTCGTCGGCAGCCCGTTGCCAGAGTCGACGAAGGAGGCGCTGCTGGCCGCGGGGCAGGGAGGAGATGCCGGCCGCGCGACCGCCGCGATTCAGACGATCCTCGATCCGCTCTGCGTGACGGGAGTGACGATCAATGCCGAGAGCCGGGTGTCGGTCGTCGAGGGGCCGGCCGCGAAGGAGCTCGTCGAGCAGGGCTGGCGGACGTTCCTCGTCAAGGTTCACAACCTCGCCGGGATCACGGCGCAGATGCGGGTCGAGGGGCCGCAGTTGAAGCCGATGGTGAAGCGGAGCAGCGGCAGCCCCGATCCGCGGATCGAGCTCTCGCCCGAGGACGCCGCCGACCGCTGGCTCGATGCCACGTTCTTCACGGCGCAGCCGCTCGAGCCGGAGCTGTCGGGGCTGGCGCTCGAATACCGGATCCTCCAGCTCCATGCCCGCGATGCCGGGAAGCGCGAGGCGTCGCTCGGCTTCAATGTCGGCCAGGGAACGCAGGATCTCGGCTTCCGGGCCACCGTCCCGATCCTCTTCGAGTGTCTTCCTGCGGTGGCGGTGACCGTTGGCGTCCGTGACCACGACGGCGCGCCGACAACCGCGTCGTTCGTGTTCCGCGACCGGCTCGGCCGCGTCCATCCCAATCCCGCCCGCCGTCTCGCCCCCGACTTCTTTTTCCACGATCAGGTCTACCGGGCCGACGGCGAGACAATCTCCCTTCCCCCCGGCGAGTATGCCGTCGAGCTCTCCCGCGGCCCCGAATACCGGGTGACGCGGACGACGATCACGATCCCCGCAGGCGCCGCGACCCACCACGAGGATTTCCGGCTGCAGCGCTGGATCCAGCCGTCGAAGCGTCGCTGGTTCTCCGGCGACCACCATGTCCACGCCGCCGGCTGCGCCCACTATGACAATCCCACCGCGGGGGTCGGCCCGGCCGACATGATGCGGCACATCGTCGGCGAGAATCTCGACGTCGGCTGCATCCTCTCCTGGGGCCCGTGCTGGTACGTCCAAAAGCAGCACTTCGAGGGGAAGCCGTCGGCCCTCTCGACGCCGGAGTCGCTGATGCGCTACGACGTCGAGGTGAGCGGCTTCCCGTCGTCGCACGCCGGCCACCTCTGCCTCCTGCGGCTTACCGAGGACGACTACCCCGGCACGACGTTGATCGAGCAGTGGCCGAGCTGGACGCAGCCGGTCCTCGCCTGGGGGCGGGAGCAGGGGGGCGTTGTCGGCTACAGCCATTCCGGCTGGGGGCTCGAGCTTCCCGACGTGCTGCCGGGGGGAGGCCGCGAGTTCCGCGGCCAGCGGCCGGCGGGCGACTGGCCAGGAAAGGCCGCAGCGAAGCTCCCCGATTTCGCCATGCCCCGGTTCGACGGGATCGGCGCCAATGAATATGTCGTCACGGCGGCGACCGGCGTGTGCGACTTCCTCTCGGCAGTCGACACGCCGGCGGTGTGGGAGCTGAATGTCTGGTACCACACCCTCAACTGCGGCCTCATGCCCAGGATCAGCGGCGAGACCGACTTCCCCTGCATCTACGGCGACCGGGTGGGGCTGGGGCGGATCTACGTCAAGCTCGACGAGGGGCAACCGCTCGATTTCGATGCCTGGGTGAAGGGGGTCAAGGATGGCCGCAGCTACTGTGGCGACGGGCTCTCGCACGTCCTCGAGTTCGCCGTCGATCACGTGGCGGTGGGGGAGCCGGGGGACGACGGCCGGCTGAGCACGCGCGTCCTCGACAAGCCCGGCACGGTGACGGTGGCCTGCGACGTCGCGGCCCTCCTGGCCGATCCGGTGCCGACGCCGGCGACGGAGGCAATCCGCTCCCGGCGCCTCGACGACAAGCCCTACTGGCATCTGGAGCGCGCCCGGGTCGGCGCCTCGCGGCAGGTGCCGGTGGAGGTGATCGTCAACGGCGAGCCGGTGCTGACGCAGATGATCGAAGCCGACGGGCATGTCGAGGAGCTCGGCTTCCGCGTCGCGATCGAGCGGTCGAGTTGGGTGGCGATCCGGATCTTCCCGAGCGTTCACACAAACCCGGTGTGGGTGGAGGTGGCCGACAAGCCGGTCCGCGCCAGCCGCAGAAGCGCCCAGTGGTGCCGGGAGGCGGTCGATGTCTGCTGGAAGGCAAAGGTCGGGCAGATCCGCGAGGCGGAGCGCGGGGCGGCCGCGGCCGCTTACGACGAGGCCCGGGCCTTCTATGATGCGGCGATCGCCGCGGCGGAGGCGGAATGAGGTTGATCCGCGACAGCCAAGGAGTCGCTTCAATGGCAGGCAGTCGAGTCGGCTGGGGGGCAATCGTGGCGGTGGCGATCGTCGCGGGCTCGGTCGGAGCCGAGGATGCGATCGACCGGCTGGCGCCCGAACGTGTGGCAAAGGTCCATGAGGCGGTCGCGGCGTTTGCCGCAGCGCGCAAGCCGTTGGAGCGGGGCGGCGATCTCCACGAATACCGCTGCAATCTCCACGTCCATTCGGCCTTCTCCCACGACAGCCGGGGGAAGATCGGCGACATCATCGCCGCCGCCAAGCGGGCTGGCACCGACGCGCTCCTGTTCACCGAGCATCCGGCGGCCCACTATGACTTCGTCGCCGATGGCCACAGCGGCATCGTCGACGGCGTGCTCCTCGTGCCGGGGGCCGAGACGAAGGGGATGCTCGTCTACCCCCGCAGCACGGTGCCGGAGCACGACGCGCTAGGATCCCAGGATCTCGTCCGGCGCGTGCGGGCGGGTGACGGGATGGTGTTTCTTTGCCATCTCGAGGAACGGATGGACTGGAGCCTCGACAGCCTCACCGGCTGCGAGATCTACAACACCCACGCCGACGCCAAGGAGGAGACCCGCCTCTACGCGATGATGAAAAACCCGCTCTGGCTGGTGCAGGCGAAGAAGGTTCTTGATGCCTATCCGCAAGAGGCGCTCGCCGCGATCTTCGATCCGCCGGTCGACTATCTGCGGCGCTTCGACGAGCTCTGCGCGATCTACCCCCACACCGGCGTCTCGGGCAACGACGCCCACGAGAATGTCGGCCTGCGGATCACGCTTCTCGAGGGGGACAAGGTACGCATTGCCGATGCCCTCGACGAGGAGCTGACCGTCCTCGACCGGGCCGTCGTGGGGGTGTTTACACCGATCCCCGCTGACGCCAAGCCGGGCGATCTCGTCTTCAAGCTCCAGCTCGACCCCTACGAGCAGAGCCTCCGGCATGTCGGGACGCATGTCCTCGCCACGGAGCTCTCGCGCGACGCCATTCAGGAGGGCCTCGTCAAGGGACGGGCGTTTGTCGCCTTCGACTGGATCGCCGACGCCCGGGGCTTCGATTTCCATGCCGAGGAGGGCAACGGCCGGCACGAAATGGGGAGCCATGTGAGGCTGGCCGGGAAGCCGGTGCTCGTGGGCAAGGCGCCGCTCCCTGGCCACTGGAAGGTGTTCAACCGTGGGGAGATCGTCCACGAAGCCGACGGCGAGACGTTCTCGTTCGCGCCGACGGCGGTGGGGAACCACCGCGTCGAGCTGTGGCTCGACGTCGCTGGCCGGCCGCTCCCGTGGGTGCTTGCCAATCCGATCTATGTGGAATGAGACGTCGTCTCCTTCGAGCGCTCCTCCACCTTGCCTCCCCGACCAGCCGGACCCTCAACGATGCCTGCTTCCCAGTCCCTGTCGACCGCTCAACCCGCTGCCCCCGGCGTGCTCGTGATTCTCGGCGCCTCCGGCGATCTCACGAAGCGCCTGCTCATGCCGGCACTTCTCAACCTCGCCTGCGACCGGCTCCTCCCCGAGGGATTTGCCGTCGTCGGGATGGGGCGCGACGGGATGACGTCGGAGGAGTTCCGTGCGCGGCAGCGCGGGGACATCCGGAACTTCTGCACGCGTGGCACCGTCGACGAGGAACGGTGGGGCTGGCTCGAATCCCGCCTTCACTACATGGGGGGTGAGTTCGACGATCCGGATGCCTTCGCGAGGCTCAGGCGCCTCGTCGACGAGACCGCGGCGGCGATCGGCGCCGCGGGGAACACCCTCCTCTATCTGGCCATCTCCCCCGACTTCTTCGCGCTCGTCAACCAGCAACTCGACACGGCCGGTTTCACGCGGATGGAAGGAGCGCGGCGGATCATCGTCGAGAAGCCGTTCGGCCGTGACCTCGACTCGGCCCGGGCGCTCAACCGTTCGCTCCTCGCACACTGGCCCGAGGAGGAGATCTACCGCATCGACCACTACCTCGGGAAGGAGACGGTCCAGAATCTGCTCGCGTTCCGGCTGGCCAACGGGATGTTCGCCCCGCTGTGGAACGGACGGCATATCGACCATATCCAGATCTCCACCACGGAGACCGTCGGCGTGGAGACGCGCGGTGGTTATTACGACCGCACCGGCGTCGTCCGCGACATGATCCAGAACCACCTCATGCAGATGATGGCCTATGTCTGCATGGAGCCGCCGGCATCGCTCGATCCGGCGGACGTGCGCGATGCGAAGTCGAGGCTCCTGTCGAGCGTGCGGATGATTGCCGCCGACGACGTCGCAGACGCGTGCGTCCGTGGTCAGTACGGCGCCGGGAAGAAGGTTGACGGCTCCGCAGCAATCGCCTACCGGGCCGAGCCGGCGGTCGACCCGCAGTCAAACACCGAGACGTTCGCAGCGATCCGACTCCATCTCGACAACGATCGCTGGCGCGGGATGCCGGTCTATCTCCGCTCCGGGAAATCGCTGTGGAAACGCGGCACCGAGATCGTTGTCCAGTTTCGCCACGACGCCACGGCCACGGGCGGCATCGATCCGACCGGCGTGCCGGCCGAGGGAAATCTGCTCGTGTTCCACATCCAGCCCTTCCAGGGGGTCGAGATCCGCATGCAGGCGAAGCGGCCCGGGCCGGGGTTCTCGCTCCAGCGCACCGGGATGCGGTTCGACTACGCCGATGCCTTCGATGCGGCGCGGGGCACCGGCTACGAGGTGCTCCTCTACAGTGCCTTGAATGCCGATCCGACGCTCTTCTCGCGGACCGACTTCGTGGAGACCGCCTGGGAGATCGTCCAGCCGGTGCTCGACAGCTGGGCCGCGACGGCCGCCGCCGATTATCCCAACTATGCCGCCGGCAGTTGGGGGCCGCACGCGGCAGGCGACATGCTGGCCCGCGACGGCCGCCACTGGCATGAGATCCTCAATCGTGACGTGCTCGCGCGGACGGCGTTCTTCGCCGAGGCACCGGTGCTCGTGCTCAACAACCTTCTCCCGGCGTTCCGGCCGCTGGCGGTGGCGGTGGGAGAGACGATCGTCGAGGTGGGAGCGCACGACGACGAGATGTATTTCGTCTGTCGTGGCGAGCTCGAGGCCTGCGGGGCCGACGGGCAGAAAATCGGACGTCTCGGCGAGGGGGAGTTTTTCGGGGAGATGGCGGTGCTCTTCAATCAGCCGCGGTCGGCGACGGTGCGGGCGACGACGCCGTGCGATCTCCTCGTGCTCGATGGCGACGAGTTTCGTCGGATCGTCAACGATTTCCCCGCCGTCGCGGCGGAGTTCCGCCGGATTGCCGCAGGACGGCGCGGCGGGCGCGAGGAGTGAACGTTGCCCGCACGGGCATGCGCGGTGCGGATTGTTTGAATCGCGTTGGGCCTCCTGCAGCCGCCCGCGCTGGTGGGTAAGATTCGCCGGCCCTCCCCATACCGGAGTCTTCCCGTGGATCGATCCCCCGCGACCGGCCCGAGCATTCAACAGCGGTGGGGCTCGACCGGGATCGGCGACAACCCGGAGGCGGAGCGGATTGCCGAGATCCGCGACGACTTGAGCGCGTGGCGGCGCTGGGGGCCGTATCTCTCCGACCGTTCCTGGGGAACAGTACGGGAGGATTATTCACCCGATGGCAACGCTTGGACCTCTCTGACCTACGACATGGCCCGTCGCCGGGCCTACCGCTGGGGCGAGGATGGCATCGCCGGCATCTGCGACCGCTACCAGATCCTCTGCTTCGCCCCCGCGTTCTGGAACGGCGTCGACGACCACCTCAAGGAGCGATTTTTCGGCGTCAACCCGCTGGAGGGGAACCACGGCGAGGATCTGAAGGATTATTTCTTTCATGTCGACAACACGCCGACGCACTCCTCCATGCATCTTCTCTACAAGTATCCGCAGCGGTCCTTCCCCTACGCGGATCTCGTGGCGGAGAACCAGGGCCGTCAGGGACAGGGGGCAGAGTACGAGCTGATCGACACCGGCATCTTTGACGACGACCGCTATTTCGACATCGACATCGAGTATGCGAAGGCCGATCCGGAAGACATCGTGATCCGAATCACGGCCCGCAATCGCGGTCCCGACCCGGCTCCGCTCCACGTGATCCCGACGCTCTGGTTTCGCAATACCTGGGCCTGGGGAAGCGAGCGGCAACCCGAGCCGCAGATCGTCGTTGGACGTGATGACTGGGGCAGCCTGTGCCTCGGGGCAGACGACACCAGCGCCCCTCTCGACCCCGCCATCCCGGTCCATTACCGACTCGGCTTCCGTTGGCTGTATGGGTCGCCGCCCGCGCCGAACGCTCCTGGCGAGCTCCTCTTCACCAACAACGAGACAAGTGGGGCGTACACGAAGGATGCCTTCCACCGCGCCATCTGCGGCGGTGAATCTGCCGCGGTGAACCCGGCGATGGTCGGCACCAAGGCCGCGATGCACTATTCACTCAATGTGCCAGCGGGTGGGGAGGCCACGCTCCATTTCCGGTTGTGCGCCGCGGCCCGGATTCGCCCCCTCGACGACGTCGATTTGATCATCGAGACGCGGAAGAACGAGGCCGAGCGGTTCTATTCGGCCATCGCGCCACCGCAAGCCACGGAGGACGAGCGGCTCGTGCAGCGGCGGGCGCTGGCAGGGCTGTTGTGGACGAAGCAAAGCTACATCTTCGACGTGAACAAATGGCTCGACGGAGACAATCCATCCGCCCCGCCCCCCGCCAGCCGCTTGACGATCCGCAACCGCCACTGGCGGCATCTCAACTCGCTGCGCGTGATGACGATGCCCGACAAGTGGGAATATCCGTGGTTTGCGGCTTGGGACTTGGCATTCCAGTGCGTGCCCTTCGCGCTGGTCGACGCCGCATTCGCCAAGGACCAACTCTGGTTCCTCCTCTTCGAGCAGTTCCAGCACCCCAACGGCCAGTTGCCCGCCTACGAGTGGGAGTTCAGCGATCTCAATCCGCCCGTCCACGCTTGGGCGGTGTGGCGGGTTTACAACATGGATCGTTTCCGCAATCACGGCGGCCAGCGCGGTGACCGGGAATGGCTCGAGCGCTGCTTCCACAAGCTCCTCATCAACTTCACCAGCTGGGTCAACAAGGTCGACCGCGAGGGCAACAACGTCTTCGAGGGGGGGTTTCTCGGCCTCGACAACATCTCCGTCATCGACCGGAGCGAGTCGCTCACCGGTGGCGCCGTTCTCGAGCAGTCGGATGCCACCGGCTGGATGGGAATGTTCTGCCTCAACATGATGCGGATCGCGCTGGAGCTGGCGCGGGAAAACCCGGTCTACGAGGGGCTCGCCTCGAAGTTCCTCCAGCACTACACCTACGTCGCCTATTCCATGAAGAACATGGGGCGCCGCCAGCATTCGCTGTTCGACGACAGCGATGGCTTCTTTTACGACGTGCTCGTTCACCCCGATGGCCGCCATCAGAAGTTTCGGGTGAGGTCGCTTGTCGGCCTGATCCCGCTGTTTGCCGTCGAGCGGCTGGAGGTGGCTTGGATCGAGCCGTTTCACGAATTCCGGGCCAATCTCAACTGGTTCCTCGCCAACCGGAAGGAGATCGTGGCGGACGTCATTCACACCGTCGAGGGGGCCGACGGCCGCACCACGCATCTGCTCACGATCGTCAATCTCGAGCAGTTGCGACGGATGCTCGAGCGGCTCCATGACAGCGACGAGTTTCTCGCCAAGCATGGCATCCGCTCACTCTCCAAGCATCACGAGGCCCATCCGTTCGAGCTCGACGGCCGGAGGGTGGGGTATGAGCCGGCCGAATCGGCAAGCAAGCTCAAGGGGGGCAATTCCAACTGGCGCGGGCCGATCTGGTTCCCGACGACGTTCCTGCTCATCGAATCCCTCCGCAAGCTCGGCACAGCCTTCGGCGACACCTACACCGTTTCCACGCCCGGCTCCGGCGGTGACGCGATTCCCCTCAACGCCATGGCACGCGATATCGCCCGGCGGCTGATCGAGATCTTCCTCCTCGATGAAAACCGGAAGCGGCCGGTGTGGGGAGGCGCCGCGAAGTTCAACGACGATCCGCTGTGGCGGGATAACCCGCTGTTCTACGAATACTTCCACGGCGACAATGGCGCCGGGATCGGCGCCAGCCATCAGACGGGCTGGACGGCCCTGGTCGCCAACCTGATCGATGAATGGCGTTGAACCAGCCGTGCAATCACCTCCGCTGCGTGGCGCCCTGTCCTCAGCGCCCGGGAGTAGCCCGGACTGTGTGCCGGGAACGTCGAGTGCGGCCGATAGCCTGTGTCACGGGCGGTCGGAGCCTGCCGCGGCTGCGGCCGGCTCTGGTGCCGCCGGCTTCGGTGGGCGACGGCGCACGGGGAGGAGATCCTCCCGAACGATCAGCTCGTTCGGGCCCGCGGCGCGCTTGCGAAGCGTGAAGCCGTCGTAGAGGGCGCCGATCGCCGTCCGCGACTCGAAGTGCAGTTCATCCCCGTCGATCTCGATGATCTGGAACAGCTGCGTGTCTTCACCCAGGCGCTCCATGAGGGGGTGGCTGTCGCTCACGTCGTACTGCTTCGGCCCGCTGACGCTGACGACATACACCGTGCCGCTCGTTGCATCGACCCGGTTGACGCCCGTGGGGGCGTTTTCAATCGTGGCTGGGGGATCGCCTGCCGCCACGACGCCTGTCCGGCCGTAGACATGATCGTGGCCCTGGAGCACGAGGTCGACACCATGCCGGTCGAAGACCGGCTTCCAGGCGGCGCGGAGGACGGTGTTGTCGCGGTTTTTTGCCGCCGAAAAAATCGGATGGTGGAAGCTGCAGACGACCCAGCGGCGCCGGTCGCGCGCGAGCAGGTCGTCGAGCCAGGCTGCCTGTTCGGCGAGCTTTTCGTTGCTGTTGAGGGCCACGATCCGGGTGTCGCCGTAGACGAGCGAAAAGCAGGTCTCCTCGAGTCCCGCCGGGCCGTTCTCGGGAAGCGTGAACTGCCGCCGCCAGTGCTGGGTGAGCCGGCTCGTCGCCGCGTCCCCGTCGCCGATCTTCACGTATTCATGGTTACCGGGGATCGGCAGGGAGGGGATCTGGGCGTGGAGGAACGATCCGGCCCGGAACCACTCCCCCCACTGGGCATCGTTCTCGCCGGCGTTGACGAGGTCGCCGGAGTGGATCATGAGCTGGGCCCGCGGAGCGTGGCGGCCGGCCTCACGGACGACGCGCGACCACATCGAGAGGATGTCGTTTTGGGCATCGCCGAAGTGGACGAACTGGAAGCGGGCCGGCTCCGCGGAGGCGGTCTCGAATTGGAGCCACTCGCTCCAGTTGGCTCCGTCGCCGACGCGGTAGGCGTAGCGGGTGCCGGGCTCGAGATCGGCAAACTCGACCGCATGGCAAACGCTCGGGCCCAGGTCGGTTGGATGGGCCTCGGTGTGGGCGGGGATGGTCACCGCCTTGTCCCGCAACTCCGGCCCGTGGGTGGCGGCGGCGAGTTGCGCGAAGCCGTGCGGGGCATCGGTGCTCGTCCGCCAGGCCACGGCCATGCCATGGGCCGGATCGGCAGAAGGGGAGAGGATGATCCGATCGGGGAGCCGCGACGGCCTGTGGGCCTCGGCCGGCGCGACAGCGAGTGGAGGCGCGTGGGGATGGTCGTCGTGGGCGCGGAGGGGAAGGGAGGAAGACACCGTGACGATGGCGAGGGCCACGACGCGAATGCCGAAGAACCGGTCGCGGTTTCCGGGGAATGGGTTTCGTGGACTACGCATCGATTGATGGGGCGGCGGGAGGGGCGGATGGAAGCGAACGCGTTGCGGTAATGGTACAGCGTCCGCGAGCGGAGGAGCGCTTCTTCACGTCTTTCATACAGGGTGCGCTGACCGGTCGCTTTGCCCCCCGGATGAGGCATGCTAGATTCGGTTGTGTGCCTCGGAGGGAAGAGCTTAGCCGTCCCTCATGCTCCAGGCTCGATGGAGGGATGGTCTTGACATCATTTGCGCAGCGTCACACCCGTGCGGCGACCCGTGGTCGCCGTCGTGGTCGACAGCTGATGC
>JBBAVV010000048.1:0-26276 GCA_040397545.1 Pirellulales bacterium
CTTTTTGATCGCTGATTCATCGGCGGAGCCTCTCTCCGAGTGGTTCGATCCCTTCAAGCCTTCCCGGCTGACGGCGAGCCTATTCTAAGGGGGGGGGGGGCGCGTCAAGGTTTTGACGTGGGGGCTATCCTCGGTTTTTTCGATAAATTGCCGATGGCGGCCTCGGTGACCCATGGCTCCTCCGCGGGACGGCCTGCACCGAGCGGGAGCCGGGGAAATGCCGGTGAAAGGCAGCGCGTTGGCCGAGCGATTGCGTTGCGTGGGGGCGGCTGGTGAGAATGGATCTTCACGAGGGCAATGACGCGGAATGGCGATCCAAGCAAGGCGGCCTGACGACAAACCGGGTAGACGATGAAGACGACACTCGCGAAGGTGCCGTGGCTCGAGATCGCCCTCGTGGCGACGTCGATGTCGCTCACGCTCCAGCTCTTCCCCGCGGTCGGCACGGCGCTCCTCGACCTGGTCGATGTTCGGAACTGGTCGCGGACGAGCTGGTTTGTCGTCAATGTGGGATTCGTCGCGGTGCTCCTCGCCGTCCGCTTCATGCCGACGGTGCGGGTGATTGAATGGTATGAGCGAGTGGCCGACGCCCTCCGCTGGCGGAATCGACTGTCGCGGAAAGAGCGAGCGGCGTTCAAGGCCAAGCTCGAAGAACGGCAGCTCGCCCGCGAGCTCGCCGCCGCCCGGAAGCATCAATAACAGGGGAGTGAGGGCCGAGCCATGACGCCACTATTGCCACGACTCTGCCGCCGCCCCTGCCAGACCGGCGGATTCACGCTCATCGAATTGCTGATCGTTGTCGGTATTATCGGGCTCCTTCTGCAGATGGCTCTCCCCGCCGTGCAGAGCGCCCGCGAGGCGGCTCGGAAAACCGCCTGCCGCTCGAATCTCAAGCAGCTCGGGCTTGCCGTCCAGCTGCATGAAAATGCCCGCCGGACCCTTCCCAGCGGCGGCTGGCACTTCACCTGGATCGGTGAGCCGGAACGGGGCAGCGGCGAACGCCAGCCCGGCGGCTGGGCGTTCAATCTCCTCGATTATGTCGAGGAATCGAACCTCCGCGCCACCGGCTCCGGGCACAAGGGGGCGGAGCGGACCGCGGATCTGGCGAAACGGAACGAGACCCCGGTGTCGCTCTTCCTCTGCCCGTCGCGGCGGACGTTCGGCGTCGGCCCCTACACGATGAATCGCCAGCCGTTCACCCTCGGCGGGCCGCTTGAAACCCCTCTCACGCGCGGTGCCAAGAGCGACTACGCCGCCTGCGTCGGCGACAGCTTCGAGGTGGAGTTTCCCTGGCAGTGGCCGGGGCCACAGTCGCTTGAAGAGGGAGATGATCCGGCCTTCGAATGGCCTGCCATCGAGACGGAGTTTACCGGCGTGATCTACGGCCGCAGCGCGATCAAGATCGCCCAGATCGAGGATGGCCTATCGCGGACCTATCTCATCGCCGAGAAGTATGTCGATGGCAAGCATTACGGCGACGGCAGCGATCCGGGCGACAATGAGAGCCTCTACACCGGCTTCAACAACGATACCTGCCGGAGCACGTTTGTCGCCCCGGAGAACGACCGCAACTTCGTCGACATCCGCAACACCTTCGGTAGCGCCCACGCCACCGTCTGGCAGGCGGTGATGTGCGACGGATCGGTCCACGCAATTGGCTACGACATCGACTTCGAGACCCACCGCCGCCTCGGCAGCCGCGCCGACGGCAAGCGCGCCGACATCCCCCAGTGACTCCTTTTTTGCCAGGCCACCTCCGCCGCTTTCAACCGTCGATCGACCGGCAGCGCGCCGCTGCGATCGTCTGGCTTGTCGTCTGCGCTGGAGGGCTGCTGCTGGCGACGGCCCGAGGCCAGGATACGAGCGACCCGACCAAGATCGCGCCGCTCGAGCATCAATTCCGCGAGGAGTGGGTGGGGCAGATCGTGCCGTCGCACCTGGTTGATCTCTTCGAGGAGGGGGTGTTTCCGTTTTCGCGCGGCCGGCTTCAGGATCGGCTGTTTCGCTACCGGCTCTTCCGGCCGCAGCGCGATCCCGGCCAGCCCGACGCCCGGTATCCGCTCCTTGTCTGGACCTCCGGCTATGGTGAGATGGGGGATGACAATTTCGCCCAGCTCCGCCATTTGCAGTTTGTCTTCACCGATCCGGAAAATGGGAGGAAGAAGCCTTTTTACTGCCTCGTGCTCCAATCGCCTGCCGACCTGAAGCAGTGGTTCGACGGGCAGGGCAAGGAGGCCGAAGACGACGTCGCCAGCGTGCTCCTGGCACTCGTCGAACGGATCATGAAGGTCGAGCCGATCGATCCCGAGCGGGTCTATCTTGCCGGGATCTCCGCCGGCGGCGGCGTCTGCTGGGAATTGCTCGAGCGGAGGCCCGATCTGTTTGCCGCGGTGGCGCCGCTGGCCGGGCCAGGCTGCGGCAGCGATCCGGCTGTGATGGCCACAATTCGCGACGTGCCGGTGTGGGCCTTCCACGCCGCGCGCGATCCGCTCCTCCCGGCGACGAGCGCTCAAGAGACGATCGCGGCCCTCCGCGCGGCCGGGGGAAGCGCGGCGCTCACGGAGGTCGACAGCGATTACCACGACTGCTGGACGGCGGCCTTCCGCGACTGGAGGCTCATGGATTGGCTCCTCCTCCAAAAGCGCGGCCGAAGATCGTGGCTCACCCCTCCGGGGAGGCGGCCGATCGATTGGCCGGTCGTCGGCGGAGTGGCGGCGCTGATTGGGATCACCGCCGTGGCGATCCGCCAGGAGCTCCAGCGGCAACGGAGAAGTCGATGACGCAGACAGGGCCGACGACGCGGCGGGGGCTCCTCATCGGCCTCGCCTTGACGCTCCTTGCCGGCTGCGACCCGCCGCCGCCGGGGCGGATGCGCCCCTACGGCTGTGAGATCTACCTCCGCGGCACGTTTCTCGATGAGGATCCAGACGCGGGCTTCGGTGTCTGCGACGGCCGCAACCGGCTCGAGTATGCCGGTGGCACGAAGTATGCCTGCACGCTCCTGGTTCCCGCCGGCAGCCACCGCTTCAAAGTGGCCGACGCGAGTTGGAAAGCCGTCAACCTCGGCGCTTGTGACTTCGGCGTCGCGCTGGCGCCAGGAACGGCTTACGGCGCGTGCTCGGGCGACGGATCGCGGGATTTCCTCTTCGAGGTGGCAGAGGGGGGGCGGTATACGTTTGAGGTTCACGCCTCGAATCGGGCCAGGCCCCTCATTCGCTATGCGAAGGCCCGGTAGGCTCAAAGCCCGTGGCCTCCTCTGATACGGCCGGCTTCGCCACTCGGAACACCATCATCGCGTCGCCGATCCGCGCGAAGGGCTCGGTGGCGGCAAGACGGGCCACGAGTGCCGGGGGGACGATCGCCGGGTTGTAGCCCGCGGCGGGGGTCGCCCCGAAGGCGAAGTACGTCCAGCCGTTTCCCGGCGCGTTCCAATCGGCCAGGGCCAGAAGCCGGTCGGCATCGTCGGGGCGCATCGCAACGCAGTCGATGCCCACCTTCGCGGGCTCGAGGCCGCCGTAGTAGGCGAGCGTGAGTCCCTTGGCATCTGGGTGGGTGGCGATGAAGTGGTCGAGGGCGAGCAGGTCTTGCCCCCAGTCGACATTGCTGCTGACGAGATGGCGCCAGCCGTTCCATCGCCCTCCCACCGTCTCATTGAAGTAGGCGAGGCTGTGGGGCACGCAGCACAGGCTGCTGGCGATACCTAAGGCGAGGCCCGCGCCGGTGAGGATCGCTCGTGCCCGGATCGGCAGCGGGGCCGCCGTGTTTCGCCTGGCGGCGTCGATCGTGGCCCCGAGCCTCCCGATCCACACCTGGAAGAAGGGGAGGATCGGGAGCACATACCGCCCGTGCTCGTTCATCCCCGTCTGGGCACTGACAAAGGCGAGGATCGCCAGCGGGGGCACGAGGAGCACCATCTCGTCGCGGAGCCGGGCGGTGGGCCGCTGCCAGCCCCGCGCCGTCGCCGCCAGGACCAAGAGGAGCCAGGTGCCCAGCGGCACCTTCATCGCCAGGAAGGCGAGGTAGTAGGTCCACCAGCCGGTCTTGCTCCAGCGGCCAGAGAGGAAAAACTCGTGGTGGTAGGTTTCGAAGTCACGACGCTGGAGATCGATGCCGACGACGTAGTTCCGCGGCAGCGGGAGGGGGAGATCGGCGAGGAGCGTGTCGGCAAAACGATTGCCCCCCCGCTGTGCAGCGTCCCCCTCGAGGCCGGACAGCGACCGGCTCACGAACGTGAAGCTGCCGAGCCGGGGGAGGGGATCCTCAAAGGCATAGCCGAAGTTGATCACATAAAACGCGATGGTCATGCGGAGGACGAGCATCCCCGCCTCGCGCCCCCACTGCCGGGCCGTCATCAAGCGCCACTCGGGGAGGCGGAAGGCGATCCAGAGGAGGGGCCAAAGCGGGAGGAAGACCAGGAGCGTCGTCTTGGCAAGCTCGGCGAGGCCGAGGAGTGCGCCGCTGACGGCGGCCCCCTGCCAGGTCGGGATTTTAAGCCAACGCCAGAAGCCATGGCAGGCCGCCAGCCCCAGCGCGGTGGCGGCGGCATCGGACGTGATCAGCTGCCCATGGGCGAGCATGAGCGGGGAGAAGCACCACACCGCCAGGGAGAGCAGCGCCCCGGTGTCGCCGTAGAGCTCGCGGCTCCAGCGGTGGACATACCATCCACCGAGAAGCGCGAAGGGGATACAGGCGAGCCGCGCGAGCGTGACGAGGAAAAACGTCCTCCGGCCGTTGGCATGGCAGAAGTCCTGCCCCATCGCCATTTCGGGGCGGGCGCCGGGGCCGCTGGTGAAGCTCTTCCAATTGGTTTCACAGCCGGCGGCCATGACGGGGAGCGCCGCGACGAGGCGCACCAGCGGCGGATTGACGGAGTAGACATCGAAGCGGTTGAACGTCCAGTAGCTGATCCCGGCGACGAGGTGGCCCGGCTCATTGAGCGTGGGGCTCTTCGTTGCGGCTCCCCAGGCGAGGAGCAGCCCATGGATCGCCAGGAGCACCACGACGGCCACGCGCCGCAAGCGCGTCGCCCCGGCGGCGGGCGGGGAGGGGGGCGAAGGCTCTGCCGACACACTCACGGGAGGATTCCGGGCCGCAGGAGGCGGGGGCATCGGGCACCGGCCGGGGAGTCCGACGCCCCCGCAGCCACCGATGAGTGTCGGCAGCAGCCGACGGCACTGTCAAACGGCAGCGGGCCCGGAGGCGCACTCAGCGGGGGCCCGGGCTACCCGCAGCCTGGCCGCGAAGGCGGTAGATCAGCCATGCCGCGATGGCTGCGACGAGGGCGGCATTGAGCCAGAGGAGCCACGGTCTGGCGGATTGATCCTTGGGCGCGTCGGTTCGTTTGCTGTCGAGCGTTGCGGGATGGATCTTCTGGCCCGTGACGCGTGCAAGATCGTCCGCTGCTGTTCGTCGCTGGGGATCATCCGGGGGGAGATTCGACGCCAAGATCTTTTCGAAGTATCCCTTGGCAGCGATACGGTCGCCTGCCATTTCAGCAGAGACGCCCAGCGCCTTGAGGAATGAGGCCGTACTGTTGTGATCCGGAAAGCGCTCGACGAAGGCGATCATCGCCGCCGTCGCCTCCGCCTTCATCGCCGCATCCGTCCGACCGGCACCCTGCAATTCGACGATCGCGTTCGAGAGAAACATCGGATTGTCGGAGGCATGCGGAAGTGCCTCTGCGGCTCTGCGACGCCAGCGGATCGCTCCCGCGTAGTCTCCTGTCAGGAACATCGGGCCGGTGATGTGCTCGAACAAGATCAACGGTGCGGTGGTGTGCCTCGGATAGGTCTTGGCGAAACGCACAATGCGTTCGAAGCCTTCCTCGTCCTTCCCCTGATCGATCAACAGTTCGATCCGCTTTCGCTCGGCCTCGTAGATGTCGTCGGTCTGATCGGGCGGGAGATCAGAGGGACTGGCAAACACCGCATCGGGAGCGGGGACCGTGGCCAACACCGCCTCCGCCTCATCCGCTCTTCCGACGCTCGAAAGGATCTCTGCCAACCGCATTCGGCATGTCAAAGTCAGGAGCGGATCCGCGGCAAGGGCGAGCCCTCGTTCGAAGGCGTCAATGGATTTGTCGGTCTGGCCAAGCTTCGCCGTCAACTCACCGACGGACACGAGCACGCGCTGCTGCGTCGTGGCAAGGGCAAAGCGAGAAATCGATTGGTCGAGGATCTCGACTCCGGCGATCTCCCTCGAGGCCTCGGGGATCGCTTCAATTTCCTTCCGAATCTCGTCCATCACCCTCTGATCGGCAGCTTCCAATTCCGGGGTGCTCTCTGCCCCGCTGCCCGGATCGTCCAGGGCAGGAGCGATCCCCGCCGAGAGCGCCACCCAGGCAAGCAAGAGGATGGCTGCGACGAGTGTGGGGCGTCTCACGTGACTTTTCCGTCCGCGGGGGTTGAAGGCATTTTCGCGGTGATGGGCCGTCTTAGGCTAGCGTCGCCCCGGCCAGCCACGAGGAAAACACCCAGTGATGATGCTCGCGGAGGGCGGCAGAGGGCAGGACCAAGAGTGTATCGCCGCGGTCAGTCGATGTTGCCCCAATCCTCGCGAATGGATGCGAACTGTACCGCGGCCCGATCGGCAATGTCAGCAAGCCCGATGCCACGGAGTTCTGCGAGGTACGCCTGAAATCCAATCGTCTCTGCCCGATCATGGTGGCCGGTGATCAGGTCGGACGCGATCGACATGAATCGCAGCTTGAGCCTAATTGGCAGCCGTGACTCCGTGGCGATGAGACGTTCGCAGTCCGCGGCAAACGTCTCGAGCCATGCTGCATCGGCTTCCGGCACCGTGTCGGTCGGATGCATCCAATGACTCGCCAGGAGTTTTCGGAACTCCTGCTCCCGCCCGAAGAGCGGATCGGTCGTAAACACAGAACCGATTGCCTCAGGCGACGGCATCGAAGGGAGAGTACGGTAGTTTGATATCGTCGCTCGGCGGAGAAGGTCGGCGCCTTGGGCGAGGCCGTGTCGGTACTGCTCCTTCACAGTGATCTCATTCGGGAGGTCAACGTCCACCTCGCCCAGCTGTTCAGGTGAAAACGTGACAAGGACCACTCTACCGCCAGGATGACGGCGCGCCGGGAGTTGCGTGATGATCGCGCCTTGAGGGAATTCCGGACTTGCGGCACGAATCTCGAACCCACCCACAGGCACAGTCGTCTCGTTGAGGACCCCCAACAGCGTCGTTAATTTCCCTTCAACGAACGAATAGCCGAACTCGCGGACATCAGAAGGTTGCTCCGTCGATAAAGTGAGTTGAGTCGTGTCGGGGGAATGAGCTGAGATGATTACGTTGGTCGCTGGCCTGCCTGGCCGATCGGGAAGCGGTTCACCGATGGTGCTGCGTGACGCTGACGCGAGGCTCATGCCAGGTAACGCTCTCTCCAACGCCGGAATATCCTCGGTTTTGAGTCGTCTGGCCAGCGACTCTTGGAGGGCAAACCGACTCTCGTCGACGGGGTAATTGTTGCATGTATGGGTGAATACGCCACGCGCGACCGTGGGCAGCGAGTGGGTCCAGTCGACATTGTTGAGAGTGTGACGAGCCGAAAATGTATCTACACCTGCGTGGACACTTAATCCCGCCGGAGGACAGGGGAAATTGACCGTCTCCCAGCAGGGCTCTGCCCAGAGGATGTCATAGGCGATAGCCTCTGGTGACACGGCATACGTGAGAAAAAATGCGGATTTCTCGGCGGCTATGGGGGCATTCGCTTGAATGATGCAATCAAATGCCACGACGCCTACCGGCTTCCCGGTGGGAAGCTGCAGCATCCGCGCGGCGAGAGGCCCGGCAGCGGAAGTCAAGCCGATGGCCAGCGTCGCAATGACTCCGCAAACGAAGGCTTTCTGTGCCATCTCCGCGGCGCGGACCGCAGGGTCATTCTTCGGGGTAGGTGACAATGCTTCCCTCCGTGATGCAACCCTGAACGATGAGCGCCGGGGTGAGGAGGAAGTCGACATTTTCGCGCATCTCGAGAGAGATCAGCGAAGGACCGGTGGGCGATCCGGAATCGATCTCCCCCGCAAGCCCCTGCGGGGTAACAGGAATCGAACTCGGGTCGATCGCGCTGTTTGTCGATCTGGGGTGAGGCTCCACCCGAGGGGGAGCGGGAAGGGTGAACGCCGCGACAATCAGGTTCACGATGATGAACAGGCCTGCTACCGTCAGGGCCCCGGCGAACCAGGGGGGAAATCGAGAAATCATCGGCGGCCCCTCCGGACGTGACGAACTGCCAAGGCGGCCACAATCAGGCCGACAAGAACACTGTTGACGATCAGAAAAATCTTTGATCGGGAACCCGAGGCAGGCATCGTCGGTGGGGCAGGCGGCGGTGGTTGGCTGGCGACAACCAACTCAAACTCCCTCTTCCGCTCTGCCGCCCAACGTTCTTGATTAGCCGCTGCCAGCGCGGATCGCTCCTTGAATCCCTTTTCGATCACCTTGGTGTCGATCAGTGATTCGAGCGTCAGGCGATACTGATGAAACTCCTTCGTGACCGATGCGGGGACAGTATCAACATATGCCTTCTCAAGGACTGCAAACGCAGAGTCATTCCCGCGCAATGTTAGACCGATCCTATCGCAGAGAATCTCTTTTGACGCTTCGACAGTTCGCCGTGTCTCATCGTCACAGTCTGCGGATTGGACAGCCCTCCACTCGTCGCGATCGATAACACGTGCCAAGTGCTGAATGTCGATCGGCGAGTTGAGAGCGGCCGTTCGGACTCGGTTTTCGACATCGGCGAACTCTCGCTCAGGAATCGGGTGCCTCGGTCCCGGATTGGCATCGTCATCCTTTTCCAGCGTCAGCCCTTGAAGAGCCTGTTGGATAATCCTGTTTGCCAAGACCTCAAGGTCGTCTTGAGGGAGCACCTCGTCAGAGCCCTCAACGTTCAACAAGGCCGCGAGAGCAGTAATGATTCGCGGCCTCATCGCCTCGGCGTATACGTTTCGGATGCGCGATAGCTGCGCCTCGATGGCTGAAAAGGTCTCTGGACGGGTGTTGCGCGGCGCGATGACATGTAGCGGAGCGATTAACTGGAGCCACTCCCAGGAATGCCCTTGAGTGACGGCTTCGTTTCGTTCTTCCGCAGGAGGAAAGGTTCTTCCCCACCCTTCAATGGCCGCAAGCAGACGGCGACGACGCCAAGGTGAAAGAGCCTCCGGCGAAACCAGAGCCTTCGGTGAAGCCTGAAGCTCAACGATACGGCCAGAAAAAAAGTTGGCATCGCCAGCGGGGATCGCATGCTCGATCGCAACTTTAGCTACCGCGATGGCAGCCCCATCCTCCGCCGGGGCAATCCCACTGGTAAAAAAGCTGAGGGCAACGAGAGCCGTTCGATGCAATAAATGTTTCATGGCAGCGATGCTTGGGTGGCTCCTGCGATGTGGCAAGGGTGCGCATCATCGCATAGGAATTTAAGCGCCCGGGGGCGCGGGTGGGCCATCAGTCACCTCAAGAGTAACGTTGGATACAGTTGCCTCCATGTCAATTTCGCCCTCGGCTCGACTTGAAATCAGCCATCCAGGGGTGGCATTTGAAGTCATGCGTGCAGAGGCATCGAGGTGCCACGGGAAGAATAGAGAATGAAAGTAGGTGGGAGTGTCGGCAATCTTGTAAAAGTACACATGGTCTTGCGATCCCCCGGAGTCGTATTTGCCGGTCTGAGCGGTCGTGTTTTGCCAGTTTATTCCTGAGCCACCCGGAAAGGTAATTCCGAGGCCATACTCTTGGCCTCCTGAAGTGCTGCATCCGATGTTTGGGATTGAGATCGTATAGCTTCCTGGGGGTGTCATAGCGCAACTGCCGTTGGCCGATCCGCCGCCCGCGACAATGGCTGACGCCCCAGAGGCGGTGCACAAAACTTTGTACGAGAGTGTGAAGTCAGCAGAGGCTCTGTAGAAGCCCTGTACAGCGCCCTGCCCATGTGATGGAAGTTTGTGGATTTTGGCTTTGGTTCCCTTTGCCCAGGATTGCTTAGGCTGGGCCGTTTGGGAGAATGTGCCGAAGAAAGCCTTGAGAGTGTCAATATGTGCCCAGGCGTGCACGGAGCAGCTGCCACCAGACGGAGAGGATGTGGATGTGGATGTCACGCTCCATTTTTTTCCCGGCCCGTTCTCAAATGCTAACTCATCCGGCGAATCAAAATTCGTGTTATTGGCTCGATCGTCAGACCATTCGCCCGCTGTGGAACGGCCGAAACTGGCGAACCCCGTAAGGGTAATAGTAGCCGCGATAGCGACTGCCTTAGCAGTGATTGACACGTGTCGCACTGTGGTTTCTCCCTTGCTCTATCGGTGTACTACGAGAGCCGTTTGCGGGCTGTTGATGGACCACCCCGTTGGTGATCGGACCAAGAGGCTGCGGTAGTCTACCCCCCCCCTCCCTTTGGCAAGTCATTGGCGGGTTGGCATTCGATTGGCCCGACGGCTCTTTCCGCGGCGGAAAGGCCCCGCTCACGCCAGGATCGGGGTGACGACGTGGCCGTGGACGTCGGTGAGGCGGTAATCACGGCCGGAATGGCGCCAGGTGAGGCGGGTGTGATCGAGGCCGAGGAGGTGGAGGATCGTCGCATGGAAATCGTGGACATGGACGACGTCGCTGGCCACGTCGATCCCATGCTCGTCGGACGCCCCGTACGTCATCCCCCCCTTCACGCCACCGCCGGCCAGCCACGAGGAAAACACCCAGTGATGATGCTCGCGGCCGGCGGCTCCGGCTGAGGCGTTGAAGGGGGTGCGGCCAAACTCCGTCGTCCAGACAACGAGGGTGTCGTCGAGCATCCCCCGGCGCTTGAGATCCTGAAGGAGCCCCGCGATCGGCTGGTCGACGTTCTTCGCCAAGGGGAGATGCGTCATCATGTCGCCATGGGCATCCCAATTGGCCGATGACCCGACGTCGATCAACTCGATAAACCGCACGCCGCGCTCGGCCAGCCGCCGGGCGACGAGACACTGCCAGGCGAAGCCCTGCGTGCTCCCCGGCTCGAGGCCGTAGAGGGCGTGCGTCTCGGTCGACTCTTGCGCCAGATCGAAGGCCTCGGGCATCTCCGACTGCATCCCGAAGGCCGTCTCGAACGACTTGATCCGGGCCGCCAGAAGGGGATCGACCCCGCGGCCGGCCAGATGCCGCTCGTTACCCGCCTGAAGGGCGGCAAGCTCCATCGCTTGGAGCCGCTCCGACCGACTGCGACGACGGACATTGGCGATCGGCTCGGGCCCCGGCACGACGCGCGTCCCCTGATGGGCGCCGGGGAGAAAATCGCTCCCCCACACCTGGTTGCCGGCATAGGGGGATTGCGGGGCGATGACCACGAACGACGGGAGATTGCGGTTTTCCGTTCCCAGTCCATAGCTCACCCACGAGCCCAGGCTCGGCCGGGCGAAGGTGAAGGAGCCGGTGTGGATGCCGAGGGTCGCCTCGTAGTGGTTGGTGTGGTCGGTCTTCATCGAGCGGATCACGCACAGATCATCGACACACTCGCGCATCCGCGGAAATAGCTCACTGACTTCCGTCCCCGACTTCCCATGCGGGGCGAACTTCCACTGCGGGCCTTTGAGAAACATCTCGAAGGAGCCCTTCCGCCCCTGGAACTCCGGCACCGTGATCGTCTTGCCGGCGTCGGCCACAAGCCTCGGCTTCGGATCCCACGATTCGACATGCGACACCCCGCCACTCATGTGGAGGAAGATCACCCGCTTGGCCCGGGCGGGGAAGTGGGGGGCACGGGGGGCAAGCGGATCGGCCGAAGGGGCATTCGCCCCGCCCGCCGCGGCCTCACCGGCGAGCAGCTCGCTCAACAGCCCCGGCATGAGGATCGATCCGGCCGCCATCGAATGGATCAGGCCACGGCGAGAAAGATCAGGGGAACGGCTCATGGGTCTCTCGGGCTCTCAGGCGTGTCGCTGGATCGGGTCAACAGGCGGTCGGGGTTGCGATCGATCCAGGCTTCCGTTCAGCGTGATTTCAATCGAAGGTGACTTCAATGTCTGCTGGCTTCAATCGACATGGAGAAACTCGTTCCCCGCCAGGAGCGTTCGCAGCCAGGCGGCGAGGGCTTCGTGGTCGGGATTGACAATCCCTTCGGCCGCGAGTGCTTCGCGATAGCGGTCGAGGAAGGCGTTCGCGGCAGCGAGCTCGTCGCTCTCCGGAGCCCGGGCAAGCGCCCCCTCCGTCGCTGCCACGATGCGTTCGTTTCGGTCGGGCGTCGACTGCGCGAGCTGACTGGCCCAGCTGTCGGCCGCACCATGGACGAGGGGGTCGTTCAAGAAGAAGAGGGCCTGTGTCGGCACGGTGGTGCCGAGCCGGTCGGCGGTCGAGGCATTCGGATCGGCGCCGTCGAAGAGGGCGAGGAAGGGATGCCGCTTGAGCCGGCCGGTCATGAGATAGAGGCTGCGCCGGTCGTGATCGTAGACGGCGCCAAACGGCCCATGCTGCGAGTAGCCCCATTCGAAGGGGGGCGGAAAAGGATGCCCCTCGCCCCGCGAGCGGTCGAGCCGGCCACTGACGGCCAGGATCGCGTCGCGGATCTCTTCGGCGGAAAGCCGGCGGCGCTCGAAGCCGACATACAGGCTCCGCGCATCGGCGGTCGTGGCCCCGTCGTCGGCCCGGGCCGTGGCCTGCTGCCAGGTGGCGCTGGCGAGAATCTGGCGGTGGATCGCCTTCATCGACCAGCCGCTGCGGACGAAGTCGGTGGCGAGCCGGTCGAGCAATTCCGGATGCGTCGGCCGCCGGCCGCGGACGCCGAAATCGTTCGGCGTGGCGACGAGGCCGCGGCCGAAGTGATGCTGCCAGATCCGGTTGACCATCACTCGCGCCGTGAGGGGATGATCGGGGCGCGTCAGCCACTCGGCCAATTCGAGCCGGCCGCTGCCGGCGAGCGCCGTCGGGGAGGCCCCCCCGAGCACGGTGATGAATCCGCGCGGCACCGTGTCGCCCGGAGCCTTCAGATCGTTCGGATCATCGGGCTCGCCGCGCCGCTGGATCCTGGCGTCGGCAGGCGTTCCCTCCGCCATCGCGTAGGCCATCGGCACCGGCCCCTCGGCGAGAAGCCTGCGCAGCTCGGCGGCGAGCGCATCGCCCCGCGCTTCGAGGGTGGCAAGGGTGCTCTTCAGCGCCGCGATCTCCTCGTCGCGGCCGGCCGCCGCCACCGGTGCCTCGAGCGGGCTGTCGAGGGGGCGATGGGGGGCGGAAGAGACGAGAAAATTATCGATGTCGAGCGCGGGGCGGAGGCCGCCGACATGGCCGTAGCTGTCGATGAAGGTGTAGTCGATCGTGCCATCCCAGCTCGCCGCCAGCGGGCCGGAGAAGGGGGTCGACGATCCTTCCGAGAGGAGGAGCCCAGTGTACGTCCGCTTCGCGAGATCGAGGACCAGCTGCACCTGATGCCAGCGCTCGGCAACAAGCGTGGCCACGGGGGTCGTCGTCTGCCGATCGCGCGTGAAGAACGCCGAGCTATCGAAAAACAGCTCGATCGCCGGCGAGGCGCCGGGCCCGTGACCGATCGAATACCGCCATGTGCCCTGAGAGTCGCCGGCATGCTTGCCCGGACGGATGTCAAACGCGACGTGGAGCCGGCCGTCTTTATCGGGGGGAATGGAGGGAAGCGTCAGGCCGAAGCCGTCGTACTCGACCCGGCTGGGGAGCGTGAGGCCAAGCCGACCTAAGGGGTAAAGATTCGTGAACGGGCTTTGAGCTTTGGCGTCGAGGCGGACGACGCTCGCCGGGCCGGGGTTCCAGGGGGCCACAGGGGGCGCTCCGGCCGACTGCATCTCGAGATCGCCGTCGTAGCCCGACAGCTCGCGGAGGCGGGCCCGAAGCGCTTTCGCATCGGGGCCGGGTAGCAACGCCTGGCGCTCGAGGCTCACCGGCGGGAGCGGTGTCGTTTGGAGCGCGAGATGGTCGCAGTCGAGCGCCGTGGCGGCGTACGCGGTCGCCGGCTCGACAAGCGCCGCCAGCTCCACGCCGTCGATCGGGCCGCGGAGATCGGCCGCGAGCGGAAAGGGACCGAACACACGAACGTTCCCCGGGCTGCCGAGGCGCCCCGAGACTTCGTGCGCCGTCGTGTCGATCGCCAGCTGGAGATTGATCCATTCCGCTGTCGGGATCGGCCCGAGGTCGTGCGTCTGCCCGGCGGCGACAAGCAGAAGGTTTTCGGTCGACAGGACGAGCTCGATCGCGGCGCCGTTTGCATCGGTGAGCCTGAAGCGATGACGCCCCGTCGCGGCGGCTGCCGGAGCGTGGAGCCGCAGATCGAGATTGAGAAACACCGGCCCGCTGTTCCCCGGCAGGCCGTGGACCGCCTGCGCGCAGCGGTACGGGCCGGCCCCCGTGGCGATGCTGACGCCGCAGCGGCCGCCGGCGTAGAGCTGCTTGAAGGGGCTCTGTGCGGTGGCCGTCACGGCGATCGGCCCCTCATACCGCCATGGCGGCACGAGCACGCCGTAGCTCCCGCCGCCGGCCGGGGCCTGGAGCTCGAAGTCGCCGTCGAGATCGGTGACCGAGCGGAGTGTCGCCGCCGGCACCGGCCGATCGAGGGTGGCAAGCTCCGCCGACAGCTGACTGATGTCGGCTTCGTACGTGCGCCACGCGTGAGCGTCAGCCCGTGCATCCCCGAGCGGTGCCAGGCTCCGCACCCGCTGCTTCTGCTCCGAGCCGGGGAAGGGATAGCGACTGCTCTCGAAGATCCCGTACAGGGCGTAGTAGTCGCGGAGGCTGACTGGATCGAACTTGTGATCGTGGCAGCGGGCGCAGCCGAGGCTCAGGCCCATCACCGTCGCCCCGAGGGTGTCGATGGTGTCCTGGATCGTGAGGTGGTGGTACTTCTCCGAATCGAAGCCGAAGCGGCGCGAGATGGCAAGAAACCCGGTCGCCACGATCCGTTCGTCACGGGCCTCTGGGGGGCCCGCCGCGGCGCGGATGTCGCCAGCGATCTGGTCGCGGAGAAACTCGTCGTAGGGGAGATCGCGGTTGAAGGCGTCGACGCAGTAGTTGCGGTAGCGCCAGGCGACCGGGACGGGATAGTCGGCCGTCTCGCCGGCGGTGTCGGCGTAGCGGACGACGTCGAGCCAATGCCGGGCCCACTTCTCGCCGTAGGCCGTCGAAGCGAGGAGCCGCTCGACGACCGTGTCGAAGGCGCGCGGCGACGGATCGGTGACGAAGGCCTCGACCTCCGCCGGCGTCGGCGGGAGACCGGTGAGATCGAAGCTGGCCCGGCGGATGAGGGTGCGCCGATCGGCGCGGGGAAGGGGCACGCCCCCTGCCTCCTCCTGGCGGGCGCGGATGAAGCGGTCGATCGTCGTCTGGCACCAGGCTTCGTCGGCCACTGGAGGGAGTGGCGGATCAGCCACCGGCGCAAAGGCCCAGTGCCCTTCGACCTCGAACGCCGCAGCCGTTTCGGGCCACAGCGCGTCGGCGCCGATCCAGCGCTCGAAGGCCGCCACCTGTTCGGGGCGGAGGGCCTTGTCGAGCTCGGGGGGCATCGCGGAGACGTCGTCGTGGCGGGCGATCGCCTGGATGAGGAGGCTTCTGGCCGGATCCCCCGGCACGATCGCCGGCCCGGAATCACCGCCGCCGACGAGGGCCGCGCGCGAGTCGACCCGCAGCCCCCCCGAGACGCGCTCTCCCCCATGGCAGCGGAAGCAGGCGTCGACAAGGACTGGGCGGATCGCCGATTCGAACAGGGCGTCGTCGGCCGCCGCGGCTCGGGCAGCGACGGTGAGGAGGGCCACGAGGCTCCAGGCCAGTGCCGAACGGGAGAGCCGAGCGGACCGCATCATGGCTTGACCCTTTGTACCGCGGGGCTGTGGGGTCTGAACGCCGCCAGCGCCACCCCCACCGGGACGACATCCTCCCCGAGCGTGGCCAGGCGGACCGGTGGCGCGGGCTGCAGCGGTGTCATCAGGAAGCCCACGAGTTGCCGCGCGACGCTCCCCCGCCATGGCTCGCCGATCGCCGCCACGCCACCGCCGAGGACGATCACGTCGGGATTGAGAAGATGGACGACATGCGAGAGCGCGTGGGCATAAGGGGCCGCCGCGGCGTCGAGGATCCGCTGGGCCGCGGTGTCGCCGGCAGCGAGCGCCGCGGGGAGGAGCCGGGCCGAGGGGACGGCACCGGTCGCCGCGGCCGCCCGGGCCAGCGCCCCGGTCGGCTCGGCCGCCACCGCCTCGCGCACGCCACGGTCGATCGCCCAGCCGGCCGAGGAGTCTTCGAGGATCCCGCCTGCGGGGATGAGCCGCAGATGGCCAAGCTCCATTTCGCCACTTGCGCGGCCGCGATAGAGCTGGCCGTCGATCACCAGGCCGCTGCCGATGCCGCTGCCGGCATTGGAATAGACGACGACCCTGGCGCCCTGACCGGCCCCGACGAGCGCCTCGCCGAGGGCTGCGGCATTGGAGTCGTTTTCGAGGACCACCGGCACCGGGCCGAGCGCCCCCTCCACCTGGCCTGCCACCCACGCCGCCAGCGGGAAATCGCTCCAGCCTCCGACATGAAAACTCGTCGCCACCACCCCCTGCTCCCGGTTCACCGGCCCGCCGAAGCCGATGCCGATAGCGCGGATGGCAAGATCATTGCCGGCTGCGTCAGCGACGATGCCGGCGAGCTGGGCCGCGAGCACGGTGCGGATCCCCTCGGCCCCACCAGCCGGATCGACCCGGTCGCTGCGGCGGAGGACGACATGGCCATCGGCGGCGACGACTGCCGACTGGAGCTTCGTCCCGCCGATCTCGATGCCGAGCGCCACCGGCATGAGGCTCCCGGCGCCGCTCACGGCTTCCGCTTCCTCTGCCTCTTCAGGTCGCGCGAGTTGGGAAAGCGTCACGGGGTCACCAAGTTCGGGGCCGCCCACTTCGCTGCGGCCTCGGCGAGGTCGGCCGCCGCGCCGCTGAACCGGGTCACCGACTTGCTGCCGCCGGTCGCCTTCGCGGCCGCGGAGAGCACCTCCGGCACCTCCGTCTCACCGGCGAGCCACAGCGGCCGCGGCGAAGCGGCCGCGAGGGCCCCGGGAACATCGAGGTATTTGCCGGCACCGGGAAGGAAGTCAGGGGAGCGGTAGTCGAGAACTTTCCCGAAGCGGAAGCCCTGGGTGTCGATCGCGGTGGCGTCGATCTCGTCGCCGGCGACGGCGCGGGCGGCGGCCACGATCGCCCCGCGCGACCCCAGCCCCACGACCGCGACACGCTGCGGCGAAGGATGATCGCCGATCTTGGCAGTGCGGAGGAAATGGACGATGGAGAGGACGTCGTGGGCCCGTTCGGCGAACAGCGTCGGGTTGTAACCGAAACTGTAGCCGGCGAACTCGCGCGGGTTTTTCACGACGCGCTGCTTACCGTCGGCATCGTCCGGCGGCGTGAACAGATCGGCCGCGATCACCGTCGTCCCCTGGGAAAGGATCCCGGCCACAGCGTTGAACGACTTGCCG
Source organism: Pirellulales bacterium (assembly GCA_040397545.1). GTDB lineage: Bacteria > Planctomycetota > Planctomycetia > Pirellulales > UBA1268 > QWOP01. The sequence continues at coordinate 17,438 of JBBAVV010000048.1, forward strand.
TCGGTCTCGATCGCGCCGCAGCCAGCGTCGTCGAGCCACACGACCACCTTGCCGTTCCACTGTTTCGGATAGAGCCAAAGGACCGGGATCTCCTCGTTGTGGGTGGCGTTGACGAGCTTCCCGGTCATCCGCACGATGCCGCTGGCCTCCGTCTTCTCCGCCATCTCCCAGCGGACCTCACCGGCGCTCGCCGCGGTGCGGCCGATGACCGTCTCCCACGCCGGCGCGAGCACCCCGCGGAGGCCGTCCTTGGTGGCGGCGGCCGCGGTGATCGCCGCGGTCGATTCGGCCGAGAGCTTCGCAAGCAGGTCGCGCTCGAAGTCGGGATCGGCGGCCTTCGGGGCGGGGTGCTCGGCATCCCACACCTTGAGCTTGGCCGGCTCGACCATCTCGTAGTCGCGCTCGATCACCGGCTCGGGGGCGCCGAGGGCGAAATGCCTGTTGACGAAGGTGTAAAAGGCCGAGCGGGTGACGGCGTTGTAGTTGTGGGGGAAGTGCTCACCGCGCTTGAGAGCCACCGCGTCCTTGGCCCCGTAGAGGCCGTAGAGCGTTTGGAGATCGGGGAAACCCTTCGTGGCCAGTTCCTTCGTCCAGTCGTCGGCGGTGTTCATGATCTGCGGCTTCGGAGCAAACAGCGCCGCGAACTCGACATTCCCGGTGCCGACCCGCAGCAGTGAGGAATTTTCGCAGGTGCAGCCCCCCTGCATCGACGTGCTCACCATCACCATCGGGCCGGAGAGTGTGACGCGGTCGTCGACCGCTGCCACGAGCATCGTCTGCGTGCCGCCGCCGCTGGCGCCGGTGATCGCGATCCTTTTCGGATCGACCTCGGGGAGCGAGAGGACGAAGTCGACCCCGCGGATACCGTTCAACGTCTGCAGCCCCATGATGCTCTGGAGATGCGATTCGGCCTGCGGGCTGTAGAGCCCCCAACGCTCGGTGGTGTTCATCTCCGGACGTTGCTTGGCGAAGCCGTGGACGAGCTGACGCGAGAACTGGACAGCGTCGGAGTCGGAGAGCATGTCCCACTGCCACACGACGCACCCCATCCGCGCCAGTTGCACGCAGAGCGATTGGAACCGGCTCCGCCCCCCCTCTTCAAAACGCTCTTCGCCATTGGCGATCTCCTTCCGCGTGGCGGCGGCGTCCTGATCGGCATGGCGGGCGTTTTGCCAGTGGCCGTGGGCGAAGAGGACGGCCGGCACCTGCTGGCCATCTTTCAGGCCCAGCGGCCGGTAGAGGTTGCCCGTGACAAACAGCCCCGGAGCGCTCTCGAAGGAGACGTTGGAGACGGTGTAGCCGCCGGTCCCTGCGTTTCCCTTGGCCTCGGGCCCCTTGTGGATCGTGCCGTGGATCGACGGATTGAGCGGCGTCTTCTCAGGCATCGGCCACAGCCCCTGCGAAACGAGGATCCGCTGGCGCACCTCCGCGGCCCGCGGCTTCCAGGCTTCGAGCGTGGTGGGGGGGGTAAAGGGGAAATACCCATCGAGATCCTTGAGCGGAGCGAGGCGCGCCTCCTCGGCATGGGCTGCCGAGCAAAACAAGCCGGCATGGACTGCCGCGGGAAGCGCGACGGCAAGAAGGATCAGGAGGAGGGCGCGGCGGCAGGCGGCGGATGGGCGGGGCATGTGGAGCGGACCTCTTGGGGGAACGGGGCGGCACGGAGCCCGCCGGGGAAATGATTCATGGCGGCGGGCCGATGACGCGGCCCTGCCGGAGATAGGCGAGGAGATCGGCAAACTCGCTGGCGGGGATCGCGCGGCCGAAGCCCTCCGGCATGAGCGAGCGGGCTGTGCCGCGGACCGACTCGATCCGCTCGCGCGGAAGCTGCGTCCGCTCCCCACCGGGGCGAATGAGCACGATCGACTCGGGCGTGTTGGCGGCGAGGATCCCCTCGAGGACGACGCCCTCGTCGGTGACGACGACCGTCGCCTCGTAGCGGCTCTCGACCGCCCGGTTCGGCTCGACGACATCGAGCAGCAATCGCTCGATCGGCCGATCGGCCGCCTCGGCCAGATCCGGGCCGACGCCGTGGCCGAGGGGCTCGGCGCCGGGCGTGGCCGTGCGGTGGCAGTTGGCACAGTGGCGGGCGAAGACCTCGCGGCCTCGCGGTTGGTCGCCCCCCAGGCGGACGGCCGTGGTCAGACGGATCAGTTCCTCAGGTGCCAGCGCACTGCCGGCTTCCCCCCACAGCCGCAGCGCTGTCTCGCGAACGGCCATGTCGGGCGACTCCAGCAGCGGCTTGCGGCGTTCGAGGGGAATCGCGCCTGCGGGGATCGAGCCCGCATCGAGGGCGGCAAGGAGCGGGGGGATTGCGGCCGGGCGGTCGAGCATCGCCGCAACGGCGGCCGAGCGCACGCCCGGCTCGAGATCGGCCGCAAGGGTGAGCAGTTCGTCGAGCGCTCGAGGAGCGCCGCAGGCGACGACCCCGCGCACCGCTTCACGCTGCACGGCTTCCGGCTGACGCGACGCGGCAAGCGCCAGGAGCGACGACCGCGAGGCGATTCCGGGGCCCGAATCATCGACGGCGGCAAGCGCCAGGAGGCGGATGGCGAGGAGCCGGAGATCGGCGCTGGCGTGCGCGTCTGCGGCGAGGGTGTGGGCGCGGGCCACGGTTCTATCGACCGTCGCGGCATGGCGTTCCCGGATCCAGGCGACGGGGCGACGCGCCGCGACTCCAAGCAGCGCGGCAACATCGAACCACTCGACCTGCCCCGCGTCGGCCCGCGCGGCAAGGAGCGCGAGCACCGTGTCGAGATCGGCGCTCGTCGTATCGGCCGTGGCAGTCGTGGCCAGCTGCGTGACGAGCATCATCCGGGCCGGATCGGGGGGGCGTGGCGATCCATCCCCCGCAGCGATCTGCCGGGCGATCGCGGCGAGGAGCGGCCCGGCCCGGCCCGGGGCGGCGGAGAGGATGGCCCGCGCGGTCCAGTCGTCGAGGTGCGGCGACGCAGCGGCGACAGCCAGGGCCGGCTCGGCCGACTCGGCCGGCGAACCGGCCAGCGCCAGCAGCGCAGCGAGGCGCACGCACCCGTCGGGATGATCGACCGACGGCACGGCGACGCGATCGCACAGCGCCTGCCTGGCCGACGCCGGATCGGCAGACGCTTCGAACACGATCCCCTCCGCGGCCCGCGCCAGCCGCAGCCCCTCTTCCCGCAGCCCGGCGTTCTCACTGGCCGTGGCGCGGTCGAGATCGGGGATCGTCAGCCGCGACAGGCCGTCGAGGGCGCGGAGGGCGTGAACGCGCGCGACCGGCGGCGAGGATGGGGCATCGAGCAGGGCCCTCACCGCATGCTCGGCATCCGCGGCGGGAAAGCGCCCCTCGACGAGGAGCCGCTGCGCCGTGTCGCGGCGCCAGCCGTTTGGATCGGCGAGGAGCGCCACGGCCTCAGCAGCGGTCGCCGGCGGGGCCCAGACGCGGGGGAAAAGGTCGGCGCGACGGACGCGCCAGATTCGTCCGGCCCGATCGCCGGCCCGGTGATCGACCGTGGCGGCGACCCCGGGGGGCATGTAGTCGGGATGCTCGACGCTCGCGCGGCAGAAGTCGACGATCCACAAGCTTCCGTCGGGCGCCGTCGCCGTGAACACCGGCCGGAACCAGGTCTCGGCCGAGGCGACAAACTCGCTCCCCTCGGGCTCCGGATGGCTACTCCAGAAGCCGGCGCCCCGCGCCACCGGGCGGCGGCGGACAACCGCATGGGAGACCGGCTCGCAGGTGAAGGCGTCGCCATCGGCCTCGGGGCCGAGGAGATCGCCGCGGAAGATCGTCAGGCCACAGGCGGAGGTGTGCGTGCCGGTGTGGGACATCGCGGTTGCATTCGTCGCCGCCACCGCCGCCACCCGACTGTCGGCGCCGCTGGGGGCGGCGTCGACGTAGCCCGGTCCGAGATCGACCAGCGCGTTGCGGACGAGCGCCTCTGGCGGCAAGAGGCTGACCATGAGCGGATTGCGATTACTGGCGGTGAAGCGGTGGCCGCGCGAGTCGAAGGTGTTGCCAAACTGCCCGAAGCCGGTGACGGCGCGGATCGTGCCGCGCGCGAGATCGAGGCGAACGTCGCGCCGATCGATCGACACGCCGGCATCGTCGGGATCGGAAGCCCACCGCACCGATCCCCCGGAGAGCCCGCCGCTGATCCAGACGGCGTTGTCCGGGCCGATCGTGGGGCAGGCGGCCCGCAGTTGCGGATTGCCGACGCGGAATCCGGTGGCGATTCGGGCGTGCGTCTCGAACGTGCCATCGCCATCGGTGTCGGTGAGAAGGAGGAGATCGGGGGAGGCGGTGACGAGCAGCCCGCCGCGGGCGGCGAGGATCCCCTGGGAAAAGGGGAGGTGTTCGGCCACGGCGGTCGAAGACTCGAAGTGGCCGTCGCCGTCGGCGTCGTTCAAGCGGACGACGCGCGAGAGGGGAGGCGAGCCGGCCGGTGGCCCCGAGGGATAGTCGCGGTATTCGACGACGTACGGTCGGCCGGCCTCGTCGAACGTCACCGCCACCGGATCGACGACGGCCGGTTCGGCAGCGACCAGTTCGATCAGATACCCCGCGGCCACGGGCGTGTTGCGGAGCACAGCCTCCGGCGACGGCGCGACCCTTGCCGGTGCTCCGCCGTGGGGCTCGGCCGTCGCCGGCGCCTCGGCCTTCGCCGGGGGTGGGCCTCCGACCAGCGGCGCCGGAAATGCCAGCAGCGCGACCAGCAAGCCCAGAGCCCAGGCTCGGGCAGGCCCCGCGCCTGGCGGGCGATCGTCCTGAACGTGCGACCATGTCATCCGAGCAGTTCCCGAATCGGCTCGCCGGAAGGGAGGATCGGCATCGGCCGACCGCCGAGGTCGGGCACGGTGAGCTCCGGATTGATGCCGAGGTGGCGGTAGACGGTAGCCCAGACGTCGTTGGGCGACAGGGGGCGATCCTTGGGGTAGCCGCCGCGGGCATCGGTCGAGCCGACCACCTGCCCCATCCGTAAGCCCCCGCCGGCGACGAGGATCGATTGGGCCCCGGGCCAGTGGTCGCGCCCCGGTTGATGGACCTTCGTCTGCGTGCCGATCTGGTTTTCGAGCCGCGGCGTCCGGCCGAACTCGCCGGTGACGACCAGGAGCACGCGCCGATCGAGCCCGCGGGACGCGAGATCCTCGACGAGCGCCGTGACGGCCTGGTCGTAGAAGGGCATCCGCCACTTCGCGTCGTCGAAGATGTGGCAGTTGACGGCGTGCGAATCCCAGTTGTAGCAGCAGTTGAGCGGCATCTCGCTGCCGGGATGCTCCATGACGACCGTCACAAACGTGCTCCCCGCCTCCACCAGGCGCCGCGCCAGGAGCGCGCGTTGGCCGAAACGGTGGCGGCCGTAGCGGTCGCGGACAAGGTCGGACTCGCGCGAGAGATCGAAGGCCTCGCGGGCGGCGGGGCTGGTGAGCATGTCGAGGGCGCGGACGTCGAAGTCGTCCTTGGCACGCATCGACGTGCCGGCGTCGACCTCGCGCCGCAGTCGATCGAGGCTTGACGACAGCCCCGAGCGATCAGCCAGGCGCCGTTCCATCGCCGTGTCGAGATTCAGGCTCGGGATCTGGAATTGCGGCGTCGAGGGATCGCCATCGACGATGAACGGGGTGTGAGAGGTGCCGAGGTAGGCGGCGCCGAAGCTGAAGGTGTCGACATGCTGCCGCCCGGAGTCGACCAGCGCGGTGTAGCCGGGGATGCCGGCGACGGCGGCGGGACGGAAGCGGGAAACGAACGACCCGGCCATCGGGAAGTCGTTGACAAACCCGGTCGGCTCCTTCGGGGACCGGCCGGTCAGAAAACGCTTGTGGCCGCCGCCATGATCGGCGAAGTCGTGCGTCACCGAGCGGATGAGGGAATAGCGATCGGCACAGCGGGCGTGGAGCGGGAGGAGCTCGCAGACATCGATCCCAGCCACGTTCGTCCTGATCGGCCGGAAGGCCCCACGGACCTCCGCCGGGGCGTCGGGCTTCATGTCGTAGGTTTCGAGGTGGGGCGGGCCTCCCGGGAGCCAAACGAAGATCACCGCCGTGTCGTCCGCGGCCGGCTGGCCGGCGTCGGCCCTGGCCTGACGGTGGCGGAGGAGATCGGCCAGCCCAAAGCCTCCCAGGCCGAGGAGGCCGGTGGCGATCGCCACCCGGCGGGGGACGGCCGAGCGCACCCCGTCACGGCGCGGGGACAGGCCGCCGGAGCGGAGGGGGGGCGGGCCGGAGCAGGGAATTGCGGACGGGGAGCCGGCCGACGACGTGTCGGGAACGGGAGCCGCGGAAACCGACCGGGGAGCCGTGTCTGCCATCGCATCCCTCCTCAAAGATGTCGGCGAGTATACCAACCCGGCCGGGACCGGCTGCCGGCAAGACCGGGAAGTCAGCCGGAAACGCTGCCGTTTTCTGGACGCTCCCGCCACGCATCGATAAGCTCAGGGCAGGGTGCGGAGGAGCTTGCGGCCAGAGGCTTCCGCCCCCCCTCTTCCAGCCCCTCGGTTTCCTTCCGAAGTGAATACCATGCGCACCCTCCGTCCGGTCGTTTGGACCTTGTTCCTTGTCGCCCTCGTGGCGTTGTTGGTCGGTCCGTTGCCGGCCAACGCCCAGACGACCAAGGGCCCGTCGTCGAAATCGCAGGGGCCAAAGTCAGCGCCGCGATCGGCCCCCTCGGCCGACGGGGCCCGCAAGGGAAGTGGCGACGCGTCGAGAAGTGGCGACGCATCGAGAAGCGGCGACGCCGCCAAAGGATCGCGCGGCGCGGCGCCGAAGGGAACGGCAGGAAAGGCGTCGAGCGCCGCCGCTGCCGACGAGCAGACGGCGGCCGGTGAGGCGGCGCCTCTCGGGCCGCTCGAGCAGCTCGAGGCCGATGCGCAGTCGTGCCGCACCGCCGAGGAAGCGGTGCAGGTCTACAAGATCTTCCTCGCCAATCCGAAGCTCCCCGCCGATCTGCGCAAAGCGGCGGAGAAGAAGCTGGCCCAGTGGAAGGTGATGGAGGAGCAGAAGCAGCTCCGCCTCGGGAAGAAATGGGTTACCGCGGAGGAGTACGAGAGCGTCTCCAAGAAGGCCGACCAGATGGTTCGCCACAGTTACCAGCTCTTCAAGCTCGGCAACCGCGATCTCGCCAAGAAGGAGCTGATCTCCGCCAGCCGGCTCAACCCCGAGAGCGGACGGGCCGACTTCGTGATGGGCTTCATTTACTCGATCGTCGCCGACAACGATCTCAAGGCGGTGGCCCACTTCTCGGAGGTGGTGAAGCGCGAGCCAAACAACGCCTTTGCCTACAACAACCTCGCCGTCAGCGAGGTGTTCCTGAAGCGCTATGCCGCGGCCGCGAAGCACTTCCGTCGCGCCCTCGAGATCATGCCCGAGCTCCAGGAAGTTGCCGACAACATCGCCGTGGCGATCGGCATGGACGGCATGGTGCGGCAGCGGCAGATCCCCGACGATCAGGCGGACGAGTTCAACGAGCTGTACCGCAGGGCGCTCTACGAGCTCCACCTCCTCCCCCTCGACCAGAGCCGGGCTGCCGAGACGGCGCAGAATGGCCAGCAGGGGAACGGCCCCGGGGGCCCAGGCGGGCCGGGTGGGCCCGGTGGTCCACGCGGCCCCGGCTCCATGGGGGGCCCGGGATCGCCCGCCGGGCCAGGTTCGCCGGCGGGCCCTGGCGGCCCCGGTGGGGCTGGTGGCCAGGGTGGCCAGCAGAACAGCCGCCCGATGTTTGCCTACCGCGTCTTCGGGCCGTCGGGCCGGTCGATGGGAGGCGCCCAGGGGGAGCAGGGGATCCAGTCGATGTTTGACGAGCCGGCGCAGGTTGTCGTCAGCATCTCCAACGGCACCGGCTTCGTTATCGCCCCGGGATATGTGCTCACCAACCACCATGTCATCGAGGGGGCCACCGACATCACGATCCTCGATCCGAAGAATCGGGACAAGCAGCTCCTCGCCACGCTCGTGGCCGAATCGGAGAATCCCGATCTCGCGCTGCTCCGGGTCGAAGGGCTCGAGACGGAGCCGATGCCGCTGGGCGAGGCAATGCCGAAGCGCGGCACCGAGATCATGGTCCTCGGCTATCCCGGCGGCTCGGCGCTCGGCCTGGAATTGAAGAGCGCCCGCGGAGAGGTCGCCTCCGCGGCCGATCCGAAGCTCGACGGGACCTTCCTTTTCGACGCCATCGTCAATCCCGGTAACAGCGGCGGGCCGATCATCAACCAGACGGGTCGGGTCATCGGTGTCGTCGTGGCGATCAGGCGGACGAGCTTGATCGGGTCGGCCTACTCCGTCGGCATCCCGATGGAGCGAGTCTGGCCGTTCCTCGAGGAGCACCTCCCCGAGGTCGAGCCGGCAACCGATCAAATCGGCGAGGAGAAGTGGGTTGACATCGACGAGCGCCTCGGGGCCTCGACCGTGTTCATCACCGCGAAGCTCAAGCGCGGTGGCAAGAAGAAGGAAGAGTCGAAGCCGGGTGATGACTTCGCCCAGGGTGGGAATCAGGGTGGGAATCAAGGTGGCAACGGTCCGCCGGCCGGAGCCCCTCCCGGCTACGGTCCGCCAGGGGCACTGGGAGGATCGCCACCAGGATCCATTCCGCCGGGCGGATTCAGCGGGAGCCCCGCGGCGCCGGGCGGCCCGCCGAAGGGGGGCTACGGTGGTCCCGGTGGCCCCGGCACTCCTCCGGGCTACGGACCACCGGGAGGGACTCCTGGCGCACCTGGTGCCCCCGGCACGCCTCCGGGCTACGGACCACCGGGAGGAACTCCCGGCGCGCCTGGTGCACCCGGCACGCCTCCTGGCTACGGACCCCCGGGCGGGACTCCCGGCGCGCCTGGTGCACCCGGCACGCCTCCTGGCTACGGACCCCCGGGCG
>JBBAVV010000048.1:26376-26643 GCA_040397545.1 Pirellulales bacterium
CGCCTGGTGCACCCGGCACGCCTCCTGGCTACGGACCCCCGGGCGGGACTCCCGGTGCACCCGGCACACCTCCGGGCTATGGACCCCCGGGCGGGACTCCGGGCGCGCCCGGTGCACCCGGCACGCCTCCTGGCTATGGCCCACCGGGCGGGACTCCCGGTGCACCCGGCACCCCTCCGGGCTACGGACCCCCGGGCGGAACTCCCGGTGCCCCCGGTACACCTCCGGGCTATGGCCCACCGGGTGGGACTCCTGGTGCTCCTGGTG
>JBBAVV010000048.1:26743-32428 GCA_040397545.1 Pirellulales bacterium
CCCCCGGCACACCCCCGGGCTACGGACCCCCGGGCGGAACTCCCGGTGCCCCCGGTACCCCTCCGGGCTATGGCCCACCGGGCGGGACTCCTGGTGCTCCTGGTGCCCCCGGCACACCCCCGGGCTACGGACCCCCGGGCGGAACTCCCGGTGCCCCCGGCACACCTCCGGGCTACGGCCCACCGGGCGGAACTCCCGGTGCTCCTCCTGCGGGTACGCCTGGCACACCTCCGGGCTACGGCCCCCCGGGCGGGACTCCCGGCACGCCTCCTGGCTACGGCCCACCGGGCGGAACTCCCGGTGCTCCTCCGGCCCCTGCTCCGGCCCCTGCCGGTCCGGGAGGCCCGCCGCCGGCCGAGCCGAGCTGATCGACGACGATCGTGCTCTGGTTTGAGTTCAAAGAGCGAAGCACGCGTCGCGGGACGCGTGCTTCTTTCTTTTTGGCTGCCGACGCGCGGCCGATCAGGCGAGGACTTCGCGGATCACCTTGCCGTGCACGTCCGTCAGACGCCGGTCGACGCCGTTGTGGCGAAAGGAGAGCCGGTGGTGGTCGAGCCCGAGCAGATGGAGGATCGTGGCGTTGAAGTCGTAGAGCGGATGGATGTCGCTGACGGCCTTGACGCCGAGATCGTCGGTGGCGCCGTGGCTGACGCCCGGCTTCACGCCGGCGCCGGTCAGCCAGCAGGTGAAGCCGTCGGGGTTGTGATCGCGTCCCTTGGCCCCCTTCTGAAAGAACGGCATGCGGCCAAACTCCGTGCACCAGACGACGAGCGTGTCGTCGAGCATGCCGCGCGCCCGCAGATCGCGGATCAGCGCTGCTGCCGGCTGGTCGAGAATCGAGGCATGGCGGTCGTACTGCTCGCGGAGCTTGGAGTGGCCGTCCCAGTTGAGCTCGCCGCCGCTGGCGTAGGCCCCGTTGAAGAGCTGCACGAACCGCACCCCCTTTTCAAGGAGCCGGCGGGCGAGGATGCAGTTGCGGGCGAAGGCCGCCTTCAACGGCTGCGACTGGTCGTCGGCGCCGTAGGCCCGCAGCGTCGCGGCGGTCTCGGTGGAGAGATCGGCCACGCCGGGCACGGCGAGCTGCATCCGCGCTGCCAGTTCGTAGCTGGCAATCCGGGCGGCGAGCGCGCCATCGTCCGGGCTCTCGGCCAGCCGGCGCTGATGCCAGCGGGCGAGCGCCGCGCGCGTGGCGGCATCGGCGCCGGTCGATACCGAGGCGGGGGGGGCGAGATGGCGGACGGGGGCCGAAGCGGAGAGCGTCGTCCCCTGAAACTCGGCGGGGAGAAAGCCCGGGCCCCAGTTGTTGCCACTGGCCTGCGGGATCCCGCGCGGGTCGGGGATGGCGATGAAGGCGGGGAGATCGGCGCACTCGCTCCCCAGGGCGTAGGTCGTCCAGGCGCCGAGGCTGGGGAAGCCGTCGGCGGCAAAGCCGGTGGAGAGGAAGTTTTCGGCGGGGCCGTGGGTGTTCGTCCGGCTGGTGAGCGAGTGGACGAAGGCGATGTCGTCGGTGAGGCCGGCCAGATGGGGGATCATCTCCGACACCATCTTCCCCGTCTGGCCACGCGGCTTGAAGTCGTACTGCGGGCGGGAGAGATTCCCGGCCGGCCCCTGGAAGGTCACCGCCGGTCCGCCGGGGAGAGGCTTGTCGTCGTATTTCACGAGCTCCGGCTTCCAGTCCCAGGTCTCGAGCTGGCTGACGGCGCCGGCGCAGAAGATCACGACCAGCCGCTTCGCCTTGGCAGGAAAATGGGGAGGCCGCGGCGCGTAGGGATCGGAGGGATCGATCACCGGAAGGATCGGGCCGCTGTCCGCGATAGCGCCATTCCCGGCGAGGCCGTCGCCGGCGAGAAGATCGAGCAGCGCCATCCCCCCAGCCGCCGTGGCGGCGTGGCCGAGGAAGCCACGCCTGTCGAGGAGGCTCGCACCGGCGGCGGAGAGTCGCGGAAAGGATTCCATGGTGCGTCCAGTCAGGGGAGGGTGACGAAGTCGCCGGTGTTGAGGAGGAGGCGACAGAGGGCCACGAGGGAGTGATCGCGGATCAGCGCGACGGAGTCGGCAAGTTCCTCTTCTGTCGGCTCGCGCCCGAGCGCGAGTCGCACCGCTTGAGTCGCCTGGCGCTCGATTCTGTCGCCGTCCCCCGTCGCCGCGTCACGTTCGACGCGCGCGGCAAAGGCCTCGGCCACCTGGATCGTGAACGGGCTGTTGATCAGATTGAGGGCCTGAATCGGCGTCGTCGATTGGCGGCGGCGGGCCATCGTCTGGCCGGCATCGGGGCAGTCGAAGGCGCCAAACACGCTCTCCTTCTCCATCCGCACCTTGTGGGCGTAGATCATCCGCTTCAGCCCGTCGCCGGAAAACGTCTCCACCGGCGGGAAGCCGTCGAGGCCGCCGCGCGACCGGAAGAGATCGAAGCCCCGGCCCCCCATCGAGGGGTCGAGAAGCCCGCTCACGGCGAGCATCGAATCGCGGATCCCCTCCGCCTCGAGGCGCCTGGATGGATAGCGCCACAGAAGCCGGTTGCCCGAGTCCTTGGCGAGGCCCTCGGCCGTCATGGCATCCCCCTGCCGGTAGGTGGCGGAGAGGACGATGGCACGGTGGAGATTTTTGAGCGACCAGCCGTGCGCGACAAGCTCCGCAGCGAGCCAGTCGAGGAGCTCCGGATGGCTCGGGGAGGCGCCCGATCGACCGAAATCGCTCGCGGTCTCGACCAGCCCGGTGCCGAAGTGCCACTGCCACACCCGGTTGGCGATCACGCGCGCCGCGAGCGGATTGGCCGGGTGGACGATCCAGTCGGCAAGCGCCAGCCGGCGGGCCTGCTCGGGGGCATCGGTGGGGAGGGCAAGCGCCGGGAGCCGGTCATCGAAGGCCAGCGGTGAGCGCGGGCCGACTTCGTCGCCGGGCTGCTCCGGGTCGCCGCGGTGGAGCACGCGCGCGGGCTCGGGCGCAGAGAATCGCCCGGCGAACACGGTCAGCCCCCGGTCGAGCTCGGCAATCCGCGCGGTGAGCCTGGACTTGTCGGCGTCGATTCTGGCCAGCGCCGCGCGATCTTCGTCCGTGAGCCCGTCGGCGCTGGCGGTGCCGGCGGCGGGGGCTGGGGTCGGCGCGGCGGCGTCAACGGGCTGGCGGTCAGACGCATCGGCCACCGGCTCGAGGGGCGCGTCGGCGCCGTCGGCCAGCTCGATCCGGTATTGGATGGCCGTCCGATCGGCATAGACGCCTTTGCGGTCGCGGGCCCAGACGATCCGGTCGATGGTCGCCGGGGCGGCGAAGCCGATCTCCACCCAGCCGCTCCCGGTCGTGCTCGACATCCAGCTCCGCTCGTTTCCCTCGAGGCCGTCGTGGACGAAGGGGAGCTCGTGGCGACCGGGATCGACGTTGTTGCCAGACGAAGTGACGGTCGCTCCGGCGGAGGCGAGTGCGACGTTGCGGCCTTCGCTGTCGAAGACCTCGAGCTCGTCGATGCAGGGCTCGAGGCTGTTGGTGGCGAGGATCGTGAATCGCACACGCGTGGCGCGGCGGGGGACAATCCGGTCGACGTTCAGCCGGGGTGATACGGATGCCCGAGGCGATCCGTTGCCGACCAGCGGTGCCCGCGCCGTCCGCGCCGCGTCGAGTGCCGAAATCGCCAAGCGGTGGGTAGCGATCTCGGCGCGGCGGGCGTCGGCCTCGGCGGAGCGGAGCTCGCGGTCTTCGTAGGTAACACCCGTGAACACCGCCTGGAGGGCGTGGTAGTCACGGAGCGAGAGCGGATCAAACTTGTGGTCGTGGCAGCGGGCGCAGCCGATCGAGAGGCCGAGGAAGCTCTCGCCGGTGTTGATGAGAATGTCGTTGAGGGCATCCTGGCGGGCGAGCCGTTTCGAGACGTCGTCGGCGCCGATCTGACCGGGAAGGAGGACGGCGGCGGTGACGAGAAACCCGGTCGCGGCGTCGTCCCGATCGGCGTCGCCGGCGAGCTGGCGGCGAACGAACGTGTCGTAGGGCATGTCGGCGTTGAAGGCCGCCACGACCCAATCGCGGTAGGGCCAGGCATTGGCCCGTTCGGTGTTGACCTCGTAGCCGTGCGTGTCGGCATAGCGAACGACGTCGAGCCAGTGCTGGGCCATCCGCTCGCCGTGGCGTGGCGAGGCGAGGAGCCGATCGACGACGCGCTCGTGGGCGCCGGAAGCCTCGTCGGCCAGGAAGGCGTCGATCTCTTCGGGAGTCGGCGGGAGGCCGGTCAGGTCGAGCGCCACGCGCCGCAGCCACTGGCCGCGATCGGCTTCGGGCGCCGGAAAAAGCCCCTCGACTTCGAGCCGGGCGCGGATGAAGCGGTCGATGTCGTTTCGTGGCCAGCCCTCATCGCGCACGGCCGGGGGGGCGGGGCGGGCGACGGCCCGGAAGGCCCAGTGGTCGCGCCGGTCGACGAGGCTTGCCCGGTCGATCCCTTCCGGCCACAGAGCACCGGCATCGATCCACGCCGCGAGGATCGCCACTTCGTCCGGAGAAAGCTGCGGCACGTTCGCATCAGCCGGCGGCATCTGCATCTCCGGCTCATCGCCGCGCGCGAAACGCACAAGCGGGCTCTCCGCCGCCTTCCCCGGCACGATCGCCGCGCCCTGGGCGTCGCCGCCGCGAAAGGCCGCGGCGCGGATGTCGAGCCGCAGCCCGCTCTTCGCCTCTTCGCCGGAGTGGCAGCCGGCGCACGACCGCTCGAGGAGGGGGCGGATGTCGCGGACGAAGTCGGGGGTGTCGGCGCCAACGGCCAGAGACGGCGCCACGAAAAAGATCACGGCGGCCGCGGCGATGGCGCTGAGACGGTGGCGTGGGGGAGGGGATGGCACGTGCAGAAATCCCTGTTCGCTCGCAGAGGTCAGCGGCGCCGGGCGGGGCGGCAGCCGAGCTTGTCGAGGATTGCCTCGGTGGCGTCGTGGGCTTCGGCGACCCACTCGACGATTTTTTCAGGCTCAGGCGAGAACTCGAGCTCGATGCTCACCGTGCCGTCGTAGCCAGTGTCGCGGATCGCCGCTAAAAAACTGGCGATCGGCGTCACGCCGCGGCCGGGAGGAAGATCACCATGAACCTTCCCGTCGCAGTCGCTGACATGGACATGCTCGATCCGGCCGGCGAGCCTCGCCACCTCGGCCGGCTCGGTGTGGACGAGATCGAGGTGGGAGATGTCGCAGTTGGCCATCACCGTCTCGGGGAGGCCGACGTCGTCGAGGAAGGCGAGCATCGTGTCGATCGAATTGACGAGCGATAGCTTGAACGGCTCGAGCTCGATGGCGATCCGCAGGCCCCGGTCGGCGGCGTAGGCTCCGAGCTGGCGGACGGCGTCGACGCCGAGCTTCCACTGCTCGGCCGGCGGGATCACCTCCTGCTGCCAGACATACTCCCCGAGGACGAGAAGGAGATTGCGGCAGCCGTATTCGGCGGCGAGATCGAGGTGGGCCCGGCCGCGGTCGAGGTGGAAGCGACGCACCGAAGGGCTGAAGTCGATGAGGCCGAGGGCAACGCAGCACAGGCTCACGATCGGCAGATCGAGCTCGCGGCAGGTGTCGGCGATCAGCCGCCGCTCCGCCGCGGGCATGTCGAGCGGATCGGCGAGGAGATCGACCGAGTCGAAGCCGAGTCGCTTCGTCTGCTCGAGGCCGAAGCGTGTCCCCTTGCCGGCCTGGGCAAAGGCCGAGTTGATCAGTCCGAGGCGCA
>JBBAVV010000048.1:32528-40155 GCA_040397545.1 Pirellulales bacterium
TGATTGGAGGCCGATCGGACGCTCGGGCGTCGGGGTCGGCTGCTCCCCGCGAAACCGTCCCACCTCCCGTTCCCAGTCCACGAGGCTCGCCATGCCGTCCCCCCGTCGTGCCCCCCTTTCCCGCCGTTCACTTCTCAAGGGCGGGCTCTCCGCCGGCATCGCCGTGGGGATGTCGGCCGCGTCGTGGTCGCGGGCGTATGGCGCCAATGAAAGAGTCCGCATCGCCTCGATCGGCTGCGGCGGCAAGGGGTGGAGCGATCTGCTCGACACCGCCGCGTCGGAATGGGCCCAAGTGACGGCGCTGTGCGACATCGACGACTCGATGCCCCACCTCGGGCAGGCGGCTGAAAAGTTCCCCGAAGCGGAGCGGTTGACCGATTGGCGCCGGCTCCTCGACAAGCCGCAGCTTTTCGATGCCGTGATCGTCTCCACCCCTGACCACATGCACGCCAGCCCCAGCCTGGCGGCGATGCATCTCGGCAAGCATGTCCAGTGCCAGAAGCCACTCACGCACACCGTCTTCGAGGCCCGGCAGATGCGCGAGGCGGCGGAGCGCTTCAAGGTCGTGACGCAGATGGGCAACCAGATCCAGTCGCATCCCGCCTACCGGACGGCCGTCAAGCTCGTCCATGACGGCGCGATCGGGAAGGTGAAGGAGGTTCACGCCTGGCAGCCGGGGGCGATGGGCTGGCGGAAGGTTGACGACCGCCCCGAGGGCACGGCCGACGTCCCCCCGACCGTCCACTGGGACGAGTGGCTCGGTGTTGCTCCTTCGCGCCCCTACCTCCCCGAGATCTACCATCCCTTCAACTGGCGCGCCTGGCAGGATTTCTCCAACGGCCAGCTCGGCGACTTTGGCTGCCACATCCTCGATCCGGTCTTCATGGCCTTGGAGCTCACCGCGCCGCGGACGGTGCAGGCTTCGGCCCCGGGAGTCAACCGCGAAGTGTGGGCCCTGAAGTCACTGGTCACCTGGGAGTTCCCCGGCACGAAGCGGACGGCAGGCCCGGCGGTGAAGGTCCACTGGTATGACGGCGAGGGGCATGTGCCGACGCACGAGCACCTGGGGCTTGCCGCAGATGTCGTCCTCCCTGGCAGTGGCTCGGCGATCATCGGCACCGAGGGGACGCTCCTCGTGCCGCACGTCGAGATGCCGCGGCTGGCCCCGACGGAGAAGTTTGCGAGCTTCGAGATCCCGGTCCAAGAGGCGCGCAATCACTACACCTCCTGGATCGACGCCATCCGTGGCACCGACCACACGACGAGCCACTTTGGCTATTCGGCGCCGCTCACCGAAACGGTCCTCCTGGGAACGATCGCGATCCGCCATCCCGACACGCTCCTGACGTGGAACGCCCCCGGCTTCGTTCTCTCCGGCGTGTCGCACGCGGCCGAGCTGCTCACGAAGCCCTACCGCGGCGGCTGGATGCCGGCGTGGGTGTGAGGGAGGCGCGGGGTGCCGGCACCTTCCTGCTCGCGCGGCCGTTCATGAAGCGATCTGGCCAGTGCATACCCAATGAGGTATATTTCCTATGGCGGGCATGCCGCGAAAACCGATCGTTTGGGTAGGGAGTTCGCTCAAGGACTTGCAGGGATTTCCGAAGGCGGTGAAGCGGGATGTCGGGACGGCGCTCGATTGGGCCGAAACGGGGCGCCTCCATCCGTCGGCCAGACGCATGCATGGCCATCTGCGGGACGTGATCGAAATCGTTTCCGATCATGACGGCGACACCTTTCGGGCGATGTACACGACGCGCATTGGCGACGAGGTCTATGTGCTCCATGCGTTCCAGAAGAAGTCGAAGAAGGGGATCGCGACGCCGCAGCACGAGCTCGACGTGATCGAAAGCCGGCTGAAGGCGGCCCGGCAATGGCACGCGTGGAAGTCTGGAGAGAAGGAAAAGCGATGACGAAGCGAGCGCATGACGAAGTCGGGTTCACCGTCGGCTCGGGGAACGTCTTTCGGGACCTCGGGCTCGAATCGCCGGACGATGAGCTGTCAAAAGCCAGACTGGCGAGGCAGATCCACGACCGGTCCGTGGCCCTCGGGCTCAATGGGACGCAACTCGCGGCCCGGCTCGTCATCCCGCAGCCAAAGGCCTCCCGGCTCCTCCGCGGGTTTGCTGACGGATTCTCCACCGAGAAGCTCCTCGTGTTTCTCATGAGGCTCGGGCAGGATGTGCGCATCGTGGTGTCGGCCGCACGTGGCAGAGCCGAACGAGGAACGATGACGCTCACGATGCCCGTGCCCGGAGCGAGACGCACAGCCCGATCACGTCCACGGGCCGTCCCGGGCGGACGTCGCACCCGAGCGCCTTGAATCGGCTCTCGTCGCGAAGGTCGCGATGAAGGGAGCGGAGCATCCCGACACGCTGCTGACGTGGAACGCCCCCGGCTTCGTTCTCTCCGGCGTGCCGCACGCGGCCGAGCTGCTCACGAAGCCCTACCGCGGCGGCTGGATGCCGGCGTGGGTGTGAGGGAGGCGCGGGGTGCCGGCACCTTCCTGCTCGCGCGGCCGTTCATGAAGCGATCTGGCCAGTGCATACCCAATGAGGTATATTTCCTATGGCGGGCATGCCGCGAAAACCGATCGTTTGGGTAGGGAGTTCGCTCAAGGACTTGCAGGGATTTCCGAAGGCGGTGAAGCGGGATGTCGGGACGGCGCTCGATTGGGCCGAAACGGGGCGCCTCCATCCGTCGGCCAGACGCATGCATGGCCATCTGCGGGACGTGATCGAAATCGTTTCCGATCATGACGGCGACACCTTTCGGGCGATGTACACGACGCGCATTGGCGACGAGGTCTATGTGCTCCATGCGTTCCAGAAGAAGTCGAAGAAGGGGATCGCGACGCCGCAGCACGAGCTCGACGTGATCGAAAGCCGGCTGAAGGCGGCCCGGCAATGGCACGCGTGGAAGTCTGGAGAGAAGGAAAAGCGATGACGAAGCGAGCGCATGACGAAGTCGGGTTCACCGTCGGCTCGGGGAACGTCTTTCGGGACCTCGGGCTCGAATCGCCGGACGATGAGCTGTCAAAAGCCAGACTGGCGAGGCAGATCCACGACCGGTCCGTGGCCCTCGGGCTCAATGGGACGCAACTCGCGGCCCGGCTCGTCATCCCGCAGCCAAAGGCCTCCCGGCTCCTCCGCGGGTTTGCTGACGGATTCTCCACCGAGAAGCTCCTCGTGTTTCTCATGAGGCTCGGGCAGGATGTGCGCATCGTGGTGTCGGCCGCACGTGGCAGAGCCGAACGAGGAACGATGACGCTCACGATGCCCGTGCCCGGAGCGAGACGCACAGCCCGATCACGTCCACGGGCCGTCCCGGGCGGACGTCGCACCCGAGCGCCTTGAATCGGCTCTCGTCGCGAAGGTCGCGATGAAGGGAGCGGAGCATCCCGACACGCTGCTGACGTGGAACGCCCCCGGCTTCGTTCTCTCCGGCGTGCCGCACGCGGCCGAGCTGCTCACAAAGCCCTACCGCGGCGGCTGGATGCCGGTGTGGGTGTGAGGGGGCCGGGGCCGTCGCCTTTTCTGGCTCGCGACCATGTGGCGAGCGAAAGCGTCGTGCTGCCACTTGGCGGCGGAGACGACGGCACCGTTACTCGCCGACGACAGCGGCGATCTTGCCCACCAAGACCGGATGAAACCGTACGCCCGCCTTTCGCATGGCGTCGGTGGCGGTGGTGAATGACGCGAGCAACCCCGCCGTCTTGGCCTTGGCCAGGATGCCGAGTGTCCCTGTGATCTGCAGACCGAGTTGGGCTGCCGCCTGACGGCCGATTCGTTCGTCGATGATCACGAGGCCCGCGCGGTGAGTCAGGGCGACGGCGATCGTGTCACGCTCTCCGCGATCAAGATCCCGCAGTGTCGGCCAATCGTTCGAAGGAGCGGCCTCGATCACCGTCAGCCATTCGAGGCCACGGAGGTCAGGCACGGCGATCGGTCCACCTGCCGCACACTCCTCGACCACCGTCGCTGCCACGGTGAGCGATCCGAAAAGGGTCGGGAGGAGATCGAGGCGGTCGATGCTGGCCAGTGCGATCAGCGGCCCCGTGTTCGTGACAACGATCACAGCAACGACGTTTCCCGGGCGAAGTCCTCCGGCGTGTCCGTCAGGAAGGTCGCGCCGGCCTCGGCAGCGCGGAGAAGAAAGGTCATCCGCGGGATGTTCAACCACTTCGCGGCGGTACCGGACGACATCCGGCCATCCTTGAACAGGGCGATCGCTGTTTCGAGCTTCATCAGCTCACCAAACTCCGACGGCTCCAAGTGAAGCCCGAGAAGGACTTCGGGGGGGCAGTCGATTTCGACGGTCGGTTTCATGACTGCAGTATAGGGCGAGGAAAACGTGCCAGCCACTCAATCTGGGCGCCGGCTTCGTCATCGCGAGCGGGCCGCTCGCGGCGGCTGGATGCCGGCGTGGGTGGGAGGGGCGGATTGGGCCGGCAGTGGCTCCGTCGCGAAGCAGACCAGCCGGTGAAAGCCGTCGGCGTCCGTGAATCGCTCCTCGCCCGGCTGCGTGAAGCCCGCGTCGTGGGCCAGCTTGAAAATCGTCGCCAAGGGCTCTGGAAAGTCGTGTTCCCGGACATGCCGGCAGGTGTCGTCGAGCGTCTGGCCCACGAGGCCCCACCGGGTGGCGATCAGGTCCGTATACGCGCCGACGAACTGCTCGCGGGTCTCTGTCGCTCTTCGAAAGAGGTCGTAGAACACGAGCGACCCACCCGGTGCCAGCGTCTCCCGGCAGCGTGAGAAGAACCGGCGCTTTTCGTCGAAGGAGAGATGGTGGACGACGAACCCCGCGAGAATCAGGTCCGGTCGGGGGCGGGCAGACGCCACGGCAGTGGTCAAGTATTCGAGCAGATCGGTTTCGACGAGCGCGACGTGAAAGGGGGCGGCCGCCAGCTGCCGGCGGGCCGCCTGCAAGGCCGCCGCCGAGGCGTCGACGCCCGTGTAATGGGCAAGCGCGGTGCCGGCGAAGGTGCGGGCGATGGAGCTGGCGTCACCGCACCCCAGATCGAGGAGGGAAAATGGCCGGGGATAGATCGCCGCCACGAAGGCATGAATCCCCGCGTAGATCTCCCTGTGCCGCATGAGGTCGCGGTCGATGATCGACTCGTAGACCTGCCACTGCGCGAAGATCGCGGTGGCTCCCGCGACATCCTGGCCGCCGTCGCGCCCGTCGGGGCCCGTGGGGAGAGGTGTGGCTGTCATGGTGGAGCCCTAGGACAGGTGTGCCAGCAACTCGAGAAACGAAACCGCGCACTCCGCGGCGCAGGCAGCGGGTGAGCTGGCTGCCAACTCGGCCCTTCTCTTGTGAACCACTTCAGCAGCGACGTCGGCCGGGTTGTCGCGGACCGCTTGGGAGACCGCCCGGCACTCAACCTGGATCCAGTCAGCCAGCTCGGCCTGGCTCATCGTCTTGACCTGCTGGAGGTCGTTGTAGTTATAAGGAACGTGCTTGCCCAGTTTCGTCAGATGTTTGACGAACACCGCGCCATAGGTGGGCTCTCGATCCATCTCTCCGGCCCTCCTCGTCAGGCCCTGATCTCGGTGACGATCTCGGCGATGCGAGTTTTTTGAGTCGCGTCGAGTTGTTCAAACCACGCGGCCGTGACATCGCTGCAGATGCCGAGGGCCGCCAAGGCTCCCTTCACGCCGACGATCACGCGTCCCGGTTGCGTGCCGACAGAATAAAGCCTACCGAGGGCGAGCACCTTCTGCTGGAGACCGACGGCGCGGGCTTCGTCGCCGCGTTCGAGTGCGGCCTGAAGGTCGACGAACAGACGCGGGTGGACGTTTGCCCCGCCGCAGACGCCGCCATGGCCACCGAGGGCATGGGCTTGCGGAAGCATCTGCTCCGGCCCGATCAAGAGCGACCAGTCGGGGCGGACCTCGCGAACGACTTTGGAATAGACGGCAAACGTCTCCAGATCGCCGCCAGAATCCTTGAGGCCGACGATCTCCGGCAGGTCGGCGAGGCGCCGGACAAGCTCCGGCTCGAGCACGACCTTCACCATTTCCGGCATGTTGTAAAGGAGCAGCGGCAGCGGCAGCCCCGCCACGAGCGCCCGGCACCAGCGCTCGAGCGGCTCTTGGCCTGCCGGGAAGTAGTAGGGGGGGGCGGCGACGACCGCGGCGACGCCGCTGTCAGCGGCAAACCGGGCCAGCGCCAGGCTGTCGGCAAGGACGGTGTCGCTGATCCCGACGAGCACCGGCACGCGACCGGCCACCTGCTTGATGGTGCGCTCGACGACGGCGCGGCGGACCGCGGGCGGGAGCGCCGGGCCTTCGCCGGTCGTGCCAAGGATAAACAGGCCATGGACGCCGCCGGCGAGGACATGCTCGATAAGCCGCTCGAGGCCGCCGACATCGAGTGTGTCGCGGTCGACCAGCGGCGTCGCCAGCGGAGGGATGATGCCGTGGAAGCGCGAGGGAGCGTGACTCATGGTGGGCATCGTAAGGGAAAGGGGGAAAAAGGGAGGAGCGTGGTCAGTCGATGCCGGCAGGGGGAGGGCGGCGGGCGAGCAGGTAGGCTGCGAGCAGGACCGCGGCACAGACGAGATAGACGAGGCCGCCGGCGGCGATCGACCGGCTCATGGCCTCGACTTCGGCCGCCTTGATGGCGGCGGCGGCGAGCTCCGCTGTCGCGCCGGAGGCCTTGGCGGCCAGTTCCGCCTGCTTGGCGGCGGCGTTGGTGACCCAGCCGAAAAACACCGGCCCGAGGGCCCCGCCCCCCCAGCCAACGGTGTTCATCAATCCGGCGGCACTGGCCCGGGCGCGCGGCTCCACCTGGTCGAAGAGCGAGGCGAAGATCCCCGAGTCGTAGAAGCCCTTGCAGAAGCCGAAGGCGGTCATCGCCGCAATCAGCACGCCGGTGGTGGAACAGAGGCCGACCAGCGCCACGAACACGCTGCCGACGAGCAGGCCGGCGGCCTGGACGAGGACACGGCCGGCGGGGAAGCGCTGCGCGAGCCGGTCGGCGAGGATGCCCGCCAGTGGCACTGCCAGGGCGCTTGCCAGATGGATGAAGAGCGTGCCGTTGAGCCCGGCGGCCCCGAGCTTGTAGCCGAACTTGTCGTGGAGGAACGTCGGCGCCCAGGAGAGAAAGATCGTGGCCACGAAATTGGCACCGAGGAAGGCGAGCATGAGGAGGGGAACGGCCGGTCGCGTCAAGAGGATGGCAGCGGTGTCGGCGATGCCCAGGGGTGCGGATCCCGACGGTGTTGCCGCGGTCGGCAGGGGCGGGTGGTGAGCGGTGACTGTCGCGTTGCCCTCGGCCTCCGCCCGTTCCGCGGCTCCACGCACGGGCTCGCGGAGAAAGCAGTAGAGGATCGCGCCAACGACCATCCCGGCGAGGCCGAAGGCGAAGAAGCCGACACGCCACCCGTAGCGCTCGCCAAGGAGGGCGCCGAGCCAGCTGCCGAGGATCGTGCCGGCGTAGACGCTCGACTGGTGCAGCGCGAAGGCCCGGCCGCGCGTCTGGGGCCCGTGGTAGTCGGCCGTCAGCGACATCGACGCCGGGAAATAAAACGTCTCGCCAAAGCCTTCGAGGGCGCGGACGGTGACGAAGTGCCAGAGCTTCGAGCACCAGGCGGTGGAGACGGTGACGAAGCTCCAGAAGATGC
>JBBAVV010000049.1:0-40137 GCA_040397545.1 Pirellulales bacterium
TGCGCCCCACCGGACAACGGCTGCGCCCCACCGGACAACGGCTGCGCCCCACCGGTCGGCAACGGCGTCCCCGGCCCCTGGGTGTCGGGATCGGGGCAGTCGACCAGCACGATGTTGGCCACAGCGGCGGCGTCGCTGGTGACGACCCGAGCGCCGACCTCGTCGAGCGCCAGCCACGAGCAGTCGACATCCCGGGCCACAACCACCACCGGCGCCACCGTCGTCGGCCGGGCGACGTCGCCGGCGGGGCTCACGTCCCGTCCGGCCAGCGCATTCACAAGCGTGCTCTTGCCAGTGCCGGTGCCCCCGATGACGCCGACGACGAGGACGCGCGAGAGCTCGCGGCGGGCCCGGTCGAGCCGCGGGGCGACCTCCTCCCACTCCGCCCGCACGCGCCTGGCCGGGGGCCAGTCGGGGAGCGCCCCGCTCCACCGCGAAAGCCCGGTGACGAGGTCGTCGAATCCGGCGTCGTCAAACCCCAGCGCCGGTTGCAACGCTGCCCCGGCGGGGCTGTCGGCAGCGGACTTCAGCGCGGCGGATGGGGTATCGGTCATCGGGTGAACTCCCGCCCACAGTCATAGAGCAACCGCCGCGCCCGCGCCACCTCCGGCCGCCCGCCAGCCGTGGCGAGCCGCTCGATCACCTCGAGGCGATCGCCGAGGACGACGTCGTGGAGCGTCTCGGTGAGGACCCGGCTGCGCTCGGCGGACCAGCCGGCGAAGAGTCGTTCGAGGAGCGGCTTGAGACCGGCCATCGTCAGCCCGAGCACCCCTTCGCCCGCCAGTGGCGCGACGGCCCAGACGACATAGTCGCCGGCGGTGTGGACGAGCGTCGTCAGGCCGTGCCCCGCGGCGGCGGCGGCCGGCACCGCGGCGGCCCCGGCCATCATCAGCCCCACCGTGATGCAGGGGCGGGCGACCGATCCGACGCTCAAGCCGGTGAGGAGCAGCTGGAGAAACTTTGGGTTTTCGCGGGAGAAGCGGTCGAGCTCGCTGCGCACGAAGGCCCGGTAGTCGTCTGAGACCATCGGCAGGGCGGCGTGCCGCCGCTCGAGGTCGGCATACCATGCCGCCCGGTCGCCGCCGACGAGCGTGTCGCCGAGGAGGGCCCGGAGCCGCGGACTGCGGCGGCAGGCCCCTTCGAGGCGATCGATGAAGGTCGCCAGCGCCTGCTTCAAGCCCGCCAGTTCGACGGCGGCGAAGTCGTCGCGCCGCTCCTCTTCGGTCCGCCCGACGCCGATCCGCCGCCCCACCCAAGCGACGCCGCTGCCGGCGGCCCGGTACAGGCGGGAGAGGTTGATGTCGACGCGCGACCGGCGCGGTTCGAGCCACCTCCAGATCTCATTCCAGACCAGCTCCCGCGGCGCGGAGGGGAGCTCGACGCGCACCTGCGCCTCCTCGGCGAGCACGCCCCGCGCGTCATGCCACTCCCGCGAGGAGGACTCGATCGCGTCGAGCCAGGTCGCCATCCCGGCCGCAGGATCGAGGACGACGCGGAACGCCCCCTCCATCGCCTGAAGCTTGATGCGGTCGAAGTCGACGCCGGCCAGCACCGCGGCGAGGTCGACCGGGGGCGCCGCCGGATCGGCCGAGCCGCCGGTCAGCTCCGGGAGGTGGAAAAACTCGATCGTGCCGCTCTCGGCCCGGGCGAAGTCGTGCGGCACCGCATACACCGCCAGCGCCGCCGCGCCGGTCTCGGCGACGAACGTCGCATACCAGCCGGCGATCCGCTCGCGCTGCGCCGGCCAGTTCACCATGTTGAAAACGACGACCAGCGACTTCCCGGCAGCGGCGGCGGCGGCGAAGAAGTCGCGGACGGCAGCGTCGTTGTATTTCTGTTGGGTGAGGACGGCGACGATCACGTCGCAGGCGTTGCGCACCGCCTCGGCCCGGTGCCAGTTCTCACGGAGCGTGCCGTCGACGTCGGGGGTATCGATGAGAATCAGCCGGGCCGGCTGGCGGCCGGCGGGATCCTCGCGCCACACGAGGAGATCGTCCCCGGCGGCACTGCCGCCGAGGGCGTCGGTGTCGCTCGACCACGCGCGGGGGGTGAAGCCCGGGAACAGCGCCGCGAGGTCGACCGCGCCGGCGAGCCCGCGCGGCAGGCTGGCCACCGGGCAGCGCGTCCGCGCCGCCTCCGGCAGCGACCGGCTGATCTCGGCGCCGACAAGGACATTCGAGACGAGGCTCTTGCCGGTGTTCGTGCCGCCGCAGACCGCCGCCACCATCACCGGCTCGCGCGTCACCTGCGGCCGGAGCTTGCCGAAGAGCTGCCCATACCACTCCGCCCCGTCCGGCGACGGCGCCCCCAGTTCGGCGGTGATGCCCCCCAGACGATCGACGACGTCGCACAGCTCACCGACGCTCCCCGCCCATGCCACGTACCGCGACACGGCCGGCGGCCGGAGGGCTGCGGGGGTTTCGTGGGGGACGGCGGCCAAGGGAGGTCCTCTTCGGGTGCGGCAGCGACGCTCTGCAGGGCGGGTGGAGGCGGGGCTCGTTGCTGCCCGTCGCGGTACGCGCTACACTCCGGACACGCGTACCGCGGCCCCGGCCCTCCAGTGTGAGCTGTGACCGATCGGGCCGCAAACATCTCCCCGCACGCCCGGACTTCCGATGCTCCAGCGCCGCCCGATTTTCCCCGGTGTCATCGAGATGAACCACCAGGCGGGCTGGCGGATCGGTTGCAACGTCTATTTGGTTTATGACGACCGCGACTGGGTGCTCATCGACATCGGCTACTCCGAGACCGTCGACGAGATCGTGGAGATGATCCGTCAGCTCGACTTCCCCCTCTCGACCTGCCGGGCCCTCGTGGCCACGCATGCCGACGTCGACCACATCCAGGGGCTGGCGAAGGCGAAGGCGATCCTCAAGGCCCCGATCATCGCCCACCCCCTGGCGGTGGAATCGCTGGAGAGTGGCGACCGGATCAAGACGTTTGCCGAGATCGCGGCGCAGAACGTCCATCTCGAAATGCCGGCGGTGAAGGTCGATCGGACGATCGGCGACGGCGACACGCTCGAGGTCGGCTCGCGCCGGCTCGAGGTCTGGCACACCCCCGGCCACACCGACAGCCAGCTCGCCTTCAGGCTCGACGACCTCCTCCTCTCCGGCGACAACATCTACCGCGACGGCTCGGTCGGCGCGATCGATGCCCATCACGGCAGCGACATTCCGGCCTTCATCCGCTCGCTCGAGCGGATCGCCGCCAGCGACGTCGCCTGGCTCCTCCCCAGCCACGGCCCGATCTTCCGCAAGGACGGCGCCCTCCTCGCCCGGACGCTCGACCGGGTGCGCGGCTATTTGACGCTGGCCGACTTCGGCACCTGTGCCCCGGCCTGGCCGTTGATGGAGCAGTGGGATCGGGAACTGGCCGAGGGGCGTTCGCCGGGCGGGCCTCCGGGCCGCGGCTGACGGGTGCGGCGGCCCCTGGCGGTCTCTGATGGCCCCACAGCGACCGGCCGACCGTGCCGGTTTTTCCGTGAAGAACGGTCGCGCCGCCGGTCGATATTCCCCTTGCCGCACCGTCTGCATGTTCGGAACGCGCGCCACCCGACCGGCCTCTTTTGGAGGGCGTGGGGGTGGAGAGCGCGGCCGCAGCCGGGTGGCAGGGGGGTTCAGGGGGAACCTCCCGACCGATCGCAGGGGGGACTCCTTCGCATGAAACGCCATCTGCTCGCCGCGGCCGTGTTGGCCTCGACGTTCTTTCTCGCCGCCGGCGAGGCTTCCGCCCAGCAGGGCTGGGGTGGACAACCGTACGCCGGGCCGAAAGCCTTCGGCGGAACGTGGGGCCAATCGGCCGCCGCGCCCGACTGGAACCGCTTCTACCACTATCCCTACGTCTGGTATCCGCAGAACTTCTACGCCGACGGCTACTACCGCAGCGCCAACGATCTCTACTACCGCTATCCGCAGGAGATGCGGGTGCCGGTCTACAACCGCTCGTGGCACAACGAGTATCCGAAGTCGCGGCGCTACAACCCCTTCGGCCACCACCACAACCTCGACGTGTTTTGAGTTGTCGCGTGGAGCCAGCCTCCACGGTCACTTCGACGCCCACCATCGCGCCTCCGCCTCGCCATCTGGGTGAGGCGGAGGCCGCGTCGCGCGCCTGCGGCCGCTCCGCCCGCCGGGCTCCCCGCTTCTCGGGGGGCAGGCGATGGCACTGTACGGTGCTGGCGAAACCAAGCGATGACCAAACAGTGGCCGCCAGGAAACGATATTTCGAGCGTTTCGAGCGATGCGACTGTTTCGGCCGCATGGTAGACTGCTCTTCAGCCTTGAAGGAGGTGTCCCATGGCGACGCTGATCCCCGAGAACTTTGAAACCGTCGCGCCGAGCGAGGCTGATGCCGTGTTGGCACGCGAGTCGAGTCGCCTGCTGGCGACCCACAAGCTCGGGCGAACGAGCGTTCGCATCAGGCTCTTGGACGAGGGCGACGCGGTGACCGTCCCCGCGTCCGCGGTTCGACTGTTCCTTCAGCTGTTGGCCGAGATGTCGCAGGGCCATTCCGTCACGCTGATCCCGACCCAGGCGGAGTTGACCACCCAGCAGGCCGCCGATCTGCTCAACGTCTCCCGCCCCTACGTAGCCAAACTGCTTGACGACGGCAAAATCCCCTCCCGTCGTGTTGGCAAGTACCGCCGGGTTCGCTTCGACGACCTGATGGCGTTCAAGCGGAAGGACGACGAAGCCCGCGAGAAGGTCCTGGACCAGCTCACGGCCGAGGCACAGGACTTGGGGATGGGGTACTGACCGGGGACGGAGTCGAGATGGAGCACCCGGCCACCGCCATCTACGACGCGAACGTTCTCTACCCCGCTCCGCTCCGAGATCTGTTCGTCCGTCTCGCCCAGGCGGGCCTGGTGCGAGCACGGTGGACCGATGCGATCCACGACGAGTGGGTGCGCAACGTCCAGGCGGACAACCCGAGCCTGTCCCCAGAGCGCCTGTCCCGAACCAGGGCCCTGATGAACGACGCTGTCCGTGACTGCCTCGTGACGGGGTACGAAGACCTCATCGATACCCTCTCCTTGCCGGATCCTGACGACCGGCACGTCCTCGCTGCCGCGATCCGAGTGGACGCCGAGGTCATCGTCACCTTCAACCTCAAGGACTTTCCCGCCGACGTGCTGGCCAGGCACAACGTCGAGGCGATCCACCCGGACAACTTCCTGCTCTCGCTGTTTGACGCCGCCCCCGGGCCGGTTTGTACGGCGGTCAAACGACAGCGGGCCGGGCTTCACAATCCACCGAAGTCAGCCGGGGAGTTTTTGGCCACGCTCGAAAGCCAAGGGATTGTCCAGACGGTCGCCCGACTCCGGCCGTTCACCGAAGTGTTGTGAAGCGGGCGAATAGCACAGGCATACGGAGGTGCCCCCCCTCACGCCATCGCGGCGACGAGCGCCGCGGCGGCGAGCTCGACTTCGGCAACGTCGATCCACTCTTCAGCGGTGTGGGCCTGGTCGATCGAGCCGGGGCCGAACACAACCGTCGGCACGCCGGCGGCCTTTTATCCGAGACTCTTGGCCAGGCACCGGCCGGGGCCAGCGAGCGGAGGGAGGGCGTGACAAGATCATGAGAAGTCCCATACTGACACTTGACACCGAGCGAATCCGTTCGGCCGGGTGAGTCGAGGCCGACTGGCTCTTGTCACCGCGACTCCATCGGCTGAAGGGGGCCGGGACCGGTCTGATTCTAGCGAGGATCGGGTTGATGAGCACTTCCGCTGCCGAACCGCGACGTTTCCGCGTGGCACTCTCGTTCGCGGGTGAGTACCGGGACAGGGTCAAGCAGATTGCGGACAAACTCAAGCTGAAGTTGGGTGAGGATGCGGTTTTCTATGACGACGACCACAACCTCGAACTGGCCAAGCCAAACCTCGACACGGATCTCCCCAATCTGTACCGCACCCAATCGGATCACGTGCTCGTTTTTCTCTGCCCCGAGTACGGCAAGAAAAAGTGGTGCCGACTCGAATGGAGGGCAATCAAAAACCTGATCGCAACGGACGATGAGGATCGCATCCGGTTCTTGAGCTTCGGCGATCCCGGCGATTTGAGTCATCTCGGGATTTACTCGGGAGACGGACGGTGGGACATCTCGAACGTAACCGCCGAAAAAGTCGCAGAAGATGTCCACCGGTATGTCACGGGTACATCCGAAACGACTCCGCTGGTCAAGCGGCTTGGCACAATTGTCATCCCAGCCGCGGAGATCATCGAGTACGTCACTCGGGTCCACAAGACGATCTCGCTCACCGTCGTCCCCAGTGGCCATGATCAAGACGCCCGTCACCCGACCTTCCACGACTGGTGCATCGAAGGGAAAGTCGTGGCGACGTCCGACCTGCTATCGGATCACGGCTCGTCACTCGACACGCCGAACCGGGCGATGACCGTCGACGAGATGGCCGCGGTCATCGGTGACTCACGAATCGGGCGCGCCGTCGTCGCCGGGGAGGCGGGGCAGGGGAAATCGTCATTCCTCCGCCAATTGGTGCGGCGGCTGGCCGATCCGGAATCGCGTTCCGCCGGGGTTCTTCCGCCGGTGCTGCCGGTCTTCGTGCCGCTCAACGATCTCGACTGGAAAGCCGACGGCGCGGCCGATGTCCGGAAAACGGTCACCGACTTCATCCGCGACCGATACGGACTCGATCTCGCGCGACAGGGGACTTGGCCGTTGATCGTCTGGTTGTTCGACGGCATCGAGGAGATTCCGCCGGATGCCGCACTCGCGCTGTGCCACGAGTTTCTAGGACGGATGGACGACGCGGGCGTG
Source organism: Pirellulales bacterium (assembly GCA_040397545.1). Classification (GTDB taxonomy): domain Bacteria; phylum Planctomycetota; class Planctomycetia; order Pirellulales; family UBA1268; genus QWOP01. Next base: position 6,783 of record JBBAVV010000049.1, read on the forward strand.
ATCGTCGCCGGTCGTCCGGGCGTCCTCGAGAGCCTCGCGATGCGCGGCGCACCACTGCCACTGGTCCGTGAACATCGCACCGCCACGATCGATGGCCCCTACCGGGTCGTGCCCTGGACGGAGGCCGAGGGAAAGGCCTTCGTGGAGAAGTTCTTCGAAGGATCGGCCGACTCCGAGGCGCCGCGGGTGGCAGGAAGCCTCTTGGCGATGCTCCGAGCGCGTTACCGATTCGGCGGCGTCGTCGGGGAGGGCGATGCGTCGCTGCTTTCCGATCCACTCATCACGTCGTATGCCTGCATCCGCAATGCATCGGTACGCCTGGAGCATGTCACCGTCGCCGGCTCCCCGGCGGCCTTCTTCCGCGATCTCGTCAACACGCTGCTGGCGCGACGGACCGCGGGCAGTGCCCCCACCGATGCGGACCTCCACCGCCGATGCCTGGGCGACATTGCCACCGAGATTCTCTTCCGAAAGGGTGGCACCCGTTCCGATGGGCTGCGCCTGACGTGGGCCGACGCCTGCGACGTGATGCAGGGAGCGCTCCGTCGCCACGCCCCGCAGCGACGATGGTCCGAATCCGAGGCGGAGGGCCGTCTGACGACCCTCATCCAGGATGCCGCCGTCATCAAGGCGTGGTGGATCGCGTCCAGCGGTGGGAATCAGACGCATCCCGACGGGATCACTTTCGGGGATGTCCGCGTGCTTGACGCCCTTGCCGCACTGGCCTGCGCGGAGGAAACCTTCTGGTTTCAGATCCGGGCCGTCGAGGCGATGTCGGCCCGGCGACTGTTCTTTCTCGAGGTGCTCGCCGAGGCTTCGCGGCACCATTGGCACCTCTTCGCGTACGTCTTTTACCGTTGGTTTCCGTCCGCCGAGCGGCCGGCCGGCCGGCCCTGGGCGATTCACCCGCTCCTTCCGATCCTCCTCCTCGTGTACCGCCCCCGCTTCGTGTGGAACACCACCCCACCGATCCACACGATCGCCGGCCGCCAGGGACTGCTCGAGATCGCCGCGATCTACCGCGCCCGCGCGGCCCGCGCGGGAAGTGACGCGCCCGGCTGGGCCCTGCCCCTCGACCGCGCCTGTGCGCGCGACACGATCGAGTGGGCGAGTCGAGGCCAGGAGCGCTTCGTGTGGCCGCGATCGTACACCGACAAACCACCCCGATGGCACTACGTGCCGGAGTCGGTCGAGTGCATCAGGGCCATCTGGGAGGCCAACCCGATCGTCCTTTCGGAACAGGACAGCATGGACTGGTGGCGCTGGAACCAGGACAGAAACGCCGCGATCGACGAACCACATTCAGGCGAACCCGATCTCTCTCTGGCCACTATCCTGAACTGGCTCAACCCGCGACGGTTACTCACTCGCGGTCTGGTGACATTCAATCGCCATGATCGGGGGTACCGTCTGCTCGGCACTCCATCGAAAAACCGTGACGAACTTGACTGCCACCGTGCCCCGGAGGATCGAAGCGATTACGACCATCGCGTCTGGAGGTTACGCGAGGTCTTGATCGAGAGCCTGCGAGGAAACGTCGCCGGCTTGCGCACCATGCTCGCCGGATCCCCATCCTGGATATCTCCTATCTGGCGGCCGGCCCGCTTCCCAAACCTCGGGACAGCTGCCCGCTCGATCAGCAATGTCGCCCTGTTCATAGCCTGCGTTAAGGTCCTCGCATCGATGGCGTCCCTCTATGACGCCGCGGAATTCACGACGCCATCAACACTGATGGCGGCGTTCGTTCGCTCGCCGTTACCGCTGCTCACCGCCGCGATCGCGATAAGGGTCTGCGGGAGCCTTTCTTTTCCTCCTCACGATGCTTTCGACGCCCAATACGCCTATGAATCATCGACGATAGAACGCGCCCTCGACACCATGCAAGCCATCGGAGTGCCGAGATGGCGTCGGTTTCCTTCGGCCCACGTTGATCCCGACACGGTCCTCGCCGATCTTCTACGGGTGAGCGACTCATGGCGCGTCGCAGACCGCGCGTGGACCTTTGTGATTAGAAATGTAGAAGACGGATTTGGCCCCCGAGTCGTTGATCAGTCGATCCGCGACTACGTCAAAGGAGACCATCCAGCGACGTACGCCCAACACGCGTTCCGCAACATGACGCACACGACGGCAGGTCTCCGAAATGCCTTCACTCTGCTTCGTGATATCGATGATGGCAGCACCGATCCTCTTCGAGTAAATGTCTGGGAAGACATTCTGAGTCAGGCACACCGCCTCAATGAAGCAGAAATCGCCGCGCTTGCCGCAAGCAGAATCGAGGACCTCACCGGTAAGCCGGCCCCCGAGACAACTTCTGGCAGCGAGTTTGTGTTGGACTGGGTGAAAGCTTCCTCTCCGAATGACTTGACTGATAAACAAGCCGCGATGTGGACGGCGTATCAGGCATTCCAAGCGGGTGATTTCGACAGGTGCGCCGCGTTCTACGTTGGCAAAGCCCTTTCCAAATGGGACTTAGCAGCGGTTCTCGGCGTCGCCTTCTATACCGGCGTTCCCACAGCCCCACCGCAACCCTGGCTCGAGTCGTTTGCAACGTGGTCCCTGAAGCATGTCGTTGCCGAAGATCGATCGATGACCATCGTTCACGAACGTGACACGGAGTTGAGCGATGAGATCGTGCCCGTCGTGCTCCTGATCTGCGACCATCTTGGCGGTTCAGATCCTCCCGATTCCGTCATCGCTCTCTACGCGGCGGTGGTCAGGCAGCGGTCACATGAATGGCGATGCCACGTCGTCTGGCCGATCGTCCGGCGCCTCGACAAGAAGCATTGGACGCCCGATTCTTCGCTCGGAAGGGCCTATCGACACACCTTTTATCCGATCGATCCGGAGGTGAGAGCTTTCATGGATGTCGCCCTCCCGATCGACGTCCGTTCCCGGGTTCACCCTCTCGCCATCGCCTGGCGAATCACCGCGACCGTGGTCCCGTTGATCATCGGCTGGTTGGCTGCCGTGGCGATCGCTGGATTCATCATCTTCTCGTTGGGTCGAGACCGTCAGTGAGGGCTTCCCCCCAACCGAGCCCCGGTTACAGGCCGAGGGTCAGCTCGGGCCGGCGACGATCTCGTCGATCAAGCGGCCCACGAAAAGCTCGTAAGGCACGTAGACGGTCCTATCGGTGGCCTCGTCCCGCAGCGGTTTTGTCGGTGAGGAGCCCCGATCGACGTCCTTGTCGCACGGACCGGGCAGCCCTCCGCTGGACGGATCCGGAACACCCCGGCACGAGTCGTTGCAGGATCTCGACCTCGCGGGCTGTGGTGCGATCGCCCCGTGCCACTCCAGCTGGTCCGGGCCGCAGCTCGTGCCCCCCCTCACGCCATCGCGGCGACGAGCGCCGCGGCGGCGAGCTCGACTTCGGCAACGTCGATCCACTCGTCACACGTGTGGGCCTGGTCGATCGAGCCGGGGCCGAACACGACCGTCGGCACGCCGGCGGCCGCGTAGACGCTCGCGTTGGTGCCGTAGCGGGCGGCGCGAACGAAGCTCTTGCGGCCCTGGCCGCGGACCGCTTCGCCGAGCCTGTCGGCCAGGCGCCGGCCGGCCAGCATCGTCTCGGCGCCCCCTGCTGGCAGGCCGTGGTGCTCGACAAACGGCTCTTCGTGTTCGATCGCCGCGCCGGGGCAGGCCTCGGCCACGCGCCGGATGACCTCGTCACGGGCCGCGCGCGGGTGTTCCCCCGGCACCAGCCGCCGGTCGAGCTCGAGAATCACCATGTCAGGAACGAGATTGACCCCAAAGCCTCCGCGGATCGTTCCCAGGCTGAGCGTCGGCGGGCCACAGGGATGGTCGGGGGAGCGGGTAAGCAGCTCTCGGGCGAGGGCTTCGATCGCCAAGCTCGCCCGGGCGGCCGTGTAGATGGCGTTGTCGCCGCGCTCGGGGAAGGAGCTGTGACAGGACCGCCCTCCGACACGGATCCGCCACCGCACCGCCCCCTTGTGCATGCCGACGACATCGAGGCCGGTCGGCTCGGCAATGATGCCCGCCACCGGCCGGGCCCCGGCGAGCGCGCGGGCGGGGCCGTCGCCGGGGCTCACCCCGCCAGCGCCACTCCACAGCGAGGCGATCGCCCGAGCCCCGGAGAAGCCGAACTCCTCGTTGACCGTCGCCGTGAACAGGATCGTGACCGGGCGGGGCTGCGCGGAGCCGAGGAGCCGCTCGAGCCCGACGATCATCGCCGCCATTCCCCCCTTCACGTCACACGCCCCCCGCCCCTGGAGACGGCCGTCGCGGACGAGCGGCAGGAACGGGTCGATCGTCATCCCGTCGACTGGCACGGTGTCCTGATGGGCATCCCAGAGGATGGTCGGGGCCCCGGGCACGGTTGCCTCGAGGCGGGCGAGAATGTTGTCGCGGCCGGGGGCGACCGGCTGGCGTGCCCAGGGGAGGCCGGCGGCGCTGAAGCGCTGCACGAGGTAGTCGGTGATCCGGCCCTCGAGGTACTCCGGTCCCGACACGTCGCGCCCCATCGGGTTGACACTGGGGCGGCGGACGAGGTCGGCAAGCGTCGCCAAGGAATCTACCATTGTCTCAGCGTACCAAACCCCGAATCGCCCCTGCCATGGGTCACCGCCGGTACAACCCGACCGTCGAGCGGACCGACAGGCCATGCTAGGATTAAAGCCTAGGGATGACGCCCCCGGGCCCCGACCCAGCCGGTCCCATCCCCTCCCCTGCCCCGCCCGCGAGTTCAGTGCCATGAGCATCCTCCGAATCTCGTCCTGCTCCGTCGGCCTGCTTGTCAGCCTCGTGGTTGTCACGCTCGCCGTCGGCATCCCCCCGGCCACCGCGCAGACGCCTGCCGCGCGGGCCTCTGCCGCGACGTCGGCCGGCATCGAGGCCGTCCGGGCTGCGTCGCGGACCTACCAGGAAGCACTCGCCCGTGGCGATGGCAAGGCCGTCGCGGGCCTGTGGACCGAGAATGGCGACATCATCGACGACATGGGGGCGGTCTTCCGCGGCCGGGAGAGCGTTGCCGGCCTGGAGCCCGCCGCGGAGGGGCAGGCCCGCCCGTCGTTCACCATCGAAGAGGTCTCGATCCGCCTTCTCACCGATTCGGTGGCCCTCGAGGATGGCACGGTCGTCGTCACCCCCCCCGGCACCTCCACCCCCCAGCACGGTCGCTTCTCTGCGACGTGGGTGAAGCAGGCCGACGGCTGGAAGGTGGCGAGCCTGCGGGAGTGGCGGACCGATCCGCCGGAGACGTCGGCCAGGCTCGCCGACCTTGACTGGCTCGTGGGCGACTGGGCCGTGACCGTCGACGGGCGACCCGAGAACGACGAAAACGCCCCCCGCCCCCGGATGGAGATGAGCGTCCGCTGGAATCCGACCGGGACCTATCTGCTCCGGGAGACGACGATCACATCGCCGGATGGGCGCGAGGGATTGCAGGTCTCGCAGCGGATCGGCTGGGATCCGCTCTCCCGGCGCCTCCATTCCTGGTCGTTCAGCACCGATGGCAGCCATTCCGAGGCCGACTGGACGCTCGAGGAGGGGGTCTGGGTGTCGCGGGCGACGACCGTCCACCCCGACGGTAGTCAGACCGCGACGATCAACCACTATCTCTACGACGGCCAGGACGAGTGCACGTTCCAGTCGTTGCCGACCCACGCCGGGGCCACGAATCAGGCCGCGGTGACCATGACCATGACCCGCAAGCCCGGGGAACCCTCCGAATGACCCGCTCCGCCTCCCGCATGCCAATCACGCTCGTCAAGCCGTTGGTTCCCTGCGTTCTGGCCCTCGCCGTCGCGGCGGGAGTCATCGGTTCCATCGCCCGACCGCTCGTCGGCCAGGCGGCCGATCCGCCGGCGGCAGCGACCGCCGACCCGGACAACGCCCAAGACGACGCCCAGGAGGCGCTGGCCGCGAAGGCGGAAATCCTCCAGAGCTCCCGCTGGCGCCGGGCGATCTTCGAGCTGGGGGAATGGCTCTCGGTTCAGAAGATCTACCCGCCCCGCGAAGTCCAGCGGATCAAGGCGGAGTTCAACACGAAAGTGATGAAGATGTCGCCCCAGGAGCTCGAATACCTCCTCGACGACCTCGAGGCGAAGTTCAAGGTGATCGAGACTCCCGAGGCCCAGGAAGCCCGGGCCTGGATGGGGCAATACCTCTCGGCGATGTCGGACCGGAAGCGGGCCGACGTTCTCAAGGATGTCCCGAACGTCGTCGACATGACCGCCGCCCAACTCTCGCAGGAGATCTCCAAGATCGAACAGACCCGCCAGACCCTCAAGGATCGGCAGGTCGCCTTCGACGCCGGGCGACAGGTTCTCGCCGACGTCGCCGCGGCCAACCGCAAGGCAACCGCTGATGCCTCCCTCGCCGCGACCTCCAGGATGAACTCCAGCCCCTCCTACTCGCCTTATCGATCCGGGGGGAGCGGCGGCAGTCCCCCCTTCGCCAACGCCCGCGTCGGCAGCGGGATGTCGATCGGGATCGGCCCCTGGGGCGCCTATGTCGGCATGAGCCTCGGCAACTTCTGACGAAACGCTCCGCCGCCGGCTTTCCAGCCGCAGCCCAAGAACCCCACCTCGTCGCCGCCCGATCGGGACGGTATAACCTCTCCTATCGGTTCGACCCGTCCAACGGGGAAAAAATGGCCGGAAATGGCCGGAGCAGATCTCCGGCTTTTTTCACCGCCGACTTTGTGAAGGATTTCACGAAGTCGTCCGGCCGGCTCCCCGGCCCGGTCTGCCCCAGTCCCCGCCAGATCGGGCACCGCCCCCGCCTTCCCCCACGGTTCAGGCCCCCCATGGAAGCGATCCTTCCCGTTCTCCTGTTCGTCGCCATCGCCGCGGCGGTGTCGGTCGGGCTGGTCGTGGGTTCGAGCCTCATCGGCCCCAACAAGCGGACCAACCGGGTCAAGGAGATGCCCTACGAGAGTGGCATGGATCCGGTGCACGACACGCGCCGCCGGTTCGATGTCCGTTTTCATCTCGTGGCGATCACGTTTCTCGTATTCGACGTCGAGCTCCTCTTCCTCTACCCCTGGGCGGTTGCCAGCCGGTCGGCGGCGGGGATCGACGCGGCGGTGTCGGAGGGGCTCGTGTCGAGCCGCGGTCTGGTGTTCGCAGGAGCGATGGCGTTCATCGCCCTGGTGGTGGTCGGTTTCGCCTACGACTGGCGCAAGGGGGTGTTTCGGTGGCGTTAGAACTCCCGGAAAACGTTGTTGTCAGCCGGCTCGACGAGCTCGCGAGCTGGTGCCGGAAGAACAGCCTCTGGCCGATGCCGTTCGCGACGGCGTGCTGCGGCATCGAGCTGATGGCGACCGGTGCCGCCAAGCACGACCTCGCCCGTTTCGGCGCCGAGGTGTTCCGCTTCAGCCCGCGGCAATGCGATCTCATGATCGTGGCCGGGCGGGTCGTCATGAAGATGCTTCCGGTCCTCCAGCGGATTTGGCTGCAGATGCACGAGCCGAAGTGGTGCATCTCAATGGGGGCCTGCGCGAGCACCGGCGGCGTGTTCGACACCTATTCGGTGGTCCAGGGGATCGACCGCTTCATCCCGGTCGACATGTACGTCCCCGGCTGCCCGCCCCGCCCCGAACAGCTCATCCAGGCGATCATCGACCTCCAGGACAAGATCCAACGGGAGGGAACGATCACCGGCCGGGAGTTTGAGACGCGCGAGCGACAGTTCCGCAAGCGGGCCCTCGTCGAGGCGGTCGGGCCGCTCTCGATCGATGCTGCCCGCAATCCGGTCATCCAGCGGGAGCTACGATTCCCCCGTACTTGATGTTCTGGCCCCCCCGAACCGTGGCCCGAGAAGCCTGACCAAGCCACCCTGTCCACGAAACCATGACGCCACCGTCCTCCACCGCCGACATCGTCCCAGCGCTCATGGCCCGGTTTCCGGGTCTGGAGACCTCGGCTTACCGTGGCCAGACGCGGGTCGTGGTCGGCGAGCCGGTGTCGCTCGAGGTCCTCTCCTTCCTCGCCGCGGCCGGCTTCGATCTCCTCGTCGATGTCACCTGCGTCGACTACCTCGAATATCGTGGTGCCACGCGTCGCTACGGCCTGGTGTACCTCCTGGCCTCGACGGCCACGGCGGACCGGCTCACCGTGCGGGTGTTCGTCGACGATCCAAGCCCCGCCGTCCGCAGTGTCGTCGGCGTGTGGCGCTCCGCCGACTGGCTGGAACGCGAGGTGTGGGACATGTTCGGGATCGATTTCGTCGGGCATCCCGACCTCCGCCGCCTGATGATGCCCGAGCAGTTCACCGCCCATCCGCTCCGCAAGGATTACCCGCTTCAGGGGCGCGGTGAGCGTCACAACTTCCCCGTCCTCACCCGCGAGGACGGCTGACAACCGTTCGTTTCCCCGGCCCCTCCCACCCGTTCCTCCAGCCATTCCAGGCCGCCACCATGTCGATCGCCCCCGATCACGACACCCGCGTCAGTCCGGCGGCCACCCGCGAGGAGGACTACCTCTGGACGCTCAACTTCGGCCCCCAGCACCCCGCCACGCACACCACTCTGCGGCTCGTTTTGAAGCTCGAGGGGGAGCGGGTCGTCGATGCGATGCCGGAGATGGGCTATCTCCATTCGGGGTTCGAGAAGATCGGCGAACATCTCACGTTCAACCAGTACGTGACGGTCACCGACCGGATGAACTACATCTCACCGATGGCTAACAACGTCGCCTGGCACCATGCCGTGGAGACGCTCTTGGGGATCGATTTGACGCCGCGCTGCAAGGTGATCCGCACGATCATCGCCGAACTGGCCCGGATCAGTGATCACCTCCTCTGCAACGGTGCGGTGGGGCTCGACACGGGGGCGTTCACGTTTTTCCTCTACGGCTTCTACCAGCGCGAGGTGATCTACGACATCTTCGAGACGCTCTGTGGGGCCCGGTTCACCAACAGCTACACCCGGGTCGGCGGGGTCTCCCACGATTTCACGCCGTTGGTGATCGAGAAGATCCGCACCTTTCTCCGCACCTTCCCCAAGACGCTCAACGACATGGAACGGCTGCTGACCCGCAACCGGATCTTCGTCGACCGCACGAAGGGGGTCGGCGTGCTGACGAAGGAGGAAGCGATCAATGGCGGCGCTACCGGCCCGGTGGCCCGGGCCAGCGGTGTCACCCGCGACCTGCGGAAGGACGAGCCCTACCTCGCCTATGCCGACTATGACTTCCAGGTGTGCTGCGCCGCCGCCGGTGATTGCTACGCCCGCTACCTCGTTCGCATGCAGGAGATGCGCGAGAGCCTGAAGATCCTCAATCAGGCGATCGAGAACATCCCCGCCGGCGAGGTGAACGTGGGCGTCGACCAACGGGTCGGGCGGCCGTCGAAGGAGCAGGTCTATTCGACGATCGAGGGGACGATCTCCCACTTCGAGCTCTCGATGAGCAACCGCACGTTCGAGGTGCCGTACGAGGAGTCATACGCCGCCATCGAGGCCCCCAACGGCGAGCTCGGCTTCTATGTTGTCGGCGACGGCGACGATACCGCCTACCGGGCACGCTGCCGCCCTCCGTCCGTGCTCCACTTCTCGCTCTTCCCCCAATTGATCCGGGGCCACACGCTCTCCGACGTGGTCGCCGTCCTCGGCAGCCTCAACATCATCGCCGCCGAGCTCGACCGCTGAACCGTTCCCCGTCCGCGCGCAAGCCAACCGTCCGACCAGCCCTCTTCCCACCCCGCCCCATGATCACCACCCAGCGGATCCTGACGCCAGAGATGGTTGCGCAGATCGAGGCCCTCGCGCCTCGTTACCCCAACCGCCGCGCGTTGACGCTGCCGGCCCTGCACATCGTCAACGACTGCCTGCGGTACGTGCCGTACGAGGCCGTTGTCGAGGTGGCCCAACTTCTCGGCCTCGCCCCGGCCGAGGTCCAGGACACGCTCTCCTTCTATCAGTTCTTCCCGCAGGACAAGCCGTCGGGCCGGACCCGGGCGTGGGTCTGCCGATCGGTGTCGTGCGCCCTGCGCGGAGGCGAGGAAATCCTCGACCACATCTGCCATGCCGCCGGGATCGATCCCTACGGCACGACCACCGATGGCGCCCTCACGGTCGAGCCGGCCGAATGCCTCGGGGCCTGTGACTTCGCCCCCTGCATGCTCGCCGGCAAGACGCTCCATAAGAACCTCACCAAGGAATCGGCCGAGGCGTTTGTCCACGCCGCCCGGTCGCCGGCCGGCACGCCGTCTTGAATCGTTCCTCCGCCGTTCCTCGTTCCCCGCATCCCTCCCCAACGATCCCATGAACACCTTCCAACCGGTTCTCCTCGAAGCCGTCGGCGTTGCCGGGAGCCACACGCTCGCGAGCTACCGCAGCCGTGGCGGATACGCGCCGCTCGAGCGGATGCTCAAGGAGAAGCAGCCGGCAGACGTGATCGAGCTGGTGAAGTCGTCGGGGCTGCGTGGCCGGGGCGGCGCCGGATTTCCCACCGGGCTGAAGTGGACGTTCCTCCCCAAGGATCATCCTGGCCCGATTTACCTCTGCATCAACGCCGACGAGAGCGAACCGGGAACGTTCAACAACCGGATCCTGATGGAGGACGACCCGCACCAGGTGATCGAGGGGATCATCCTCTCGGCCTATGCGACGCGGGCCACCACCGCCTACCTCTACCTGCGCTACGAATACCCGCAGTGCTGGGACCGCCTTCAGAGCGCCATCGACGAGGACTATGCCGCCGGGTTGCTCGGGAAGAACATCCAGGGGAGCGGCTTCTCGCTCGATCTCTACCTCCACCGCGGTGCGGCCGCCTATATCTGCGGTGAGGAGACGGGGCTCATCGAGAGCCTCGAGGGGAAGCGGGCCTGGCCGCGGATCAAGCCGCCGTTCCCGGCGATCGAGGGGCTCTTCCGCAAGCCGACGGTCGTCAACAACATCGAGACGATGGCCTGCGTCGCCCAGATCGCCCGCCGTGGGGTCGAGTGGTTCCGCTCGATCGGTGTTCCCTCCGACCCGAACAACCCGCGGGATCCGGGGAGCTACGGGCCGAAGCTCTACTGCCTCTCCGGCCATGTCGAGCGGCCCGGCTGCTACGAGGCCCCCCTCGGCATCACCGCCCGGCAGCTCATCGACGGCCAGGGGGGCGGGGTGTGGAAGGGGCGGAAGGCGAAGGCCGTGATCCCCGGCGGGATCTCGATGGGCCTGATGACGGAGGCCGAGCTCGACACCCCGCTCGACTTCGCCGGCCCCGGCAAGGTCGGCTGCCTCGGCCTCGGCACCGCCGCGGTCGTCGTCATCGACGAATCGGTGAGCATCGTCGACTTCCTCCATAACTCCTGTCGGTTCTTCGCCCACGAGTCCTGCGGGCAGTGCACCCCCTGCCGCGAGGGGACGGCCTGGTCGCTGCGGATGCTCGAGCGGATCCGGGCCGGCAAGGGCCGGCTCAAGGATCTCGACCTCCTCGCCGAGATCGGCAACACGATGGGCATGATGCCCGGGTCGACGATCTGCGGCCTCGCCGACGGGGCCGCCTGGCCGATCAAGAACGCCATCAAAAAGTTCCGCAGCGAGTTCGAAGACTACATCAAGCGGACGAATCCCTCCGGCTGGATGGTCACCGACCCCGTTCCGGCCCTGCCCATCGTCGCAGCCCACTGACAAAAAACCCCGACCGGAAAAGGTGCCAGCCACCATTTTCACAAGCCACCTCCGCGTGCCGAATCGCCCCAGGAAAATGGTGGCTGGCACCTTTTCCTGATCGCCCCTCCTGCCAACACGCCACATGCCCACAGTCATCGTCGACGGTAAAGACATCGAGATCGGCGCCCACGAGCGGCTCAACTGCATCGAGGTCGCGCGCCGCGCCGGCGTGGAGATCCCCCACTACTGTTGGCACCCGGGGCTGTCGGTGGTGGCCAGTTGCCGGATGTGCCTCATCGAGACCGGCACCCGTGACGCCGCCACCGGCAAGATCACGATGATGCCGAAGCTCGTCCCGGGCTGTCAGACGCCGGCGAAGGACGGCACCGTGATCGTCACCGACACGGCGTTGGTCAAGGACAGCCGGGCCCGCGTCGAGGAAGCGCTGCTCATCGATCATCCGATCGATTGCTCGATCTGCGACAAGGCCGGCGAGTGCCTCCTCCAGGACTACCACTTCGAGCACGGCCAAGCGGAGCGGCGCACCGATCTCAATCCCTTCCACAGCCGCCGCCGCGACGTCGGCCCGACGGTCACGCTGTTCGTCGATCGCTGCATCATGTGCACCCGCTGCGTGCGGTTCACCCGTGAGGTGTCGGGGACGAGCGAGCTGATGGTGATCAACCGCGGCTCGAAGGAGGAGATCTCGGTCTTCCCCGGATTCCCCCTCGACAACAAACTCTCCGGCAACGTCGTCGACCTCTGCCCGGTCGGAGCCCTCGGCGACAAGGATTTCCTCTACCAGCAGCGTGTCTGGTTCCTGAAGCGCGAGTCGAACGTCTGCGGCGGCTGCTCGGCCGGCTGTTCGATCGTCACCGAACACAACCAAGACACCGTCTACCGCCTCAAGCCGCGCGAGAATCCTCACGTCAACAAGTGGTGGATGTGCGACGACGGCCGGTACGGCTGGCACCACCTCCACGATCCCGCCCGGCTCCTCTCGGCCGGCAGGCTCGTGTCGAGCAACGATGACCGCGAGACGGTGGAGTGGTCGGACGTGACGACGCGACTCCGCCGGGATCTCTCCGCTGCCGGTCGGCTCGCCGTCGCGGTCTCGCCGATGCTCACGCTCGAGGAGGCGTGGATGCTCTGCGCCGTCGCCCGCTCGATCGACCAGCAAGCGGCACTGTTCGTGGGGCATGTCCCCGTCTCTGGCAGCGACGAATCGTTCCCCGGGGGCTTCACGATCCGGGCCGAAAAGTGTCCCAACCGGATCGGTATCGAGGCGGTTGTGGCCCTCTTCGAGCCGGAGGTTCGCGGCTGGAACGAGCTCGTCCGTGCCGTCGGGGCCGGCGAGTTCGACGCGGCGTGGATCACCGCCGGTTATCCCCACGCCTGGATCGACGATACGACCGCAACACCGTTCGGACGGCTGCGATCGCTCGTCGTCCAAGACTTGTTCGAGTCGCCGCTGTCGAAGCTTGCCACCTGGCGGCTCCCCGCCGCCGGTTTCGCCGAACGGGCCGGCACCTGGGTCAACGTCGCCCACCGCGCCCAAGTCTTCGCCGCTGCCGTCCGCGCCCCGGCCGGGGTCTGGCCGGAGGGCCGCCTCTACTGGAACATGCTCGGCCGTCGCGGCCTCTACGACCCCGCGGCCGTCCGGCGGCAGATCGCCGAGTCGTCCGCCGCTCTGGCCGCGCTCGGCGGGGACCTCCCCGCCGTCGGCGTCGATCTCCGCGTCGACCAACTCGCCTCGTCCTGACTTCTTCGGACCCTCGATCGCTTCCGGCTCCCCTCCGATCTCCACGCCCGTCCCGACCGCCACGAATTCCCGCCCATGAATCTTCTCCCCTCTGCGGCAACCCTTGCGGCGCTCGTGAAGATCGGTCTGCTCGTCGGCGGGCTAATGACCGCGGCGGCCTACCTCGTGCTCCTGGAGCGGTGGATCGCCGCCTGGGTGCAGGATCGCCGCGGGCCGAACCGGGTCGGGATCCCACTCACGAAGATCCGACTCTTCGGCCTCGGTCAACCGCTGGCCGATGGCCTGAAGATCATCCTCAAGGAAGATTTCACGCCGAGCCATGTCGACCGCGTCCTCTACAACGCGGCGCCGCTGGTGATCCTCGCTGCTTCCCTGGCGATCTTCGCGGCGATCCCGTTCGGGAGTGTCCTCCCACCACTGGGGATCCCCGGCCTCCCCGATCCGGTGCCCTTCCTCGTGGCGCCGGGTCTCGATGTCGGCGTGCTGTGGGTCTTCGCGCTCTCGAGCATCGCGGTCTACGGCGTCCTTCTCGGGGGCTGGGCGAGCAACAACAAATACGGTTTCCTCGGCGGCTTGCGGTCGAGCGCCCAACTCGTCGCCTACGAGATTCCCCTCGGCCTCGGGCTGCTCGGCGTCGTCCTGGCCGCCGGCAGCCTCCGGCTCGATACGATCATGAACGCCCAGGCGGAGTCGGGCGTGTGGTATGCGTTTGCCCAGCCGCTGGGCTTCATCGTCTTTTTGGTGGCGAGCTTCGCCGAGGCAGCGCGGCTCCCATTCGATCTCCCCGAGGCGGAGCAGGAGCTCGTCGGCGGCTACCACACCGAATACTCGGGGATCAAGCTCCTCCTGTTCCTCGTGGCCGAGTTCCTCCACATGATCACGGCGGCGTTCCTGATCGTGATCCTGTTCCTCGGCGGTTGGCATCTGTGGGGAGTGACCGGATCGTCGCAAGAGATCGGCTGGATCCAGGCCCTGCTGCGATTCGGCATCCTCTCGGGGAAGATCCTCGGAGTGATCGTGTTCTTCATGCTCGTCCGTTGGAGCTGGCCGCGGTTCCGCTTCGATCAGCTCATGAATCTCGCCTGGAAGGTGATGCTGCCGCTGGGCCTGGTGAACCTCGTGACGGTGGCGACGGTGGAGGAGTTCCGCCCGCAACTCGTCGCCGCCCTCGGCTCCGGATTCGCGAACGCCGTGGCGATCGCGCTCCCCTGGATCGCCTGCCTCGCCGGCTGGCTCGTGGCCGGCATCTTCACCCCCTCGGGTACCGACAACACTCCGATCCTGACGCACGATCCCCTCGACATCGAGCGGGAGCTCGCCGAACACGAGCGCCTCGAACGGGCGCCCCACGACGTTTCCCCGACACTGGCAGGCAGCCGATGAAACCGACCGATCCAGCCATCACTTGGCTCGAAGAGAAGCCGCTCGGGCTCACCGAACGGCTCTACCTCCCCCTCTTCCTCCAGGGGCTCTCGACCACCGCGCGCCACATGGTGAGCCGCAAGGTGACCGTGAACTACCCCGAGGTCCGGCCGACCGTCGGCAACCCGCTCATCTACCGCGGCGTCCACCGCCTCAATCGCGACGATGCCGGCCGGGTGAAGTGTGTTGCTTGCTTTCTTTGTGCCACCGCCTGCCCGGCGCACTGCATCGACATCGTCGCCACCGAGAGCCCGTGGCCCGATCGGGAGAAGTATCCCGAGAGCTTCACGATCGACGAGCTCCGCTGCATCTTCTGCGGGATGTGCGAAGAGGCCTGCCCTGTCGACGCGATCGAGCTGACGAGCCTCCTCGATCTGACGGGAAAAAGCCGCGAGGAGATGATCTTCGACAAGGAGAAGTTGTTAAGCGTCTACGACATGACGAAAGATGCCGAGCCGATGAAGTCGAAGACGCTCGCCGCCGGCGGCATGGCGACGTTCGGCCCGGCCCCGGGCTCCTCCGCGACCGGGGCGGGAGGCCACCACTGATGGATCCCGTCGCCGCGACCACCCTCCCGATCCCCGGGCTGCTCCTCGCCGGGAGCGTCGCAGCCCTCGCCGCGAGCTTGTGGCTCCTCCTCCCCAAGACGTCCGACACCGCCAACTCGCGGCGGCTCGGACTCTTCCTCGGCGCCGTGGGGCTGGTCGGCTTCGCCGCCACCGGCCGCTCGCTCGGTTGTGTCGGCGAGGACGCCGTCTTCCTGACCGTCGCCGGGATCGCCGTGATCTCCGGCCTGGCGACGATCGTGACCCGCTCGCCGGTCTACTCGGCGATCTGGTTCGCGATGGCGCTGGCGGGCGTGTCGGGGGTGCTCCTCGTGCTCGGTGCCCAGTTCCTCGGCGTGGCGACGATCGTCGTCTACGCCGGCGCGATCCTCGTGATGTTCCTGTTCGTGCTCATGCTCGCCCAGCCGTCGGGGATGGCCCCGTACGACCGGGTGTCGAACGAGCCGATGCTCGCGGCCACCGCCGGAGCCGTTCTCCTCGGCCTGCTCACGCTGTCGATCGGCCGCCTCTCCGCCGCCGAACCCCCGTCCTGTTGCCGGATGCCCTCGCGGGCGCAGGCCATGGCCGCGGCCGCCGAGCCCACGGCCGGGACTGCATCGGAGGATGACATGAGCGCGACGTTGATCGCCCCAGTGACGGCCGGCGTGGAGAGCGTCGATGCCGACGAGGTCGCCCACCTCGGCGCCGAGTTGTTCGGCCGGCATCTGTTTGCCGTCGAGGTTGCGGGCGTGCTCCTGCTGGTGGCGCTCGTTGGCTCCATCGCCGTCGTGTCGCGGGGCGAGGCGACCGAAACCGACCACCGGAGGGAGAGCCGATGATCCCCGCCACGCTGCTCACCAATGCCCTCCTCGTGGGGGCCGTTCTTTTCTGTCTCGGACTGGTGGGGATCCTCACCCGCCGCAATCTGATCGTCATGTTCCTCTCCGCGGAGCTGATGCTCCAGGGGGTGTCGGTGACGCTCGTCGCCTGGAGCCGCTACCACGGCGACTGGGGGGGGCAGGTCCTCGTGGTCTTCGTCCTCACGGTCGCCGCCTGCGAGGCCGCGGTGGCGCTGGTGTTCGTGCTCCAGGCGTTCGCGCGCACCGGTCGTCTCGATGCTTCCGCCTGGCAGGCGCTCCGTGAGGAGAACCTCCCCCGGGTGATCGACCATGGGCTCCCCGCCGACGACCGCGTGGTGCCGACGTGGCCCCACCTCTCTCCCGCCGGTGTCCTTCCCGAAGGGGACGATTCCCGATCCCTCGAGCGCGATCACGTCTGACCGTCGCGCCGGCAACTCCCCTGCCGGCCATCCGCCCCCGGCATCGACGCCCGACCCCCACAGGCCCCCGAACCGACTCCCATGCAGTCCTCCGCCGCCAACCTCCTGGTGCTCGTCCCCCTGCTGCCGCTGCTGGGGGCTGTCTGCACCGTCCTCCTCGGCCGCCGGCTCGGGCCCCGGGCGCACCTCCCGGCCGTGGCGGGGATCGGCGCCGCCGCGGTCGTCGCGCTGCTCCTTCTCCTCGGCACCGCCAATCAAGTCGGCGGCCGTCATGCCGACCCGACGCATCCGGTCGAACCGGTCGAGATGATCTCGACGCTCTGGCAATGGGCCACCGTCAGCGATGCGCGGTCTGGCGATCTCCCCGCGGCGGAGGCCGGTGTGCCGATGGCTCCGGGCACGGCCGTCAACGGCGGCACCTTCTCGATCCCCATCGCGCTGCGTCTGGATCCGCTCACCGCCACGCTCCTGATGGTGATCACGGGCGTGGGGCTGCTGGTCGCCATCTACTCGATCGGCTACATGCACGACGATCCGGGCTATCCCCGGTTCTTCGCGCTGGTGGCGATATTCGTGTTTTCGATGTCGATGCTCGTGGCCGCGAGCAACTTCCTCCTCGTCTACGTCTTCTGGGAGGCGGTGGGGGCCTGCAGTTATCTCCTCATCGGCTTTTGGTACACCAAGCCCGAGGCCGCACGGGCAGCGAAGAAGGCGTTTCTCGTCAACCGGGTCGGTGACTTCGGTCTGGCGATCGCCGTGTTTCTCCTCTGGATGACCTACGGCACGCTCAACTTCCACGACACCCGCCTGGCCGACGGCACGTTCGTCGAGGGGATTCTCGGCCAGACCCGAATCGCCGACGAGGCCGGCTATGTCGGTGGCGCAGTCGGCACGGCCATCTGCCTCCTGATGCTCTTGGCCGCCTGCGGCAAGAGCGCCCAGATGCCGCTCCATGTCTGGTTGCCCGACGCGATGGAGGGGCCGACGCCGGCCAGCGCCCTGATCCACGCCGCCACGATGGTCACGGCGGGGATCTACTTGATCACCCGTTCGGCGCCGCTGTTCATGGGCTGCCCGGGAGCGCTCACGATGGTGTCGATCGTCGGGGCGACGACGGCCCTGGTGGCCGCGCTCATCGCCACCGTGCAGAATGATCTCAAACGAGTGCTTGCGTATTCCACCATCAGCCAACTCGGCTACATGTTTGTCGCCCTCGGCACCGGCACGATGCTCGGGTTCACCGCGGCAATCTTCCACCTCGTCACGCATGCCTTCTTCAAGGCGCTCCTCTTCCTCGGCGCCGGCTCGGTGATGCACGCCATGGGGGGCGTGATCGACATGCGGCGCTTCGGCGGCCTGCGGCACGTGATGCCGATCACTGCCGCGACATTCCTCATCGGCGCCTGTGCCCTCGCGGGCGTCCCCCCCTTCGCCGGCTTCTTCAGCAAGGACGAGGTCCTCGCCTCGCTCCATGCCAAGGCGCACCCGGAAGCCCATGGCTCCGATCATGGCGAAGCCGGGCGACAGCCGCCGGAAACGGGAATCGATGCCGGCGGGGTGGCCGACCGCGGCGTCCGCCCCTTCCGTCCGGCCTCGATGACGTCCCGGTCATCGGCGCTTGCCTCGCGTACGACCGGCACGACCGACCGCGCCTCGACGCCCGAGAAGGTCGGCCTCGACGCCCTCGATCATCCGTCGACGTGGCGGTTGCTCTTCTGGATGTCACTCCTGACTGCCGGCCTGACGGCTTTCTATACGTTTCGGGCGGTGTTCATGACCTTCACAGGCCCGGTCCGCATCCCGAAAGAGGCCGGGCACCACGCCCATGAGTCCCCTCCGGCGATGACCAACCCACTCCTTATCCTGGCCGCTCTTTCGGCGTTCTCGGGGCTCGTGCTCTTCGTCACCAACGCCCTCTCGGGCTTCCTCGCCGCCACCCCGTCGCTGACCGCAAAGGCCGTGGCCCGTACGGCCGTCCCGCACGTCTTCCATTGGGATATCGCCATCCAGGGAACCCTCGCCGCCGCCATCGGCATCGCCGTGGCGGCGATCGGCCACCTCGGCCGGCGTAGCGATTCGCCGCAGATGGAACGCTATCTTGGCCCCCTGGGAACGCTCTTTGCCAACAAGTTCTACCTCGATCAGATCTACGCCGCGCTCATCGTCAAGCCCCTCGAGGCGCTGGCGATGGTCACGGCCTTCTTCGACCGAGCGATCGTCGACGGCACGGTCGATGCGATCGGCCAGGTGCCGCTCGCCTGGGGCTCGGCGATCCGCCGGATGCAGTCGGGCCTCGTGCAGCGCTATGCCCTGGCGGGGGTCGTCGGGGTGCTGGCGATCGTCCTCGCTCTTGCCTGGCAACTCCGCCCCTGATCCGCCGGTCGACCCGTCCTCCACCGAACCACCGGCTCCACCGCGACATCTCCAGCCATGAACCCCTTCTCCCCAGCCAACCACCTCATCCTGGTCATCCTCACGCCGCTGGTCGGTGCCCTGGCGGCCTGGCTGCTCGGGTCGCGCGGCGTCTCGGCGGTGCGTCAGAGCGCGGCGGTGACGACGCTGATCACGCTCACCGGCGCCGTCCTCCTCATCCTCCGTGCCCTTCCAGCGGTGTCGGCCGGGCACGCCTTCGCCGTCAGCGAGGGGCCGTGGCTCGTCGATGGGCCGTTCGACATCCGCTTCTCGCTGGGCCTCGACGGGCTGTCGATCTGGTTGTTCGGCCTCTCGGCACTCCTCTCGGTGACGGCCGTCATGGTCAGCTGGGAAGCGATCAAGGAGAAGCCGGTCGGTTTCTACGCGCTCCTGCTCATCCTCGAATCGGCGATGCTCGGCGTGTTCGCCGCTCGGGACGTGATCTTGTTCTATGTGTTCTTCGAGTTCACCCTCGTGCCGCTGTTCTTCCTCATCGGCATCTGGGGGCACGATGACCGCCGGCGGGCGGCGGTGAAGTTTTTCATCTACACCCTTGCCGGGAGCGTGCTGGCGTTCTTGGGCCTGCTCACGATCGTCCTTTGGAATGCTTCCCACACCGGCACGCTCTCCTTCGACATCGCCAAGCTCACCGCCGGCCTGGCGGCCCATCCGCTCCCGATGGATGCCCGGGGGGGCTGGCTGCAGTGGTGGGTGTTCCTCGCCCTGTTTGCCGGTTTCGCCGTCAAGGTGCCGATCGTCCCCTTCCACACCTGGCTGCCGCTGGCCCACGTCGAGGCGCCGACGGGGGGAAGCGTCGATCTGGCCGGTGTGCTGCTGAAGATCGGCATCTACGGATTCCTCCGCTTCTCCCTCCCGATGCTCCCCGAGGCCACCGCCGCGGCCGCCCCCTGGATCCTCGGTCTGGGGGTGATCGGAATCCTCTACGGGGCGCTGGTGGCGCTGGCCCAGAGCGATCTCAAGCGGCTCATCGCTTATTCATCGGTGAGTCACATGGGCTATTGCGTAATGGGGATCGCGGCGCTGGAGCCGGTGGCTGTCGAAGGAGCGACGCTCCAGTTGATCAACCACGGCCTGTCAGCGGCGGGGCTGTTCGCGCTGGTCGGGATGATTTACGAGCGCTACCACACGCGCTCGATCGCGAATCTCGGCGGAATCGCGGCGCGGGCCCCGTGGCTGGCGTTCATGTTCCTCCTCTTCACCTTCTCGAGCATCGGGCTGCCGGGGCTGAATGGCTTCGTGGGGGAGTTCATGGTGCTTTTGGGGTCGTTCCAGCGGGCCTGGAGTGGAGTCGCATTCGAATGGCGGACCTCGTATCTGACGATGGCGGTCGCTTCGGTCGGGGGTGTCGTGCTCGGGGCCTGGTACATGCTCTGGGCCGTGGAGCGGGTGTTCTTCGGGGCGTCGCGGCAGCCGCCCGGCGCCCATGACCACGCCGACCACGGCCATGCCCCCCCTTCCACCGCCGCCCATGGCGCGAGCGGCGATGAGGCGCATGGTCATGGCGGTCATGGCGGTCATGGCCATGGTCCCGCGGCCGCCGAGCCGACCGACGATCTGCGCTGGTACGAGTGGGTGGCGCTGGCGCCCCTCGCCCTGTTCGTTCTGTGGATCGGCCTCTTTCCGGCCACGTTCCTCGCTCCCAGTGCTGCCGCCGTGCGCACCGCCATGGCCCCCGGGGCCGCGGCCTTTGCCGCCCGGATGGGGGCCGTCCACGGCTCCCCCCTCCCCCAGACGGCCGAGGCCGACGCCGTCACGGCGCTCCCCGGCACGGCCATCGTTCCTTCCGATCCCCCTCTCACCGCCGGCTTCGAACGAATCCCATGACCCAGACGTCGCTCTCGACTTTCCTCCTCGCCGGTCCAGAGATCGTCCTCGTGGTGGCCGCCCTCGTGGCCTACCTCGGCGGCGCCTTCTGTGGGCTGCGCCAGGGATGGCTCGTGGCCCTCATCGGCATCGCGGTCGCGGCTTGCTGGCCTGGGATGGGGCTCGAAGCCGGGTCGGTCGTGTCGTCGGGGCCGTTCACGTTCGACGACTTCGCCCTCTTCGTCCGCCGCTTCGTTCTCCTGGCCGGTGCAGGGCTGGCGCTCGTGCAGGCGGGGGATCAGTTCCGCGGTGCGGTCACCCCCCGGCAGACGCCGCGCGCCAGCAGCACCTGCGAAGAGGCGGGGACGTTCCTCCTCCTCCTCGCCGGAGTGTCGCTGGTCGCCTCCGCCAATGATCTCGTCCTCCTCTTCGCCGGCCTGGAGTTGGTGTCGATCCCGACCTACATCCTCCTGGCGCTGAAGCGGACCGATGCCCAGGGGCAGGAAGCGAGCCTGAAGTACTTCTTCCTCTCGTTGGTCGCCTCGGCCCTCTTCCTCTACGGCCTGGCCTGCCTCTACGGGATCGGTGGATCGACGAGCCTCGCCGAGATCGGCAGCCGGCTCCGTTCCGGTGACGGCCGGATCGTGGCGACCGCCCAGACGCTCCTCCCGGTGGCCGTCGGAATGATGATCGGCGGAATCGCGTTCCGGCTCGCCGCGGTACCGATGCATTTCTACGCTCCGGATGTCTACGAAGGGGCCGGCCCCGGCAACGCGGCGCTCCTCTCCACGCTTCCGAAGGTGGCCGGCATCGTCGTCCTCCTCCGTCTGCTCGCCCTCGGGACCGGAGGGAAGCTGGGGATGATCGCTCTCGACCAGGGGGTCGTCGGACCGGCCGGCGCCGCCTGGCTGACGTTTTTCTGGCAGCTCACGGCGGTGCTCGCGGCCCTGACGATGACCGTCGGCAACTGTATGGCGCTGCTCCAGTCGAATCTCCGCCGGCTGCTCGCCTGCTCCTCGATCGCCCATGCCGGCTATCTCCTCGTCGGTGTGGCTGCTGCTGCCGCCGCCGATGCCACGATCGGTGGCCGCCCCTTCCCGGGCCCCGACACCTCATGGACCGCCGCCCTGGGGGGCGCCTCGGCGACGCTCTTCTACCTCGCTGCCTACGTCGCCGCCACGATCGGCGTGTTCGGGGCGCTGGCGTATCTCGGGCACCGCTGGCCGGAGTGGTCGGCGGGCTCGGCGCCGCGGCCGCCGCGCGAGGAGATCAGCACGATCGACGATCTCGACGGCCTGTCGGGGACCAATCCAGTGGTCGCCTTCTCGCTGGCCACCTTCCTGCTGAGCCTCGCCGGCATCCCGCCGCTCCCCGGCTTCTGGGGCAAGCTGTCGCTGGCGATGGCCGCCCTCGAGGTCGACTGGACGGCTCAGGCGACCCCGGGGAGCCGTCGCGTGTTCTTCCTGGCGCTCGCCGTGATCCTCGTGATCAACGCGGCGATCGCCGCCGCCTACTATCTCCGTATCGTGGCGGCCATGTACTTCCGCTCCGCGAAGCGCGGCGTGCAAGCCGACGGTGGCCTGGGAGCCGGCATCGCGATGCTCGCGGCGCTGGTGGTGATGGCGATGGTCACCCTCCAGCCACTCCCGCTGTTCTCCGCCGCCGCGCGGGCCGGGGCGTCGATCGCGCCGGGCGGCGTCAGCGGCCTCACGATCACGCCTCCGCACGCCATCACCGCCCCCCAGGCCTCGACCCAACCATGACCTCCCCCGATCGCATCGCTGTCACCTCGGTCCTCGCCGCCATCGCCGATCCGGAGACGGGACGGCCGCTGACCGATACCGGGCAGGTGGTGTCGACGGAGGTCGGGGCCGGGAGGATCGCCGTCGTCATCGGGCTGACGAGTCATTCCGCGATCCTCCACGCCGCCACACGGGCGCGGATCGAGGAGATGCTGCGGGCCCGGTTCCCGACGGTGGCCGACGTCGCGGTGACGATCACGCCCCACGAGCGGGCGCCGATGAAGCTCGGTCAGATCGGCCTCGAGGCGAAGAGCGTGATCGCCGTCGGTTCCGGCAAGGGGGGGGTGGGGAAGAGCACGATCGCGGCGAGCATCGCCATCGGCCTGGCCCGCGCCGGGAGCCGGGTCGGGCTCCTCGATGCCGACGTCTACGGCCCGAGCGTGCCCCATCTCCTCGGCCTCTCCGGCCGGCCGCAGATCGAGGAGGGGAAGATCATCCCCCCGCGCCTGGAGCTCCCCGGCGCACCGGTCGCCATGCCGACGATGTCGATGGGCTATCTCGTCCCCCCCGGCGAGGCGGTCGTGTGGCGGGGGCCGATGCTCCACGGGGCGATCACGCAGATGCTCCGTGACACGGCCTGGGGCCCGCTCGATTACCTCATCATCGACATGCCGCCAGGAACGGGTGACATCGCGCTGACGCTCTCGCAGGTGCTGCCACTCACCGGGGCGGTCGTCGTCTGCACGCCGCAGGACGTCGCCCTCCTCGATGCCACCAAGGCGATCGCCATGTTCCGCAAGGTGAACATCCCGGTGCTGGGGATGGTAGAGAACATGAGCGTCTTTATCTGCCCCGACACGCTGAAGCGCTATGACATCTTCGGCACTGGCGGCGCCCGGCGCACGGCCCAGGAGCTCGAGATCCCGTTCCTCGGCGAAGTGCCGATCCAGATCCCGATCCGCGAACATGGTGATGCCGGCACGACCGCGGCGAATTACGACGATCCGGCGGCGCGTCCCTACCTCGAATCGATCTGCCAGCGTCTCGTCGGCAACCTCGCCGCCGCCCACGCCGCCCGCCCGCCGCTCCCGTCGCTGCCGGTGCTGTGACGCGCGGCAATGGTCCGGCGGCGCCGTGATCGGTCGATCAGCCGTCAGCGCGCTCGAGCGCCGTGACGATCCGGGCCGCGATCGCGTCCGGAGCGGCATCGATCCCCACCACGATCGGCCGCTCGTCGGGGGTGGGGCGCTCGAGGGCCGCCAGTTGGCTATCGAGCAGCGATGCCGGCATGAAGTGGTCGCGACGGGCCTCGATCCGGGCGCGGATGAGCTCGGGGGGGCCGTCGAGCAACACGAGCCTCACGCCATCCTTTCCCACCCCCATCCGATCGCGGTAGCGCCGGGCGAGGGCCGAGCAGGCGCAGACGAGCCCCCCGTCGCTGGCGAGGGTCGCCGTGATCAGGTCGGCCAGGGCGTCGAGCCAGGGCCAGCGTTCCGTGTCGGTCAGCGCGATCCCGCGCGACATCCGTTCGACGTTGGCCGCGGGGTGGAAGCGATCGGCGTCCTCGAACGTCCACCCGAGCCGGTCGGCGAGCGCCCGACCGACGACGGTCTTGCCGATGCCACTGACCCCCATCACGACCACCACGCGTGTCGTCACGATTCAGATTCTCCCCGCGATCAAGAGCAGCAGCCAACCCGGAACGACGTCGATCGCCGATCAATAGAGCGCCACCCAACCCCCATCAGGGTAACGGCGGATCGGTTGACGCGTGTGGAGCATGCGCTGGCCGAGCATCCTCACCTCGGCCCCCCGGCGCCCCAGCCGCGACCATTCGCGGAAACCGGCCCGAGTGGAGCATCGGGCCGGCGGCAGGCCCCAGACATCGCAGGCGTAGTGCCAGAGGGTATCGAGGTGCCGGCGACGGGGATGGAGGGTGTCGAAGCCGTACCACGCCCCCGGCTGATCGATCGTGGAAAGCCCGGCGGCGACCGCCAGATCCCCGATCAGGCCGTCGAGCTCGGCAGCGGCCGAATGGATCCCTGCGATCGACAGCGGACAGCCGGGAACGAAGAGCGTCTTCAGGGCCCGGTAGCGGACCGGCCCGACGCGGCGCACCGCCTCGAGCGGAAGCCTGGCAAGCGCCACCGTCGCCCCACGGTCGACGAGCCGACCGACCGCCTCCCGGACCCACGCCGCCACCTGCGCGGGAGAGGAGCCGTAGAGGAGGTCGTTGCCGATGTCGGTGACCAGCGCGACCAAGCGCCCGCGGTCACTCCCCTCGCGGTCGAGGGCCCGCCACACTCCGCAGCCGAGGATCGAGGGGAGGCGCCGCATCCACACCCGGCTGTTGGCGCCGTAGGACCGGCCATGCCCGGCGGCCACGAACAGTCCGACCGGCCCGGCGGATCTCCCCCGGATCACCGCATTGAGCCGGGCCTGACCGCGCGAGACATTGCTGGCACCGAGGACGACCGCCGTGAGACGGTGGCCGCCGGTCGGTTCGGCAGACCCGCCGGGCATCAGTTCCAGCGTCTCCAGGGGGGCGACTGCTGGAGGCTCTGGAAGCAGGACACGGCGAGCATGGCGAACATGATCCCGAGATACTGCTCGCCGCGGTTGAAGGCGAGGTAGGCGATCCCTCCGCCGACGACGAGCCCGATGACCGCAGCGATCCGGGCGGCGTCGGCCACCCCGCAGGTCTCCATCCCCTCCCGGACCATCTGCCCCCCGTCGAGCGGTGGCACCGGCATGAGATTCAACAGCGGCCACATGACGTTCACGTAGAGGAGGAAATCGGCGAGCGCCAAGCCGTAGGCCGACCGGAACCGTTGGCCTGTGAAGAGCCCGAGCGCTTCCCCTACCGATTCGATCGGGAACGGGACGAGATACCCGCCCCCGCGGAGGGCGAGGATGACGACCAAGGCGAGGAGCAATTGCGCGACCGGCCCGGCCGCCGAGACGAGGAACCGCTCGGCGGGGCGGAGGTGCCGCCGGCGCCCCCAGTTGGTCGGGATCGCGAGACCACCGAAGTGGTAGAGGATGATCCGGGCATCCTGGCCGAAGCGGCGATACATGAGCGCGTGGCCGAGCTCATGGACGAGGATCGAGAACAGCACCACGGCCGTCCAGATGGCGAGGTAGAGGAGCAGTTGCCGCTGGTCACCGCGGGCAAACGACTGGCAGACGCCCCAGCCGATGAGCCCGGTGCCGAGCCAGAAAAGGCCGGAGATCCGCACCGGCACGCCGGCGACGTGGAAGTCGATGTCAAACGGCGTCTGCTGTGGTTCGGCGAGCATGGAGGCGAGAGATCCTAGCAGGCTGTGGAGAGAAAGCTCCGCCGCTGGATGCGGCGGCCGACACCCCCCTGAAAAGTGTAGCGTCAGGCCGCGCGGACAACCTTTTCCCGGGCCATCGCTTCATCGACGCCCCGTACCGCAGCCGCCGGATCGTCGCCGGCGGCGATCGCCAGGACGGCGGCGGCGGCCCGGGATGCCGAACCGGACCGGGCCACCCTGGCAGCGACCTCGTCGAGCCGTTCGACGACCGAGCTCCTGGCCGCGGCATCGGTGAGCCAGCCGACGACATGCCCGGCGGCCCGTTCGGCCGGATCGCCGACGGCGAGGTATTCGGGATAGATCGCGTCCGGATCGGCCGGGGGCACGACCGCAGGAGGGGAGAAGACGCCGCGGACCGGCAGGATCGGATCGGCCACCGCCATGAGGTTTACCAGCGTGATGAACCGGGCATGCCGGAACCAACTCTGCACGATGTAGGCGAACCCGCCGATCCGGTAGATGATCACCGCAGGGAGCCGGGCGGCGAGGAGCTCGAGCGACACCGAACCACTCACGGCCATGGCACACCGCGCCTCGGCCATCAGGCTTCGCGTCCGCCCCGCCACGACCTCCACCGCACTGCCGCCGGCGCGGGCGATCATCTCCCGGACGACCGCGGCGTGACGGTCATGGAGGACGGCCACGACAAACCGGGTGGCCGGAACCCGACCCGCGACGATGTCCGCCCCCCGCAGGAGCGACGGCAGGTTAGCGCTGATCTCCTGCCCGCGGGATCCGGGGAGGAGGAGGACGAGGGATGCAGACGGCGCGGGGAGCGCGCCGGTCCGCGCTGGCGCGAAGGCAACCTCGTCGAAAAAGGGATGGCCGACGAGCGTCGAGGGGATCCCCTCGGCCGTGAACCACTCATGCTCGAACGGCAACGGCGCCAGGACATGATCGACCAGCCGGCGCATCTTCTCCTTCCGCCAGCTCGCCCACGCCCAGATCTGCGGTGGGCAGTAGAAGACCACGGGGATCCCGTGCCGCTTCGCGCGCCACGCCAGCCACCAGTGGAATCCGGGGAAGTCGACGAGCACGCAGGCATCGGGACGGTGATCGAGGAAGCTCCGCTCGGCGCGGCGGGCGAGATCGACGAACCGATGGATCGACAGGATCACCCGCAGGAACCACATCACCGCCAGCCTGGTCATGTCGGCGACGAGATCGACCCCCTCGGCGGCCATCTGCGGCCCGCCGAGCCCGACGCACTCGACGTCGGGGCTGCGCTCCCGCAGCGCCCGGGCGAGGAGGGCGGCGTGGTGGTCGCCGGATGGCTCGCCGGCAGAGAGGAAGACGCGCATGGCCGTGGGCTCCGGGGAGGCCGGCGCGCAAAAAAAACTCCGCACGGGCAAGGCTCCCGTGCGGAGTATTTCATCTCCAACCCCACCGCCCTAGGGCAATTCGCAGCCCTGAAACGGCGGACGCTGAGCGGGGTTCACTTCTTGACGGCTTCGAAGGCGTTCTTGTCGCCGCCGAACACGAGCTTGACCTTCTCCTCGTCGGAGGCCTTCTCGACCTTCCCCTTGCAGTTGTTGCAGCAGAAGGTCACCTCGGCATCACCGACGGCGAGCTTCGTCTCGGGCTTGGTGGCACCGCCGGAGAGCGGGCAGCACTTCTGGGTCATCTGCCCGGTCGACACCATCTGCTGACTGGCCTTGGCGGCGAACTTGGCCGAATCACCCTTGAAAGCACCGGCGCACTTGTCGCAGCAGAAGTAGACCTTGCCGCCGGCGAAGTCGGCGCTCTTGTCGGGGTTGCAACCCTTGCCGGACACCGGGCACTTGGCATCCTTCGGCTCCTTCGGGGCGGCCGAGACGACGGCCGAACCGACAAGCAGGGCGACCAAAGCGAAAGCGGCGGCGAGACGGGAAATCTTCATCATGGCGAAGGAGCCTCCTGGGAAGCGGAAATTAAGGAAAGCGAAAAGACCCACATTCCCATCATGATAGGGGGCGTCAGGGGGTGGAGCAACCGGCAAAATCGGCGGATCCGGCCACGGCGTGACCCCTTTCCCCCGGCCGGGACGCGGGGCTGGTTTCCACCGGCCCGTCAATCCTTTTCCACAGGGAATGGCGGCGGGAGCCGCTGCCTCGGCTCCGGCAGCCCGCCGGCGACGACGGCCCCGCCGGCGATCACCACGGCCCCGAGGATGAAGACCGGCTCGAATCCGAGCCGGTCGACCGCCCACCCGACCAGCGGTGAGACGACGAAGGGCGCCGCCAGGGCCGCCCCGACGATGCTCACATAGCGGGGATGCTCGGAGGGGCGCGGGGCCAACTCGAGGGCGTAGTTCGTGAACAGCCGCAGCGATAGCGGATTGAGCCCCAGCGGCAGGTAGACGAGCCAGAACCATTCCCCCGCCACTCGATGCGGCCCGCGGGCCAAGCCCGTGACCAAAAGCGGCGTCAGCGAAGAGAGGGCGACCAGCCACACGAGAACCACCCGTGTCCCGCGCCGATCAGAGAGCGGGCCGACCACGAGACTGGCTCCCCCCGTGGCGGCATTCTGGACGATGACCCAGGTCAGCAGGCTGCCGATCTGGCTCCCGAGCCGATCGCGTGCAAAGGCCTGGTAATGGGGGAAGAGCATGAGCACCGCCGAGAAGCAGGCCGCCACGCACGCCAGACGGACAAGGCTGGGGTCCGCGGCGAGGGTCTGCCGCCAGCCATCGATCCCCGCCCGACAGGCCGCCCACCAGCCGCGCCGGTCCGGCGCGGAGCCAGGCTGCCGGAGCAGCGGATGGCCGCTGTCAGGGGGTTCGTCGAGAAACGGCGGCACGAGCGCGGCGAGCCCGAAGAAGGCCGCCGTCGCCGCGAAGATCTTCGGAAAGCCGTCTGCCTCCTCGAGCCAGCGGCCGAGCCACAGCCAAGCCGCCGCGATCGCCAGAACGCTCCCCAGGGAGACGCTCACGAGCATCGCCCGGCCACGGTGCCCGGGGGCGATGAGCTTCCCCTGGAGGGCGGCGACGCCGAGCTGATTGAGCCCGTTGCAGGAGGAAAAGGTGGCGTAGACGACGAGAAAGAGAAACGCCAAGAGGTCGGGGCGGCGGGCTGCAAGCGGCATCCACGCCACCGCAAGGAGGGCGAAGCAACCGGCCATGAGGGCGCTTGAGCGCATCAGGGCCCACTTCTTCAAAGGCGCCCGGGAGAGCCGGCCGGAGAAGAGGAGCGGCGTGAGGCTTTGGCCGCCACGATTCAGCACCGGGAGCAGGCCGCGGAGCGTGCCGGAATCGACCACGGCGTCGAGGACCGCCGGCATGATGATCGTCTCGGTCTTGAAGATCCATCCGACCCGAACGATCACCTGATGGATCTCGAGGGCGAGGGTGTTCCACGCGGCGCGGGCGGCTTCATGGTCGCGGCCACCTTCGGCCCCGGCCCGATCCCCGGGCCGCGCTGGGGCTTGACGCTCCCCGGCCGCGGCGGCGCTGTCCCGGTCGTGCAATCCGCGGTCCATGGGGGTACGATTCCGGAGGCGTCGCGATCGTGCGCCGGCGGCAGCATGAGGTTTTGATCGTTCATCGTCCAACCCCCATTTCGTTCCTGGCGGCCCTTGGCCGGCGCAGCCCGACCGGTCCAGTCCCCGGAGGCCCCGGAGATGACGAAGCCGGGAGGACACATTCCCACCCCAACTTTGGCCCGAGGAACCACGATGACCTGGACCACGCCCCGACTCGACCGCCGATCTGTCGCCCGCCTCGGGCTCACCGGGCTGCTTGCCTCCGCAGCGATCGGAAGCCTGCCGGGGGAGTTGTTCGGCGCCGATCCCGACGGGACGCGCCTCGTCTACTTTGGCACCTACACCGGCGAGCCTCCGCAGGGGGCCGGGATCTACGTCGCCCGCTTCAACGCCACCGACGGCACGCTCTCCGAGCCCACGCTCGCCGCGGAACTGCGCAATCCCTCGTACCTCGCCCTCCATCCTTCCAAGCCATTCCTCTATGCGGTCTCCGAGGTCGCCGACGCCGATGGCAAGCCGACCGGGAGCGTCGTGGCGCTGGCGATCGATCCGGCGACGGGAGTGCTCACGAAGCTCAACCACCAGTCGTCCGGCGGCAGCGGGCCGTGCGCCGTGTCGGTCGATCCCTCGGGGCGGGCCGTTCTGGCGGCCAACTACGGTGGCGGGAGCGCGGTCTGCCTGGGGATCGAGCCCGATGGCAAGCTCCGGCCGGCGGTGGCAGGGAATCCGGCGGGGTTCATCCAGCATGAGGGGAAGAGCGTCAATGCGGCCCGCCAGGAGGGCCCCCACGGGCATTCGATCGATCCCTCCCCCGACGGCCGCTTTGCCGTTGTCTGTGATCTGGGAATCGACAAAGTCCTCGTCCATGCCCTTGATGCCGGGAAAGGGACGATCGCGCCCCACACGGCGGCCACGATGGCACCGGGGAGCGGCCCGCGGCACTTCGCCTTCCATCCCGACCGTCGCCATGCCTATTGCATCAACGAGCTCGATCTGACCGTGACGGTGTTCGATTTCGATGCCCGGGCCGGGGCCCTCGAGCCGGTGCAGACGCTCGCCACGATCCCGGCTGGCATCACCGACCGGAGCGGATTCTCCACCGCCGAGATCGCCGTCCATCCGTCGGGGAAGTTCGTCTACGGATCCAACCGCGGCCACGACTCGATCGCCATGTATGCCGTCGATCCCCCCACCGGCCGGCTCACCTTCCTCGGGGCCGAACCGATCCGCGGCAAGACACCCCGCAACTTCGCCATCGATCCCTCTGGCAAATGGCTCCTCGCGGCCGGCCAGGATTCCCATGGCGTGAGCCTGTTTGCGATCGAACAGGCCACCGGGAAGCTCTCGTTCACCGGCCGGACGGTGCCGGTGCCCGCCCCGGTCTGCATCACCTTCCGCTAATGGCCAGCCCCGATCCGTTCCCTCCTTCCTGCCGCCGAGCCCATCCCCTCCCCACCCATGACCATCTGCCTGCTCAAGTCGAAGATCCACCGTGCCGCCGTCACGGCCGCCTCGCTTGACTACGAGGGGAGCCTGACGATCGCCGCCGACCTCGCCGAGAAAGTCGGCCTGCGGGCTTACGAAAGGATCCTCGTCGGCAACATGGCCAACGGCGAGCGGTTCGAGACGTATGTCATCCTCGGTGCGCCCGGATCGAGGGCGATCGAGCTCAATGGCGCCACGGCCCACCTCGGCAAGCCCGGCGACCGGCTGACGATCATGGCGTTTGGCCAGTACAACGCCGAGGAAGCCCGCCATCATCAGCCGGCCGTGATCGTGCTCGATGCCACCAACACGATCGTTCGTGATACGACCGGCCACTGATCGGTCGGGCCACTGATCGGTCGGGCCCGGGCCCCGCCGCGGAAGCCCGAACTGCGAACAACTCCCGTCAGTCGCGGCGCTTCCCACGCCATCCCATAGACCGCCCGAGGCCTTGGAAAACAATCGCCTTTCCCCCAGCCCGGAGTATGGGCTGAGGGAAAGGCGCTGAAGCGTCGCCGGGAAAAGCGGGGCCGGAAAATCAGAGTGGCTCGTCCGCCAACGGCGCGGCGGGCTTGTTGGGCGCCTTGGTCGCCTTCTTCGGCCCGTTCACCCGCGGAGCGTTCGCCTTGGAGGCCGCGTTGCCAGCAGGCTCGGGAGCCGGAGCCACAGGGCTGCCATTGGCAGTTGGAGCACTCTCCGCCGGGACCACCTTGGTCGCTTTGGGAGGCGTGCGCGGAGCAGGTTCAGAACCACCGGGCTGCGGTGTCGGGGAAGCCGGAACAACCGTGGCCGGAGGGGCCTTCGTTTCCGAGCAACCGGAGGCCATAACGACGGCGGCGACTGCAAGCGTCAGCCAGCAGGAGAAACAACGACTGGTCATTAATTGGAATCCTTCGGGAAAGGCGGGAGACATGGTGATCTTCAGATCACCTCGGGGCCACGGCCCAAGGCTTCGTCGGGCCGCCGACCTTTCGGCCGGCGGCCCGACAGGAAGCTTGGTCGGGCGATCGGTCAATCGACCGACGTCGAGAGAGCCTGGCCGTCGGCCTTCCCGGCCAGTTGCAACATCGTGTCAGGATCGGTGGCCACGTTGATCGCCCTCACCGAGCCATCGACGAACACGTAGTTGATCTGGCCGCCCGAGTGGAAGCTCGAGAAGCGGTAGTATTTGCGGTCGGAGGCATCATAGGGCGTGCCACCCAACGACTTGGCCATGTAGTGCATCGGCACCGGCCCGCAGGTCCAGGCGAACGAATACATCCGATTCGTCCCCATCTTGCCGTAGGGCTGACCTGCGGCATTGGCGGAAGCGCCTGCCTGGTCGTAAAAGGCCCCGGTGACCTCGCCGAAGGCAATGACCTTCGACGTACCGTCGATGACGTCCTTCATGGCCGAAGCCTCGGCGCTGCGGAACATGCCCTTGTAGGTATCGACAATCGTGGCATTGTTCCCGGTCAAACCAAGATAGATCGCATCGTCGTTGAGCCGACCGGAGCAGCCCAGGTAGTTGGTGCACTGGTGATTGCGGGTGATCGGGTCCGGCGGTTCGTCGGTGACGCCGTAGGCACCGTAGATCGTCGGCGACATGATGAAGAACAGCGACATATCGGTCGAACCACCCAACTTACGAGCCGACTCGGCATTGTCCGACGGGCAGATGAGCCCGGCGATCCGAGTGCCAGTCACGCCATTGACCGCGTTGTAGCTCCAGTAGGGAAGCTTCCTCGTGTCGCTGCCGTTCCCAGCCGTGACATAATCGCTGGGGTTCATCTTCATGTTGGCGGAGAACGGCTGGTATGTCGCGTTTTCCTCGAGGTAAGGGAGCAGATAGACCAGCGTGCCGCAGAAGGTGTACTTGTTCCAGGGATCACCGCTTTGGACGACGCGAGGATCCTGGGGGGCGACGACGCCGGGGGGAAACTTCTTCGTGGAAGATTCATAATTCAACAAGGCGAGGCCAAGTTGCTTCATGTTGTTCTGGCAGGCAGTGCGGCGGGCCGCCTCGCGCGCCGCTTGAACGGCCGGAAGGAGGAGCCCGACGAGTGTGCCGATGATGGCGATGACAACGAGTAATTCAACCAGCGTGAAACCGTGCCGGTGCTTTCCGACAGGGCTCGAACCTGCAAGGACCATCTGTTCACCCCGTGAGACGGAAGAAAAAACCAGGATGACGAAGAGGTGCCGGGGCGGCTCCGCCCACCACAGCCAACCGGCAAATAACCGAACTCAGCTGAATGGATCAGTGAGATGTCGATCAAGAATGGATCACGAATCGAAGCAGGGCGGATCTCTTCCGCCGCCGTTTCGTCCGCCGCTGGTTCGCAAACCTCCAGCGCAGGCAGGCGTTCGTGCCACTTCCTCAACCGCCCTTGCCCCTACCCACAGGTTAGTCCTGCGTGTCGCGCGAGGCAATGAATCTGCCGCAAATCTCATCTTCCCGGCCGGGGCTGGCAGACTGACCGTCAGATCCGGCAAAACCGATCCAACTCAACCCACGGAACACCGATCCAAGGCCACGCCGCCG
>JBBAVV010000050.1:0-3922 GCA_040397545.1 Pirellulales bacterium
ACGATCGCCACGCCGCCGGTGAGCTTGGCGAGCCGCTCCTGGAGCTTCTCGCGGTCGTACTCGCTGTCGGTGGCATCGATCTGGTTGCGGATCTGCTGGACGCGGGCGGTGACGTCGGCCGTCTTGCCGGAGCCCTGGACGATCGTCGTCTCGTTCTTGTCGACGGTGATCGTCTTCGCCTTGCCGAGGTGGGAGAGATCGAGGCTCTCCAGCGTCAACCCGAGGTCCTCGCTGATGAGCGTGCCACCGGTGAGCACGGCGATGTCGCCGAGCATCGCCTTGCGGCGGTCGCCGAAGCCCGGCGCCTTGGCGGCGCAGACGTTGAGCACGCCGCGGAGCTTGTTGACGACCAGCGCGGTGAGGGCATCGCCATCAACATCCTCGGCAATGATCAGGAGCGGCTTGCCCGACTGGGCGACCTTCTCGAGGAGCGGGAGGAGCTCCCGCAGATTCGAGATCTTCTTCTCGTGGATCAGGATCAGGGCGTCGGCGAGCTCGCAATCCATTTCCGCGGTGCGGTTGATGAAGTAGGGGGAGACGTACCCCTTGTCGATCTGCATGCCGTCGACAAAGCGGACGGTGGTCTCGGTCGTCTTCCCCTCCTCAACGGTGATCACGCCATCCTTGCCCACCTTCTGAAGGGCCTCGGCGATGAGGTCGCCGATGGAACGGTCGTTGTTGGCGGAGATGGCACCGACCTGGGCAATCTCCTCCGGGCGCTCGACTTTCTTCGCCATTTCGTGGAGCCGGACGGTGGCGGCGGCGACGGCCTTTTCGATGCCGCGGCGGACGGCCATCGGATTTGAGCCGGCGGCCACCATCCGCGTCCCCTCGCGGAAGATCGCACGGGCGAGGACCGTGGCCGTGGTCGTGCCGTCACCAGCCAGGTCGGAGGTCTTCGAAGCGACCTCGTTGACGAGCTTGGCGCCCATGTTCTCGAAGGCATCCTCGAGATCGACTTCCTTGCTGACGGTGACGCCGTCCTTCGTGACCGTCGGGCCGCCGAACGACTTGTCGATGATCACGTTGCGGCCGGTCGGCCCCATCGTCACCGCCACGGCGCCGGCGAGTTTCTCGACGCCTTTCAGAAGCTTGGCACGGGCTTGGTCGTCAAACAGCAGCTGCTTGGGCACGGGACGATCTCCTCAGGAGCCGGGGTGTGTCGGGGAAGGGTGTGTGTGGAGGGGAGGACGGCCGGCCCCGGCCCGCCGCAGGTGCGGTCGGGCCGGGCGGGCCGCAAAACGCGAGCCGGCAAACGTCAGCCGGAGATCTTCGCGAGGATCTCGCTCTCGCGGAGGATCTTCACGTCGTGGCCGTCGACCTCGATGTCGCTGCCGGAGTACTTGCCGTAAATCACTTCGTCGCCGATGGCGAGCGAGAGGGGGGCACGGGTGCCATTTTCAAGGAGCTTGCCGGGGCCGAGTGCCACGACATGGCCGCGCTGCGGCTTCTCCTTGGCCGAATCGGGGAGAACGATCCCCCCGGCGGTGCGCTCTTCGGCCTCGACGGGCGTCACCACGACACGGTCATCGAGCGGACGGATCTTCAGGTTTTTCGCAGCCATCGTGAATCACTCCGGAAAAAAAGAGAAAGGAAATCTGATTGGAGGGAGAAGGACACCGAGAAGGACAACGAGTGCCGGAAGCCGGCAGCGGCCTACATCATGCCACCCATGCCACCCATGCCACCCATGCCGCCCATGCCACCGCCCATGCCACCCATGCCGCCGCCGCCCATGCCGTGGTGATCGTGGCCCTCGCCACCATGCTCCTCCTCGGCCTTGGGGATCTCGGTGATCAGCGCCTCGGTCGTGAGGAGGAGCGCGGCGACGCTGGCAGCGTTTTGCAGCGCTGTCCGCACCACCTTCGCCGGGTCGATCACCCCGGCCGCGACGAGATCACAGTACTCTTCCTTGTCGGCGTCGTAGCCGTCGTTCTTCCCCTTCATGTGGCGGACACGGTTGACCACCACCGGGCCATCGACGCCGGCATTGGTCGCGATCGCCTCGAGCGGGTAGCGGAGGGAGTTCTTCACGATCGCAGCGCCGAGCTTCTCATCGCCTTCGAGATCGAGCTTCTCGATCGACTTCTCACTGCGGAGGAGGGCGACGCCGCCGCCAGGGACGATCCCCTCGGCGAGGGCCGCCTGGGTGGCGCTCTTGGCATCCTCGATGAGGGCCTTGCGCTCCTTCATCTCGGTCTCTGTAGCCGCCCCGACGTTGATCTGGGCGACACCGCCGGCGAGCTTGGCGAGCCGCTCCTGGAGTTTCTCGCGGTCGTACTCGCTGTCGGTGACCTCGATCTCGGCACGGATCTGGGCCGCCCGGCCGTCGATCGCCGACTTCGAACCCGCTCCGCTGACGATCGTCGTGTTCTCGCTTTCGATGATCACCTTCTTCGCCCGCCCCAAATCAGTCAGCTTGACGGCGTCGAGGGCGATGCCGAGATCCTTGAAGATCGCCTGGCCCCCCGTCAAGACGGCCAGATCACCCATGATCGCCTTGCGGCGGTCGCCGTAACCGGGGGCCTTCACGGCAACCGACTGGACGATGCCGCGGAGTTTGTTGACGACGAGCGTGGCCAGCGCCTCCCCCTCGATATCCTCGGCGATGATCACCAGCGGCTTGCCCGCCTTGCTGATCGCCTCGAGGAGCGGGACAAGGTGCTTTGCCGAGGAGATCTTCTCCTCGAACAGAAGGATGTAGGGGTTTTCGTATTCGCAGACCTGCGAATCGGCATCGGTGACAAAGTGGGGAGAGAGATAGCCGCGGTCGAACTGCATTCCCTCGACGACGTCGACGCTCGTCTCCGCCTGCTTCCCCTCTTCGACGGTGATCACGCCGTCTTTGCCGACCTTCAGAAACGCTTCTGAAAGGACGCTGCCGATCGTCGGATCGTTATTGCCGGCGATCGTCGCGATCTGCATCAACTCTTTCTTGTTCTTCTCGTTGATCGGCGTCGCCATGGCGAGGATCGACTTCGAGACCGCCTCGACCGCCTTGTGGATGCCGCGCGAGAGGCCCATTGGATCGGCCCCGGCGGCGATCATCTTCAGCCCCTCGCGGAAAATCGCCTCGGCGAGGACCGTGGCCGTGGTCGTGCCGTCACCGGCGACGTCGTTGGTTTTGCTGGCCGCTTCCTTGACGAGCTGGGCGCCGAGGTTCTCGTACGGATCCTCGAGATCAATATCCTCGGCGACAGTGACGCCGTCCTTGGTGACCTTGGGGGAGCCCCAACCCTTGTCGAGGACGGCATTCCGGCCGCGTGGGCCGAGGGTGCTCTTCACGGCGCGGGCGAGCTTCGAGACTCCGGCGAGCAACGGCTGGCGGGCTTCATCGTCGAACACCATTTGCTTGGCCATGGGTCACTTCTCCTCTGGAACGATTGCGGGAACGGGCTCGGTGTACGGCTGGGGTCCGCCGGGGCCCCGAATTGGCAGCAGCGCCAGCGGACATCCCCTCGGAAAGCAACCCGCGTGCCGTCCGCGGTCGCGAATAAAAAAAATCGGCTGGCAGCCGTCAGACAGGGGGATTTGCAGAGTTGAAGGTGCCGGTTTCTCCGCCGGGCCCTGGTCGCTGCTGCCGTTTTGGCAGCGGGATCGACTCTTACTGCGGGGCACCGGGGGTCCAGTCGATCCCCGGCCCGAGTCCCCCGACGAAGGCGGCGAGGAGATCGGCGGCGGAGTCAAGATCGTCGAGCGACACCGTCTCAACGGCCGAATGCATGTAGCGATTGGGAATGCTGACCAGCGCTGTCGCCACCCCCGCCCGGGTGGTCTGGAGGACGTTGGCGTCGGTCGGGGTCGCCCGGCCGCTGGCCGAGAGCTGGAACGGGATCGACCGGGCCGCGGCCGCCGCGACGAGCCGGTCGACGACCTGCGGGTTCATGTTCGGCCCCCGAAACACGACCGGCCCCTTGCCGAG
>JBBAVV010000050.1:4022-38246 GCA_040397545.1 Pirellulales bacterium
CCGACGTCGATCCACAGATCCTTCATCTTCGGCACGACCTTCCGCTCCTCCTCGGTGAGGAGGTGGATCGGCTTGCGGGCGATGACGCCGGGCACCGGCCCCGCCCCCCCCCACACAATCACGCGCGAGCCGATCAGCTGCATCGGATCCCAGCCGCCGATCGGCTGCACCGAGCAATAGCCATCGCTGTCGATGTATTGGATGATGAGCCCGATCTGGTCGCAGTGCCCGGCGAGGAGCATCCGCAGCGGCGCCCCGGGGTTTTTCACGCCGATCACATTTCCATGGGAGTCGGTCGAGACCGAGTCGGCGACAGCCCCCAAATAAGAGCGGACGAGGTCCTGGATCGGCCACTCGTAGCCCGACGGGCTGGGGGTGAGGAGAAGACGAAAAAGGAAGTCGCGGGCGGAGTCTTTCACGTGCCGGGGGTCCTCGGGGCGATGAGGGGCGGGGCGGAGGTGTGGGCGCGGTGGGGACGGGATCGCCCCGACTCCCGCCCCGTTGTACGGCATCGCCCCCGGCCGGGCGACCGGCCGCCCCCCACCCGCCGTTCCCCCCGACCAGCAAGACCGGTAGAACCGGCAGTCTCTCCCATCCAGCGGCCGTTTCCCGTCCTTGACGGAGGGGCGTCGTTGGTCGCGCCAAGCTACGCTCGGTACATTCCAGGGCTTCCCCTTTCCCGGAGCATTCCCCCTCATGGCTCACCACGACCCGGCCCAGCCGATCCGGATCGGCCTCGTCGGGCTCGGCACCGTCGGCTCCGGCGTCGTCCGCATTCTCGTCGACTCCGCCGACCACATCACCCGCCATGCCGGCCGACCGATCGAGGTCGCCGCCGCGGTCGTCCGCGACCCCGCCAAGGAGCGCGACTGCACGCTCCCGGCGATCCCGATCTCGACCGACATCGGCACGATCTCGCAGGATCCCTCGATTGCGCTCGCCGCCCTTCTCGTCGGCGGCCTCGAGCCGGCCCGCTCGATGATGGTGGAGCTTCTCGAGCACGGGAAGGATGTCGTCACCGCCAACAAGGCGCTCCTCGCCGAGCACGGCCCGGAGCTGTTCGAACTCGCCCGCCGGCTCGGCCGCTCGATCGCCTTCGAGGCGGCGGTCGCCGGCGGGATCCCGATCGTCGCCGCGATCGGCGAATGCCTCGCCGCCAACCGGATCGAGAGCATTCGCGGGATTCTCAATGGCACGAGCAACTTCATCCTCACCCGGATGGAGGAGGATGGATCGAGCTATGCCGAGGCCCTGGCACTCGCGCAGGCAAAGGGCTTTGCCGAAGCCGATCCGTCGATGGACGTCGACGGCACCGATGCCACGCAGAAGCTCGCCATCCTCTCCCACCTCGCCTTCGGCGTCTGGGTTCCATGGAAGGAGATCCCGCGAACCGGCATCGACACCGTCGACATCGACCTCATCCGCTACGCCGCCGAGCTCGGCTACCGGATCCGCCTCGTGGCGGTGGCCCGGCGCAGCAACGGCCGGCTGGCGATGCGCGTCGCCCCGGCGCTGGTGAAGATCGGCACGCCCTTGGCCGAAACCCGCGGCGCCTACAACGCCGTCAGCATCGTCGGCGACGCCGTCGGGCGGATGTTCTTCCACGGCCTCGGGGCGG
Source organism: Pirellulales bacterium (assembly GCA_040397545.1). GTDB lineage: Bacteria > Planctomycetota > Planctomycetia > Pirellulales > UBA1268 > QWOP01. The sequence goes on from JBBAVV010000050.1 coordinate 5,641, forward strand.
GGCAGATGCCGACCGCCTCGGCCGTCGTCGCCGACATCATCGACACGGTCGTCGGGCGGACGGCGATCACCTTCCGCACGACCGGGCTGCTCTCCGCCGACACTCCGGCAGCGAAGCTCGCCGGCGTCGATGTCAGCGAGCGCCACTTCCTGCGCATCGTCGTCACCGACCGCCCCGGCGTCCTGGCGCGGATCACCGGGATCCTCGGCGACCACGGAATCTCGATCGCGTCGGTGATCCAGCACGATCCGATCGCCACCGGCGACGCCCCCACCGCAACCGTCCCCCCGGACGTGGCGCTGGTGATCATGACGCACTCATGCCCGTCGAGCGCCGTCCACGAGGCCCTCCTTTCCATCGACCGCTGCGATGTCGTCCGGGCGAAGAGCGTCTGCCTGGGGGTGCTCGACGAATGAACCGCCCAGCCATTACATACAGCCCACCACCCCGCGGGGAACCAGTGCGGATGAAGTACGTGATCGTGATTCCCGACGGCGCCGCCGACGCCCCTCAGGCCTCGCTCGGAAGGCTGACGCCGTTCCAGGCCGCGCGCACGCCGGCCCTCGACACCCTCGCCGCGCGCGGGCAAGTCGGGCTCACCAACCACGTTCCCGACAGCCTTCCCCCCGGCTCCGAGGTGGCCTGCATGAGCCTCCTCGGCTACGACCCGCTCCGCTTCTTCACCGGCCGGGCGCCGCTCGAGGCAGCCGCCAAGGGGATCGAACTGGGGCCCGATGACTGGGCCGTGCGCTGTAACCTCGTCACCATCACCGCCGGCGTGATGGAGGATTTCACCGCCGGGCATGTCTCGACCGAAGAAGCGACAGCGCTTCTGGCGGCCTGCCAGGAGGGCCTCGCCGCCGACTTCCCCGACCTCGCCGGCTGGCAGTTCACCCCCGGCGTCAGCTACCGCAATCTCCTTCTCTCCCGTGGCGCCGCCGGGACCCAAGCACCACTCGGCTCCGACCTCCGGGCGACGCCCCCCCACGATCTCGTCGATCAGCCGATCTTCGACGCCTTCCCGCGCGGCACCGGCAGCCACCTCCTGACAGACCTCATGGCAGCCAGCGCCCGCTGGCTCGCCGGGCATCCGGTCAACGTTGCCCGGATCGCTGCCGGCCAGCGCCCCGCCACAAACGTCTGGCTGTGGGGCGCGGGGCGGGCGCCGCGGATGGAGCCGTTTGCCACGAAATATGCTGCCACGGGCTTCGGAACGCTCTCGACGATGATCACGGCGGTCGATCTGCTGCGGGGCCTGGCGGCACTGGCCGGCTGGAAGCGACTCGAGGTGCCGGGGGCGACCGGCTATCTCGACACCGACTACGCCGCCAAGGGGCGGGCGGCGATCGCGGAGCTCGCTCACGCCGATCTCGTCTGCGTCCATGTCGAGGCCCCCGACGAGGCGAGCCACGAGGGCAACGCCGTCGAGAAGGTGCGAGCGATCGAGCGGATCGACGAGCTCGTCGTGGCGCCGATCGCGGCCCATCTGGCGACGCTGCCGGCGTGGCGAATGCTCGTCTGCCCCGATCATCCCACGTTCCTCGCCACGAAGACCCACTCCCGCGGTGCCGTCCCTTATCTACTCGCCGGCAGCGGCATCGAGGGGGCCGGGGGGACGTACGACGAGGTCGCCGCGGCCGCGGCAGTCGCCCGCGATCCGGCAGCGCGGATCGAGCCGGGGTGGACGTTGATGGAACGGTTTCTCGACAGAGCGCGGTGAGCGCATGAGTCTGGAAAAAGGTGGCAGGCACCATTTTCCTGTTTCGGTCCTCCGGCAACACGAGCCCAGTTTGAGAAAATGGTGCCTGCCACCTTTTTCATCGCGATCAATGTAAAGGAGCGGTGAGACGATGGCCCTGGTGGTCCAGAAGTTCGGCGGAACGAGCGTCGCCGACGCGCAGAAGATCGTGGCGGCGGCCCGCAAAGCGGTGGCCCGGCACAAGGGCGGCGACAAGGTCGTCGTCGTGGTCAGTGCCATGGGGCACCAGACCGACGTCCTTGTCGATCTCGCCAAGCAGATCACCGAGCGCCCCAGCGCCCGCGAGATGGACATGCTTCTCTCCACCGGCGAGCAGGTGAGCGTGGCCCTGTTTGCGATGGCGATCCAATCGCTCGGCGAGGAGGCGGTGAGCCTGACCGGCGCTCAGATCGGCATCCGCACCGACAGCACCCACACGAAGGCCCGGATCAAGTCGATCTCCACCGACCACATCATGAAGCTCCTCGACGACGGCCGGATCGTGATCGCCGCCGGCTTCCAGGGGATCGACCAGCATGGCAACATCACGACGCTCGGCCGCGGCGGCTCCGACACCACCGCCGTGGCGCTTGCCGCGGTGCTGCGCGCCGACGTCTGCGAGATCTACACCGACGTCGACGGCGTCTACACGACCGATCCGCGGATCCTTCCCGCCGCCCGGCGCCTCCCTTCGATCAGCTACGACGAGATGCTCGAGCTGGCGAGCCTCGGCGCCGGCGTGATGCACCCGCGGTCGATCGAGTTTGCCAAGAAGTTCGGCGTGCCGGTGCTCGTCCGCTCGAGCTTCAAGGATGTCCCGGGCACGCTCATCGTCGCTGCCGACCGGGCCACGTCCCGTCCCGTCAGTGGCGTAGCGCTAGCCAAGGACGAGGCCCGGATCACGCTCGAAGGGGTGCCCGATCAGCCGGGGAGCAACCACAAGCTGTTCTCGCCGCTGGCCTCCTCGGGGATCGCCGTCGACATGATCGTGCAGAATCTCGCCCAGCAGGGACTCGCCGACATCTCCTTTACCGTCCCGGCCGACGATCTCGCCCAGGCGCTCGACGTCACCCGGGCCGTCGCCAAGAAACTCGGCGCCACGGGCGTATCGCACGACGATTCAATGGCGAAGGTGTCGGTCGTGGGCGTCGGCATGGCGCGCGAGGAGGGGGTGGCAGGAAGAATGTTCCTGGCGCTGTCGCGCGAGGGGATCAACGTCCGCATGATCACCACCAGCGAGATCAAGATTTCCGTTCTCATCGACCGGGCCGACGCCACCAAGGCGGTGAAGGCCGCCCATGCCGCCTTCGGCCTCGAGAAGCCGGAGGTCGACACGGCCGAGTCGGCTGGCACCGCCGCGCCGCCGACGAAGTCGAGCCCGCTCGACGTCGTCCGGCGCCTCGAGGGGATGGAGGATCTGGCGGTCGAAGACTGCCAGCTCGATTCCTCGCAGGCACTGGTCACGTTCACCGATCTTCCTGACACGCCGGGGGTCGCCGCGGACGTTTTCGAGGAGATCGGCCGGCAGAAATTGTTTGTCGACATGATCGTCCAGAGTCATCCGCGCGGCGGCCGGGCGGAGCTGTCGTTCACGGTACCGTCGGTCGATCGCGAACGGGCGATCGAGGTGGCAGGGAAGATCGCCAAGGCCCGTGGGGCGAACGTGGCCGACGTGCCACATGTCGCCAAGCTCTCGATCACGGGGGTGGGAATCCGCAGCCACGCCGGCGTGGCCGACCGTCTCTTCGCACCGCTGGGCGACGCGGGGGTGAACGTCGATCTCGTGAGCACGAGCGAAGTCCGCCTCAATGTCGTGGTCGCCGCCGAGCGGGGAAAGCAGTCGCTCGAAGTTCTGCGCAAGGCGTTTGGGCTGTGAGGGGGGCTAGCGACACATGGCCGCCACCGCGAGCGGCGGTGTGTTTGTGATCCTCGATCAGCGACGAGTGATCCTCGAAGAGGCCTCCGCACTGCATCCGGAACGATTCGTCCGCGGCATCCCGAAGCCCTCGAGGCCTGAGGCCGAAGTCTGGATCACCCCCCCGGAAAACGTGGCGATCCTACGCGCGATACAGCTCCCGCACGACACTCATTTCGTCATGCAGGTGTCTCAACGTCATTGACACGTTCCGGTAGGCCATCGAGGCTTTCTTGGAAGTGCTCACTCACCAAGAAAGGAAAGCCCGCGATGACCCACCAAGAAGAAATCGGATTGCGGTGACCCACTTCATCCTCGCGAGCGACTCTTGGTCGCTGCGCGCTCAACACCCGTGGCACGGCGGAATACGGATCGCCCCGGGGCTTGGAAGCGAACGCCCCGAAGGGATCACCTTGGCAAAAGGACCGGTCGCTGGCATCGACCGGCGAGCTGGAGGGGACCGCCCAAACGACTCACTCGCTGCGGGAACCGTCCCAGGAGAGCCGGCCTGACACGGTTGGCCGGGATTTGCCGCATGGTCTCGTGGAGACATATCCACTCGGCAATGCATGCCGAGCGGTCCACCGACACCTCTTCATGAGGATGCGATCATGGATTTCCGACACCGATTCCTCATCGCGATTCTGCTGACGGTGCCCGCGGCTCTGACGGACACTGCGGCGGAAGCCCAGCAAGTTCGATTCTTCGTTCGCCGGAGCACGGGTTTGTTCGAGATCACCGCCGGTGCGACCGGCGGGCGCTTCGTCCTCGCGCCCACCGGGGAGACCATCCAGGTCCCCGGTGTCGGTGCCATGGCGGTCGTCGGTCGCACCGATCGGTCGTCGAACGGCGAAACGGTCGTGACCCAGGTCCGTGGGAGCGGATTGGCCCAGGTCAGCGTCACCTACGCGGCGGCGAACGGACTTCCCAGAACGCTGTTAGCGGCAGCAGTTCCCCTACCGTTCGTCGTTCCTCAAAGCCTGTCGCCGAGGTCCGCGTTCGACGGATTCACCGTGGCGGTGACACAGGGTGGAAAGACGGTCTCGCGCCGCTTCCCGATCGGATCAAGGCACTGATTTCTGATGTGCGCGGGACGGGCAGCCGGCTGCCGGCTGCGCGTCCCGCTGCCGTTTCGATCGCTCGACCGATTCGGCGCGAGATCCCCCGGCCGGCATCGATCCGACGTCTTTCGAGCACAGACGTCCGGCCCCCGCCCGGGCGTGCTTCTCACCTTCTCCGAGCGGCCTCGGGCCGATGGCGTCGAAGCGTCGTGACCCCTGCTTCCACAACGCCTGCCCTCGAGCCCGACAGGGCTGCCCCGGGCCCCGGTGACCGAAGCAGGGGCACAAGCGGGACCTTGTCGACCCGCCTCCGCGCACGGCGAGGTGATGGCTCAAGGCGTTATCCCCCAACGGCGCCGTGGGCACTCGGCCGGATCCAAGGACGAATCGACGAGGGCCGCGGCCGCAGTGCCGGCGGCTTACGAGGATCACGCCCGGTGATCGTGGGCCCCTCGTCTACGCCTCGCGCGGTGTCCCCGGCCTTGCTGCCCGATCAAGGAGGCATCGCGATCACGACGCGCGGGCGCAAGGCACCCGGATCGGGAAACATTTTTTTGGGAAAGGATTGAGCCGATTGGTCGGGATCTGTCGCACGTTCTTGTGGAAGCGGATGCGTCCGGCAACGTCTGCCGGACGATCGACTGATGAACCTTCACGAGGATGTGATCATGATTTCTCGGCATGGATTCCTTCTGGCGTTCGTCCTGACGGCACTCGGAGTCACGACTGGCGCATCGGCGGAAGCGCAGCAGATTCGGTTTTTCGTCAAGCACAGCACCGGTGTGTTCGAGATCACCAACGCGGCGGCTGGTGGACGCTTCGTGAACGCACCGACCGGCGAACGCATCCAGGTCCCGGGGGCCGGGACGATGGCGGTTCAGGGGCGCACCGATCGAGCACGGCGCGGTGAGACGGTGGTGACCCAGGTTCTTGGGAGCGGGGTGGCGCAGGTCAGCGTGACGTACACGCCTCCCACCGGCTCGCTGAAGACGATCTTCGCGGGATCACTCCCGCTCCCGATCGTTGTTCCGCAGAACGTGTCGCTGGACCCCAACGTCGACAACGTCGTGGTGGCGGTGGGGCAGAAGGGGAAGACGGTGTCCCGTCGCCTGCCAATTGGCACGCGGCCGTGACGAATGCGACAGCAGCGGACGGGCAGCCCGAGATGGGCTGCCCGTCCGGCTGCCGACACGCCCTCAGCCCTCGTGGCACCATGCCGCGGGGCCCGAGCCGATCGAATCCAAGGGAGACACTCCGATGGCCCGTCCCACCCGACAATCGGCCTTCACGCTCGTCGAGCTCCTGGTCTGCATGGCAATCATCGGAATCGCCCTCGGGCTGTTGCTGCCCGCCGTGATGGCGATCCGGGAAAGCGCCCGGATCACCCACTGCCGTAACAACGCCCGCCAGATCGGCCTCGCGCTGCATGCATTCACCGCCGAACGCGGTCGCCTGCCTGCCAATCAACCGGTGCCCTGGACCGTGGATATGGTCCGGCGGCTCGATCCGGCGCTGCTGCCGCCGAGTTCCCCGGCCGATCGGGATGTGGCATGGGATCTCATGCCGGCGGCGAAGGTCGACGTCCCGACATTCCTCTGCCCGAGCGGTCGATCGAGACCGAGCGAGGAGCGGGCGATCACGCACCACGGATTCAACCACCGTCTTCCCAGTGTCCGCCTGGCGTCAATCACCGATGGCCTCTCCCGCACGCTGCTCACCGCGGAAATCCCTTCGGAGTACGCGGCACCGTGGACCTGGGGCCCCCTGGCCGATGATCTCAACCTCGGGGCGGGGCACTACCGCACGGTAAACGTCACGGTTGCCGACGGGTCCGCCCGATGCCTCGATCGGTCGATCGACCCCGAGGTTCTCCGTGGGCTATTCGCCCCCAACGACGGCATCGGGGAAGGCCTGGACTGAATCGACACGCCCTTTCTTCCAACGAGAGGGGAGACACCTGCTTAGTCCCCATGAGCGTCGAGGGCCAGGAGGCAGGGAGATGGAGACTGATTCTTGGCATCGAACTTCCGCCAAGCGATTACGAGAGCGAGGCATGACAGCGGTCGCGGAGTTGGCCGACGTCTGGATCAACCCGTCCGAAAACGCGGCGATCCGAAGCGCGAATCTGATCCGAGCGACACTGATTTCGCCACGCGGATGTCCCAAAGTCATGATTCGATCCGGAGCGTCATGAACACGCCCGCGGCCGTCGGTCGGAATTGATGTCGGATCCGACTCCCGGCAGCTCCCCGCCAAGATGGAATCCAATCCCAGCACCGTATCGACAGGTCGATCGACGACGACGCAGCAATTGACAACGCCCCACGATAGAGGAAGCGCTCTCTGCTGCCGATTCACGCCAAATCGATTCTTTCGCCAGGACACCATGGTGACGATCCGCCGCGAAGGCCCGACCTTCCCTCCCTGAAACGTGAGACACACCCCAGTGACGCCAGGAGTGAGGAGTGACGAACGGTCTAGCAGATCGATAAGGCACCCCACCTGGCCACACTACGATACAATATCGACCCTCCGCGGCACGCTTGACCCGCAAATACCACGCAAACGGGAGTCGGCTGTATGACCGGCACAACAGAGCAGGGTGATGATACGACGGACGATGGGCACGATGCTGTTTCCCTCGTCACGTCAAAACTCATCGAGATTTACAACGTCGAACTCCGGAGCTTCGCCCAACGGCTCATGGCAGGCGAGCGGATCGGTCATACGCTTCAGCCCACCGCACTCCTCAACGAGGCTTGGCTCAAGCTCGGAAGCCTTGGTCGCCAACAGGAGTGGGTGTCCCGAGGCCACTTTTTTGGAGCGATGGCGCACGCCATGCGACAGGTGCTCGTCGATCATGCCCGAAAATCAACCTGCATCAAGAGAGGGGGGAACAACCGACGAGAGCAGCTCACAGCGGACATCGACGTTGCTGCGCCCACCCCAAGCGACGAGGTGCTCGCGATCAATGAAGCACTCCACAAACTCGAACGCGTCGACAAGACGGGGGCGATGCTCGTCACCCTGCGGTTTTTCGCCGACTTCACGCATGCGGAAGCCGCGGAGGAGATGGGAGTCTCGGAGTCAACCGCCAAACGCGGTTTGGACCACGCGAAGAAATTGCTGATCGTCTTCCTCGCCGAGGACGACCGTGAGTGGCTCAACCGGGTCTGACGGCGGCTGGAGCCACCGCACGACGACCAATCATTCCTCTCCCCGAAATCCGTCCTTTCCCGGGCTTGGCTGACGATGAATCCAAGAGTGATCTACGGGGCGATGGAATTGATCGACGACGAGGCTCTCCGCGCACGCGTCCTTGAGGTCCTGTGCGAAGAAGAACCCGAGACTGGCGAATTGGTCAGGGCCATGTTCAAGGTGCCGACCGACACCCCCGATCCGCTCGAGCGCTCGGCTCCGGCGATTCTCGGGATCAGGCCCCGCTGGCTGAACCGAGAGCGATTCCTGAAGCTTCTTTTCGACGGTCAGCTACCCTTTGACGTCGACGGCTATCGGCTCAACGAGCGGATTGGCAAGGGGAGCAGCGGTCTTGTCTTTCGAGCCTCCCCGACCGAAGACCGCGGCACGCCTGTCGCGATGAAATTCCTCTCCCGGACAACAGCCGTCACCGATCCGGCACGCCGCCGCTGGAACAGGGAGACGTCGATCCTTCGCAGCCTCAATCACCCGAACGTCATCTCGTACCTTGACTCCGGGGTGACCGATGGGGTTCCCTGGGTCGTGACGCCTTTCTGCGATGCCGGCAACCTCGCCGAGCGCCTTCGAGGAGCCGGCCCGCTCACGCCCAGCCGTGCCGTGCGCCTTGCTGACATGCTTCTTTCCGGAATGGCGTATGCACACGCACGGGGAATCGTTCACCGCGATCTCAAGCCAGCAAACATTCTCCTCGAGTCGTCTCGTGGTGGGAGGTTCCGCGCCAGGATCGCGGACTTTGGTCTCGCCAGGGACGACGGCGACGACCACTCAACGCTCACGAACGCCACAGACATCGGAGGAAGTTTCGATTACATGCCCGCTGAACAGACTGAAAATTTCCACCGTGCAACCCCCCGCAGTGATGTCTGGAGCTTGGGAGCGATCGTCTACGAGTGCCTGACCAACACGCTACCGCGACCGCTCACCCCCGGTGCACCCATCCAGAAGCAGTTCCGAGAGATCCTGGAAGGGCCGATGATCCCGATCGGTGACGTCCGCGGCGACCTCCCGCCGAAGCTTGTGGCGTGGGTGACCCGCGCGCTTGCCAAGTCACCGGACGACCGCTTCGAAGACGCCGGAGCGATGCTCCGGGCGCTGCAGGAAACGGTCTCGGCAATCGGGATCCTCCCCTGAATCCGACCCCAACGCACCCGCGGCGGGTCATCTACCGCGGCGGGGCAGTTCGATTCGAAACGTGCGCTCCTCGAGATACGCCTGCCGTTGACGGTCAAGCTCGGCAGTAAAGAGCAGCGGTCCATGGTCTCTCGCTCGATCGATGGCATGGATCGCGGTTTCCCAATCACCTTTTTCCGCGGCGATCGCGGCTTTCGCGCGCCACCCCAGCCAAGACGTCGCTTCGTGGTCCGGAAGAAGGACCGCGACGAGTCTCTCCGCCTCGGCCAAATCCTGCCAAGCCGCCGGAGCAGCGGCGAAAAACCAAGCGGACTCTCCAACCAGAGCTTGTTCCAGAGCGTCCCCAACCACTGGATTCGGCCAAGGCTCCTGATCCCTGCGGCGCCCTGGCGGTTTCTTCCCCAACTCTTGCCCGAATGCTTTGAACGCTTTTGCCGCACCGTTCATGTCCCGCTCCACCAGTTCACAGAGCGCTTCCATGGCATCGGCAAGCGGATGATTGATCCGCTCGTCCTTGACGAGCCTAACCATTTGCCGGATCTCGTTCGCTCTGCCCTGCCGTTGCGCACCGACCGGTAACTTTCGGACACCTCGATCACCCGCCCCCATTTCGAGGAGATAGGCAGCATACGCACCGGTACAACGAACGGGCCACACGAGCTCGACCCGCCGATTACCCGGCAGCTTAAAATGAACCCTAGACAATTCGATCTCGGCCCACTTTGTTGCGCGCAGCACCTGCTTCAGGCGCAAGGTGGCCGAATCCGCATCTCCCTCGAGAATGTCGAGGTGCGTTTTGGCCATGAAAAGAATCGAGGGGTACGGCAAGCACGTCCAAGAGTAGTCTTGCGCATTCTGTACCGACGGCTCCTCAAGAACGAACTGTTCTTTCCATGGGGTCGAGCGCGATGCCTGATCAATCGATGCTGCCACCACCCGCATGGAAGGGGCCGTCCGCGCACCGCGCGAGAAACAGCCGGTCAGATTCAGAATCTTTTCCAGGCTGCTAAACGTGTCGATACAAGCCCGCTCCTCAGCAGGCGTGTCGGAGTCGATCTCCCGCTGGATTACGTTCATTTTTTCAAGTTGGGTATTACGACTGTCCGTCAATGCGAAGTGATTTTGACGCGCATTGTCCCGCTCTTTTCTAAGATCTTGGCGATCGACCTTGTAGGTAATCCAATCCGCATTAATCTCATTGTTGCGATTCTTGATCTCCTGCTCCAGTGCTCGCAACGTGTTTTCTATATTATTCAGGGCGTCCTGCTGTGGCTTCAACTCACCCATTTTCAAGAGGACTTTATTGAAATTGTCATCATAGGTTTTACGTGCGTTCTCGTAGCTCTCACACGCTTTTTTCAGCTCCTCCGCGAACGACACGTGATCTGCTCCGCCTCCGCGAGCGCCTTGATCATTCGCCAACTGGTCCACGGGCGGGGGCACGATGACCGGGACGTCGCTCCCCAGGAAATAAAGATGGTCTGCTTCCAGGACTAAGTCCGGGGTGTCGATCCCGGGCAGTGCCTCCAGCGCGTCTTCGCTCGAATGGGCTATCCACTCCCCAGACGTTAACGGCTCGGCCTCGGATTCAGCGATCACTTCCGACGTCTTGACCTCGGCGTTCGACCCTAGCTCCCCCGCGACGGTCTCGACGGGCGGGTCGAGCGGCGCGACGTCTCCCCGACGGAGAACCATCGTGGCGATGGCAAGTGGACAGGCGACGGTCGCCGCTATCGTCACAATGCGTCTTCTCGATCCCACGCCCCAGTCACGTCCCCACTGCGTGAACGCGCCGGCTAAGGACGCCGGAGCAAGGGTCGTAACATTCGCGGGAGTGGGCGCCACCGCAGAGGGTTCGACGTCCGATCGGAGGACGAGTGTCGGTTCCCCGGTCACATCCATCATGTGGCGGCAACTCGGGCAGCGGCAGGGTGTATGCAGCTGTGTCTCCTCCACAACGAGGAGGATTCCACATCCAGGACAGACGAGACGGATCTTCAGCGGCACGGCGCGATTCGGTACGTCGGCGAGGATACACGCGGCGAGGTCTCCGCACGTGTCGAATCGCTCTTCCGGACGCTTGGCGAGGGCCCGGTGTACTGCCTCGCAAAGTGAGGCTGGAAGTTCGGGCCGCAGTCCTCCGAGTGACGGAGGGTCATGACTCCAGGCCGCGTACAGTTTCAGGTTGTCATTGCGGCCGGTGGTCGGCTTGCGGGCGGCGAGTAACTCGTAGACCACGACGGCCAGGCTGTACTGATCGCACCGCGGATCGGGGGATCCTCCCGTGCAGATCAGATGGGGACAAATGTAGTCGGGTGTGCCCAGCATCGCCCGCTTATCGGTGATCGTCGATTCATCCCCGTCCCGACGTGCTTCGCGCAGAATCTTGGCTACACCAAAGTCAGCGAGGAAAGGCGTCGCACGGCCGTCGAAGAGAATGTTTGACGGCTTTACATCGCGATGAATGAATCCCTGACCGTGGATGTGGTCAAGTGCGCCAGCGATCGGCGGCAGCCACGACCGCAAGAATGAAGCCGGTGCCGGAACACGTTTCCCCCGTACTTGCGGACGTCGCTTCGAGAGGTCCCCCCCGGCGAGATAGGGCATCACGGCATAGGGCACCCCTCGATGCTCGCCACTGGCAAGGATCGGAACGACATGGGCGTGATCGATTCTGCCGAGCATCGCCATTTCTCTGGCAAACCGCTCGGCAGATACGTTTTCCTTCGGGATTTTCACCACGTTATAGCGCGAGGCGTGCAAATCCCACGCCCTGTAGATCACCCCCATGCCGCCCTGTTCCATAGCGGCGACAATTCGATACCGGTCGGCAAGAACTTGTCCGACGAACCCTGCGCCGAGCCGGAGATCGTCACATTCGCTTGTTGTCATCCCCACAATCCTCGGTGGCATCGGGAGTGTTTTGGGGTGAAGACATCCGCCCACGAGTCTTCAGCCTGCTGTCGCACCGTTTCGCGATCCAGACCTCCCACCGGTTGAAGCGCCATCTCCCGTAAATCCACGCCACCCACCTCGGAGCGCTCCCCCCCTTTTTCTTCGGCGGGGAAAACGAGGTTTGGAACCGTGACGAGCGCCCACTGGAGGCCAAAATCAGCCGTTTTCTGAAGGTGATCGGGGCTTCCAGGCGAGCGTGGAGCGGGGAGGAGGGTTGAGTATCGTTCTCCCGCCTGTGATCCCGGACCGGCCGCCGACAATTCGGAAAGACGTCATTCGGGCTGCATCACTTCGTGGCCTTGTTCCGGGGGAAAAGTGGCCATCAATGCAGCGACACCAGCATCCGCCCCGGCGAGCGAGGCCCTCGGAATCCCGATCATGACGAACATGCCCCCTTCCGAGAAATCGACCGGATGACGGTACCGGATGACCTCGACGACGTCGACATGATGGGTCGAGTCGGTGACGGTACACCCCTGCCACCCACGTGCCAGCCAAGCAGGCTCGCCTCGTGCCAAAGCGACCCCCACGTCGAACTTCAGCCTCATGCTCTGCCACTGGGATCCGGCGTCGGTGTGGGCCGTAGCCAGGATTCTCACTATCCGCAGCACCGCATCGAACGTTTTCATGGGCTAACCTCTCAACCGAGACCTGCACGGGCCGGCGCGATTCTTCTCCGCATGCAACCGTCACGGCACTGGAGACTACCGCTTAGATGAGTAGCGACAACGGCCTCCTTGTCTTCGCCCGCCCCGTCGAGCGGCTGTGGCGGTCGGTCAAGTACGAGAAGGTCTACCTACGCGACTACGCCGACGGCTGGGAAGCGGATAAGTATCTGCGGAGGTCCTTCGACTACTACCGCAACGAGCGAATCCACCACGCTCTCGGCTACTAAAAGCTGGCAGAGGTCTATGCAGGCGGCTGACGCGACAGACGCGTTCGCACACAAATCTCCGTTGTGACGGACCCAGAACGAAGCTACACCAAACGGCACCCATACCGTGAACTGATTCGTGGCCGCGCGAGACCCTTGGATTGGGTCTCGCGGGCCACCATCCCAACTCCACCTTATCCAAGGCCCAAATCTGTCAAAAGAATGGGGTCCACCTCACCCAACACTTTTCTGCCTGCTGTCACGGCATGCATACAGAAGCTCGCGGTCTGCAAAACACGCCATAAACGACCGTTACGCCGCCCGCGTCGGGCGAGATCTGCGAGTTACGCCCATTTTATTTTGCTGAAGCGAACGATTGCATCGAAATGGTCGATGAGCGGTATCTGTGAGGGGATGCAGAGGGGCGGAATGAGCACATCTCCGCCCCTCGCCATGCCCCTTCTTACGGAATAATTGGGTCTTCTGAATAGTTTACTAACATCGATTTTTCGAAGAAAGCCCGTAAAGGGGGGTCGATAGTGCCGAGAAACGCGAGCCCCCTTTTCCGAAGAGGGGAGCCGTACGGGGTTGAGCATGAGTAGGCTGCCTTGATGTAGTTTTCGACCGTAGGATCAGTGTTTGCAAAAAAACCTTCATCAGGGATGCTGTTGCTAAGCATTGCACGACGGATCTCGTTAAGGTTGTTACGGTGAATGATAAAAGCCGGAAACTGGCGTTCAATCTCGGGCTCAAGCGATTCCAGCGGCAACAAAAGTCCGATTCCACCGAGGTAGCGCGTAAAACTCTTTGCCACCTGGTCGTATTGATTGAGAGCCCATCGGTTGGTCTCGCAAGAAGGCTTCCGGGCATCCAGAGCTTTTAGGCAAGCGTATGCAAGAAGTTTTCTACTGTCATCTGACAGCACTGGACCTAGGTGATCATCGTCATGTGAAATACTTAGCTCCATCGTATCGCTAAGAGCACCTTTAGAGTGGAGAAACTGATTGAAATTTCCACAGCAGATACCGCCGTATAGAAGGGTCGCTCCGCTCGATGGATCGCAGAGGGCAAGGGTCGCTATTAGGCTCTCGCTTTCGCTTACTGCAATGGTGGCTATCGCCCGGGGCGAGTCGATTAATCCCGAACCTTCGAGCTCTCGCAACCGCGTAAAATCGTGAGTCGCCATCTCGGTCAAAATTTGTGGGATCGTTGCCTCTGGAGGGATGAATCCTAAATCCTTTCGTAGATCGCCCGTCACTCTCGCCCTTCCTCTATTTCCTTCATGAGTTACCATATATCCTTCTTCTTTATCATAAGATAGATTTATTAAAGCAGAGTAGCTTTTTAGTCGGCTTTTTCGACAGATGTAGCTTGCCTCAAAGGGAGGGCAAAGAATCAGGCCCTGTCAGACTCAGACAGACGAGCTCTTGCTCCATACAGGGCTAGGTCGCCCTCACCTTTCGAGGTGCCTCCTAATAATCTCCAAGTCGTCAGTGAGGATCGCCGTAAGGAATTCCATCTATTTCAATTGCACCATCGTCGCCAAATCTCATACGAGGGTGTTTCTTATCCTTGATCATGTTGTAATTTTTCTTTGGTAGAAGGATTACCTAAGGATATCCTGGTCAATGACACTACCGCAACGGTCTTCCGGCTGATGAACGACTGTTGAGCCTCGGGAGGAACGGCCCGGGCGTACGGAGCGGGTTTCTCGAATCGCCCCGCACGCGATTTGTTGGCGTTTTTCTCGCGTCTGCGCAGACCGCGCCCCAGTTCGCAGTTTCCCGACAGGCGTGGGTCGCGTCCGGCACCGCTCAATGGCTGTGGATGTCGATCACCGACCCATCGTCGGGCGACGATTGAATCGCGTCGCGTTGGTCATGGGCCCACCAATCATTCGCACAGAGGTCGCTCCGCATACCGCAGCAGTCCCGATCGCCAATCGCGACGCTATGGACCTTCTTGACAGCCGCACCTTCTTTGCGTCCGCAGACTCCGTGCTGTCCCACGTTGTGTCGAGTTGAAACGGATCTCTCATCGCTCATTTCTCGCTCTTCGCAGGAACTCCATGCCTCAACAATCCTCCCGCATTGGTTTAGAGGCGCCGTTTCTTTCGATTTCACGCCAAGGGCCATCGATCCGACGCAACCCCCTGGCCAAGAACCCCTTACGCCGAGAAAGAACGCCTGAAAGTGATCGGCGATTGGGCGTTTCCGTCAATCGGGGCACGCTAAGCTTGCGATGACGTCAGAAGCGGTCGAGCACTTCGGTTCCGCGGAACGAGGATGATTCAATGGCAGATCCCTACGCCCCTGATGGCTCGACGCTCTCCGACACCCCCGCCCCGCTCCTCGGCACGGTCGTCGACGGGATCCGGCTCGTGCGGAAGCTCGGGGAAGGGGGGTTTGCGAGCGTCTATGAAGGGCGGCAAGCGGGGGAGCCTGCCGTCGTCGCCGTCAAGGTCATGCACCCCGACAAGGCCTCGCCCGGCCTCGTCCGCCGGTTCGAATACGAGGCCGAGCTCCTCGCCCGGCTCGACCACCCCGGCATCGCCCGCGTTCACCGGCTCGCGCGGCTCGAGCGAAACGGCGTCGGGATCCCCTGCATCGTGATGGAGATCATTCCCGCCGCGAAGCCGATCACGAAATACGCCGGCGACCTCCAGCTCCCCGTCCGCGACCGGCTCGAGCTCGTCCGCCAGGCCGCTGAGGCGATCGGCTACGGCCACCGCCACGGCGTCCTCCATCGCGACATCAAACCGGGAAATATCCTCGTCGGCCCCGACGGGAAGCCGAGAATCATCGACTACGGCTGGGCCCGCGGCCTCGACTCCGCCGCCGCGCTCCAATCGGCCGGCACCGTCGTCGGCCAGTTCGTCGGCACCTGGCAGTACATGAGCCCCGAACAGTTCGATCCCGACCCCGCCGGCGTCGATCTCCGGGCCGATGTTTACGCCCTCGGTGCCGTCCTCCAAGAGCTGCTCACCGGCAAGCCCCCCCACGGCTTCCTCCTCGGCCCCCTCTTCAACTACGCGATCAAGGTCCGTGACGAGCCCCCCATGCCCCTCCCGCGCCTCGATCGCGGCATCGATCAGCCGGTGTGTGCGATCGTCGCCAAATGCCTCGCCAAGGATCGCAACCGCCGCTACTCCAGCGCCCTCGATCTCGCCGAAGACCTGCGGCGATGCCTCGCCGGCGAGCCGATCGCCCCCGCCACGCCCGGCCTCCGCGACGCGCTGGCCTATCTCGCCAAGAAACATGCCGCCGCGGCTATCGCCGCAGCCGTCTCGCTCGCCGCCCTCGTCGCCGCCACCATCGGCATCGGCGTCTTTTCACTGCGGACCGACCGGGCCCTCCGCGCCGAAGCCGAGACCGCCACCATGCTCCGCGAAGAGTCGCGCCGCTCGGCGGCCGAAGCCGCCCGGGCCACCGCCGCGGCCGACAACGCCCGCCACCAACTCTACGTCGCGAATCTCCACCGCCTCGCTGCTCCCGACGCCGGCCCCGTCTCCACGCTCCAGAGGCTGTTCCACGACACCGCCGCCCTCGTCAGCCCAGACGCGGCCCCAGGCATCAGCCGGGAGCTCCCCCTTGAGCTCCTCTGTCTGCGCCCCCGCGTCATCCAGCCGGTCGCTGCCACCCGCGGCACCACGCCGGCCGACGTCGTCGCCCTCGCCGTGAGCCCGACCGGCGACCGCTTCGCCACCGGCGCCGAAGACGGCGTACTCTCCCTCCACGCCGCCAAAGGGTCGCTCGTCGCCAGACAACGGTTCGACGGCCCGGTCGAGTGCCTCCACTTCACAGGCCCCAAACTCGTCGCCGCCTCCCGCCGCGGCCACGTGCAGATCGCCGACGCCACCACCGGCGACATCATCCGGACGATCGATCTCGGCACAGGACTCACCGACCTCGCCGTTGACCGGACCGGCACACACCTCGCCATCGGCTGCGATGATGGCTCGGTGCGGCTTGTGTCTCTCGCTGAAGGCCGGCTCGAGCAAGCTCCGACGGTTTTCAATGCCCATCGGAAGAGAATCAGCTCGATCGGCTTCAGCCCCGATGGCCGGATCCTGGCCACGCTCTCCACCGCCGGCACCGGCAAGCTCTTCGAGATCCAAACGGACACCGGAGTGCTCGCCCTCCGCGAATTGAGCGCCTTCGAGGGGGTCGCCAACCGCGGCACGATCCTCGCTTTCAGCCCCAACGGCCGCTGGCTCGCCACCCCCGGTCCGGAGCAGGCACTCCGACTTGTCGATGTCGCCATGGGCACGACCACCACGCTCCGTGAGGGCCCCTCCGGACGGCTCACCGCGCTGGCCTTCAGCCCCGACAGCCGCCTCCTCGCCTCCGCTTCCCGAAACGGTACCGCGGTCCTCCACGAGGCGGCCGGCGGCCGTCCGATTGCCACGCTCGTCGGCCACCGGGGAGCGATCACAGCCCTCGCTTTCGTGCCCGACGGCCACGTCTTGGCGACGGCCTCGGCCGATCGGACGATCCGGCTGTGGCGGAGCGCCGATGGGTTCGCGGAGCGCACGCTCGAAGGGCATGACGACCGGGTCGACTCGCTCGCCTGGGCCCCCGACGGCGCCTCACTTCTCTCGGCCGGCAACGACGGCATGACGCTCCACTGGGACACCTCCACCCCCGATGGATCACGCGTCATCCAAGCAGCCGGCGCGACGGTCGACGGCGCCATCTTCCTTCCCAGGACGTCGCGGTTCTTGACCTGGTCGCGCGACGGCTCGGCCCGGATCTGCGACGCCTCGACCGCCGCCGAGATTCTGCGATTCCCGCCGCGCCCCGAGCCGATTCGCTCCGCCGCGGTCAGCCCCGACGGATCGACCATCGCCTTCGGGGGGGACGACGACCTCATCACCCTCCACGACGCCCGCGATGGTCGGCTCCGCAACACGCTTCGCGGCCATGCGAAGCGCGTCACCACGCTCGATTTTTCCCCCGATGGCCTCTTCCTGGCGAGCGCCTCCGAGGATGGTACGGCCCGGATCTGGAACGCCGCCGACGGCAGCTGCCAGCGCGTCCTCGAGGGGCACGCTGGCCCGATCGTGGTCGTCCGCTTCGCCCCCGACGGGCAGTCCCTCGCGACCGCGTCGCGTGACGGCACGGCCCGGGTGTGGAGCGTGCCGGGGGAGGGGCCCGCGGTCGTGCTCACCGGTCACGGCGCGCTTGTCCGCACGCTCGATTTCTCCCCCGACAGCCAGCTCCTTGCCACCGGCTCCGACGATGGCACGGCGCGCCTGTGGGAAGCCGGAAGCGACACGCCCGCCGGCACGCTCCAGGCCGGCACCTCGGCAATCACGCAGCTGGCATTCGTGGGGGACAAGCGCCTCGCCACCGGCACGATGCGCGGGGGACTCGATCTGTGGGATGTCGCCACCGCGACGCACGTCACCTCGCTCGACGGCCACTCCGCAGAGATCCGCGCCCTCGCCACGACCCCCGACGGCACCCGGATCGCCACCGCATCCTCCGACCGCACCGCACGCCTCTGGGACAGCGCGAGTGGCGTGGAGCTCGTCGTCCTCCGCGGCCACACCGGGCCGGTGACGGGGCTCGCCCTCTCCAGCGACGGCCACGACCTCGTCACCACCTCCGACGACACGTCGCTCCGCGTCTGGTCGCGGACCGACGCCGAGATCAACGAGGCCCGGAGGCTCGCCGGCCTCCGCGGGTCAGGTGGCGGCAAGCCGATTGATGCCCCGCGTCCCTGACGGCACGCGCGACCATCACCGAATCGAGCCGACCGAGTCACGGGTCAAGCCAGCGAGCCGGGCGACAACCTCTTCAGCCGAGGACGGGCGCTCGGCGGGATCGGCCCGCAGGAGCTCGCCGACCATTTCCGCATGAGCCGCCGGGAGCATCGCGAGGACCTCCGGCCGCGCCGCGGCATCGGCCACGCGTCTCAACACCCCTTCCCGGGACCCCGAGTCGAACGGTGACCGCCCGGTGAGAAGGAACACCAGGAGAGCCCCGAGGGAAAAAAGGTCGGGGCGGTGGTCGAGCGGGTCGAGGGCTGCCTCTTGCACCTGCTCCGGTGCAAGGAAGGCAAGCCTCGACGGTGGCCCATCCCGATCGGCTTTCCAGGGAGTGATCGCCTGCGCCAGACCAGCATCGGCAAGCCACGCGCGCTCCCCCGTGGTGCCCCCGAGGAGGACGACATCGGGCCCGAGGCAGCGGTGCACGAGCCCCGCCACGTGGAGCGCGGCGAGGGCAGAAGCGAGGCTGATGCCGATCCTGACGGCGACCTCCATGGGCGGGAGCGCTCCCCGGGCCGCCCGCTCAGCAAGCGACTCAACGGCAACCGTTTCAAACGCGATCCACGGCAGCGGCCTCTCCCCTACGGCGACCACGGCGGGCAAGCCCTCGTGCTGAACGGTCGCCAGCCGCCGCGCCGTGGCGAGAAACCGACCGGCGGCCTGGGGATCGGAGACTTGACGGGGATCGAGCGTCTTGACGATCACTGGCAGCGCGCGATCGGCGACGATGCCGGCATAGACACGACCGAACGACGTCTCGGGGAGGGCCTGGAGAATCTGCACACGCCCGAGCACCGAGGAGTCGTCCGGCCGCAGCGCGATGCCGTCCGCTCCGTCGGCCGGCCCGGCTGGGAGTGGCTCCTCGATGCGATCATCGCGAGAACTCTCGGCCGAGAGCGTCTCCGGCAAGGGCTCCTCGAGCCATCCCGCCCCTCGCTCATGCCAAGCGAGGAGCCGGTCGATGCCGTCCCGCAGCGCCTTGTTGCCCCGGCAGGCGCGGTCGAGAAATCGGCGCCGGGCCTCGGGGTCTATCAGCTCGATCGCCTCGAGAAACAGGTCGCGCTCGCGCATCGAATCGCTCCGCACCGATCGTCACTCGTCGAGCTCGCGGCGGAGCCAACAGACGGCGAAGGCCCACAGCCGGTCGACCGTTCGTGGTGAGACGCCGAGGACACGGGCCATCTCCGGGACCGTCAACCCGCCGAAGTGCCGCAGGACGGCGACATGGGCCGCTTCGGGATCGACTCGATCGAGCCGATCGAGCGCCCGGTCGACGGCCACGATTCGCTCCGATCCGATCGCGTCGACGATTCGATCGGGGGATATGTCGATTCTGATGAGGTGCCCGCCACGCTTCACCCGGCCCCGCCGCCGCGCCCCATCGACGAGGATCCTCCGCATCACGACCGCCGACGCTGCCAGCAACTCCTCCGGCGACCGTGGTCGACAGCGATCCGCGGCGACGCGCAGATAGGTTTCATGGACCAGCGCCGTCGGATCGAGCGTGTGGCCTGCGCGCTCGCCCGCCATCAATGATCGGGCCCGCGCGCGGAGCCGGCCGTAGACCCGCCGCCAACGCGTCTCGACCGCCCGGGGCTCTTCGCCAGTCTGCAATTCCTGCCGGGCGCCCGCGAATCGCTGCAGAGCCAGGGCAGGGGCCTGATCGTCCTTGTCAGCCACGCTCATCGCTCGGATCCTCCCGAAGACGCTCCGGGGGAGCAGCCCCCCCGTATCTCCCGGAATCGTAATCTCTGATCCCGCGGGCCGGCAACCGGCCCACCGCCCTCGCGTCAATCGAGCCCGGCCAGCGTCCCGGTGCTCGAGGCGAAGGTGTCGGCTTCGATCCCGAGGCGCTGGAGAATCGACACGAAAAGGTTCGCCAGCGGCGCGTTGTCGTCGGCCTTGAAGGCCAGGTGACTGCCGTGACGAAAGCCGCCGCCGGCCACGAGAATCGGCAGGTTCGTGTTGTCGTGGGTGTTGGCATCCCCCATGTTCGACCCGAACAGCACGATCGTCCGGTCGAGGAGCCGAGAATCTCCCTCGCGCCGCTCGGCCAGCGCCTCCAGCAGCCCCGCGAGGAGCGTCATCTGCCGGCGATCGGCTTCGAGAAGCTGCGCTACCCGGCTCGCATCCTGGCCGTGGTGGGAGAGATTGTGGTAGTCGTCGACCGAGAGCCCCGCCCCTTCGTCGAGCCGAAACGGTGGCGTGGCAAAGGCGTCGACGAGAAGCGTCACAAGGCGCGTCGAATCGGTCTCGAGCGCCAGCCTCGCGATTGCCAGCATCGATGCATAGCCCTTGAAAGGGAGAGCCCGATCGGCAACGTCGACCGGCGCCGGCTCAGGTGGCGCAGGCCGCGGCCGATCTTCCCAGGCCCCTTCCGCATGGAGCCGCTCCTCCACCTCGCGGAGACTCGTCGTGAATCGGTCGAGCCGCTGCCGATCGGCCGGGCCGACGGCGCGCCCCAGACTCCGGGCCTCGTCGACGACCGCGTCGAGGATGCTCCCCCGGGCGGCAAGGTGGCGGCGGCGGGCGGCGACCTGCTCCGGCGAGCCGGCGACAAACAACCGCTCGTAGACGCGCGACGGCTTGTCCTCCGCGGGGAGGAGCGCCCCGTCTCGCGTCCAGGCGAGGCTGCGGTTGGCCTTGTCGACGTTGACGCCGAGATTGAGCGAGGGGAAGCGGGTCTGAGCGCCGATCGCGTCGGCGGCCAACTGATCGAGTGAGACGGTGTTGCGAAAGCCACTGCGCGTCGGCCCGCGCGCCCCAGTGAGGAAACAGTTCTCCGTCGAGTGCCCCCCGCGGACCCCCGGATGGGAGAGCCCGCTGATCACCGTGACGTCGTCGCGCCGCGCTGCCAGCGGCTCGAGCAGCGGCGAGAGCGCGTAGCCGCGGCCGGTCTCCTTGGGAAAGAACGGCCCCGGAAGGACCCCGAGATTGTTCATGACAAACAGGGCCCGCAGCGGCGGCCCTGCCTCGCTTCCCCGCCCCCGAGCTGGAAAGGCTTCGAGCCAGGGGAGGGCCACCGCCACCCCCGCCCCACGGAGCACCGTCCGCCGCGACAGCCTTTTATTCCCGAAGCCATTTCCGCAGCCAATTCCGAAGCGACTCATGGCGATGCTTCCGGGTCCGGGGCGGCTGTGAAGATCGGGCTGACGACGAGCCGGCGCAGCAACCCTCTGACTCGAAAACCTTCCGTCTCGGCGGCATCGAGGATCGCCTCGATATGACGCCGGTCGGAGAACCGCAGCGGACCACCGGTGGCATAGGCCGTGAGGAGCCCAAGGAGATTGCGGGCCAGTTGCCGAGGCCGCCGGGCGAGCAGGTTTTTCAGCCCCCGGATGTCGTCAAACGGCGTCCCGTCGGCCACGGAGCCCGACGAACGAATCGTCGCCCCAACCCGATAGGCGTAATCGTGCCCGGCCCGGTCGATGCCGGTGACGAGATCGGCCGCCGCTTCACCGGGGAGAGCGAGCCCCCGATACGCCACGCGCTCGCCACCACAGACATCAAAGGCTTCGAGCGCGAAGCCGACAGGATCGAAGCGCCGGTGGCAGGCGGCGCACGTCGCGTCGGCGGTGTGGCGAGCGAGGAGATCGCGGATGCTCGTCGCCCCCCGAATGTCGGGCTCGACCGCCGGCACCTTCTCCGGCGGCGGTGGCGGCGGCTCACCCAGCAGCCGCGTCATCACCCACGCGCCGCGCTTCACCGGCGAGGTCGAGGTGCCGTTGGCCGTGACCTTCAGGATCGCTCCCTGCGTGAGGAGGCCGCCGCGCGGCGACCCGGCAGGGCGGGGCACCGGCCGGAGATTCGAGCCACTCACCGGGGGGAGGCAATAGTGCGCGGCGAGCCGGTCGTTAACCAGGAGCGTGTCGGAATCGACGAGCGCCAGAATCGGGAGATCATCCCGAAACAGCGTGCGGACGGTGGCGCGCGTCTCGCGCCCGAGTGACTCGAGGAGATAGTCGTCGAAGCGGTATTCGGGGAAGAACCGGGCGTCGGGCTCGTCGCGCCGCAGCTGCCGGAGGTCGAGCCAGTGGTCGGTGAACATCGTCACAAACCGTTCGAAGCGCGGATCGTCGATGAGCCGATCGGCCTCGGCCGCAAGCGCCGCTGGATCGGCAAGCCGCCCTGCCCGCGCAGCCGTCGCAAGCGTCGCGTCGGGCCGGTCGTTCCAGAGAAAGAGCGAAAGCCTGGCGGCAAGGGCCCGGGCAGCGCGCCCCCCGTCGGTCGCTCCACCGCCGCCCGGATCGGCGACAAACAGAAACTCAGGCGCCGCAAGGAGCACGCGGTAGCCGGCGAGTATGGCGGCCGTGAACGAGGCGCCCTCGGCAAGGGCCGCACCGACGACGCGCTCGGCGGGGGCCAGGTCGTCGTCGCTCACCTCACGGCCGACCACGCGCTCGGCAAAGGCCCGAAGCAGCCGGGCGCCATCAGCCTGCGGATCGGCCGGGATGACCTCCACCGGAAATGCTCCGGTGGTGTCGGCCCGGATCGGCAGATCGCCAAACAGGATCTGGTGCGATCGGGGTGGCCAGGCGCCATCGCCGGGGGGAAGGGGGCCGACGATCTCGAGCGCGCGGAAGGCGATTCCTCGATGCCCTCCCGGCGGCAGTGGCGGAAAGCGGTAGGTCGGCGGGCCACCATCGACATTCCGGGCCAGCGGCACGGCCAAGCCGAGCAAGCTCCATTCGATCGTCTGCCCGGAGCGCAACAGGACGGTCGTCTCATACTCGGCTTCTTCAGCCGCCACATCGATCAGCCCACCGACCGCGCGGACATCCCCCGACACGTCAGGCCCGGAGGGGGCCCGGGCCCGAAACGTCATCGGCACCGGCTGCGGGGCAGGGAGGAGGGAGCGATCAGCCTGCTGGCAGACGGCCCGGGCCCGGAACCGGACCCGATACCTGCCCGGGCTCGCGGCAATGAACCCGGCCGGGTAGCCGTGATACGGCCAGTAGGCCGAGCGAAAGATGGCACACTCGACGTCGGGATCGTCGCCGGCCGGGGCTTCGACAGGCAGCGATCCCTTGGCGAAGTATCGCGCCTCCGGTTCGCCGTAGGCGGTGCCCCCGAAGAGCTGCGTCGAGATCGCCCTGAACGTTTTTGTGTCAGGGGGTTGCACGCCCGAAGCGATCGCCGCGGCGAGGGCGGCATCGAGGGCGTCGAGCGTCCCCTCGAGTTGCGGCCGGGAGAGATCGAGCCCCTCGGCCGATTTCGGAAAGCCGTCGCGGAGCCGATCCTCGGGGAGGAGATCGGCGACATCGAGATCGGGAAGCTCGAGCACCGTCCGCAGGCTCTGCTCGAGCTCATGCCGGTTGAGCCGGCGCAGGCCGACGCGCCCCGCAGCGCGGATGTCGGCCCGGTCGGCCACATCGATGACGCTGCCAAGCGCCGCCACCAGCTCCCGCCGCGCGTCGTCGGCAAGGCTCTCGGGCTCAGGGGGCATCTCCCCGGTCGCCACCCGGTCATGCATCCGCATGAGCTGGTTGCGGACGGCCCGGTCGGCGAGGTCTGCTGACGCAAAAAGCCCGTCGATGGCCAAGCCCCCCGCCGGGTCCGGCCCGGCATGACAGGTGCCGCAGGCCGCCGTGAGGCTGGGAAGGAGCGCGGCGAAACGATCCTCGGCCGTTGCCCGGGGCGGGCTCGAAGGGATGCCGACAAGGATCGCCGCGAGCACAAGGGCCGCCACGTTCGCCCATCCGATCCGAAATGCCCGCACCCAAGCGAGCCAACTGCCCGATCGGCAGGAGCGCGGCGGGATTCCGGAGGCCAATTGCATACAACCAATCTACCCGCGAAGCGCTCCCGGGTGCGATGGGGAAAGGGGCTCTGCGGCCATGGCAGGAAGGACGGGCGTCGTGCTACGTTCTCTCGATCCGTTGCCCCGCCCGCCGCTCCCCTGGAAGCCGTCCCGTGCCCACGCTCCTCGACCGGTTCCTCGCCTACGTTCGCATCGACACCCAGGCCGACGAGCATTCGCAGTCGAGCCCGAGCACGGCCAAGCAGCTCGATCTCTGCCGGCTCCTCGCGGCGGAGTGCCGGGCCCTCGGTCTTGCCGACGTCTGCCTCTCGGAGCATGGCGTCGTCATGGCGACCGTGCCGGCCACCGTCAGCCATGCCGCCCCGACGATCGCCTGGGTGGCGCATGTCGACACCTCGCCAGAAACATCAGGGACTGATGTCAAGCCGGTCGTCCACGCGGGCTACGCCGGCGGCGACATCACGCTCCCCGGCAACACCTCGCGCGTCATCCGCGTTGCCGACAACCCCGAGCTGAAATCCCTTGTCGGCTCCACGATCATCACGTCCGACGGCACGACGCTCCTCGGCGCCGACGACAAGGCGGGGGTAGCGGTGATCATGGCGGCCGCCGCCCGGCTCATGGAGCGCCGCGAGGTGCTGCACGGCCCGATCCGGCTTGTCTTCACCTGCGACGAGGAGATCGGCCGCGGCACGCAGCATCTCGACGTCAGGGGTATCGGCGCCATCGTCGGCTACACCCTCGACGGCTTCGGCACGGGGGAAGTCAACGCCGAGACGTTTTCCGCCGATCTCGCCGTCGTCACCGTCACCGGGATCAACACCCACCCGAGCGTCGGCAAGGGGGTGATCGTCAATGCGATCAAGATCCTTGGCTCGTTCCTCGACAGCCTGCCGAAGGACAGCCTTTCCCCCGAGACGACCGACGGCCGAGACGGGTTTGTCCATCCTTATTCTGCTACCGGCGGCGTCGCCTCGGCCGAGGCCCGGCTGATTCTGCGCGACTTCGAGGAGAGTGGCCTGAAGGCCCACGCGGCGCTCCTCGAATCGATCGCCACGCCGCTGCGGCAGGCCCATCCAAAGGCCCGCATCGACGTCACGATCACCAAGCAATACCGCAACATGCGCGCCGGAATCGCCCGCGAGCCGCGGGCCCTGAATCTCGCCCTCGAGGCGCTGCGGCAGGCGGGCATCGAGCCGAAGCAAACACCGATCCGCGGCGGCACCGACGGCTCGCTGCTGACGCTCCTCGGCCTCCCCACCCCGAATCTCTCCACCGGCGAGCACAATCCCCATTCGCCGCTCGAATGGACCTGCCTCGAGGAGATGGAGGCCGCCGTCGAGGTCCTCGTGAAGCTCGCGGCCCTGTGGGGGCGGGAAAGCCTCGCCGCGGCAGGGCAGGGGGGAGGCTGACATGAAGACAGCATCGCCATCGGGCCACGATCGCGCGACCTCCTCGGCCGCCGGCGACCTCGCAAAGCCCGCGCGGGTCGACTCGCTCGACATCTACCGCGGCTTCGTCATGCTCCTGATGATGGCCGAGGTGCTCCACCTCGGAAAGGTGGCGGAGGCCTTCCCCGATTCGCCGCTGCTCCAGTTTCTCGCCTGGCACCAGCACCATGTCGACTGGCGCGGCTGCACGCTCCACGATCTGATTCAGCCGTCGTTCACGTTCCTCGTTGGCGCGGCGCTCCCCTTCTCGCTCGCTGCCCGGCGGGCCCGTGGCCAGTCGACCGGCACGATGACGGCCCACGCCCTGTGGCGGGCTTTTTTACTGGTCGCCCTCGGCATCTTCCTGCGCTCGGTCGGCAAGCCAATGACGAACTTCACCTTCGAAGACACCCTCACCCAGATCGGCCTCGGCTATCCGTTTCTGTTTCTCCTCGGCTTGCGTCCCCCAAAGATCGCCTGGTGGGCCCTGGTGGCGATCCTTCTCAGCGTGTGGGGGGCGTGGCAGTTCTATCCCGTCGTGGAACCGTGGGCGAAAAACGCCAACCTCGGCAGCAATTTTGACCGCTGGTTTCTCAATCTCTTTCCCCGCGCAGAGCCGTTTGTGGAAAACCGCGGCGGTTATCTGACCCTCTCCTTCATCCCCACGCTCGCCACCGCGATCCTCGGCCTGATTGCCGGCCGCTGGCTCGCGGAAGGAGCCCCGGTTCGTCGGTATCTCCTGGCCGGCGCCGCGGCGCTGGGCGCCGGGCTCCTTCTTGATTCCAGCGGCCTCTGCCCGAGTGTGAAGCGGATCTGGACGCCGGCCTGGGTGATGGTGAGTGGTGGGTGGTGTTTCTGGTTCTTGGCCGCGTTCCACTGGGTCGTCGACGTCCAGGGCTGGAAACGTTGGGCGTGGCCGCTGGCCGTCATCGGCACCAACTCAATCGCCGCGTATCTGATTGCCCATCTCTGGGATGGCTTCATCGAGCGCGCCCTCGTCACCCACCTCGGCGCCGGCACATTCCAGACCTTCGGCGCGGGCTTCGAGCCGCTGCTGAAGGGCGCCGCGACGCTTCTGGTGCTCTGGCTGTTCCTCGCCTGGATGTATCGGCGAAGGATCTTTTTGAGGGTGTGAGCGGACGGCGCTGGCTGTGGTGCCAGACGGACCAGCGCAGACGAAGGCGACGGTCGAACGACAAGAGCGGTTCCCGCGACTTCGAGGACGCTCAAGCGCCGCTGTCTGAGTAAATCCTGGCGTTCGGACATGCCTTACGAAGGCCCTTGACTCCGAAAGCCGTGACTGGCGTCCCAATCACATCGAGAGCTCGAAGCTGATCCATCCGGGGAAACGCACCACAAAACGAATCCGTCACCGCCGGACTATGGAGCACGAGTGTCTCGAGATGGCTCAGGGACAAGGCATGTGCAAGATCATCGGGAGTCAGGATAGCGGACGAAATCGAGAGAGAGCGAAGCTCCGCAAGTTGCGGCAGGCGGCTCCACGCTTCCGTCGAGAGCGCGACCATCCGTGACACCCGCAGCTTGACATATTGAAACAACTCTGGCTTGGCATCGAGTGCAGCCGTCTGTGCCTCAGGCGGAATGTCTTTTGCCCACGCAGGAAGATGATCGAGATCGACGAGCAACTCGCAGCCTGCATCGAGATACCCACGGATCGCTGCCGCTCGCTCGTCCGTGACGTTCGGGTGAGAAAACGAAACCGAGGACGGCTTCCCGTTGGCCGTGTATTCAATCGAGCTGCGAACCATGTCGTTTTGCACGCTATCTCCCCGCTATAAGAACAATATCGCCACTCACCTCAATCGCTTCGAATCGAGTGAATCCGAGCTTCCTGAGCGACAAGGCAAACGGTGTTTTGTTGACGTCTCCTGTCGCTCGAAACGCCGCCAAATTATTCAATTCTGCGATCCCTCTAATCTCCCTTATATCGGGGAACCTCCGGAGCGCCTCCTCAAATAAGCTACGGCCCCCTATTCCCTGCCTCTTCAGTGCACTATTTGTGGCCTCCCACATATCCACCCACATTTTCTCGCCGCTAACCGTAAATCGTAACTTGGTGCCTTGACCTGCAGTAAGGGTGTGATAGCCACCGAAATCAATATGTGAGAACTGCGCTTTGCTGTTTGCGGCCGTGTTCAGGGCGGTCGCACCAGCATTTGCCCCATCGTCAGCGAGGGTCCCGACCGCCGACGCGATCTCATCGCCCTTGTTAGCGACCTGTCCCGCGACCTGTGTGCCGCGCGTTAACAGGCCCGCACCGCCCGACAGAACAATAGCGAAGCCGCCGTTGATCCAATCGGAGGTCGTCTCATTGGCTGCCGTGTTCGGCACCAACTTGATCGCCGCCTATCTTATTGCCTATCTGCGGGAGGGCTTCGTCGAACAGGCCTTCGTCACTCACCTCAGCGCCGGCATCTTCCACATATTCGGAGCCGCCTTCGAGTCGCTGCTGAAAGGCGCCGCCACACTTCTGGTGCTCTGGCTGTACCTTAACTGGATACACCAGCAGAACATTTTCTTGTGGGTTGTGAGTCGAAGGAGCCGGCCTTCGGGCCGTGCGGAGCTGGATTTCTCAGGCCGTCCGAAGGTTCCTCGCCTAGCCATTGCACCGGAGCTATGTCGACCGAAGCGTAAGCTTGATGTTGTCGACATCCTGCCGCGAAAGACCGACGACTTCAAATCCGCTCAATTCGTCTTGTTCATCTACAATATAAACTAAGCGCCCATTTCGAATGCCGCGAAAGGACTCAGAGGCATTATCAGAGAATCGAACAATCAAGCGATCGTTCACGAGCAATGCAGTTGGACTTCCGCTGTCGTCGAGTACTCGCGCTGATTCTTTCCAGCATCTCATATCCAAGCACGGAGTTCCATCTTGAATGGTGCTCAACTCAATGGACGGATGCACCGCCTCACTTAGATTATTCATAAGCGTAATCGTAACTTTACAAATCGCCCCGTCGGTGGACTCGACACCAAACTCGAAAATCGTATCCTTGAAGTTGCCGGTTCTCCAGTACTTCTCGCAATACACGAAGTCGCCCAAGTTACGTGCCACCAAGGGCACATAACCGTCGCATTCCACAGACATGCCCGTAGGAGGTATCACTGCATTAACTTTCATAATTACTCCAGCGGAAGTGCGTGGACGAGTGCAGGAAGATCACCGGCGTTACGACCCGGCCGAAAGATCAACTCCCATCCACCAACTCGAATCGGTTGATTGAACGGAATACCATTTTTTGTGGCGGCGCTAACCGCTGCTTCAAGGCTCGTTAACTGAGATTGCTGGACAATCCGCCCTAGCTCGATTCGCATACTGGGACCATTCGCACCGACGACCCGCTCAGCGAGATGTTCCGTGGCGTTACCATGCACCCACACTCGCTGCCCGTTTTGAGTTGTGAGCTGAAACGACCGCGGAATCTCAGTTTCGGGCCAAACCTCCTGCGTAGGCTTTACCCGACCCCACACTGTGTTACTTGGAGCGACACCGGCCGAACTGCTGCCCGCCGATCCGGCCACATCATCAACCACTGCGACCGCGTCATCACCGCGTCCTGCAATGGATCCGGCCGCCGACGCGATCTCATCGCCCTTGTTAGCGACCTGTCCCGCGACCTGCGCACCGCGTGACAGATAGCCTGCCCAGCCAGAAAAGCCCAGGCTGAAGCCGGCGTTGGCGATATCGGAGGCGGTCTCATTGCCGGTGAGCGGATCGAGCGCCTGGGCAGTGTAGGGGCGCTGGGTCTGCCCCGTATAGATCGTCGTCACCCCCGCCCACACCTGGTCGAGTCCATGGACGACGACCACCGAGCCACCGAAGATGATGGGACCCGTCAGCGGCAATGCCCCTCCGTCCGTGGCGAGCGTTGCCGCGCTCGCCGCTATGACCACGTTGACTCCCACGGCCGCCTGGCATGCGCCGCCGATGACGTTCAACAGCCCCCCTACAGCCGAAAAGACCGAATAGCTGGTGGTTCCCGACGGCGGGACGACCGAACCTCCGTCTACCGGCGGGGTTGTGGCCGTCGTGCCATTGAAGGGCACCTGACTGCCTGGTTGCGACCCGCTCACGATGAACACCGGGGTGCCGGGCTTGCCGATCGGGAGCGGCTGCCCTGTCTGATCCTTTTCCTGCTCCGCAGCCAAAACAAACTGCACGCCCCCTTCATCGCCTGTCCAAACCGTCGACACAAACCCCGGCCCGTCATCACTGCCGGGGTGGAACACCAGCGGTGTGAGCCGCGGTGGGGGAACGCCTTCCTCCAGCGTCAGGGTGTTTGATCCGGTCGATCCCGGTGCGTTCCCCGAGCCCGTCCTGCTCGGCTGCGCAGAGTCAAACAGCACCACCGAAAGCCCACCGGAGCCCGACGCAGCCGGAGGTGCCGACTGGCTGCCCCCAGAGCCGCCGACCTGCGACGAGAGCGCCGGGCCGTTGGTATTCACGGTGCCGGTGGAGCCAGACGACCAGGTGCCGGCACCAGATCGGCATCCGGGGCTGGAAGGGCTGGGCGTGGCCGCTTGCGGCCATCGGCACCAACTCGATTGCTGCCTATCTTCTGACCCATCTCTGGGAAGGCTTCATCAAGCAGGCCCTCGTCACTCACCTCAGCGCCGGCATCTTCCATATCTTCGGAGCCGGCTTCGAGCCGCTGCTCAAGGGCGCCGCGATCCTCCTCGTCCTCTGGCTGTTCCTCGCCTGAATGTACAGGCGGAAGATCTTCTTGAGGGTGTGAGCGGAGCGGGCCTTCGTGCCGGTTGGGCCAGCGCTTCCAAGGCGAGTCACGTTGTAAGGAGGCCCAAGCCTTTCAGGCCCGCGCACCCGGTTGCTTTTTAACCTATTCATTCATAAACACGAGCCGCAAGGAGTGCATCAGCGAAGACTCGCCAGCTTGGTAACTTGCAATTCACATCCGCTCCAACGTTTGCGTAGTAGCCGTCCATATTCTCAACAAATCCCGCAAGGCCACGAATGAACTCCGGGAGCGTGGCGTTCTGCCACTCTTCGGGGTGGCAACTTAAATTGTCGGCCAATGCCTTCGCAAACGCCGTGAACTCATCACGACTCGAAATACGTTCTGCCGACTCAACCAAGGCATCCCCAAATAGACCGCTCATTGATTCGCTCCCCTGATAATGATATCCACGCCATCGGTCTTCGTCGTGAACTTGAAAAGCTCACTCTTTGGGATCGAATCCAGCCTCTCGAAAGGAATGTCGATGCCTGCCTCTTGGAAAGCTCTGAGGCGTCGATTGTCTAATGTAAAGACTTTCCCATCCTTCACGACGATCCGAATCGGAGGTATTGTTGAAGGATCGACCTGACCGGCCTTGAGTTTTGCAGCTAGGTCTTCGACACCACCAACACCACCTTTGAAGTCGGGTGCGATACTGTCTTGGCTAAAGCGAATCGTTTTCGGGTCAATACGACCCGACTTCGGAAGCGATGCGAAGTCGTCCGCACCCAAGAGCGATCCTGAAGCGACACCGGCCGAACTGCTTCCCGCCGATCCGGCCACATCATCAACCACCCCGACCGCGTCATCACCGCGTCCTGCAATGGTCCCGACCGCCGTCGCGATCTCATCGCCCTTGCTGGCGACCTGTCCCGCGACCTGTGTGCCACGCGCTAAAAGGCCTGCACCGCCCGACAGAACAATACCGAAGCCGCCGTTGATCCAATCGGACCTCGTCTCATTGCCGGTGAGCGGATCGAGCGCCTGGGCAGTGTAGGGGCGCTGGGTCTGCCCCGTATAGATCGTCGTCACCCCCGCCCACACCTGGTCGAGTCCATGGACGACGACCACCGAGCCACCGAAGATGATGGGACCCGTCAGCGGCAATGCCCCTCCGTCCGTGGCGAGCGTTGCCGCGCTCGCCGCTATGACCACGTTGACTCCCACGGCCGCCTGGCATGCGCCGCCGATGACGTTCAACAGCCCCCCTACAGCCGAAAAGACCGAATAGCTGGTGGTTCCCGACGGCGGGACGACCGAACCTCCGTCTACCGGCGGGGTTGTGGCCGTCGTGCCATTGAAGGGCACCTGACTGCCTGGTTGCGACCCGCTCACGATGAACACCGGGGTGCCGGGCTTGCCGATCGGGAGCGGCTGCCCTGTCTGATCCTTTTCCTGCTCCGCAGCCAAAACAAACTGCACGCCCCCTTCATCGCCTGTCCAAACCGTCGACACAAACCCCGGCCCGTCATCACTGCCGGGGTGGAACACCAGCGGTGTGAGCCGCGGTGGGGGAACGCCTTCCTCCAGCGTCAGGGTGTTTGATCCGGTCGATCCCGGTGCGTTCCCCGAGCCCGTCCTGCTCGGCTGCGCAGAGTCAAACAGCACCACCGAAAGCCCACCGGAGCCCGACGCAGCCGGAGGTGCCGACTGGCTGCCCCCAGAGCCGCCGACCTGCGACGAGAGCGCCGGGCCGTTGGTATTCAGGGTGCCGGCAGAGCCGGACGACGACGTGCCGGCACCAGATCCCGCTCGATAGGAAAGCCAGAACTCGTCACCAATCTGCGTAGAGCTACCGGTGCCTGCGCTCGCTCCCTGCCCGCCAGGCCCAGAGCCGCCGCCGAATCGCGACGAGAGCGCGGGGCCGTTGGTATTCACGGTGCCGGTGGAGCCGGACGACGAGGTGCCGGGACCAGATCCTGCACTAGAGGGGAGCCAGAGATCGTTCCCGCCTTGAGCAGAGCTACCGGAGCCCGCGTTCGCTCCCTG
>JBBAVV010000051.1:0-24099 GCA_040397545.1 Pirellulales bacterium
AGGCGACCGACGTCGCCAATGCCATCCTCGACGGCGCCGACGCCTGCATGCTCTCTGGCGAGACCGCGATCGGCGACCACCCGAGGCTCGTCGTCGAGATGATGCGGCGGATCGCCCGGGCGACCGAATCGCAGTACCTCGCCGACCGCTGGCTGTCGCTCGAGGAACGGCACCGCGCTCCCTGGTTGGCGGCCGCGGTCGACGCGGCGGCGCCGGAGGTCACCCCGGAGGGGCTCCACCCGATCACCCAAGCGGTCGTCGACGGTGCCGGCCGGATCGCCGCCGACATCGGGGCCCGCCTCGTCGTCGTCGCCAGCCGGACGGGGGTGACGGCGATCGCCCGCTCGAAACGCCGCGGGGCGGTGCCGACCGTCGGGGTCAGCGACAACGTCAGCACGCTCCGGCAGATGGCCCTCTACTGGGGCGTGACTCCGCTGGCCGGCACGGTCTCGACCGACGTCGACGCCCTCTTTGCCCATGTGACCGCCTGGGGGCTCGCCGGGGGCCGGCTGAAGAAGGGGGACCGGATCGTCTTCGTGGCGGGTGTCGGCTTCGGGACGGGAGGCCATAATATGGCCCTCGTCAAGGAAGTCTGACGGGCCCTCACTCACGGCCAGGGGGGAAAATGCCGATCTCGGAACGACCGTCCACCGGGCGGCACAGCAGCGAACCACCATCGAGCGAGGGATCTTCGTGAGCGGAAAGCGGACCAAGTGCGTGCTGGCATATTCGGGTGGGCTCGACACCTCCGTGATCCTCGGCTGGCTCATCGAGCGCGGCTACGACGTGATCGCCGTCTATGTCGATCTCGGCCAGCCCTGCGAGGACCGGGCGGCGACACTCGCCAAGGCCCGCACCTGCGGCGCCATCCACGCCGAGATTGTCGATGTCCGTGAGGAGCTGTGCCGCGACTTCGCCTTTCCGGTCCTCCAATGGCAGGCCCGGTACGAGGGGACCTACCTCCTCGGCACGTCGATCGCCAGGCCGCTGATCGCGAAGGTGATCGTCGACATCGCCCATCGCGAGGGGGCCTCGGTGTTTGCCCACGGCGCCACCGGCAAGGGGAACGACCAGTGCCGCTTCCAGCTCGCCGCCGAGGCGCTCGACCCGAAGATCGCCGTCCTCGCCCCGTGGCGGATCCGCGAGTTCCGCGAGCGCTTCCCAGGCCGTACCGAGCTCATCGATTTCTGTGACGAGCGCGACATCCCGGTGAAGGCCTCCAAGGGAAAGCCCTACAGCTCCGACGAGAACTGCCTCCACACCAGCTACGAGGCGGGCCTCCTCGAGGAGATGACGACCGACGGCTTCGAGCTGGTCGAGTTCGGGATGACGGTCTCGCCGCAACAGGCCCCGGAGAAGCCGGAAATGGTGCGGATCGACTTCGAATCGGGGGTGCCGACGAAGGTCAACGGCAAGGCGCTTGCCCCCCACGAGATCGTTCTCGAGCTCAATGCAATCGGCGGCCGCAATGGTGTCGGCCGGTCCGACATTGTCGAGAACCGGTTCGTCGGTATGAAGAGCCGCGGGGTCTATGAGGCGCCGGGGATGACGCTCCTCTACGAGGCCCACCGGCTCGTCGAGCAGTTGACGCTCGATCGCGACCTCGTCCATCTCCGCGACCGGATCGCGCCGGAGGTGGCGGAGATGGTTTATTACGGGTTTTGGTACTGCGCGAAGATGGATGCGCTCGCGGCGTTCATCCGCGAGGCCCAAAAGCCGGTCACCGGTACCGTCGAGCTCAATCTCTACAAGGGGAACATGCTCGTGAAGAGCCGGACGAGCCCCAACAGCCTCTACGACGCGGCGATCGCGTCGATGGAAGGGGGCGGTTCGTACGACCAGACCGATGCCGAGGGCTTCCTGCGGATCATGGGGCTTCCGGGGCGCGTTCAGGGGGCGGTGCGGCCACGCGGCTGACCGCCCGCTCCGCCGCCGCCGGCTCGATGGACCGCAAGTCGACGTCGAGGGGGAGGTTCACCCCACCTGTCCCCTCTTCTGCCGGCACGGCGACCGCCGCGGTGTGACCTGGGCACGGCGTGAAACAAGCGACCCGCCAGGAGCGTCCAGATGCGGTTCTGGCAGCGCCGCTGACCGAGCCGTTGGGGTTCAAGTCGATGACGATGTCGGCGAGTGTCGGCCCCCCTCCGCCGATCCCCGTGCCGAGGCACTTCAGGCAAGCTTCCTTGCAGGTCCAGAGCCGGTAGAACACTTCCGCCGCCTCGTCGTCGGGGAGTGACTGCAAGCAGCGCGTCTCCTCTCGCGCGAAGCGGTCGGCGATCCGGCGGAGATCGGCAAGCGTGCGACGGGCGGTGTCGATCCGCTCGAGATCGACGCCGAGTGTCGGGCCATCGGGGGCGGCTGGGCCAGTGACGGCCCGCGCGTTTTCCAGGGGGAGAAAGGCATACAGCGCGAGCCCCCCGCTCCGGGCGAGATTGAAGCCCGGTGGGCCATTCGCGGTGGCAAGGCCCGCGCGGCGAAGCTCGGCTGCGGCAAGCATCGGCTTGCCGGCCGGGCCGGGCTCGAGCGGCACGCGCGCGGGCTCGAGCGAGAGGCGCTCGGCGAGGAGGCGGCGGAGGAGCCCGCGGCGAACGATGAAGCGATCGCGATCGATAGCGTGGCGGAATCGATCCGCCCGCGCCTGCTCGTCGGCAGAGAGGTGCGCTGCGAAGACGGCCGGCAGCCAGGCGTCGCAGTCGGCAAAGTGGAGCGAAATGGGGGGCATGACGGGATCGAAACGGAGGGGCGGAAGGATCGGTTGGGACGGTGAATGATTGGGCCGTGCCGTGGCAGCGGGGGCCATCGATGCCGCTTGCGGGTGGGCAATCCCGCGGGCGGCAGCAGGGAGGTCGAAAACCACGCGGTCAATGGCCACAATACAGAGTTTGGCAGCGTCGCCGGCCTGTCGAGGAGCTCCCGAAGTCCATGACCCCTCCGTCTGCCGTGCCTGAGGAGGCAGCACGTTCCATCGCCCCGTTTCGCAGGTGCATTCACCGGGTGTTGGACGACCGGGTGAGCGAGCACCCCGATGCGGTGGCGATCGAGTGCGGAGAAAGGCGGTGGACCTCCGCAGAAATCGCCCGCGCGAGTCGCGTCGTCGCGGCCGATCTGCAGCGGGCAGGCGTTTCTTCTCCGGGCGATCCCCGGGAACGGGGGCGGGCATGAGCGGACGTGCGATCCTGTTGGCGGTCGAGGCCCGTCGGCCCGCTTCCTGGTTGCTCCTCCTCGCCGCGCTCGGCGGGGCTTCCGTCGCCGGCAGCGGACGTGTCGAAGGCATGCCGCCGGCCGCGGTCGGATTCCTCCTCGGGGGATTGTTGGCCGTGGCGGCGCTGGGTGACCGCGGCCCCGCGCCGGCCGGCCACCTCGGTGGAGCGGGGATGGGAATGGCGGTGAGGATCGTCTGGCCGCTGATCGGGGGAATCCTTGGGGCCTTGGCCAGCCCAGCCGGGCCATCCCTCCCGGCCCTCGCCGGCTTCCTCCTCGGGATCGGCTCCGCCGCCCTCCTCTCCGCGCGCTTCCAGAGGGAATTGACCAACCGTGCCGATGTGGCCAGCTCCGTCCTCCTCATCACCGCGGGCGTCGGGCTGGCGGGAGGTTGGGGGTGGAACCGGTTTCCGGACCACCGGCCGGCGGCGGGGAGCGCGATGGTCGTCGCCGTTGTCGCGACGGTCGTCGGTGCGGCGACCGCCATCCGTCTCCCCGTCGCTGCCCGAAAGCCGCGGGGAACAGGGCGCTTGATCGCCTCGGGCGAGCCGGCGCGGGGGCGGCTCGATCTGTGCGGGATGGCCGTCGCGTTGACGGCGATGGTCTGCTGCCTGTTCCTCGCGCCCGATGCGGCGGCCACGAATGTCGTCGTGACGCTCGCCTGCTTCCTGGCGTTGGCCGTGCCCGAGGCGACCATCTCACCGGTCGGAGCGGAACGCGGCTGGAGCCGGTTGATGGGATCGGTGGCGGATCGGGGGCCGGGCGGGCGATTCGGCATGACCGGTCTGGTCAGCGAGAGCGTCGGATTCCACGCCCTCATGCTCGGCTGGCCCTCGCTCGTGGCCTTCCTCCTGTTGGCGGGGGATCGGGACCGATCGGCCGGAGCGCTGGCCACCGTCGCGGCCCTCTCGGCCACCGCGGCGATCACCTGGGGGACGGTAACGCTCCTCCGGCGCCGGGTCGACGGCGGCACGACGATGGCGGCGGTGGTCGCCCTCCTGATCGTTGTCTGGATGATCGTGGTGTCATCCCTGCCGTTGGCCGGTCCGGCCCAGCCGGTCTAGTCGGGTCGGTCCAGTCGGGTCGGTCCAGTCGGGTCGGTCCAGTCGGGTCGGTCCAGGGGCGCGGCGCTGCAACAGTTGCTCCGGGGCATTCCTGACGGATGGATCGGACGGCGATCTTGCCGGGCTTGCGCACCTTTCCCGGCCGGTTGGCGAAGGGAACCTGTCCACCGTGATCGGGTCCAGATTCCGCCCGGACCGGCACGATAAGGAAGGGGAGCGCGCCAAACCGTCGCGCCCCCGCGGTGACTTCAAGGAGGAGCTCTCGTGCAAGGAAGCTTGTTGGCCGGTCGTCGGCAGAGGAAGTCGCACCTCCCGGGAGTCATCCGTCGCGCCGCGGCCTGGATGGTGGCCATGGCCTCCGTTGGACCGAATATCCCGGTCGAGGCCGCTGGGTTCGCCCCGAGCGAGACGGTGTTCCCGGCGACGACACGGGTCTGGGTCAGCGCCCCCGATCCGCGCCGGCTCCGCGAGAACTTCGACAACACCGACTACGGGCAGTTGCTCCAGGACCCACAGATGCGCCCGTTCGTGGAGAGCGTCCGCGATCAGGCCCGCAAGGCCGGGAGGCAGCGGCTCGGGAAGCTCGGGCTCTCGTTCGAAGATCTCGCCAGCGTCCCGGGGGGGGAGATCGCCCTCGGCGTCATCGAACCGGCCGCCGGCCGGCTCGCCACGGTGATCCTCGTCGATACCACCGGCCACGATGACGATGCGTCTCGGCTCGTCGAGACAATCGGCGCGCGGCTCGTCGAGCGGAAGGCCACGAAGACGACCTCGACGTCCGGCGGGACCACCACCATGACGGTCTACGAGGTGCCGCAGGAACCGGGAACCGCCCACGCCACGCGCGTCGCCATCGTCCTCCACCCCGGCGCCCTCATCGTCGGCGACGATCCGGCCGTCGTCATGCAGACGGCGTCGTCGCTGTCGGGGCGGACCGACGGTCTCGCCACGGTCGCCTCCTTCCGGGCGGTCTCCGACCGCTGTGCCGACAAGGTGTCGTCGGCCTCGGGGCCGATCCGCTGGTTCGTCGATCCGCTCGGGTTCGCCCGTGCCGTGCAGGCCGCCAATCCCCCCCGCGAGAAGCGAAAGGGGCCCGACTACGTGGCGATCCTCGGGCGCCAGGGTTTCGATGCCGTGAAGGCCGTCGGCGGGGTGATCGTGCTCGACGACGGGCTCCACGATCTCCGCCACCACACCCTCGTCCACGCGCCGCCGCTCGAGGGGCGGAAAGCCTTCGCTGCCGACCGCTACAAACTCGCCGCCCGCATGCTCCAGTTCCCCAACACCGCCCGCCTCGAACCACCGTCGTGGGTGCCGCGCGACGTGTCGAGCTGGGTCACGATGCAGTGGGACATGAAGACAGCCTTCGAGTCGGCCGAGTCGCTCGTCGACGATGTCGTCGGTGAGAAGGGGGTCTTCGACGACGTCATCGCCTCGCTCAAGGAAGATCCGGACGGCCCACAGATCGATGTTGCCAACGACCTCGTCGGATGCCTCGGCACGAGGGTGTCGATCATCAGCGACCACACCATGCCGATCGACGTCGATAGCGAGCGTCTCGTGATCGCGATCGAGACGCACGATCCCGACCTGGTTGCCAAGACGGTCGCCAAGTCGATGTCGACCGATCCCGACATGCGGAAGGTGGAGTTCAACGGCCATGTCATCTGGGAGCTCATCGACCGCTCCGACGCGATCCCCAAGCTCGAGATCGAGACCCCCGGCCTGATCTCCGCCCATGCCGATTCGGAGGCCGATTCGCAGGCCCGCGGCCGTCGGGGGCGGCTCCGTGACCGTGAGGAGAAACTCCTGCCGCACTCGGCCGTGACGATCGCCCACGGCCATCTCCTCGTCGCCTCCCACCGCGACTTTCTGGAGCGTGTCCTGGCCACCTCCGGCGACGGGGGGACGCTCGCCGAGACCGGCGACTTTTGCGTCGTGACCGAGGAACTGGCGCGGTTGTTCCCCGGTGAGACGGCGCTGCGGAGCTTCGGCCGGGGTGACGAGACGATCCGCCCGGCCTACGAGATGCTTCGCCGCGGCGAGATGCCGAAATCGAAGAGCCTGATGGGGCAACTTCTGAATGTCGCCCTCGGCGACGGCAAGGAAGGGAGCGTGCGTGAGCAGCGGATCGACGGCAGCACGCTCCCGGAGTTCGACGTCATCCAGCGCTATCTCGGGGCCGCCGGGGTGGGGATGGAGACGGTCCCCGAGGGCTGGTATATCGCCGGTGTGGCCCTGCCCCGTGATGGCCGCAGCGATGCGGTGGCCCGCGAACCGTCCGATACGGTCGGACGCTGAGCCCGGCGATCGACTCCACGGCGCCGCCGGGATCTTTTCCGACGGCGTCCGCCGTGGGGTCGTCAGCGCGGAGCCCCGCCTTCCTTACCCGCTTTGCGCGAGGAGGGCGACGGGGAGGTCGCCGGCCCCCGGGTCGATTCGAGGACAGCCCAAAACGGGTGCTGACGGTCACCGCGCGTCCGCAGATCCTCCAGGAGCACCCCTTCGTCCGGCTGGACCGGGTCGCGCCACAGCTTCCTGCCGTCGAGGCTGACATTCACCGGCCGCGTGAAGTCGACGAGGTCTGGGGAGAGCCACACCCTGACCCGCTCGGCCCCGCAGTGGATGATGAGCCCGTTGGTGGCCGTGGTCTTGGCATCGAGCGTGAACGGCCTGACTCCCTGACCGGGCGGCCACTGCGACGGCAGGACGACGGTCTTCGGAGGAGCGCCGGAGAGCTCCACCCACCAGAAGAAATTGTCCCACGGGCGCATCGTGACGGTGTCGATCGTCGTCGGGAGGAACGTCCGTTTCCGGCGCTCCATCCAGTCGAAGATCCGCGGTTGTTCGTCGGCGAAATGTTCGTGGCCGCGGCCCCGGTACTCGACGTAGGTGGTGTCGAAGCCCTTGGCGAGGTAGCGGTCGAGGTCCATGCCGTTGCGGGCAAAGGTGCCGTTGTCGAGCTCGCCCCCCACGACGTAGATCGGCAGCGTGCGAGCGTTGTGCCAATAGTGATTCACGTACCGGCCGGCGCCGGGAGTGATCGCGACGAGCCCCGCCCACAGGTCGGGATGGGCCAGGGCGATGTCCCAGGCGGCATCACCACCGAGCGAGTGCCCCGAGAGGAAGACGCGGTCGGTGTCGATGGCGAATCTCCGCTGCGCTTCCCGCAAGCTACCGAGGACGGCCGCGTGCTCACGGGCCGAGTAGCCGTAGGTCGATTGCCCCTCCTCCGTCCAACGGGGGGCGACGATAATGCAGCCGTGACGGGTCGCCTGGCCGACCCGGCGGCCGTCGGGCGCCGGTGATCCCGCCCACCAGGTGATCTGGTCGGCCGGCGTCGTGAAGGCGGCGTGGAGCGAGACGACCGTCGGGTAACGCCGTAGAGGATCGTACTCGGGGGGCACCTGGACAAGGCAGGTCACCGGCTGCCCATCCGCACCGGGAAATTCGAACTCATGGAGCCCGGGGGCCGTCGGCTCAGGGGGATCGAGGGGTGGGCGCATCTGACGCGCCAAACTCGCGATCGTCGCCGCATCCCCCGCCTCCTCGTCGGCCACCCGTTCCCGCAGGGCCTGGCGGGCCGCCGCGTCGTCCGCGCGGAGGTAGTCGCGGAGGAGATCGCGGACGCGGGCGGCGGAGAGGGCGAGCTTCAAGTTTTCGCCGGCCGCCGCGGCCCCCTGGAGCCAACCGGAGAGCGCGATCGCCAGCGCCCGGTCGGACGCGAGGTCTGGTTCGGTGCCCATCCGCTCGAACGCCGAGAGCCGATCGAGCGTGGCGAAGGTCATCTCCGCGCCGATCTCGTCGAGGATCCCGGCGACGGCGTCCCGGGTGCCGCCATCCTCGAGGCTGTCACAGCGCTCCTGGAGGAGACCGAGCAGGCGTTCGGCCGATGCCTGGCGCCCACGGTAGGCATCACGGGCCTCTCGGATCGCCTCGATGGTCTCGGCCGACGCGTCGTCGGCGGGAAAGCGCTCGAGGATCTCCATCGCCAGGGCGTCCTGGCCCGACCTGCCGCGCAGTCGGACCTCGTCGAGGAGCCGGGTGGCCGACAGTTCCCCCAGGCTCCGCCGCTCTTCGGCGAGGTTCTTCAGCGCCGGAAAGTCACCGATGACACCGTCGAGCTCGCCCCGCGCCTCCTCGTAACGCTCCGCCTGGAGGAACAACCGCACGATCCGCAGCCGTTCCTCCGAACTCGCCGGATCGGTCTGTCGATCGAGCACCAGACGCAGCTGGTCGCGGGGGATCGATCCGGTCGACAGGCGCATGTCGAGGAGGAGTGGGTTGTCGGTGACGACCCCCTGGACCCGAGTCCAGCGGGGGGTGATCTCGGTGATCCCCTGGACGACATCGACCCGCCCGGAGGCCGTCGCCAGAGTGAGGATGCGGCGTCCGAATTCGTCGAACGGCGTGGCGGCGAGGATCCCGCCGATCGAGGCGACGCGGCGGCCGTTCTCCGGAACGCGCTGCGGGATTTCGATCCGTTCGAGTTGGCGGCCAAACGGAAGCTCCTCCGCCCTGACGACGCGCCGTCGCGAGACGAAGGTTCGCGTCAATTCGTCATCGCACATGAGCACGGGGGTACCGGCCGTCCGGCTGCTGGTCGCCTCGGCGATCGGGTCGACCGCCACTCCGGCAACGAGCGCGAACCGTCCCTCGAGGATCCGGCCATCAGCCATCTCGACCCGATCGGCCAGCGCGGTGCCAGGGCCGGCCCACGTGGCCAACAGAGCGCCGGAAACGAGGGCGCCGATGGTCGCCCGGAGGGAGAGGCGGATCGCCACCGGCCGATGCGGAGGTGCCGGCGTGGGGGGGGCAGGAGCCGGGCTTTTCATCGAATGTCCTCCGTGACCTCCGGCCTCGTGGCACCCTCTGTCAGGGAAAACTCCAGTTTATCGTGACGGGGAGGAAGTCATCCATGTCGCCCCTGGCCACCGGGGCGGGTTCGGCCTTTCCGCCTTGCCGACCGCCCCAGCCTTCGGGGCGGGCGGAGGGCGCCGTCGGGCTGCTGGAACGGTACACTTCCGGGGGTCCGCATGCCGCGGGGACACCAGCTCAGCGGCTCGTTCTGTGTTCGCCGGATCGCCCCCCACACCAGTTCCCGACACTGGGCAGAGAGGATTCCAACCCGATGCGAGGGCCGATGAGCGACTTCGTGCGACGGGCGCTCTCGTGGGGGATCGTCCTCGTGCTCCTCCTGCCGATCCTGCTGTCGGTGGTGAGCGGCCTGGCGGCCCTGCTCGCCGCGCTCGGCGACGAGGGGGGCGCCCGGTTGTGTTGGCGCGTGGCCCTCCTGGCGGCCGTGATCTGGCTCCTGGCGGTGGTGGCGACCTCGGTCCTGGCGGGCCTTGCCGCGCTCGCCGCGGAGCGTGGGGGACGGCGCTGCGATCCCCCCTCCCGCCATCGGCGGCGGCACGATGGGCGACGCCCCGGGCGGCGGCGAGGTGACCGCGGCTGGCCGGCGCCGCGGGGCAGATCGTCTGGGGACGGGAGCGGTGACGACAGGGCTCCCCCCCGTCATGAGCCGCGGCCGGGCTGATCCTCCCCGGTGGAGTGCGAGCGATGCCGATCAAGTTCCGCTGTACGGGATGCCGTTCCAAGCTCTACGTCCCGGCGCGGTGGCACGGGACCTCGATCGTCTGCCCCCGTTGCGAGACGCGGGTGATGGTGCCGGCCGTCGCTGCCGGGGGAATCGTCACGTCGTTCGAGGGGGCGGCCGTCGAGAAGTCGCTCGATGCGCTCGTCCCGAACGGGGACGAACCGTTCCGTGCCGCGCCGTTCACGGTCCAGGTTGGCGCTCCCGGCCGAAGCCGTGGGAACCGGAGCCGCGGGAAGCGGTCCCCCAAATCCGCAGGCGTGCAGCGCCGGCTGACGATGACCCTTCCGGTCTGGGTTCCGTATGCTTTTGGCGTCGGGTTGTTGATGGTGAGCGCGGGGGCGTTTCTCGCCGGGATCTGGTGGGCGTCGAGGGGAGGCGGATCATGATCGGTCGAGGCGGGGTTTCGGTTCCACGCGTCGCCGGAAGCGGATGCTTGCCCGTGATGCTCTGGGTGCTGCTTTTCGCCAGCGGGGAGACTGTCCACGGGCAAGACCCTCCGCCGACGGCGGCAGCGGTAAAAGTCCTTCTCGATGGCGTGCGTGACGACCTCGAGGCCGACCGCCCCCATGCGGCCCGCGACCGGTTGGTAACGGCGGTCGATGCGCTGACGGCACTGGTCGGCGGAGAGCCGCCGCCGGCGGCGGCCCGCGGCTTGCTCGATCGCGCCCGCGGGCTGCGGGACGAGCTCGAGCTTCAGGGGGTCGATGCCGATGCCATCGAGCTCCCCGCGCTCCCCCGGGCGGCCGCCAAGCCGAAGGGGGATTCCGCGGCGAAGCCGGCGAGGGGAACGGCCGGGGCGGTCAGGAAGAGGGGGGTGGGAAGGCCGGCCAACCCCAGCGCGAACGCTGCCGCCGGCGCCAAAGGGGTGAGCTTCGTCGGGGAGGTGGCACCGCTCCTCCTGCGCCATTGCGGGGGGTGCCATGTCGCCGGCCGGCGCGGGGAGTTTCAGTTCACCTCCTTCGACACCCTCATGAAGACCGGGATGGTGCAGAAGGGAGCCGGGGCCGACAGCCGGCTCGTCGAGGTCATCCGCACCGGCGACATGCCGCGCGGCGGCGGGAAGGTGTCGCCCGAGGAGTGTGCGCTGCTCGTGACCTGGATCAACGAAGGGGCGGTGTTCGACGGCGCCGATCCGCTCGTGTCGTTGCAGAATACCGGGGCCCCCGCCGGGGCCGCGGCGACACCCGTTCCCGCTGGCGCGGTGAAGCTCGAGCCGGGGGATGTGTCGTTCGCCTTCGACGTCGCGCCGGTCCTCATGAAGCAGTGTTCCGGCTGCCACGACGCGATGCAGCCCGACGGCAATCTCTCCATGATGACCCTGGAATCACTCCTCCGAGGCGGCGCCACTGGCGCCCCGATCGTCGCCGGTGAAGGGGCCGCGAGTCTGTTGGTGCGGAAGCTCAAGGGGCGCGACATCGAAGGGCAGCCGATGCCCCTCGGGAAGCCACCACTCTCCACGGAAGTGATCGCGACGATCGAGACGTGGATCGATCAGGGGATGAAGCTCGACCTCCTCACGGCCCAGACGCCATTGACGACCGTGGCCGCCGCCGGCCGGGCCCGTAGCCTCTCTCATGCGGACCTGCTCGCGGCCCGCTTCGAGGCCGCCGACGGCGTCTGGCGGCGGGCAATCGCCGACGAGGAGCCGACACGCATCACCCGCGGGGATCTCCGCCTCGTCGGCAACCTTCCCGAGGCGAGCCTCGAGAGTCTGGCCGATCTTGCCGAACAGGCGATGGAAGGCGTTGCCGAGACCCTCGGCACCGCCGGCCGCCCGTTGGCGAAGGGGGGGATCGTCCTCATGGTCTTCGACAAGCCCTACGACTATTCCGACTTCTGGATCAACGTCCTCGGAGACGAGCGTCCCAAGGGGCTCTCCGGGAAGGCGGGCGTCAACGGCGACGTGGTCTACGGTGCCCTCATCGCCCCCGCGGTCGATTCAGCCCCCGCCCGGGCCGACGCGACGGCCGCGATCGCCGCGGAGCTCGCCGCCGCCGCGTTTCTCGCTCGTGGCACCCCCGACTGGTTCGCAGCCAGCGCCGGTCGCGCCGTCGCCATGAAGGTGGCGCCGAAGTCGGCGCTCGTGAAG
The DNA here is from genome assembly GCA_040397545.1 of Pirellulales bacterium. Classification (GTDB taxonomy): domain Bacteria; phylum Planctomycetota; class Planctomycetia; order Pirellulales; family UBA1268; genus QWOP01. Next base: position 11,954 of record JBBAVV010000051.1, read on the forward strand.
GCATGGCGCGGTCAGGCCGGCGAACGGCTCCAGCGGATGCGCCGTCCCGCCGCCGTCGTCGACGGGACGGCCGGACCGGCCGACGACGCCCTCGTGGGCGGGGCTTTCCTCTCCGCCGCCTCCGGCGGGGGGAGTCGACTCAAGTCGATCCTCGGTCAACTCGAGGCCGACGTGCCGTTTGCGGAGGCCTTCGAGACGACGTTCCAGGGAACCCCGACGGGCGTCTTCGAGGGCTGGCTGGCGAGGGAGTCGAAGAAGCGGGGCGGAAGCGCGGGGCGATGAGTTTTCCACCGCAATGCCGTGGTGTCTGGGATGCGGAGAGCTCGTTGATAAAAACGAGGGGGCCTTGGACCCCGGGGCGGGAGATCCGGGCGACCGCCGGCGAACCGACGGACTCCGGCATGGCCTGCGGCCGGGACAATTCATCAGCCCCCAACGAGCCTCGGTAAGAGCTCACCGGCATGGAGTGACAGCAGCACGAACATGGCAGAAAACCCATCGCCCCAGGTTTCCCTGCCGCGCGGAGGATCGCGCGGGCATGGCCTGCCTGGTTGATTCATCATACACGCCGGAGTCAGACGTCGGCGATGTCTCGGCCGACCGCTTCCATCGTTTTCGTGTTCCGTTCGACCGCGATCACCACGGTTTGGCGCTCCACGCCGTTGGGATTGCTGGCGATGATCGGGAGGACTTGCCGCTTGTTCGGCAGGTCGACGCGAACGCGGAAGGTGCCGTCCGGTCCGACCTTGACCGGTTCCCCTTGAAGCGTCACATAGGCCCCCGGTTGCGTCGCCCCGTAGACGATCATCTCGGCATCGACCTCAATCTGGAAATCACTCGATTTCTCCGCCGCGAACTCGCCATCGACCGCCGACGAGCGCTGCGCCGGCGGACCGATCGGCCGTCGCAGTTTCTCCTCGAAGAGCTCCTGGAGGTCGGTGCTCGAGTGCTCGGGGGAAAAACCGCCGCTCATCGCGTAGATCTTCTCACAATCGGCGACGATGTCCCCCCAGTGGGTGTCGAGGGAGTCGGCCTGCGAGTTGGCCGGAACGGTCACGGCGTTGGATCGCGCCAAGGCCTGAAACTTCCCGTGGGGGGCTTGATACCCGATCTCGAGGCGACAGCGCATCGGCTCGCGAATGTCGACGAACCAGTTCTTCACCCCGCCATGAATCTCGATGGTGCGGACAACCCGTTCCGAAGGAGAAGCCTGGAGGGCACTCTCGAGTTGGAGGACCCGGAGAACCGGGCGGGCCGCATGCCATTCCTGGCCGAGGGCCGCCTGGGCGCGGACGATGCTTGCCGAGTTGATCTCCCAGAAGGCGTGCAGCCAGTGGGGCCCACGGACCATGACGACGATCCGGTCGCGCATCGAGGCTGCCGAACGGCCATTCTCCGGCCTCGTGGCGAGCATCTTCGCCTTGGCGATCCGCTCCCTGGCCTGTTGGATCCGCAGCGCCACGGCTTCGTCTCGGGCCGGCACCGTTTCGGCGGGCGTGGGACGGGTCGGCGCGACCTTCGGGCGCATCGCCGCGGCCGGAACCGGTTGCCGGGCCCGGGCCTTGCGCACCAGCGCGCGGATCAGTTGGTCCTTCCTCATGGCGTGCCAGCCAGCCACACCATGCTGCTTGGCCAAGCGGGCCAGATCACGAACCGGCTTCTGCTTCAGACTCGCGGCTGTCACGGATTTTCCCCGGGAAATGGTCGATGTCCAACCACTTCACAGTACCGACGACGGGGCCTTGACGCAAACGAAAATCCCCCCTTAAGGGGTGTTTTTCGCGTCGATCGGCCGAAAGTCGTCCCTCGGCGACGTCACGATTTTCCCGGACAGACCAGGACCGTGATTGGGCCACACCACCGCCAACCGGCGCTTCAGATCGCTCTCTAGAGGGGGTTGACGCCGACCCAAGCGATCAGTCGCCGCGGAGCTTGAGCCCCCGCTCAGTGAGTTTCTCACGGACCTCATTCAGGCTCGTGACGCCGAAGTTCTTGCACTCCATGAGATCCTCGGCCGTCCGGCGGATCAGTTCGCCAATGGTGCCGATCCCCAGTTTCGTCGTGCATTTCCGGGCCCGCACGGAGAGAGACAGATCGGTGATCGGAAGGGAATGGACCTCCTGATCATCCGCCGACGGGGCCTCTGGTTCGTACACCGTCTCCTCGGTCGCCGCCGCCGTCGCCAACTGGCCGAGGGTCAGCCCCTTCGTGGCCAGCATTTCCTTGATCTCGACCAGGCTCGTTTCGCCGAAGTTCTTGCTCTCGAGGATCTCCGCCTCGGTCGTGCGGGCAAGATCGCCGAGGGTCGCAATCCCCATCTTCTGGAGGCAGTTCCGGCTCCGCACCGAGAGTTCGAAATCACTGACGGGGAGGGCGAGAACATGATCGAGACGATCCCGCTGCTTCTGATCCTGATCGTCGAGTTGGAGATTGCCGGAAGCGGACGAATCCTTGAGGAACAACCGGGCCCGGGGGTGATCGGGATAGACCTGGAGGATCCGCTTGTAGCACTGCTGGGCGTTGACGAAGTCGTCGCGGTCCTCATAGAGGATGCCGAGGTTCATCAGCGCCCCGACCGACGCTGGATACCGCTGCACGGCCCGCTCGTAGCAGGCCTTGGCCTCGTCGTCGTTGCCGACCCGGTCGTTGATCACTCCCATCGCGAACAGAGCGGCGGGATGCCCCGGATCGAGGGCGAGCGCCTTCTCCAGCGCGACCATCGTGTCGGCCAGCGGGAGGCCGAGATCGGCCGCAATCGTTGCCTTCTGGGCCCAGAAATCAGCGGAGGATTCCGCAGCCGGGCCGAGTTTGGCAAGGGACGTCTCGGCCTCTTTCGAATGGCCGGCAAGACGCTTCGCCTCGGATACTCCCACGGCGCAGGCGGTGATATCGTAGCCCCCTTTTTGGGCGGCCGCGAACGCATCAGTGGCGCGCGTGAGGAGGTCGGGGGAGTGATCGCCCGCCATCGCCAGCGCGAGGAGCGACCGAGCCTGGTAGTAGTGGGCGACCGCGCCACCGTCTGCCGACTTCAGGGTCTGGATCGCGTCCTTCCAGCGACCGAGGAGGTATTGCCCCACACCGAGACGGACGCTCGATGCCGGACTCCGCTCCTCCTGCCCGTCGAGCTCCTTGATGGCCCCGCGGAGATCTCGGTGGGTGGCCGGATCACTGCCGAGAAGCCCGATCAAACCGGCGATTTCGTTCGGGCCGAACGAGCCGGTGCCGGTGAACAGATCGCGGACGTCGACGGTGGCGGGCATATCGGCCTTTCAGCGGAAGAAGGGGAAAAAGCCAGCGGCGGGAGTCGAACCCGCAACCCCCGCATTACGAATGCGGTGCTCTGCCAATTGAAGCTACGCTGGCCTGTGGTCCTGCCGGGCAGTGATCGCCGCGACCCTCCCCGGGGACAGATCGCAGCAGTTCCCACCCGGATGCCGCGGGCCCTGCGGCCCACCGGCGCCCCGGCGAAGCGATCCGCCCAAGGCGATTCGCGTCCGACGGAACCCCGAAAATTAGCGCAGGGACCGGGGCACCGTCAAGGGTCGTCCGGGAAAATGGCTGCCACCGGGTATTCCGCCCGCCGGCGGTGGATGCCCGGCCGGCCCGACCGCACGATCCGGTCGCGAGTCCAGCGCACTGGAGAAAACCGGAGGTTTTCCACGCGGCCACGGATGGCTTTGTGGACGTGGAGTCAGCCAAAGAAAAAAGGTGGGGCCTCCGACCCGGCAGGAGCATCCTGCCATGGGAGTGCGGGTCAGGGGCAAGGCGACCGCACGCCCGGAGTAAGCCAGAGGCCCCACCTCATGTGTGGGTTGTGCCGGGCGGTGGGGGCCGTCCGACGAGAATCCAGAGTTGCAGATGGCGTGCCGAAGTTGGCGGCGGCGTCGAATTTTGACTCGATGGGTTCTAGAAACGGGTAGGGAACAGCGTGCGGTCGTTTTTTTCAGCCCTCCGGGCGGCAGATGCGGAAGCCGCCCGCCCCGCGCCGCCGGCCGGCCAATGCCGCGGGTGGCGCGATCGATCGGCCGCTGCTGTGACGCATTCTGCGCCGGTGCGTTGCAGATCGCGGCGGCGACGGCTGTGGGGTTGGTCGCGACGGCATTCGGTATGATGCACAGACCGTCGCCCTCCCCGGCTCCAGTCCCGCCGGAGGAAGGCGTTTCCCCCTGTCGCGACGCCGCGGAGCCGCCCGTGATCCCCCGCCTTCCTGCCCATGTCGGGCCTCACCGGTGCGGTCCGGGGCAGCCGCTCCTGGTGATCGCCGGGCCGTGCGTGATGGAGAACGAGCGGCTCTGTCTCCAGGTCGCGGAATCGCTCGCCGCCACCGCCGCAGCGCTCCCGATCCGGGCCGTTTTCAAGGCGTCTTTCGACAAGGCGAACCGGACCAGCGCCGGGGCCTTCCGCGGCCCCGGGCTCGACGAAGGCCTCGCCATCCTCGACAAGGTGCGGGCGGCGACCGGGCTCCCGGTGACGACCGACATGCACCTCCCCGATCAGGCCGCGGCGATCGGTGCGGTTTGTGACCTGATCCAGATTCCTGCCTTCCTCTGCCGTCAGACCGATCTCCTCCTCGCTGCGGCCGCCACGGGGCGGGCAGTGAATGTCAAAAAAGGGCAGTTTGTCGCTCCCGGCGACATGAAACACGCCGTCGCCAAACTGCTCGCCGGTGGATGCCAGGACGTCATGCTCTGCGAACGGGGAACGTTTTTCGGCTACGGGCGGCTCGTCAACGACTTCACCGGTTTGCCGGTGATGCGTCGCTTCGGCGTGCCGGTGATCTTCGACGCCACCCATTCCGTGCAGCAACCGGCGAGCCTGGGGGATGCCACTGGGGGCGACCGGACGCTCGTCGAGCCCCTCGCCAGAGCCGCCGTCGCGGTCGGGGTCGACGGTCTGTTCCTCGAAACCCACCCCGATCCCGATTCGAGCCCGAGCGACGGGCCGAACATGGTCCCGCTCGACCGTCTCCGCGGCGTTCTGGAACGGGTGCTGCGGATCCATGAAGCCCGGCTGGCCGGGGAAGCGGAGGGCGAAGCATGATTCCTCCCCGCCCCTGCCGGTCAGGTTCGTGGTCGCAGTCCCCTGGCCCGGTGGCCCGTTGGGGCGTGGTGCTCGTGACGGTGATGGTGGCCGGCTGCGGGCCCCGCGCGGCACGCGGCCGACCGACCGGCCAAGCCGCGCCCCGGTCATCCGCGCTGGCGGCCGGCCCCGCGGCGCCGGCGCCCGGGAGCGCCGCGGTGGGGCAGACGATGTCGCGGGAAGTCCGCGACAAGCTCCTCGAAGGGGCGATGGATGTGCTCGGCAACCTGGAGACCTACGAGGAGGCGGTTGCCTTCCCGCAGGTGTTTGACCGGCTCAATCAATGGAGCCATGCGGTGGTTGGAGCGGGGGCGATCGACGAATGGCAACTCGACCCGCTCCTCGAGACACTCCCCGCACGCCTCCGCGGGGAAGGGGTGACCAAGGGGATCGGCGATTTGGCGTTCGACGCCACCGCCGACGTCCTCGCCCTCCGCGACCAACGCTGGCTGGCCGACGTCGCCGCCAGCGCCCGGGGGGATGCGATCGAAGATCTCGCCGTCGCCCGGGCTCTGTTTGACTGGACGATCCGCTCGTTGGCCGCCACGAGCGACCCGCCGATGGTTCCCTCTGACGCCAATCCCGGCACACGGTGGTTCTCGCTGGGGGAGATCCTCCTCGCCGGTCGGGCCAGCGCTCCCCAGCGGGCATGGGTGTTCCTCGAGCTGGTCCGTCACGCTGGGCTCGACGGCGTCATGCTCGCGACTGGCGATGCGGAGGCCGGCAGCCTGCGGCCCTGGATCCCGGCTGTGCTGTGTGGGGAGGAGGCCTACCTCTTTGATCCGGGGTATGGCCTTCCGGTCGAGGGGCCGGGGGGCAAGGGGGTGGCCACGGCCCGGCAAGCGGCGGGGGATCCGACGATCCTTGCCGCGATGTCGCTCCCCGACCGCCCCTACCCCGTCCAGGCGCCCGACATGGGGCGGCTGACGGTGCTCGTCCCCGCCTCGCCATGGAGCCTGTCGCGGCGGATGCATCTCCTTGACCGGCAACTCGCCGGAGCCCGCCGTGTCGACCTGGCCGTTCATGCCGGAAAAGTCGCCGCCCGGGCCCTGGCCGCCCTCCCGGCGACGGCTCCTTCCCCAGCCTCCGAGGCCGCCGCTCCCCGGGCGCCGACCAGCGCGGCGGCGGGCGGGCCGCGTGCCCTGCTCTGGGAGTTCCCCTGGGAGACGCTCGACCGTCGACGCGCGCCCCGGCAGGGGGTCGATGCGGCGCTCGGCAGGGAGTTGGGGGTGATGGGAATGGCGATCGAGCAGGCCGATGTCGACCGCCAGGCGCGGTCGTTCCGGCCGCTCTACGCCGCCCGCCTGCGCGAGTTCCGCGGCGTCCTCGACGGCCCCGACGGGGCGAAGATGGCCTATCTGGCCGCGCGTCCCGGCAATGCCGTGATCACCGAGATGCTCCGTGGACTGCCGCCGCCGCAGGCCGAGCAGGCGAAGCGGATGTATGACGAATTGAAGGGGGACGCCACGTATTGGCTCGGGGTACTGACACTCGCCGAGGAGGAATACGACACGGCCATCGACTATCTCGACAGGATGACGCTCCGGGCGAATCCCGAGGGGATCTGGTCCGATGCCGCACGGGTCAATCTGGCCCGGGCGCGGCTTGCCCTCGGGGAGCGGGAGGAGGCCGCCCGACTTCTCCGCGAAGATGCCTCGCCGCAGCGCTTCGGCAGCCGGCTCCTTGCCGACCGACTCGCCCCCGGGGGCCAGTGAGCCGGGGAGCGAGGAGGATCCGTTGCGGGGCGGGGCGGCAGCGGCTACATTGGGTGGCTTCTCACTGATGCCCCCGCTCCTGAGCCCGGTTCCATCCGGGTCCTGCCCCGAGTCATGCCATGAAAGACGACATCCACCCCCGTTACATCGAGACCGTGGTCCGCTGCGGCTGCGGCAACACCTTCCGGACGCGGAGCACGATGCCCGAGTTGAAGGTCGACATCTGCAATGTCTGCCATCCGTTCTTCACGGGGAAGCTGAAGTTCGTCGACACGGCCGGTCGGATCGAGAAGTTCAAATCGAAGTTTGCCGAGGCCGGCTATGCGAGCCTCAAGAAGGGGAAGAAGCCCGTCGCTGCGGTCCCCACCACCGAGCCGGCGTCCTGACGGCGGCCCGTCCGGGATCTCCTCCGGCATCTCCTTTGGGAGCGACCTTTCCGGGGGGATCCGTCTTTCCCACGCGTAAGCGCTCTGCCGACGGATCGAGGCTCCCCGGACGATGCGCGACCAGCTCGAAGCGAAGCTCGCCCGGTTCGAGGAACTCGAGCGAGAACTGATCGACCCCGCCGTCATGGCCCAGCCGCAGCGGTTGGCCGCGGTCGCCCGTGAGCACGGATCGCTCGCCCGACTGGCGCGGCGCTATCGGGGATTCGTCGATCTCGAGCGGCAGATCGCCGACCTCGACACCTTCAGCCGCGGGAATGACTCCGAGCTCAAGGGGCTGGCCGAGGCCGAGCTTCCCGAGCTGCGGGCCCGGCGCGATCAGGAGTGGGACGAGCTCCTCGACCTCTCCTCTGACGACGGCGATGCCGATCGTGGCCGCTGTGTCATGGAGCTCCGTGCCGGCACCGGCGGGGATGAGGCGGCGCTGTTCGTCCGCGATCTCTACGAGATGTACCGGCGCCACGCCACCGAACAGGGATGGCAGGTCGAGGTTCTCGACGCCAGCCCGACGGAGCTCGGGGGCTTCAAGGATCTCATCCTGGGGCTCTCGGGCGACGCGATCTTCCGCTGCCTCCAATGGGAGAGTGGAGGCCACCGGGTGCAGCGTGTCCCCGACACCGAGACGAAGGGGCGGATCCACACCTCGGCGGCGACCGTGGCGGTGCTCCCTGAGCCGGAGGATGTCGAGGTGACGATCGGCCCCGACGAGTACCGTAAAGACCTGTTCTGTGCGAGTGGTCCCGGCGGGCAGCATGTCAATAAAACCGCCTCCGCTGTCCGCCTCACGCATCTCGAAACGGGCCTCGTCGTCCAATGCCAGGACGAAAAAAGCCAGCACAAGAACCTCGCCAAGGCGATGCGGGTTCTGAAGGCCCGGCTCTACGAACTGCGCCGCAGCATCGAGCACGAGAAGCGGGCCAGCGAGCGGCGCACGCTCGTCGGTTCCGGAGACCGGAGCCAGCGGATTCGGACCTACAATTTCCCGCAGAACCGGGTGACGGATCATCGGATCAACGAGAGCTTCACGCTCGATCAGGTGATGTCTGGCCGCCTCGCAATGGTGATACAAGCGATCGAGGAGCACGCCCGACAACAGCGCCGGGCCGACATGGAACGCTCCGCGAAGCCGGCGACACCCTGATCGGAGCGGAGGCCTGACCATGACCGATGACGTGTGGACCGTGGGGCGCCTGCTCACCTGGACAACCGAGTGGCTCGCTGGAAAGGGGAGCGATTCCCCCCGGCTCGACGCCGAGGTGCTCCTCGCCCATGTCCGTGGCTGTCCACGGATCGCGCTCTACACCGCCTTTGGCGAGCCGGTCGACGAGGCCGGGCGGGCCCGGTTCCGCGGACTGGTCAAGCGGCGCGGGGAGGGGGAGCCGGTTGCCTACCTGGTCGGCAGTCGGGAGTTCTTCTCGCTGGCGCTGGCCGTTTCACCCGCGGTGCTCATTCCCCGCCCGGAGACCGAGGGGCTCGTGGTCCGCGCTATCGATCTGTGCCGCCCTCTGGAGTCTCCACGGATCGCCGACGTCGGGACCGGCTCGGGCGCGATCGCGGTGGCGCTGGCCAAGCATCTCCCCAAGGCCCGCGTGGTCGCCACCGACATCTCGGGCGACGCCCTCGACGTCGCCCGGGGAAACGTCGCCCTTCACGGGCTCGACGGTCGGATCGAACTGCTCGCCTGCGATCTCCTCGACGCCCCGGCTGCTGCGGGCCCCTTCGACTGCATCGTCAGCAATCCGCCGTATGTCCGCGAGGACGAGCTCGCCGGGCTCCCCCGGGATGTCCGTGACCACGAGCCGAAGGGGGCCCTCGTCGCGGGGCCGACCGGGGTCGAGGTGGTCGAGCGCCTCGTCGCGGCGGCCGAGAGCCGTTTGGTGCCGGGGGGATGGCTGTTGGTGGAAATCGGCCCGTCGACCGCTGCGGCGGCCGAAGCGCTGATCCGCCGCCATTGCGGGCTCATCCCCGCCCCGACGCTCGCCGACATCGCCGGCCTCCCCAGGATCGTCCAGGCCCGGAAGGGCTGAAACGCCCCGCGACGTTCCCGGCGGGGCGTTGCATCCCTCTCCGCGTGACGGTAGGACATTTGTCCAGCGGAGCACCACGCCGTCGAACGTGGGCGCCGGGAGTCGGCTTTCTGGACGTCGGGGGGTGTCGAGGGATGCGTTCGTTGCCAGGCGGGATGACCGACGTGTCGGCATGGCTCCGTCAGGCCCTGGCCCGACGGCGTTCGGCTTTTGCGGGGGGCTATCGCCGTCGTGATCCCCTTCCCTCCCGGCCGCTGGTGGTCGGCGCCGCCGCGCTCGTGGCAGGCATCGGTGCCGCGCTCCTCCTCCCCCTGCCGGCGACCGTCTGCTGGGCCGCGGCCGTCATCGCCCTCGGCGGCTGGGGGGGCACGATCGGGCGGCGTCCGGGGATGGCCGCCTCTCTCCTCCTCGTGGCGATCGCCGCCGCCGGAGCAGCCTGGGGCACGGCCCGATGGCGGTGGTTCGCCGCCGATGACCTCGCCTGGAGCCTCTCCGACCGGCCCCTGCCGGTGGCCGTCGAGGGAAGGCTGGTCGCGGCACCGCGCCCGCTCCCCCGCTCGACCGATCCGCTCCGAGGCGGCGGGCGCCCGCCGTCGAGCGACTGCCAGTTCGTGATCACGGCCGTGCGCGACGGGGAAACGTGGCGCCCCTGCTCCGGCCGGGCGGTGCTCGTCATCGATGGCCCGCTGCCACGGCTCGGTGCCGGGGAGCGTTGCCGCGTCTGGGGGCGGGCGCTGCGCCCCGGTCAGCCCGGCAATCCCGGCGAGTTCGACCAGCGCGCCCGCGCCCGCCAGGAACGCGCCTTGTCGTTGATCCGGGTCGAGGGGGCCGGGGCGATCGAGCGGCTGACGGTGGGGGGCTGGCCGACGCTCGCGGCGGTCCTCGAGGAAGTCCGCGAGCGCGGGGCGGCATCGCTGCGGGCGCACCTCTCGGCGGAGCGCGGGCCCCTTGCCGCAGCGCTCCTCCTCGGTACGCGCGAGACACTCCTGCCGGAGATGACCGAATCGTTCATGGTCACCGGGACGGTTCATATCCTCTCGATCTCGGGGCTCCATGTCGCGCTCCTCGCGGCCGGCCTGTTCGCCATCGCCAGGCTCCTGCGGCTCCCGCGGACCGCCGCGCTCCTCCTCGTGGCGGTGGCGACGGGGCTCTACATGATCCTCGTCGGCGGCGAGACCCCGGTGCTCCGCGCGACGCTCCTGGTCTGGTTGGCCTGCCTCGGCGCCGTCTGCGGTCGTCGTGCCGCCGGCCTCAACGCCCTTGCCGCGGTGGCGATCGTCGTCCTCGCCTGGCACCCGCCGGAGATCCTCCGCATCGGCAGCCAGTTATCGTTCCTCTCCACCGCCGTCCTCATCGGCGCGGCGACGGCGGTCGGCGCCGGGCGGCGCGACGACGACCCGATCGAGCGGCTCATCGACCGCTCCCGCTCGTCGTTGCACCGGTCAATCCGGCGGCGGGCGCGCGCAGCCTTCGATGCTCTCCTCATCGGGTTCGCCATCTGGCTGGCGACAGCGCCGTTGGTGGCCGCCCACTTCCATGTCTTCAGTCCGGCCGGTCTGCTCCTCAATCCCCTCATCGCGCCGCTGGTTGGAGTGGCGATGATGGGGGGATTCCTCTGTCTTCTCGCCGCGCCGGTCTGCTGGCCGATCGCCGCTGCCGGGGGGGCGGTCTGTGACGTGGCTCTGGCTGCGATCGAGATCGCGGTCGATCTCACCGCGCGGATCCCCGGGGCCTTCCATTGGGTGGCGGGGCCGCCGGTGTGGTGGACGGTGGGGTGGTATGCCGGGCTCGTGGCGATGCTCCTCCTCCTCACCGGAGCCAGGCTGGCGCGCCCCTCGGTCTGGGCCTGTGCGGCGGGAATGTGGGCTGCAGTCGGCCTCGCCGTCGGCCTGGTCGCGGTCGGCCCGGCCCCGGGCCTCGACGTGATCGCTGCGGCGATGGGGCATGGCTGCGGCTTGGTCGTGCGCGGGCCCGCCGGACGCTGTCTGGTCTACGACGCCGGGAGACTCGGCGCCGGCGTGGCGGCGGGGCGCGGGCTTTCGGCGCTCCTCTGGAGCGAGGGGATCGGCCGGATCGACACCCTCGTCATCTCCCATGCCGACACCGATCATTTCAACGGCGTGCCCGACCTTCTCGAACGCTTCGACGTCGGCCGCGTCGTCGTTCCCGAAGCCTTCCTGGCCAGCCCGGCACCGGCGGTCGCCGAGGTTCTCGCGCGGATCGCCGCCGCGCGTGTTCCGGTGTCGGCGGTCTCCGCCGGGGACGAGATCCCCTTCGATCCCCTCTGTCGGGTGCGTGTCCTCCATCCGCGCCCGGGGGGCGGTGCAGGGCCGGCCCCCGCCGACAACGAGACGAGCCTCGTCGTGGCGGTCGAGTCGGCGGGGCGCCGGGTCCTGCTCACAGGCGATCTCGAAGGGGGCGCGCTCGACCGGTTCGTCGCCGCCGATCCCGGGCCGTGTGATCTCCTCGTCGCCCCCCATCATGGCAGCCTCGCCAGCCTCCCCCCGGCCTTGGCGCGGGCGACGGCGCCGGCGTGGGTGATCGTCAGCGGCGCGGCGGGGCCGCGCTTCGAGGAGGTGCGCCGGGCCTATGCAACGGCAGCCGGCGCCGACAGGCCGGCCCGGGTGCTGCGCACCGAGGGGGCGGTGCGGGTTCGCTTTACGGCGGCAGGCTCAGAGGGGAGCCAATTCCTTACGGGGCGTTGGCAACCGGTCGGACCGGCGCCGGTGGTCACTCCGCCGGCCACCACGACCGCCGCGTCCAACACACCGGGGCCGTGAGGCGACGGATCACCGCCCCACGGCATCCTGGACCGGATCCCGAACTTGATCCCGAACTTGATCCCGAACTTGATCCCGAACTTGATCCCGAACTTGATCCCG
>JBBAVV010000051.1:24199-38154 GCA_040397545.1 Pirellulales bacterium
AACTTGATCCCAGCGCAGGCTGTCGAGATTCATCATCCCTCCGGCCTGCTGCGGATGGGTGAAGCGGAGGTAGACATCATGACGACCAGCGACCGGTGCCCAAGTCGCCGAGCGTTCGTAGAACTCCTCCCACTGTCCGTTGACCTCCACCGGCACGGTGGCCAGGAGCGGTCCGTCAGCGGCGTCGATCCGCACCTCGACTGCGCCCCCCGCCCCGGCTGACGCCATCCGCAGCGTCGTGCCCCCGACCGCATCGAGGGGGACGTCGCGGAACAGGAGCCAATGGCCGTGGTCGATCGCCCCGAGAAAATGCCCCCCTCCGGCATTCCCGGAGGCGAGCACCTGTGGCCCATGGATCCCGTCGGCGGTCTCGGCCTCGTTCAGCCGCGGCCGGAGCAACACCGTCGCCGTGCCGGCAAGCGGCGGGATCGGGCCGACTCCACGGTCTAGATAGGTCGCCTCGAGCCGGTAGCGGCCCCCCTTTCCGATCTCCTCCGGCGTCACCGGAATGCTGCCGACGAAGCCGGTGAAGACGCGTGTCAGGGCCGATGGGGTGAGCGAATAGATCCACCCCAGCATCTCGCGGATCTCGTCGGGGGTGTGGTGGGAGTGGGGGATCATCGGGATCTTTCCCCACACGCCGCTCGAGCCCTTCAGCACCCGCTCGACCGAGGCCTCGAGCGCCCCCTCCTTGCCGCGGTACTTGGTCGCCACCTCCACCAGCGGCGGGCCGACGCGTGCTTGGTCGACAGCGTGGCAGTTGAAACAGTCACTCTTCCGCATCCGCTCGAGTCCCGGGGGCACCGCGGCGGCCCCGCCGTCGACCACCCGACCGGCCTGGACCGTGGCCCGCGGGACGTCCGTCGACATCAGTTCCTCCAGGCCGTCGGCGTCGGCCGCCGCCGTGTCGTTCGTGCCGTCCTCGTGGTCGCGGACCAGGAGTCGGAAGTCGATCGGCGCTGCCGGGTCGAAGAAATCGCCGTCCGAAGGCTGGGCAAACCGGATTTCGGGGCGGGCATTGCCGACGACCACCGGCACTGACGCGCTCTGCTCGGCTCCCGCAGGATCGCGAACGACCAGTTCGACGGTGTAAACACCCGGTGCGCTGAAGGTGAGCGTGGGATGGGGTTCGCGGGAGGCGATCTCGGCGGTCGTCGCGGGGGGATTGGCCTGCCGCGGGGGCGACGGTGGCTCAGCCTCTCCCTCGGCAGCGCGAATGATCCGCCACTGGTGATCGAGGGGGTCGCCATCCTTGTCGAACGTTCCCGCGCTCGAGAGCTTCACCGTGAGCGGATGACGGCCGATGTTGTTCTCGGCGGCTGCCACGGCCACCGGCGCCCGGTTGCCGCGGACATAGTCGATCCGCACCAGCCGGGCGTTGGCATTCACCCCCCAGGTGTCGCCATACTCGAGGAGGTAGAGGGCTCCATCGGCACCGAACTGGAGGTCGATCGGCCGCGTGAACGGCCGATCGGGGAGGAAGGTTTCGATGCCGGCGACCTGCTGCTGGTCATCGAGTCGCACGACCTTGATCCAGTTGCGCGTCCATTCGTAGATGAACAGGCAGTTGTCGTAGTGGGAGGGGAAGCGGGTCGGCGAATCGGCGTGGTCGGCAGCGTGGTAGACCGGCCCGGCACAGGCCGTCCGCCCCCCTTCCCCGAGCTCCGGGAATGCGGCCGAGGCGCCGTAGGGATACCAGAGAAACGCCGGACGGGCCGGGGGAAGGACGCTCGATCCGGTGTTGTTTGGCGAGGCGTTGACCGGCGCGGCCGGGTCGAAGAGCGCGCCGACGGCCGCGGTGGCGTAGTCGTAGTCGGCGTAGGGGAGGTTGTCGCCGATGAAGTAGGGCCAGCCGAAATTGCCCGGCCCCTTCGCCTGGTTGATCTCGTCGTAGCCGCGCGGGCCGCGCGGCCCTTCGCCACCGGCGTCGGGCCCGACCTCCCCCCAATAGACCGTGCCGGTCTTCGAATCGACCGACATCCGCCACGGGTTGCGGCAGCCCATGCAGTAGATCTCCGGCCGACCGGAAGAGCCGTCGCGGGGGAAGAGATTCCCTGCAGGGATCTCCACGCTGCCGTCGGCGCGGGGGCGGATGCGGAGGATCTTGCCGCTCAACGATGCGGTATTGGCCGATGATTTCTGCGCGTCCCAGGGGGCCTTCTCCGGCCGCTCGTCGATCGGCGCGTAGCCCTGCGAGTCGCCGTGCGGGTGGGTGTTGTCGCCGGTGGCGATGAACAGGCAGCCGTCGGGGCCAAAGGCGAGCGATCCGGCATGGTGGCAGCACTCCTTCCGCTGCTCTTGGAACGCCAAAAGCAGCTTTTCGGAGGCCGGGTCGAGGAGCCCTTCGCGGAGCGTGAACCGGCTGACGTGCTGCCCCTCGAAGTCGGGGGGCGAGTACTGGAGATAGAGATGGCCGTTGACGGCGAAGTTCGGATCGAGCGCCAGGCCGATGAGGCCGTTCTCCTGGGCGGTCGTGACGGTCAGCTCACCGACGAGCCGCGGTTCGCGGGCGCTGGGGTCGAGGGCGAGGAGCCGGCCGCCGAACTCGATCCAGTAGACGGTGCCATCGGGGGCGACCGCCAATTCCATCGGTTGCGTGAGGCCCGAGAGGAGCGTCGTCAGTTCGAAGCGGGCCGGGTCGAGGTTTGGCTCTGCCGCGAACGCCGCCACCGGCACAAGCGCCGCGGCCACCGCCAGCCATTTCCCCACCCGCGTCGCCAGGCGCCACCGCGATCGCTTTCGTCCCCTGCTCATCGTTGCTCCCCCACCTTCAGATTGCCTTGACGGCTTCGACCGCAGGTCGCCGGGTTTCATTTTTCATCCGCCATCCGGCCGCGGCCAAAAGCACGAGGTTTGCGACGAGGAACGTAAAAAATTCCGTCTGCCCACCCTGGCCGAACCCATACGAATGGAGCCCTGCACCGAGGAGGAAATTGACCCCGTACCACGACATCCCGATGACCGCCGCCCCGAGCACGGCGCCGCCAGCGAGGCCGAAGTTACCGATCCAGCCGGCATAGCGGCCGTGGAGGATCACCAAGTAGGCCAGCAGCGACACCAGTGCCCACACCTCCTTTGGATCCCATCCCCAGAATCTCCCCCAGGAGACGTCGGCCCACAGGCCGCCGAGGATCGTGCCGGCCGCGAGGAGGACCACCGCCACCTGCATCGCTTTGTAGATGTAGCCGGCCAGTTCGGCACAGGCCTCGGGTGGGCGGGAACGGCCGCCGGACCCCTGCGGATAGCGGCCGAAAAGGTAGTGGCCCAGCGACAGGATCCCCAGGCCCCAGGCGAGGGCGCCGGCGGCGTAGCTGGAGACGATCGTGAGGACGTGAATCGTGAGCCAGAAGTTATCGCGGAGAACCGGTTGGAGCGGGCTGAATTGCTTTCCGGGGATCGGGAAGAACCAGGCGATAAAGGTCCCCGCGAACGCCACCGCAGCCACGACGAGCCCGAACGACTTTCGCCGGTAGACCTCCGGCACCTCGGCCGCGAACGTCCCGCGCTGCCACGAGGCGGGCACGCTCACGAGCGAGGCCGCGATCGTGAGGATCAAGCGGGGGAGATACCACACCGCCGGAGCGAGCACCGACCAGCCGACGAGCCAGACGACGAGGTTGTTGAGGTTGGGGATGCTCCGGTCGACGTCGGTTTGCGGGAAGAGATTGATGATCGTCCGCCCGCCCGCCGCGTAAGGAGCCATCGCCAAAATCCACAACACGAGGGCCGACAGGGCGATCCGGGGGAGAACAAGAAGCCAGTTGACCGCTCCCCACCCCGTCGATCCGCCGCCGGGCGTCCGATCCCGCGGATCGGGAGTGACGGCCTCGCCGGGGATGAGCCTGCCGAGCGGCGCGGGGAGCGCCGTCATCCGCCAGGCATCCCCCATCCCGCCGGCCATGATCGGCGCGAGAAGAAAGCAGAGCCCGAGGAAGGTGAGGAAGAAGGGAACATAGATCACCGTCTCGTACATGTTCGTCACCGGGGCCCAACCGGTGATCGCGACGCGAGAGGCGAAAGCCTGGGCCGTCCATCCCAACTGGAAGAGGAGAAGGAAGGTGGCGATCCAGAACAGCGGCACCCGGGCCCGGCCGATCGACACCGAGTAGGCGGCCAGGGCAAGCAAGGCCGCCACCCACGACATCCGGAACGGGTCGCCGACGTTGTAGGTCACCTCGCGGGTTGTGCTCCCGACCTGCGGGTAGGCGGTGTGCCGGAGGAGGTCGGCGTCGGGGCGCTCGATCGGCAGAGCTGCGCGGAGCGGTTCGACCGCCTCCCCCAGATTTCGCAGTCTCGAGGCGAGGTTCTCGGTGGCTGCAGCGACTTTGGCCGGGCGCCCCGCAGCGGAGACCGGCGCCTGGACTGCGGTCGCCAGACTGTCGAACGCGGCGCGGATCCCCCGGACACCCTCCTGCGGATAGCCGGCGAGGAGGCCGGGCTCCGCATCGAGGAGGGTCGGCCAGGCCAGCCAGGCTGGCATGTCGTCCTCCGCGCTCCGTTCCGCCTCCAGCGCGTCGGCATGGAGGGCGGGCACCACATGGAGACTGCCGCCGTTGTCATAAAGGGCTTCGCCGAGGGCCGTGACCCGATCGTTGACCCGGCGGAGCAACCGGCGGATGTCGACCGGGGCGTCGTCGGGGAGGGGGATGGCCCCGATCGACTGCCGCAGGGCCGCCAGCCGCGGCAGGACCTCCGCGGTCGGGAAGCGGGTCGAGTTCCCCATCACCTCGGCAAGGCCCTGGAGCGCCGTGTCGACGTCCGCCGCCTGCCCGGGGGGGAGCTTCTCGCGGAGCGGTTTGAAGGTGGTGACGAGTTGCTGGAAGGTCCGCAGGAAACGCGTCCGCCCCACCGCATCGTCGGCGGCCCGGAACACCAGTTGCCGCCAGGTGACATAGGCCTTCCAGAGTTGCTCGACCTTGGCATCGACCCCTTCGGCCCGGAAATCCCTCCCCTCCTTCATCGCCGCGCTACGACGGTCGTCGAGGTCGATGAGCCGCTGACGGAGCGGCTCGCAGTCGGCCACGTCGGAGGGGGCCGCATACTTCAGCCGCACCCGCCCCTTCGGCGTGTCGGCGAAGAGCTCGAGGCCGAGGAGTTTCCGCAGGTCCTCGTGCTCGGCGATCAGGAACGGGACATCCTCCCAGGCGGCAGGGCGGACGAGCCAGTCGAGGAGCAGCTCGTCGGCATGCCATTTCGCCAGCGGCTCTCCGGGTACGACGGCGAGCTTCGGCTCCTGGACGTTGCAGATCGACTCGGTCTGGCGGCGGGCAAACGTGTCGAGCGGCATGATCCGCCCATCTTCGAGAACGGGGATCGACCGCCACGCGGCGAGGGAGGGGGAGAGACCCGGTGACGGCGGGTCGGCGCTTGCCGGCGTGGCCCCGCACAGAGCACCGGCGACGATTCCTGCCAGGAGCAGAGCGCGGAGGCAGGCGGTGGGAGTGGTTCGGAGCGTGGTCATCGTGCACCTCGTGGTCGTTGGGCGGGGGCATGCCCGGGCCTGCCGCGGCGCGGATCGCGTCGCTTTCCCGGTCGGTCGGCCGATCCGTTGTCCTCGATCCCGCGCGCGGCGGGGGGGGGGAGAACGTCCTCCCCGTCGTCCTGCCGGCGGGGGCGGAAGAAATAGGCCTTCATGTAAAACATCGTGAAGATCCCGGCGACGATCAGACCGCTGCCGAGATACTTCACCCCGCGGCCGGGGTCGTAATTGACCGTCAGCACCGAGGCCTCGAGCCGCTCCGGCTTCTCGCGAGCGTTCTTGGTGAACTTCTCGTAGAGGTCGTCCCCCGGCATCCACGGCCCCATGAAGCTCTCCTGAAAGAGCCGGTAGGAGCGGCCGCTGGCAGGATCGGAGAAGTCGACCGGGGCGTTCATCGTGATCGTCACCGGTTGCTTCACCAGAGCTTTCCCCGAGCGCGAGAGGAATTCGACGACGCTCGAGAAGTGGGAGGCCTGGCTCGTGCCGGGATCGAGCTTGCGTTCGAAGTTGTCGAGCTTGATGTCGAATCCGATGTCGACCGCGTCGGGAACCAGCCGCACCGTCACGCTCCGCCGGGCGGCGTTGATGGTCGCCTCTTCGGTCGGGCCGGGTGCCTCGTTGATCGGCTGCACCGGGATGCCGGCCAGCCAGAACTCCTCCGCCTTGCCGTCGACCGTCAGACGAATGCGGGCCGCCCGCCGCTTCGCCGAGGGGGCCTTCACCTTGTCGAAGGG
This sequence comes from Pirellulales bacterium, assembly GCA_040397545.1. Classification (GTDB taxonomy): domain Bacteria; phylum Planctomycetota; class Planctomycetia; order Pirellulales; family UBA1268; genus QWOP01. The sequence continues at coordinate 30,413 of JBBAVV010000051.1, forward strand.
GACGGGGAGCGTGGCGATCTCGAGCTTGTCGGCGGGGAGGAAGCGATCGACCCGCATCTCGAGCTTGGCCCGCGGCATCTCGAAGGCCGGCACCGGGCTGCCGTCGGTCGGAAGTTCGCCGCCGGTCACTTCGGGGGCCTGCCAACGCCGGAAGAGGAGCCGATGCCCCCCCTTCTCAGCTGGCGCCTGGACGATGTCGATCCGACTGCGGGCCTTCCCCTCCATCCGTTCGGAGGCGTCGGCCGTGTCGCGCTCGATCCACAGCGCGCCCTGCACGCCGGTGCGCGAACCCTGGATCGAAACCTCGGGGAGGTCGGCGAGGATCACGATCTCCTCGTCGGCCCCCTCGGCTCCGCGCCGGACCTTGAGTCGGGCCGCCGAAAGCTGGTCGTTGAAGTCGGTCAGTTCGAAGAACAAGTCGGTGCCGTCGAGGGGCGTCCGCGGCTGGCCGACGAGGTCGTCGACGAGCCAGCGCCCCACCTTCCCGTCGGCGACGAGGACGAGTTGGCCGCGAGTGCCGAAGCCGATGGCCCGATCGGGGGTGGCGGCGAGAAACGCCCGCGCCTCGTCGTCGGTGGCGAGCTTCCAGAAAACGACCGTCCCGCCGCCGACGGCGCCACGGTGCCGCATCTGGGTGCCGCGGAGCGGGTCGGGTTGCCAGGAGAGGTCGACCGGCATCCACATCCCACTGGCGCCGGCTCCCTCGAAGCTGTCGCTGCCGATGCGCAGGCGGACACTCGGGGCGAGGGCGGCGCTGGAATCGGAGTAGAAGTCGAGGACCTCGAGCCGCACTTTACGCTCGTCGTAGAGCACGCCGGTGTCGCGAGGGGAGAGCCTCCAGGGGAACGCAGAACGATGAACCGGCGCCGCGCCACCGTACTCATTCCAATTGAACGGCCCCGAGCGGAATGCCACCGACTCGAGGGGCGTGCCCGTACCCCCCGCGGCGGGGCGCTCGAGGAGGGCAAAATGGAGGGAATCCTCGTAGGCCCTTCCCCCCTTCTCCCCTTCAAGCAGCGGGATCTGGGCGTCGATTCCCCCGCGCTGGGAAAGCAGACATCCGGTGAGAAGGACGAGCAAACCGATGTGGGTGATCACGAACCCCGTCTGATGTCGTTTCCAGGGGTAGCGGATCGCCGCCGCACAAAAAATGCTCACCGCCAGCAGGGCATTGAGGAGCGTGAACCACCAAGTGTTCCAGACGCCAAACTTCACCGCCTCGGTGCCGTAAGCACTCTCGACAAAGGTTCCCAGCCCCAGAACGATCGCCAGGAGGGAGATGAGGACGACCGCGAACCGCAGCGAGGCGAGGAATTCGTAGACGGAGAGCACGGCCCGCACGAAGGCAGGTTGTTCGGGGGTTACGAGCCGACGTGCAGCCATGGGATGGAGTTGGGGTGACGCGAGGGGGATGGGAACGACCCCTCGATTATAGTCCCCCGACTCCTGCTGCGGAGATCGCCGGCTGCCAGGGCCCCCGGGGGGGCCGGACAGGATCACCGCCAGCCGAAGATCTCGGCCAGCGAGTTGAGCAGCGGGTTGGAGAGCGTGGTGCTCTCCGGGCTGCCGATCGTGCGGACGAGATCGTAGGCGATGAAGCCCCCGAAGAGGAGGAGCAACGAGCAGCAGACGAGGCCGACGATCTGCCAGGTGCTGAAGCTTATCTCGTCGAGCATCTGGGTCGGGAAGGCCAGCATCTCGGCCGATCCGGCCGATCCGAGCGAGCTGTCATCGCTGCCGAAACTCGAGCTCTGCCCACCGATCGTCTGGCCGAAGAAGCTCGAGTCGCCGGCCTCGGAATCGGAGGCGATCACGACCGACGCACTTTCGTCGTCCGTCGTCTCCCCGCCGAGCTCGAAGTCGTCTGCCGAGGGCGCCCCCTTGGCGGCGGAGGCGGCGCTGCCGAGATCGACACCGGAGTCGGCGAGACTACTATCGCCGAGCGACACGCCGCTGCCGAGCCCGCCAGAGAGCCCGCTGCCGAGCTTGCCGGAGAGCCCGCCGGAGAGCCCGCCGGAGAGCCCGCCCAGGCCCGGCCCCGACAGGCCCGGCCCCGACAGGCCGGCGATCCCTGAGTCTGACTTGCTGGCGGCCGATGACGCGCTGCTGATGCCCGACAGTTCGATCGTCAGGTCGCCGGAGCCGCCGGCCTTGGAGATCCCGCTCCCGCCGAGGGAGGGAGACGACGCGCCGACGATCGATTCGATGGCGAGATCGTCGCTCTCGAGATCGTCGCCGAGAACGCTGTCAGCGAGGACGAGGTCGGCGCCGGAGAGACCGGGGGAGGAGTGCGAGAGGCCGGGGGAGGAGAGCGAGAGGCCGGGGGAGGAGAGCGAGAGGCCGGAGTTGCTCTTCGAGGCCCCGCTCCCAATCCCAACGCCGGTGTCGGATGTGGATGACCCCTTGGCAGCGGGGGTAGAGAAAATCGATTCGGCGCCGTCGTCGAGGACGAGTTGGTCGTCATCGGTCGCCTTGCCCGGACCCTCGGCAAGCGCGTCGTTGAGGACGAGGTCCGGAAGATCGAGATCGAGTTCCCCGCTCCCTGAGCCGGACTCCTCACCGAGGGTCCGCAACAGCCGCTCGACATCGTCCGTCTTGTACTTGATCGTGGCGCCGTCGCGCATCGGAAACAGCTTCTTACGGTCGACGAGTCGGTTGACTTCGTCGACGGAGACGCCGAGGAGCCGGGCTGCTTCCTCGGGCGACATGAATTTGCCGGCCATGGCTGCCTTGACGGGTGCGGGGACGGGGATCTCACACACGTCAGTGTCGACGAATCCGGCGTCGAAGTCCACGATCCCGCCGGGGCCGGGCGCCTCCGGAACGGCCGGCAGATCCGCTCATGGTCGATTTTGCCCAGTCGGAACACCTTCCGCACCGACCTCGAGCATTTTCTTCAGGGTCGCCGGGCGCGGTTCCTGGGCGTTGTACTCGGGGACGAGCAGATCCCAGGCAATGTTGCGGGTGCTGCGGAGGGTCAGGGAGCCGGCGCCGTCGACGTGGTAGATGGCGGCGTTTTTCAGCTGCGGGTCGATGATGAGGAGGAGCTGACGGCCGTCGTCGAGCGGCGTGGCACTGATCCAGAGCGGCTGGCCGGCCCCCTCCCCTGCCGCGCCGGCCGTCGTGCCGGAGACTCCGGCCCGCGGTGCGCGCGGCTGAGCGGAGAGGATCCCGCCGCCGGTCACTGTCAGCGTCACGCCGACGACCAGCGGCAGGAGGGACGAGCGCCAGGGGAAGACGGCGGCCGGCGGAGCGACCGGAGCATCGGGGGCAGGGCTGCGGAGAGGCATCGGGGAGGCATCCATCGATGGCGATCTCGGTGGGCGCGTCGCACGCACCCGGGCTGGGAGGGTAGGTCGCCGGGGGCGGCGGTGGCAATGTCGCCCCCCGACCAGCCTGGGGTTCGCCAACCGCCGCAGCTTGCCCTGTTGCTGTCTCCCATCTGCCATTTCCCTGGCCGCAGTCTTTCGATTCAATCGGCCGGGCAAACCCTACCGATGGAAAGGGTGGTGCCGGTCCCGCGGACTTGTGCGCGGTCGCCCCGGACAGCCATCGCCAGCCTGCTTGGGAGGTGCAACGGGTGTCGTACTTGAAGTCATTCACCGCGGGTCTCATCCGCTCGCCGCTCCTCTGGGGCGGCGCCATTGCCTTTTGCTTTTTTGCCCTCATCCATGGCGGCGTGATCAGGCATGCCGGCACGATCCGCTACCTCGCCGGCCACTGGGTCGAGTATGTCGAGACGGTGATGTTCACCGTCGGGCTGTCGGCGCTGGTGCTGAAGTGGCTCGATGTCCGCCGTCAGGCGGCGGAGGTCGGCGAGCCGCTCCTCGAGGCGATCCCCATCGGTGGCCAGCGGCCCGACGACGCGACCGGCCTTCAGGCGAAGCTCGTTGAGGTGGATGCCGATGGCTACCTCCCGCGCCGAATGCATGAGGCGCTCGATCTGGTCGTCCGCACCGGCTCCGCCGAAGGTCTCGAGGACCATCTCAAATACCTCTCCGATCTCGATGCCGCGCGGGCCGGGCAGAGCTACGGTCTGGTGCGCTTCGTGATCTGGGCGATCCCGATCATGGGCTTTCTCGGCACCGTGATCGGGATCACCGAGGCGATCGCCAACCTCTCGCCGACGCAACTGGAGAACATCTCGGGCGTCGTCGCCGGGCTCGGCGTGGCCTTCGACACCACAGCCACGGCCCTGACGCTGTCGATGGTGCTCATGCTCATCCAATTCTTCGTCGACCGGGCCGAGCAGCGGCTGCTCACGCGGGTCGATTCGGCGGCCTGGATCGGCCTGGCGGGCCGGTTCCAGTCGGTTGCTACCGACGACGGCACGGCGGTGGCGCTGGCGAAGCTCTCGGAGGCGGTGTCGCGTAGCTCCGAGAAGCTCCTTCAGGCCCAGGAGCATTCCTGGCGGGCGCTCGAGGAGGCGGCCTCCGGTAGCCTCTCCCGCGCCGTGGCGGCCAGCGGCCAGGAACTGCGAACGGCGCTCTCCGACTCCCTCGGCTCGAGCCTCTCGCAATGGAGCGAGTCGCTCGTTCGTGCCCAGGCCCATGTCACGAGCCAGCGGGAGGATCGGTGGGCGAGGGCTGCCGATGCGCTGACCACGGCCATGGAGGGCTTCGAGCGCCACCAGCAGGCGCTCGCCGACCAGACCGAGCTCCTCGAGCGGGTTGTCGATGCCACCCGCGATGTCACCGATCTGGAGCGATCGCTCGAAAACAACCTCTCCGCGCTCACCGCCACGGGCCGGTTCGACGAGACGCTCGCGACCCTCTCCGCCGCCGTGCAGCTTCTCGCAGGCCGAGCAGCCGACGGTGCCGCCGAACCGCGCCGGGTCGAGCTCCACGCCCTCCCGCGTTCCAGAAGGGCCGCATGAGCCGTCGCACCCCCGCCGCCGCGCCCACGATCTCGCTGTTCCCCTTCCTGGCGGTGCTGCTGTGCACGATGGGCGCCCTGTTGGTGCTCCTGGTGCTCTTCAGCCGCTCCGCCTTGCAGGCCGGGGTCCGCGAGGCCGAGGCCGCCATCGAAGAGCTCGAGCTTGCCCGGGAGAATGCCCGTTGGCGGCGCGATCAGCTCGAAGGCGTCCGGCAGAAGACCAACGACGATCTCTCCCGGGCCCGGATGGTGCTGGCGGGGATCGAAGAGAACATCCGCGCGCTCGAGGACGAGCTCGCCCGGCTCGTCGGTGTCGTCGAGGCGCTCGAAAGCGAGGCGAAGGTCACTGACGCCACCGACCTCGCCGCGCTCGAGGTGAAGCTCACCAATGCGCGCGAATCGCTCGACAAGGCCCGGGCCGATCAGGCCACCCGGCCGGCGGCCTACGCGGTCGTGCCGTATGTCGGCAAGCATGGCACCCACCGCCGCCCGCTCTACATCGAATGCTGTGTCGATGGCGTCTTCCTCCAGCCGGAGGGGATTCGGCTGACACCGGGGGATTTCGACGGCCCGCCGGGGCCGGGCAATCCACTCGCCAGCGCCCTCCGCGCCGCCCGCGAGCAAATGGCGCGCACCATTCCCAACCCTGGCGATCCCGCCTCGCAGCCCTATCCGCTCTTGCTCGTCCGCCCCTCCGGCGTGATGGCCTACTACGCGGCCCGTGAGGCGATCTCTTCGTGGGGGAACGAGTTCGGTTACCAGCTCATCGAAGACGACTGGACGATCGCTTATCCCCCGCCGGATGTGGCGATCGCCGAGGCAGAAAACCGGGCGATCGAGGAATCGCGCCGCCGGCTGCAATGGCTCGCCGAGACGCATCCGCAGCGCCCTGCCAAGCCGCAGCGCCAATACCGGGCCGCCCCGACCCGCGGTGGCGTGGTCGAGAACGGCGGCCCGAGTGTCCTCGGCGACCAAGCGCAGTGGGAATGGAAGAATCAGCCCGCCGGCGGCACGCCGACGCCCGGCGGCAGTCGCGGCGGACGCTCGTTCAACGGCGGCGGGCCGGGTGTGGCGGCCGGCGCGGCCGGTGCTTCCGGCGATCCCTCGGGCCTGGCTGGCACTGGATCGGGGGGAGGCCCAGGCGGCGGCGGTGGCCCGGGAGCCGGTGGTGGCAGCGGGAGTGGCACCGACGGCGACGGTGCCGCCGGAGGCGACGGCGTGGGGCCGGGGCGGCCGTTCCTGTCGGCGGCGGGCAGTCCTGACGATCCGGCCGGCGACGCGATCCTCGCCTCCGGCCGGGGGATGGGGGGTGGGCCTGGGGGCGGCGGCCCTGGGGGCAACGGGCCGGCGAGCGGCGGGATGGCCGGGAATGGACCGGAAGGGACGCCCGGCACTGCGGGAGGCGCCTTCGGCAAGGCGGGCCTCGCCGGCGCACCGGACCAAACGAACACGACGGCGGGGGGAGTCGATGGAGCGGGTGAGGCGGGCGACGGCGCCCCCGCTGGCCCGGGCAGCAGATACGGCGCCGCGGGCTCGACGTTTGCCGGTGGATCCGCCGGGAGCGCAGCCGGAGGTGCGGCTGGCGGAGCGGCCGATGGCGCGACCTCGGGGGGGGCCGGATCGGGCAACCTCGGTCTCGGTGGCTCGGCGAGCGGAGCCAGTGGTGGAGCCAGCGGTGGCTCGGCGAGCGGAGCCAGTGGTGGAGCCGGTGGCGATGTCTCGATGCCCGGCATGCTCTCCGTCGGCGGCGGTGGCGCTGGGGGCGCCAGTGGCGGCAGTGGGTCGCTTGCCAACAGCCGCGGGTCCAACTGGGCGAGTCTTGCCACAAACGACCGTCCAGTCCCGCTGACGCGGCCGATCCGCGTCGAATGTGCCCTCAACGAGTTCCGGATCCTCGACGACAGTGGGCGGCGGATCCAGACCCGCATCCCGATCGATGGCGACACCGCCGCGGCGATCGATCCGTTCGTCGGCGCGCTCCACACGAAGGTCAAGGGCTGGGGGCTGGCCGGCGATCGGATGTATTGGCGGCCGGAGCTCGTGCTTTCGGCGACCAATGACGGCCAATCGCGCCGCGAAGACCTCGAGCAACTCCTCGCCGACAGCGGCATCGATGTCCGCCCGCGCGAGGCGAAGGAGGAGCGCGTCGAGCCGCTCCCGCCGATCCAACGGGCGTCCTACAACCGTTTGCTGAAGTGACTCCCCGGCCGATTCGGTTCTTCGATCCCCCCGCGCTTCACCGTCCGTCGCGAGACCCGACATGGCCCGCCCCAAGCCGGAAGAAATCTCGTCCGCCGGTCAGGATTCGTTCCTCGACGTCGTCACGAACATCGTCGGCATTCTGATCATCCTCGTGATGGTGGTCGGTGGCCGGGTCGGCCAGATGGGGCTCAATGCCGTTCCGAAGGTGAATGCCAAGGCGGAGGAGCTCGCGCGGGAGCTGGGGCAGCTCGAGATCGAACTGGCCACGGCGGAGAATGGGATCGCGGAGCTGGCTGCCCAGGGACGTTCGATCGAGGCGGCGGCCACGGGGGCCGCCGAGGGCCGGATCCATCTGGCGACAGCCGTCTCGGCGGCGAAGCTCGAGGTGGAGCTCCGCAAGCAGGATGTCGACGGGGCCCGGGTGCGGGCGGCGGAATCGACGGCGCGGCGCAAGCAGCTCGAGGTCGAGATCGAGAAGTGCTCGCTCGAGCTCGAGGGGCTCGCCCACCTCCCGGCGACGACGAAGGAAGTCCTCGCCTATCCGACGCCGATCGGGCGGACGGTCAACGGCGACGAGCTCCACTTCCGGCTCGACGCCGGTCGGATCGCCTACATCCCGCTCACCGAGCTGTTCGAGATGGCGAAGGCGCAGACGCAGCGCAAGG
>JBBAVV010000052.1:0-38117 GCA_040397545.1 Pirellulales bacterium
GTGGACGGCGCCGGTGAAGGCTGCGGCGCCGGGGGCGTCGAAGCCGATCTTTCGGGCCACGAACGTGGCGGTGACGTCGGCGCGGAGGCATTCGCCAGCGGCCAGCCCGGTGTCGCAGTCGAGGCCTGAAGGGATGTCGACGGCGAACACGCCCGGACGCCGATCAACTCGTGCGTCTGCGGCGCGGGCGCCATTGATCGCCTCGATCGCCGTGGCGATTCCCCCTCGCGGGGCGCCGCTCGAGCCGGTGCCGAGGAGGGCGTCGACGATCCAATCGGATCCGGCGAGCGCCGCAGACCACTCGGAGACCGGCGCCGATTCGAGCGGCTCGATCGCGATACCAGCGCGCACGGCGACGGCGTGATTGACCGCGGCGTCGCCCCGGTAAACGCTCGGATCGGAGGCGAGGAGGATTTTTATCTCGGCCCCGAGGTTCTCCAGGTGTCGGGCCATCACGAAGCCGTCGCCGCCATTGTTCCCCCGGCCGCAGGCGATCGTCACGCGCCAGGGGGCAGGAAAAGTGCCAACCGAGGCGAGCGCGTGGAGCAGGTGGGCCGCGTTCCGTCCGGCGTTTTCCATGAGGACGATGCCAGGAAGGGAATAGTCTCCGATCGCCTGGAGATCGACGGCGCGGACCTGTTCGCGGGTCAGGGAACGCATCGCCGCTCCGGAGTTTGGGGATTCACACCCGCCGCGGCGACCAGACGACGACATCCACGCCGCGGGCGAAATGGAGGAGCGGGGGCACAGCGGGGAGCGACAGGCCGTGCGGCGCCACGAGGCCCGCGGCGTCGATCGATCCTGTCGCCGGCTGGAGCGGCCAGGGTTCGTGGTGGACTTCGCAGCGGAGGAGTGCGCCGGCCGAGTTGAGCGTGTAGAGGCAGTAGCGCTCGGTGAGGAAGGCCTCGAGCGAGCCCGCCGTGCTCTCACGCGGCGGGCCGGCGGGAGCGTAGTCGGCATCGAGACGGATCGTCTCCCGGGCGCCGAACCGCTCGGCACGATACCGGAAGCCGGTGCCGCTCGGGCGGATGTCGATCGCGGCGTGGTGGTAGGGGAGATGGAAGAACGTCCGCGCTGCCCAGACGGCGATGGCGCTCGTGGCATCGAGCGACAAAAACCAGACGCCGGGCCGACGGTCGCGCGTCACGCAAAGCCGGAGATTCAGCTCCGGGAAGGCCGACAGCCCGGGGATGTCGGGGAACGGTCTCCGCGACACCCCTTCCATCCGGAAGGGCACCACCCCGACCCACGACGTGCCGTCAAACTGGTCGATCTCGAGCTCCCGCGGCACCATCGGCCGCAGGACCGCTGCCGGCAGCGGCCAGTGGGCAAAGAGGAGATCACACCACCGCTGCCGCCAGCTCCACTCGCCGGCCGGGAGTGGCCAGGGGCGGTGGCGGGTGTGGTGGAGGGAAGGATGCATGGACAGGCGCCGTCGGCTCAGTCGCCGACGCGACCCGCCGGCAACGGAAGAGTGTCGCACGCCGCTCGGCGAGAAGGAAGCACCCCGGGGTGGCTGCCTTCAGCGATCGGCGTAGACCCGCGTGATCTCTTCCTTGGTGATCGGGGCCGGCTGCTCGTCGCTGGTCAGCTGCACCTGCACGCGCTGGTCCCCTTCGCGGCGACCGCGGACGCGGATCCGGTAGGTGGCCTCCTCGGACGGGGCGAGCTTTGCCAACGGCTCAAACGAGATCGTGAGGTTGTCAACGCGGTGGGGCGAGGGCCCGCGGGCATCGACCGGCTCCATGTCGCCCAGGAGCGTGGCGGAGACGCGGACGCCACTGGCCGGCTTCGTCCCCTGATTGGCGACACGGATCACGTACTCACTCACCCCGCCGACCTCGATCGGATCCTCGCTGTCGGCCACCTCGAAGGCGAGGGCTGCCAGCCCCTCGACCTCCACGGTGTGGCCGATTTGATCGGACAGCCCGGCAGTGGTGCGAGCGGCGGCGACGATCTTCTGCGGCCCCAGCGCGATCGGCATCACGACGACCTCGACCTGACCGGTCTCGGCGGCGGGGAGCTCCTCGAGGCTCCAGAGGACGCGGTGGGTCCGTTCCTCGTAGTAGCCGGCGTTGGTGGCCCGGATGAACTTCATGCCCGGGGGAAGCTGCGCGACGAGCTCGACGCCGACGGCCGGTGCCGTACCGGCGTTGGTCATGGAGAGGACACACGTGGCGGGGCGCTGGAGATAGCGGCGCGACGGCATCTGGACCGCCAGCTCGAGCGTCGGCGCCGTGACGGCGATCTTCACCGTCTCCGAGACCTCGATCTGGCCGTCCGCCCGAGCGGTGAGCCGCAGGGCATGAACCCCCGGGCCGGTCGTGGCGAGGACGAGGTCGATCGTCCGCGATTCCCCCGGCGGCAGCGAGCCAACGTCGAACTCCAACTCACGCCCAGCGCGATGGGTAAGCCCTTCGGGGAGCAGGCCTTCGAGCACCACACCCGTGGCGATCCCGCTGCCGGGATTGGAGATCGTGATCGTCAGGCGTGACTCGAGCCCGACGAGGACCGGCAACGGCGGCTCGGCGACGATCTCGAGCGCGGGACGCGTGGCCCTGGCGCGGACCGAGGCATCGGCCCGGAAGCTGACACTGGCGACACTACCGACGTCCCCTTCCTGCAGCGGCATGACGTCGAGGGCGACGCGCGCCTGCCCTCCGGGGGGGAGGGTGCCGAGTTGCCAGACGAGATCGGCCGCAGGGGCCGATGCGTCGCCCTGTCCACCCGGTGCGTGGGGCGGCGAGGCGGGGGGGGTCGTGGCGACCAACGCCGTGCCGAAAGGGACCGAATCGCGGACCACGACATCGTTGGCCGTCGCGCTGCCGACATTCCGGACGAGGATCTCGAACCGCGCCGTCTTGCCAACCTGGATCTCACGGGGGCCGCGCTTCTCGACCGCCAGTTGCGGCGTCTGCACGCCTTCGAGTTGGATCGCGCCGGGGCGCCCCTGGCCGGTCGGCGTGGGCGGGGGTTGATCGGGGGGCAAGCTGACGCCCCCCTGGGCAGGTCCGCCCCGCAGGGCTCCCCCGCCGGACGCGGTGGGAGGAGGTGGGCCGATCGGTGGGGCGGCGGCGAACGGCATGCCCGCCCCCAGCGGCGCGGCCGCTGCACGAGCCGGCTGGGCGTGAGCGGGGATCGGGGCTCCGTCGTCGAAGCCCTCATCCGCCCGATCGGCAAAGCCGGCGGTCCGCCCCGCCGTGATGCCGGTGGGGGAGGGAGAAGCCGGGGGAGGGAAAGAGCCCGGCGGCGGCGCCGCGTCCGGCATCGGCGCTGCAGCAAACGGGTCCAGCGGTGGGGTGTCGGCGGTGTTCAGCGGGGGTGAGTTGGCCGTCCGGCGGAGCGGATTGCCAAGACCGGCCGGGAGGGGCGCCGCGGCCGGCATGGGGGAATGCGGCGGCGGGGTGTCGGTGGTGTTCGGGGTTGACGCTCCCACTGGCTGACGGAGCGGATTGCCACGACCCGCCGGGAGCGGAGAAGTGGCAAGTGCCCGGCTTTCCCCGGTCGGAGCGGCGACGTCGCCGAGGTCTTCGGGGAGCCGGGCCTCCTCTGGGTTGGTGGCGCCAGCGTCAGCGACAGGTTCCGGGTTCTGGAAGTGAGACGGATCGTCCGTCGGGGCCTGTGGCTCGAGGTCGGCGGCTCGATCGGGCGCGCCGGCGTACGGGGCAGGAATGTCCTCGACGGGGCTCTCCGATGGGGGAGCAGCGGCTTGGCCGGCGAAGTCCCGATCCGGCGGTGCAGGCTCCGTCGGGTCGCTCCCCGACACCGCCGTGACCAGGCCGGGTGCTCGGGAGCCGGTTCTCTCGTCGCCGCTGCTTTCCACGGCGGGGAGGGAGGTGTCGGTGAGCTCCGTCTCCACGGGAGGCAGTGCTTGGCCGAACCGGCCGGGGCTGGCGTAGCGCTGAGGCGTCGCCGCCGCGTCGCCTTCGCCGGGTGGCGTGCCGAACGACGTCTGCTCGATGGGGGAACGGGCGAACCGACGCTCCGGAGCCTCGTCCGCCAGCGGTGCGGCCGCGGCGATGGAGGGCAGGGCAGGCTCCGGTTCGGCGGCGAGGTCGGGGCGCTCGATCCCGGCGGGGGCGTCTGCGCCACGCAGCATGCCGCGCACGGCGAGACCTGCCCACACGACCCCGAACCCGGCACAGGCACAGCTGGCCGCCGCCAGCGCGAAGCGGAGCTTCGATGTCTGCGGCGAAACGACGAGATCCTGTCGCGAAGGTCGATCAGACATCGGTGGAGCCTCTGCGGAGACGCCGTCGCGACAACGGTCACGCCGGGCGCACCAAAAGGGCGCGGCGAGGGGATAGCACAATCAGGGCACCCTGGAGAAGGTCAACCCGCGGAGGGGAGGGCGAGAACGCCGTGGAGATGGAAGTGGAACTTGCCCAGCTTGCCCCCGTAGTTGCCCGCCGACACGGCCAGCAGCTCCGGGCCGACGGCCGCTTCGATGCCGGCCGCCATGGCAGCGGCTACCGTCGTCTCGTCGGTGCCGTCGATGACGATCTCGACGGCCGCTGCCACGCCGGGATGCAGCTCGCTCGCCACCCGGCCGATGAGCGCGGGGGAGAAGGCCTCGTTCGTCGAGCCCCGCAGTCCCTCGTAGCGCGATCCGACCTTGCTCCCCGACCGCACTGCGCCCCCCGGGAAAGGCACGATCACGCCGGGGCAGCGATGGATCGCGGCGACGGCCCGCCGCACGGCCGAGAGGGTGCCATCGAGCGTCGCCCCCTGGAGAATGAAATTCCCCCCCCCGACCCCCTTCTCGATTCCGCACGTCTCCTCGACGAGGAACTCGCCATCCATCACCGGCACGCGCCAGTACCGCCGGCCATCGATGACCTTCGTCTTCTCGAAGCCGTCGCCGAAGTAGCGCACGTGGCCGCCAAGGGGCGCCCGGTCCGCCGCGGACGGCAAGCCGTCGAAGACGGCGGTCGAAGGGCAGGTGAGGAGGCACTGGGCGGTGCGGTTGGCGATCGCCTTGGCGACCCCTTCGGCTGAAAACGAGAAGGCGAGGATCGAGGCCCCCGGTCGGCCATCCGGGGTGTCGGCGGGGGGGAGCCATCCCTCGACCCCGATCTCGGCGTCGCAGCCGAGGACGCTCGTGCCATAGCCGCAGGCGGCGCGGACGGCGGCGTCAAGCCAGTGGTCGTCGTGGGCCGTGACGATGATCCGGGTGTAGCGCAGCCGGAACGCTTCGGCGAAGGTGTCGACGATCTGGGTGGGGCCGATCCGCACGGCTGTCACGTCCGGGGGGGTATTTCCGCGGCGGATTCAGGTTTCCCCGCCGGTCCGGTTTGCCATATCCTAGTCCAGGAGAGGTCCGGAGTGCCGGATCGAATCGAGCCTCTGCCACGTCCCCAGAGAAAGGATCCACGATGGCCCTCATCCGCCATGCCTCCGCCGCTCCGCAGGCCGCGCGCCGTGTCGGCCGCCGACTTTGCCTCGCGCTCCTCGCCTCACTGTCGATGGTGGGTGTCGGCCGCGGCGCCGACGCGCTCGATGGGGGCGTGTCGATGATCCCCAAGGATGCGGCGTTCGTTTCGGCGACGCTCCGCCTGCAGGAGCAGATCGATCTCGTTCTCCGCAGCAATGCCGTCGCGGCGATCCGCAAGCTCCCGGCCGTGGTCCAAGCCCTCGAGCAGTACGAGGAACAGAAGCTCCAGCCGGGCAGCCCGCTGTCGATGCTCGACACCTATCTCCAGCTCCCTGAGAACCAACAGGCGGTGGAGCTCCTCCGCGACATGGTCTCGACCGACACCTTCCTCTATGGCGAGCCCTCCTGCATCACGTTCCTGGAGTTGATCCAGAAGGTCCAGCAGGCGCAGAACGCAGCCAACATCCTCCAGATGTCGCGCGGTGGCGTGCCGGGGGGGATCGAGGTCAACAGGCGGTTCGAGCTCGACCGGATCGAGATGGATGACGCTGACGACGACAAAGGTTCGTCGCTCGACCGGGGCCTGAAGATCGTGCCAGTTCGGCGGCAGGTCGCCGAGATCGAGGAATTCGATCTCAAAACCACCGGCACCGGCGAGCAGTTGACGGCTCGGATGGTCCTCCAGGCACTCGCCGACAACGCCGAAAAGATCGTCGTTCCCGATCTCGTGTGGGGCTTCAAGACCGGCAAGCCCGAGGTGGCGACGTCGCAGATCAAGCGGATCGAGGTCCTGCTGAAACTCCTCACGCAGACCAATCCCGCCTTCGGCAACGCGCTCGAGCGGCGCTCGATCGCCGGTGGCGAGGTGGTGACGCTGACGATCGACGGCGGCCTCGTCCCCTGGGGGCAGATGCTGAGCGACGAGGCCGGCATCGAGGACGGCGATCTCGACAAGATTCGTCGCCAGCTCGGTGCGCTCGACCTCGTCATCGCCATCGGCCTGATCGGCGACCGGGTGATCCTCTCGATCGGCGATTCCGCCGACCACTTGGAGAAGCTCGTCGTCGCCGGCGGGAAAGGACTGGCGTCGACGACGCCTTTCGAGCCGCTCCGCGAGCACCGCAACGAGCGGATCACCGGGATCTCGTACGTCAGCGAAGCCCTCGCCAAGGCCGCGGCCCCCTCCGCAGCCGACCTCGAGCAACTCGCCACCCTCGCCGACACGGTCGCCGACTCGGCCGGCCTCCCCGACGGGGCCGCCAGAGAGGCCCGCGAGATGCTCGGGAAGATGGCCGCCGGCTACAAGCGGCGTCTGCCGATTCCCGGCCCGGCGCTCGGCTACTCGTTCCTCACCGACAAAGGCTACGAGGGCTACGCCTGGGACTGGACCCGCAACGGGGTCCTCGACAGCTCGAAGCCCCTCGATCTCCTCGGGCACACCGGTGGATCGCCGTTGCTCTCGATCGTGTCGCGGGCGAAGACGCCCCCCGGTCAGTTCGATGACTTCGTCGATTGGGGGCGGATGGCCCTGGCGTTCTTCCGCAAGAACATCCTCGTCAAGGCCGACGAAGACGACCGGGAGCGCTTCGAACAGGCGGGCCGGCAGTTCGAGCCTCTTGCGGATCGGCTCGTGACGACGCTGCGGACGAAGATTCTTCCGGCGCTCGTTGACGGCCAGTCGGCGTTCGTGCTCGACGGCAAGGAGAAGGCGGCGCGGCTGCAGCGCCTCATGCCCGCCTCCGCGGAGCCGTTGCCGATCGTCGCTCCCGCAATCGCCGTCAAGCTCGACGATCCGAAGCTCTTCCGCGAGGGGCTGTCCGACCTCTTCGCCCTCGCCGACGATCTGGTCGAGGAGATCCGTGCCCTCAATCCCGACTCGCTGCCCGATGGCTACCGGATCCCCGAGCCGTCGAAGTCGAAGGTCGACGGCGGGGCGCTCTGGACGTTCGCGCTGCCCAACGCGGGGCTCGACGACCAGATCGAGCCGACGATCGGCATCGGCGAAGATGTCGCGGTCTTCAGCCTCTTGCCGACGCAGGCCACGCGGATGCTCCTCCGGAAGCCGCAGGAAACCGGTGCCGCGCTGTCCCGGTTCGGGGAACCGCTGTCCGTCGCGGCCGCGGCAGATGGCCCGGGGCTGATCGACCTCATCGAACCGTGGGTCGACTATGCCGTTCGCGTCGGCGTGCTCCAGCAGCGGAACGGATTCGTCGACAACGACTCGACGATCGGCCCGGAAGGGGACGACGACCGGATGCGGGACATCCTCCGCCACACGGGCGTTGTGTTCGAGGCGCTGCGCTGCATCCGCGGCACCGTCGCCGAGGCCACGACCCGCTCTGAGGCCACGGTTTTCCACTGGCAAAACGTCATCCGCGACCTCCCCACGGAGCGGTGAACGGGCACAGTCGAGGCGATTCTTTTCGCGTTCGGCACATTCTCCATCGGCACGATCGCCCCGGCGACGATCGTGCCGATGTTTTTCAAGTCCATGGCAACAATGGACTTGTGATCGCATTCATGGAGTCTGGTCGAGGGCCCTCCGGGGGCCAGTCGTCCTTCCTCCGCGGGGGCCGGCGCTCGACAACGCCGGGAACGGGTGTCACAATTCCGGGTGAACCGCGGTTTTCGCAGTCACAAGGAGTCGGCATCCATGAAGTGCACTGGCAACGAGCTCGCCCGGCGTGGGTTTCTTTCGGTCGGGGTGCTCGGGGGGCTGGGGCTCTCCCTCGGCGATTTCTTCCGCATGCGGCAGGCCCGCGGCGACATCAAAAACTACGCTAGTCACGAAGGTACGGCGAAGTCGGTGATCTGCATCTTCCTCCCCGGGGGCATGGCCCATCAGGAGACGTTCGATCCCAAGCCGTTTGCCCCGGTCGAATACCGCGGGCCGCTGGGGAGCATCGAGACGAACGTGTCCGGTATTCGGATGGGGGAACTTCTTCCCCACACCGCCAAGGTGGCCGACAAACTCGCCATCTGCCGGTCGATGACCCATGGTGAGGCGGCCCACGAGCGTGGCACCCACAACATGTTCACCGGCTATCGGCCTAGCCCGGCGCTCCAGTACCCGAGCATGGGATCGGTCGTGTCCCACGAGTACGGCCCGCGCAACAATCTCCCCCCGTACGTCTGCATTCCCAACCAGCCCAACGAGTTTGCCGGCACCGGCTATTTGAGCTCGTCTTATGCCGGCTTCAGCCTGGGGAGCGACCCGGCCGATGGCAATTTCCAAGTCAAGGACTTGAGCCTACCGAGCGGAGTCGACGTGCCCCGGTTCGACAAGCGGCGGCGGATGCTCGATGTCGTCAACGACCACTTCCAAACGAAGGAGAAGAGCGACTCGCTCGACGCCCTCGACACCTTCTACGACCGGGCCTACAGCCTGATCAGCTCCGACAAGGCCCGCGAGGCCTTCGACATGACGAAGGAGTCGGACGCGATCAAGGACGAATACGGCCGCAATCAGGCCGGCATGAGGATGCTCCTCTCCCGGAGGTTGGTCGAGTCGGGGGTGAGGTTCGTCACCATGACCTACGGTGGCTGGGACATGCACGACAACATCGCCGGCTCGATGAAGGGACAACTGCCCGCCTTCGATCAGGGCTTCGCGTCGCTGATCCGTGATCTCGACCGGACCGGCCTCCTCGCCACGACGCTCGTCTGTGTCTGCTCCGAGTTCGGGCGGACGCCGAAGATCAACGCCACCGCCGGCCGCGACCACTGGCCGAAGGTGTTCAGCGTCGTCATGGCCGGTGGCGGGCTCAAGCAGGGGATCGTCTACGGCTCGAGCAACGCCACGGCGAGCGAGCCGGAGGACGATCCGCTCACCGTCGAAGATTGGGCCACCACGATCTATGACCGGCTGGGCATCGTCGCCGACAAGGAGCTGATGGCTCCCGGTGACCGCCCGATCGAAATTGTCGATGGCGGGAAGGTCCGCCAGGGGCTGATTGCCTGACGTCGCGACTCCGGCCGTGCGCCGGCCGACGCTCCGGACGCCCGACGCTCCGGGCGCTCGTGCCGGGGTGTTGGCCGGACGGGCCGAAGACTCCGAAACGACGCGCCATGATCCCAGCGGCCATTCGCCGCCCGTACCCCAGGAGCAGCGGCGGACCCCGATCCGCCCGGAAAACGATGCCTCATGCCTGTCGGTCCCTGTCGAAAGTGAGGGGACTGGTCGTGGCGATTCTGGCGGCGGTCGGTGCCGCGGCGGCAGCGGATGTGGCCAGCGCCTCCTATCCGCAATTGTCCATCATCCTGCCGCGGGGGGTGCAGCGCGGCGGCGAGCGTGAACTGACGCTCCAGGGGGCGCGGCTGAAGGACGCGGAGGAGATCCTTTTCCACGCCCCGGTCGGGCTCCCGGTGGCTACGCCGCTGGCAGTCCGCGCGATGACGCCAGTCGATGACAACACGATCAAGGCTACCGTCTTCGTCCCGGACGACTACCCGCTCGGGGAGCAGCTCCTCCAGATCCGCTGCAGGTCGGGGATTTCCGACTTCCGTTCGATCCGCATCGGCGCCCTGCCGATCACCGACGAAAAAGAGCCCAACGGCTCGCTCCAGGAGGCACAGGCCCTCGATCTCAATGTCACCGTCCATGGCGTCGTCGAGAACGAGGATGTCGATCTCTACGCGGTGCAGCTCGCCAAGGGGCAGCGGCTCGGAGTCGATGTCGAGGCACTCCGCTTGGGGAGCTACCTCTTCGATCCCGCGGTGTCGATCCTCGACTCGAAGCGGTTCGAGGTGGCGGCGGCGGACGATTCGCCGGTGGCACAGCAGGACGGCGTGTTGAGCTTCGTCGCCCCCGAGGAGGGGACCTACTACGTCCAGATCCGCGAGACGAGCTACGCCGGCGACGGCAACTGCCGCTACCGCCTCCACATCGGCACGTTCCCCCGTCCCACGGCCGTCTACCCGGCCGGGGGCAAGGCGGGGGAGACAGTGTCGGTGACGTTTTTGGGTGATGCCGCCGGCGCTCTCATCCAGGAAGTGGCCGTGCCGCTGACGGGAAACGTCCTGCCTCTCTTTGCCAGAGATGCCAACGGCATCTGTCCCTCCTCGATTCCTTTCCGCATCACGCCCTTCGGCAACCTCCTCGAGGTCGAGCCCAACAACGCTCCTGCCGAGGCGACCACCGGCGAATCGACGCTCGCCTTCAACGGGATCATCGGCACCGATGGCGACGTCGACTGCTTCCGGTTCGCCGCCACCAAGGGGCAGGTGTTCGAGGTCGAATGCTTCGCGCGGCGGATCCGCAGTGGGCTCGACCCGCTCCTCAGTATCCTCCGCGCCGATGGAGCTGCCATTGCCGCGAATGATGATTCCCGCGGGCCCGACTCCTACCTGCGATTCGAGGTGCCGGAGGACGGCCAGTATGTCATCCGCGTCACTGATCACCTCGGCCGCGGGCGACCCGATTTCGTCTACCGGGTCGAGCTCCAGCCGGTGACGGCGTCGTTGACGCTCTCGATCCCTCGGATCGATCGGTATTCGCAGACCCGTCAGCAGATCATGGTGCCACGGGGCAATCGTTATGCAGTCCTCGTCAACGCCGGCCGGACGAACTTCGGTGGTGACCTGATCCTCGAGCCCGGGGCGCTTCCGGCCGGGTTGACGGCCGTCTACCGCGAGATGCCGGGGGCGGTGTCGCAGATGCCGGTCGTCTTCGAGGCAACCGCCGACGCGCCTCTCACCGGTGGGTTGGTGTCGCTCGAGGCCCGTCCCAAGGATGAAAACATCAAGGTGCGCGGAGCCTTCGAGAACTTCGCCGACTTCGTTCTGGGGCAACCCAACAACGCCGTCTACTACGGCGCGAAGGTCGACAAACTCGCGATGGCGGTCGTCGAGCCGCTGCCGTTCCACCTCGAGATCGTGCCGCCGAAGGCGCCACTGGCCCGCAATGGAACGATGAATCTGAAGGTCGTCGTGAAGCGCGGCGAGGGTTTCGCGCAGCCGGTCACGGTCGAGTTTCCTTTCCGTTCGCCCGGCATCGGGGCCGGGCCGAGCATCACGATCCCGGCCGATCAGACCGAGGGGCTCTACACGCTCAATGCCGACGGCAACGCGGCCCTCGGCGTCTGGCCGGTCTACTGCATCGCCCAGGCGGATGCCGGCGGGCCGGCCTGGGCGGCCTCGCAATTGGCGACGATCGAGGTCGTCGAGCCCTACACGGTGGCGACGCTCGCCCGCGCCTCGTGCGAGCAGGGGCAGGTTGCCCAGGTCGTCTGCACGTTGGAGCCGAAGGTGCCCTTCGAGGGGGAGGCGACGGCCCGGCTCCAGGGGCTGCCGCCGGAGACTTCGGCGGAGGAGCTCAAGTTCACGAAAGAGACCACGGAGCTGGTCTTCCAGGTGAAGACGTCAGACAAGACGCCGGTCGGCAATCACAAAACACCGTTTGTCGACATGGTGGTGACCGTGGCCGGGGAACCGGTCGCGATGCGCGGAGGGGGGGCAGAGATCCAGGTTGCCGCTCCGACCGCGCCGCCGCCGGCTCCGGCTCCGGCTCCGGCAGCGGACGCAGCCACCCCCGCTCCCCCCCCCCCGCCCCCTGTGCCCGAGAAGCCCCTGTCGCGGTTGGAGAAGCTTCGGCTCCAAGGGAAACCGGCAGCACCCGCTGCCAAGTGACAACGCGTTAGCCATTTCCGCTCCCCGTCCTGCGATCGGCCCCCTCCTTCCTGCGAGATCCATCGTGATCGCCTCAATCGTCCGCCTCGTCCAGGTTCGTGGTCGGATCGTCCCGCTCTTGGGGGCGATGCTCCTGCCGGCGGTATGCCTTTCCGCTCCCGGCGTCCGGGCCGACGATCCGGTCGCCCCGGTGGTGGTCGCCGAGAGCCTGGTGGTCTATCCGACCTCGGTCCAGCTCACGACCTGTCGGGACCGCCAGTCGCTGGTCGTTCAGACGACGTCGGCCGATGGGGTGACCCGTGATGTCACGGCACAGGCCACGTTCGCCATCGAGCATCCCGACCGGGTGGCTTTTGAAGGGGGCATGCTTCGCCCGATCGCCGACGGCGACACGGCCGTCAAAGTGACCGTCGGAGAGAAGTCGCTCACGATTCCCGTGCATATCGAGCGGGCCGGCGAGGATCCGCCGTTGAGTTTCCGCCTCGACATCATGCCGCTGTTTTTGCGGGCCGGTTGCAACACCGGGAGCTGCCATGGCGCGGCGCGGGGCAAGGACGGCTTCCGGCTGTCGTTGTTCGGGTTCGATCCCGACGGCGATCATCACCGCCTGACGCGCGAGTTCTCCGGCCGGCGGCTCAATCTCGCCATCGCCGAGGAAAGCCTGCTGATGGAGAAGTCGATCAACGCCGTGCCCCACAGCGGCGGCGCGAAGATCAAGAAGGGGGACGACTACTACAACACGCTCGTCCGCTGGCTCGAGGCGGGTGCGGCCAACGACCCCGGACCGGTTCCGGCGGTCGTCAAGGTCGAGATCGACCCGCCGACCGCCGTCCTCGACGGGGAGGGGGCGACGCAGAAGTTCATCGTCCGCGCCAAATACGCCGACGGCACCGACCGCGACGTCACGAACCTCGCCGTGTTCTCCAGCAACAACGACAACTCGGCGGTGATCACCCAGGACGGCACGATGACGGCCAAAAACCGGGGCGAGGCCTTCATCATGGCCCGCTACGACACGCACACCGTCGGCTCCCACGTCATCGTGCTGCCGAAGGGGCTCGTGTTCCAGTGGTCGAATCCCGCGGCCAACAATTTCGTTGACCAGCTTGTCAACGCCAAGCTCCTCAAGCTCCGCATCAATCCCTCCGAGCTGTGCACCGACGAGGAGTTCATCCGCCGCGTCAGCCTCGACATCTGCGGCACGCTCCCCACGAGCGACGAGCTGCAATCGTTCGTCGCGAGCCCTGATCCGGCCAAGCGGGAGCATCTCGTCGATTCGCTCCTCGAGAGGAAGGAGTTTGTCGAGATGTGGGTCATGAAGTGGTCGGAGCTCCTCATGATCCGAACGTCGCAGCAGATCAGCTACAAAGCGATGCTCCTCTACTACAACTGGCTCCAGCAGCAGATCCAGGGGAACGTCCCGATCGACCAGATGGTGCGTGATCTCCTCTCGGCCAAGGGGGGGACGTTCTCGAGCGCCGCCACGAATTACTACCAGAACGAGACCGACACGCTGAAAGTGTCGGAGAACGTCGCTCAGGTGTTCATGGGGATGCGGATCCAGTGTGCCCAGTGCCACAACCATCCGTTCGACCGCTGGACGATGGACGACTACTACGGCTTCGCCAACTTCTTCGCGCAGATCGGGCGCAAGCAGGGGGAGGATCCGCGCGAGACGATCGTCTTCAATTCCGGCGGCGGCGACGTGAAGCATCCGGTCGGTGGCCGGGTGATTCCGCCGAAGTTCCTCGGCGGCGACTCGCCCGACGTCGCCGGCAAGGATCGGCGCGAGGTGATGGCGGCCTGGCTGACCGGCCCCGACAACACGTTCTTCTCGCAAAACCTCGTGAACATCGTCTGGGCGCACTTCTTCGGCCCCGGGCTCATCAACGACGTCGACGATGTCCGCGTCAGCAACCCGCCGGTCAACAAGGAGCTCCTCGAGGAGCTTGCCCGGCGATTCGTCGAATACAAATACGACTTCAAGAAGCTCGTCCGCGACATCTGCACGTCGCGGACGTACCAGCTCTCCACGACCACGAATGAATCGAACGCCACCGACGAGCGCAATTTCTCCCATGCCCTCCTCCGGCGGGTGCGGTCCGAAGTGCTCCTCGACATGGTGACGAGCGTCACCGACACGAAGAACAAGTTCTCCGGCCTACCGACCGGCGCACGGGCCGTGCAGATCGCCGACGGCAACACGTCGACCTACTTCCTCACCACCTTTGGCCGGGCCACCCGCGGGACGGTCTGCTCGTGCGAGGTGAAGATGGAGCCCAACCTTTCGCAGGCCCTCCACCTCCTCAACGGCGACACGGTGCAGGGGAAGATCCAGCAGGGGGGGCTGATCAAGCGGCTCCTCGACGCCGGCCAGCCTCCCGAAGCGATCATCGACGAAATCTATCGACGGAGCCTCACCCGCCTGCCGACGGAGAAGGAAAAGGGGGCGATGCTGGCGATCGTCAGGGAGGATCAGAATCCGCAGCAGGCCCTCGAGGACGGATTCTGGGCGATCCTCAATTCCCGTGAGTTCGTTTTCAATCACTGACCGGAAATCCGGGCATTGCCCGGGGAACCCACTGCCATGACCATCACTCGCCTTCAACTCGCGGCCGCCTTGGCTTTCGGTGTCTCGGCGTTCACTTCACCGGTCGTTGCGGCTGATGACGCCATGACGTTCGATGACAATGTCCTGCCGGTTTTGCGGCAGCGGTGCGGGAGCTGCCACAACCCCGACAAGAAGGCGGGCGGCCTCGACATCACCACGTACACCGGGCTGCTGGCGGGGGGCGGGTCGGGCGGCTCCATCGAGCCGGGCGATGCGTCGGCGAGCTATCTCTACCGGCTTGTCACCCAGGAGGACGAGCCGAAGATGCCCCCCGATTCCCCGCCGATCCCGGAGGAGGAGCGGGCGATCCTCAAGCGGTGGATCGACGGCGGGATCCTCGAGAACCGGGGGAGCAAGGCGGCGGCCCCCAAGAAGAAGAAATTCAATCTCGCCATGAGCGCGGCGCCGACGGAGCGTCCGGCGACGGTCCCCCTCCCGGCCCACATCCCGCTCGAGCCGGCCATCCACACCCGTTCGCTCAATGCCTGCACGTCGATCGCCACGAGCCCCTGGGCGCCGCTTGCGGCCGTCTGTGGCCAAAAACAGGTTCTCCTCTACCGCACCGATACGCGCGAACTTGCCGGCGTCCTTCCCTTCCCTGAAGGGCGGCCGCAGGTGCTCCAATTCAGCCGCAACGGCAGCCTCGTCCTCGCTGGTGGCGGCCGGGGCGGGGCCAGCGGCAAGGTGGTGGTGTGGAGTGTCGACAGCGGCCGCCGCGTGATGGAGATCGGGGACGAGCTCGACACCGTGCTCGCCGCCGACATCAGCTCCGATCACCGGTGGGTGGCCCTCGGCGGCCCGCAGAAGGTGGTGCGGATCTATTCGACCGAGACCGGTGAGCGCCTTCACGAGATGAAGAAGCACACCGACTGGGTGACGGCCGTCGGCTTCAGCCCGGACGGCGTTCTCCTCGCCACCGGCGACCGCAACGGTGGCGTGATGGTGTGGGAATCGGGAACAGGGCGCGATTATCTGACGCTCGCAGGCCACACTGCGGCGATCACGGCCGTCTCCTGGCGCGGGGATTCAAACCTCCTCGCCACCGGCAGCGAAGACGGCACGATCCGCCTCTGGGAGATGGAAAACGGCGGCCAGGTGAAGAGCTGGAACGCCCACGGTGGCGGTGTCGCGGCGCTGGAGTTCACCCGTGACGGCCGGATCGTCAGCATCGGCCGCGACAAGCAGCCGAAGATCTGGGCCCAGGATGGCAACCAGCAGAAGGCCTTCGACCCCTGCATCGATCTCGGGCTGGCGGTCTCCTTCTGCGATGAAACCGATGCGGTGATCGTCGGCGACTGGACGGGGGAGATCCGCGTCTGGAAGGCTGCCGACGGGGAGCGTCTCAGCGGGATCACGAGCAATCCGGAGCCGATCGCCACACGGATCGCCGCAGCCGAAAAGGCGGTGGCGGAGCGGGGGGCGGTCGTCGAGCCGGCGAAGGCCGCAGCCGCGGAGGTCGCCGGCCAATTGGCGGGCATGCAGCTGGCCTACGACGGCCTCATGCAGGCGAAGGTGGGGGCTGACACGCAACTGGCCGAGATGCAGAAGGGGTTTGATGCGGCGATGGTGGTGAAAACAGAGGCGGCGGCGGCGTATACGGTCGTCACCGACGCCGCGGTGGCCGCAGCCCGCGACCTCGCCCCGCTCGTCGAGTCCCAGGCCAAGTCGCTCGCGGCGGTGGCCCAGAATCCAGCCGACGAGGGTGCGAAACAGTCGATGGCCGAGGTCGGGGAGAAACTCCGGCTCCAGCGCGAGGCGATCGCGGCCCGCGAGGCCGAGCTGATGGCCTCCGCCACGCGGATGGCCGACGTCGAAAAGAAGCTCGCCGAGACGACCGCCCAGCGTGACCAGGCCAAGGCCGTTGCCGACCAGATGGCGGCCAAGATCGCCGAGATGACGCCTGGCCTCGAGGCGCTGAAGACCTCTGCCGCGGCGGCGGCAACGAAAGTGGCGGAGCTCTCGACCCAACTCGACGCCGCCCGGGCCGATGTGGCGCGCTGGCAGGGGGAACAGGTCTTCGTCCAGAAGTTCGCCGAGCTTTCGGGGGCGGTGGCCGCCCGTGAGGAGGTCGTCCGGCAGGCGGAGACGAAGGTGGCCGAGATCCGCGGCAAGATGGCCGGAGACGACCAGGCCCGGCGCGGCATCGAGGCGCAGAAAGCAGAACGCATGAAGGCCGTCGAGACGCTCTCTGCGGCCCTCGCTGCTGCAGCTGGCGAGCACGCCGCGCTGCTCGAGAAGATCGCCAAACGCCAGCAGGAAATCGTGGCCCAACAAGCAACGATCGACACGATCGCGAAAGCTTCCGGGATGCTCGAGCAGGCCGCCACCCACACGAAGGCCGCGCTCGACGTTGCTGCCGGTGATGCCGAGCTCGCTGCCGCCCACAAGCTCCTCGTCGACACGCTGACCGCGAAGGCGGCCCAAGTGAAGGGGATGCGGGAGGGGATGGAGGCCCTGGCCGCCGAACGGTCCGGCTGGGAGAAGCAGGCGGCCGAGACAGTGGCGATGATGGAGAAGCGGCAGGCCGAGATGACGGCGCTGGTTGCCGCGGCAGCCGAGATGGACGGGCCGCTGGCCGAGGCGGCGAAGGTGGTGGAAGGAGCGGCCGCGGCCGTCGCGGCAGCCGAGGCCGAAGCGGCTGCCAGGCAGGCCGAGGTGGAGGCCGCCGTCCGCGAGCTCCTCGCCCTCCAGGGAATCCAGCAGGGTATCCAGCAGGGAATCCAGCAGGGAATCCAGTAGGGAATCCAGGCTCCGCCACCGCAGCCATGAGGCCGATTCGGGGGGCTCAATCCTCGGCCGGCTTGACGAGCCCGCGGATGAGGAGATCGTCCCCCAAGGGCGTCGTCTGCTCGACGACGATCCGCTGGGCGGCCTCCACGCTGGCGACCCCGCGCCCGGCGATCGCGGCGGGGGCCCCGGAGCCACCGAGGAGCTTCGGCGCGACGAACGCCCATGCCTCGTCGATGAGGCCGCCGTCGCGGAGGCTCCCGAGGATCCCGGAGCCCCCTTCGACGAGGAGGTTCGTGAGACGCTCCCGGCCGAGGTGCGCCAGGAGCGAGACCAACCGCGCGTCGCGGTCGGTCTCCGTCCCGCGCCAAATCCCGCACCCCAGCAAACGGAGCACCTCGAGCCGCTCCTGCGGCGCTTCCGGCCCGACGGCCACCAGCACGGGGATCTCACGGGCGGTCTGCACCAGCCGGCTCGTCGCCGGCAGACGGGCGGTTGAATCGACCACGATGCGGAGTGGGATCCGTGCCCCCGGTGGACGCGACGTGAGAAGCGGATCATCGGCAAGCGCCGTCCCCACGCCGACCATGATCGCATCCATCCGGCCCCGGAGCGCGTGAACGACCCCCCGCGAGGCCGCGCCCGAGATCCACCGCGAATCCCCGCCGCTGGCCGCGATCCGGCCGTCGAGGCTCATCGCCCACTTGGCGATCACCCACGGTCGACCCGAGCTGACGAGGCGGCGGAACGGCGCCGTGAGACGTGTGGCCGCCTCCTCCAGAACCCCGCTCTCGACCTCGAGTCCGGCGGCCCGCAGGCTCGCGATCCCGCCACCGTCGACCGCCGGGAAGGGATCGCCCGCTCCGATCACCACCCGACGGATCCCCGCCGCGATCACCGCGGCCGTGCAGGGGGGAGTCTTGCCGTGGTGGCAGCAGGGCTCGAGCGTCACCACGAGGGTGCCTCCGCCGGCCGCCTCCCCCGCGGCCTCCAGCGCCATCACCTCGGCGTGCGGGCCGCCATGGCGCTCGTGCCATCCCTCGCCGACGACCCGCCCGTCGGCCGTGAGTACGACGGCGCCGACCTGCGGATTCGGCTCCACGAAGCCTTCGCCACGGCGGGCCAGTTCGAGGGCCCGCTCCATTGCCGACGCTTCCGATTGCATGTCAGCTGCCGGGGGTCCAGATGGCCTTCTTCTCTCCCTGGGGAGGGGCCTGACCACCTCCGCCGGGAGTCCAGATCCCCCCACCAGAAGAGGCTGTCGCCGCGGCTCCGGCTGATCCGGCGCCACCGAGCGTGGTTGGGGCACCGCCGGCACGGGCCGCGGCCAGCCCGGGGAGGTCGATGCCTGCCTCCATGAGAACCTCCGCCACTGCCTCCATGGTCCGGGCGTCACGGGAATGTTCCCGGCGGAGATGGTCGAGGAGCCGCATGGTGTCGGCCTGGTCGCCACGCTGGAGGCGGATCCTCAATTCGTTGACGTCGACCATGCCGTCGTTGGCCTTCAGCTCCGTGGTCATCTTCCGCAACTCGGCGATGATCTCGAGCTTCCGGACGCTCCCCTGGGCGCGCTCCTCGAGGAACGACAGCGCCTCCCAGCGCTCTTCCGAGGTGGCATCGGCGCGGGCGAGGATCGCCTCTGCGGCCCGCTCGGCGGCAAGGTCGAAGCCGGCATCGGCCGCCATCAGGAACAGCCCGCGCAGCTCACCCCGATCGAGTCCCTCGAGGACCACCCGGTGCCAGCGCATCGGCGGCACCTCCTCGAGCGGCTTGGCCGAGGGAATCGGCGCGGCGGTCTTCATGCCGAGCTTCTCCCGCATCCCGATCCAGGCCGCGGTGGCGTCGGCACGGCGGCTGGTCGCCTCCCCCTCGACGACGAGCGCCTCGACACGGACGGCCCCGTCCCCGTCCGCGAGCGCCTGACGGGGGGTTTTGCCGAGGAGCTCCGGGAGCGGCGTGTCGGGCCAGAGCGCGTTGAAGCGGCCCCACAGCGCTGATCGCTGGACGTCGAGGAGACGATCGAGCGGCCCGGGCTCCCCCGCAGGGGTCCCGGTGGGCGGGGCAGCGGGGGGCACAAGGCGGAATTGCGTGGCCAGGAGCCAGGTCGTCGGCGTCGCCACCGGGAGATTTCCTCCGTCCGGCAGGCGTGCGAACGTGACCTTCGTGAGCCCGGCGACGATCCCCTCGGCCTCCCCGACATCGGGCTCGAAACCCTGGAGAACGACCTCGGCCTCATGGTCGGTCTGCCGGCCGAAGACGAGGAGCGTCGCCAGTTGGCGTCCCGGGATCGCGGCCTCGGTGCCGGCATCGTAGACCCGCCACACCGACCGCGGCGGCACCGCCCCGCGGGATACCCACTCGGAACGTTCGAAGGGGGTGGGCTCGAGCCGACCATCCTTGCGGAATCGGTCCTCGAGGAGATCGAGGCCGTCACCACTGGCATCGTCGGCCGGAAGGGCCCCGGCGACACGGATGAGGGGGATCGACGGGGAGCGATCCTTGTCAGCCTCGGTCTCGAGTGCCATTGCCCGCCCGGTCGCCTCCACGGCCGCGTCGTGGTCGGCGCGGCGGAGCTTCGCCACATTCAACCAGGCCTCGGCCGCCTCGAAGGGAAGGGCGAGGAGCTCGCAGACCCGGGCGAGGTTCGCGAACACCTCCGGGCTCTCCCCAGCGATTTTCTTCAAGCTTCGGAAGGTCGTCAGCGCCTTCCCGAGCCGCCACTCGCGGGCGGCCTTCAGCGCGATGTCGAACTCGAAGCGCCAGGTGGCATTCTCGGGGCAGGTCTCGAACGGAACGCGGGCACGGAGGGCCGCCGGGACGCCGGCCGAGCCGACGACGGAGGCGAGCATGTGCCGATCCTCCGCCGTGCCGATCCCGGCATCGGTGAGCCACTCCACGATCCCCTGGGCAAAGCCGGATTGGCCGGTCTGCGCGGCGACCTGCACGAGGGTGGCGGCGATCCCTTCCATCTCCGGTCCGATCTCGGCTCCGGCCGCCTCGCGGGCCTTGTCGAACAGCGCGGCGGCCTCCTGGATCCGGCCGTTGATCGCCTCCGCCAACGACGCCTGGCCGAGGGCGAGGGGGTTGGCCGGGAATGCCGCCAGGAACTCCGCGGCCCCCGTGGCCGCCTCGGCGAATTTCCGTGTGGCGAACTGGAGCTTCGTGCGCGTCGCGAGGAGACAGGCCCGCCCCGGCGTCTTGGTGAGTTGACGCTCGACCTGCTGCAGGGCTGCACTCACCTGGTCCCCGTCAAGGAGCCGGTCGACCTGCTCGAGCTCGCCGACGAGATCCTGGCAGCAGAACTTGATCTTCTTCCCCGTTCCCCCGGGGCAGGCAGCGTAAGGATCGATCGGCATGCGCAGGCGAACTCCGGTGGTCGGAAACGAACAGATTTGGAGCTTTTGAATGTACCAGAGGCCGGCACGGGCGGGAGGCAGTGGGCGGGGGCCGTTTGCCCCGTTCCACGGTGCCCTGCATACTCTTGGTTTGGAGCGCGGTCAGGCGGCCGGCGCGACCAGAGCCCGGCCCCCTTCGTCGCGGTCGGCGGATCTCCGGACCCGCCCGGTCTGCGGTTCCCGGACGACGGTCCCCACTCGCCATGCGCCAGCCGCGTATCCTCGTCGTCGATGCCGCCGGGCCGGCTGGCCTCCCGTATGCCAGGCTCGTGGCCCGGCTGCAGCCGATGGAGCTGCGGGTCGAGTGGTCGGTGGAGAAGGCGGTCGACAGCCTCTCCCGCGACCCCTGGGATCTGGGGATCCTCGCCGTCCGCGACGGGCAGTCGGCTGATCCGCTCCACGCGGCGCTCCGCCGCGCCGACCCCCGTCTCCCCCTCGTCGTCGTCGATCCGCACCCGTCGGTCGAAGCCGCCCGCGCCTGCCTCAAGGCCGGCCCCTGTGATTATCTCGGGACGGCCCAGGTCGAGGCGGGCCTCGAAGACGCGTTGGTAAGGCTCCTGGCGACGAGCCGGCAGCGGGACGCCGAGGAGGTGCTGCGGCGCGTCGTCGAACGCCCGTACTCGTTCGAGGGATTCCTCGGCGAAAGTCCGCCGATGAGGCTGGTCTACTCGGTCATCGAACGAGTGGCGGCGAGCAACGTCGACGTTCTCGTCACCGGCGAGACGGGGACCGGCAAGGAGCTCGTCGCGCGGGCGATTCACCAGCGGAGCCGACGGGCCCAGGGGCCGTTCGTGCCGGTCGACTGCGGCGCCATCCCCGATGCGCTGTTGGAAAGCGAATTGTTCGGTCATGAACGGGGGGCTTTCACCGGGGCCGATGCCCGTCGGATGGGGCTGATCGAGTTCGCTGACGGCGGCACGCTGTTCCTCGACGAGGTCGGGGAGTTGGCTCTCCCGCTCCAAGCCAAGCTCCTCCGGGTCCTCCAGGAGCGCCGTGTCCGACGGGTCGGGGCCCGCCAGGAGAATGCCGTCGACGTCCGCGTCGTTGCCGCCACGTCGCGGCCGATCGACGAGATGGTGGAGCGGGGAGGTTTCCGCCGTGATCTCTTCTACCGCATCAATGTCGTCCGCATCGATCTTCCCCCGCTGCGGCTGCGCGGTGACGACATCGGTCTGTTGGCGGAATGGTTCGCCAACCGCGCTGGCCAGGAGATGGGCCGGCCGGTGGCGGGGCTCTCGACCGATGCCTACCAGGTGCTGAAGAATTACCACTGGCCGGGGAATGTCCGTGAGCTCCAGAACGTCGTCCGCCGGGCGATCGCCATGGCCCGCGGGCCGATGGCGGCTGTCGATGATCTCCCCGACGACGTCGTCTCCGCGGCCGGCCGTTCCGCCGGCGCCGAAGCGGGCGCGATCGGCTTCTTCGCCCAGCGGGCCGAGCAGGTGGCCCGCTTCGAGCGGACCTATCTGACCGAGCTCCTCTCCCGGCATCTCGGCGATGTCTCGGCGGCCGCCCGCGAGGCCCGCCTCCCACGCGGCACGCTCTACAGACTGATGAAGTCACACGCCCTCGACGGGCCGAGCTTCCGCCGGCCGCCGGAGCCGCGGGGCGATGCCCCCCCGGCCGACCAGAACGGTTGAGCCCGAGTCGGCAGAAGTGTCTCATCGGCGCGACACCGCGCCACGCTGGCGCGACAGCCGTTCCCGGGGCGGATTCCCCGGGCCGGCGGGGCGTGTACGGGCCGGCAGGCCGACCGACGATGTGCCATCGGCGCGACGCCTCTTACCGGGCCCTCACCTCTGAAACCCGGTCGCGGAGCCTGAATCAGGCGTTGTATCCCTTTCGGCAGGTTTGGCATGCCGCGTGCTCTTTCGGACGGTCGAGGGCCGGTCGCGACGATCGGTGCCATCGAGTCCACACCAACACACCCGTCCAGGAGTCCGTGCCATGAAGAAGATCGAAGCGATCATCCGCCACTTCAAGCTCGAAGAGGTCAAGGATGCACTGAATGCCGCCGGTGTCCGCGGCATGACCGTCACCGAGGTCCGCGGCTTCGGCCGCCAGAAGGGGCACACGGAGACCTACCGGGGCGCCGAGTACTCCGTCGACTTCCTCCCCAAGGTGAAGATCGAGGTCGTCGTCAGCAACGAGGAGGCCCCGGGCGTGATCAACAAGATCATGACCACCGCCCGCACCGGTCAGGTCGGTGACGGCAAGATCTTCGTCACCGATCTCGCCGATGTCGTGCGCATCCGCACCGGCGAGACGTCCGGCGCCGCCATTTGACGTCGCGGCGGCGCGGCCAGCCCTGGCCGTGCCGCCTTGGCCTGCCGCGGCGAACGCCGAGGGTTCGCCGGGCAGGCAGGCGGTCGTACCTCCGTGCCATGGAGGACGTGCCCCGCCGCCGGGATGCGGTGTCCGGAGTGGACAATGCTTTGGGTGGCGTTGTTCACCGACGGCCAGTGTCAAGTCGCCAGGGGGCGGGTCATCTCCGCAGGGATCACCCAGCGGTCGTAATCCTCGGCACTGACGTACCCGGAGGCGACGGCGGCAGCCTTCAGGCTCGTCCCCTCGAGATGGGCCTGCTTCGCGATCTTCGCCGCTTTCTCGTAGCCGATGTGGGTGTTGAGGGCGGTGACGAGCATCAACGACTCGTCGAGGTGCTGACGGATGCGGGTGAGGTTCGGCTCGATGCCGACGGCGCAGTGGATCCGCATCGAGTCGCAGGCATCGGCCATCAGGTCGGCCGACTCGAGCACGTTGTGGAGCATCACCGGCTTGTAGACATTGAGCTGGAAATTGCCCTGCGAACCGGCGAAGGCCACGGCAGCATCGTTCCCGAACACCTGCACGCAGACCATCGTCATCGCCTCGCACTGGGTCGGGTTCACCTTCCCCGGCATGATCGAGCTTCCCGGTTCGTTCTCCGGAATCGAGATCTCTCCGATCCCGCAGCGTGGCCCGGAGGCGAGCCAGCGGATGTCGTTGGCGATCTTGAGCAGCGCCATCGCCAGGCTCCGCTCGGCGGCACTGACATCGACAAGCGCATCGTGGGCCGAGAGGGCGGCGAATTTGTTGTCCGCTGACACGAACGGATGGCCCGTCTCACGGGCGATGAACTTCGCCGCGACGTCTCCGAACTGCGGATGGGCGTTGAGCCCGGTGCCGACGGCGGTGCCACCGATCGCCAGTTCGTAGAGCCCAGGAAGGGCCCGCTCGATCGCGGCCATCCGGTCGTCGAGCTGCGCCCGCCAGGCCGATACCTCCTGGCCGAGCGTGATCGGCGTGGCGTCTTGCAGGTGGGTGCGGCCGATCTTGACGATGTCGGCCGTCCGCTGCTCGAGGTCGGCGAACACGTCGCGCAGCTGGCGCACCGCCGGGAGGAGACGGTCGTGGATCACCTCGACGGCGGCGATGTGCATCGCCGTGGGGAAGGTGTCGTTCGACGATTGGCCGCGGTTGACGTCGTCATTGGGATGGACAGGCTTCTTCGAGCCGATCTCGCCGCCGGCGATCTCGATGGCCCGGTTCGAGATCACCTCGTTGGCGTTCATGTTCGACTGTGTGCCGCTGCCAGTCTGGAAGACAACCAGCGGGAAATGGTCGTCGAGCTTCCCGGCGATCACCTCGTCGGCCGCCTGGACGATGAGCTTGACGCGATCGGCCGGAAGTTGCCCGAGCTCGCCGTTGGCCAGCGCTGCCGATTTCTTGAGGATGCCGAGCGCCTTCTTCACCGCCCGCCCCCACTGGAAACGGTCGACGCCGATCTTGAAATTGTCGCGGGAGCGTTCCGTCTGGGCGCCCCAGTAACGATCGGAGGCGACCTGCACGGCCCCCATGCTGTCGGTCTCGGTGCGCGTCGGCGTGGCGGCGGTCATGGAGCGGATCCGGAGGGGAGGGAATGGACAGCGAGTGCGCGGGGGCCGCCGCTGGGAGGATTCTTTTTCCCGCATCGTGCCCCCGGTTTCAACCGTGGGCCGGGGCTCGCCCGGAAGCCGATCAGCGCCGCAGGATGCGGCGGGCAGGAGATGGGAATGGGGCGGCGACCTTCGCCGGGTTCGGCGTCAACGGGACGGGCAGTTCGCCGAGCGAGATCGCCAGCCAGCCGTCGGTACTGACGGCCTGGAGGACCTTCATGTCGGCGAGACGGGGATTGGTGACGAACGCCTCGGGGAGGAGCGGCAGGGGGCGTTCCTTGGGGAAGATCTTTCCGAACACCGCCCGCAGCGCGATCTCGGCCCGCCCTTGGTGCCCCGGGCCGCCAAGGTGGACCGGTCCCTCGCGCTCGAGGAACAGCTGCGGATCGTCGGCCTTCGGTCGGTACGTGACGCTGGCGACGATGTCGTGCCAGCTGCGGCGGCCACTTTCGATCGCCTCGAGCGCCACGCGGATGTGGACGAGGCCGTCGCGACATTGCACGCGCAGCGGTTGCTCCCGGGCGAAGGTCACAACGACGTCCTCGGGGAGCTCATCGGGGATCTGGGGCTCGACCCCGGCACGCTCGCAGAGGAGACAGACGAGCTCCTCCAGCGGCAGCCGCTGGCCGGCGAGCCCGAGGCGCTCGAGGCCGTTGTTGATGGCCGACTCGTGGATCTGCACCGAGAGCATCGAGCCGCTCGGGGCCCGTGGCCGCGGCGTGTGGGCCGCGAGTTGATCGTCGCCGGCGAGCCGGAGCTTCGCCATGGCGATCCCGTCGACGGTCTCCATTGCCACGGGGGTCGGCTCGAGTCCCAGCTTCACCAGCGGGCCCCAGGCCTGCCTGCGGATTCGTTCCGCGGCGGCGAGGAGTTGCGGCTCGACCTGCTGATCGACCTCCCGGCAGGCACGGGCGACGATCTTGTCGATCACTTCGCGGTTGGCCTCGGGGAGATGCTCGTCGTGCTGGTTGCGGGCGATGTTCCGCACGAGCGAACGCATGATCGGCACTCCGTCGAAGCTCGTCTGGATGTCGGCGAGTTGCGATCGCGACGACGCCGACCCGGTGGCCTGGCCGACCCGCAGGCCCGTTCCCCCCACGCTCACCGGCTTGCGGACCGAGAACGACGAGGCGCCGCGCGAGGTCAGCGCGACCGGGCCCGATTCGGTGACCGTCCGGGAGGCGACGTCGCCGCGGACTTCGAGCACCAGCGAGATCCCGCGGGCATCGGGGCTGAAGCGGACGGAGGTCGATTGCTCGACCCGGCTCGTGCCGCGCACCTGTCGGCCGAGGACGGTGTCGTCGACCGGTGCCGTCGTCACCTGGGCGGGGGGCATGACCCGCTCCATGAACTTCTGGTGGACGGCGACGCGGACATTGGCCGCCGCATACTGATTGCGGACGGCGGTGGCGAAGTCGACGAGGGGAGGGCTGCCACTGGCGGCGAGCGTGTCGATGGCCTCGATAGCCAGCGCCCCCTCCGCCGGTGTCGGCGCCGACTCATACCGCTCGAGGGTCGCCAGGAGCGCGTCGATCGTGTCGCCGTGCAGCGGGGCCGGGGGGGGATCGGCCGGAGGATCGTCGGCACCTGATCGGGTGCCGGTGGTCGCGGCGGCAGAGGCCCCCTGCCAAACAAGCGCACGGCGCTGCGTGGCGAGCGCGGCCCGACGGATGCCGGCGGCAGTCACAGGATCGGCCGCGGCCGTGGCGAGCTTCAGCCCCTCCTCCACGCGAATGCCGAGCTGTTCGAGGGGGCCGGCAGCGATCGGATCGGCCGGGCCGGTGGTGGCGAGGATCTCCCGGACGATTCTGGCGGTCTCCACCGACCAGGCGGCCGCTGGGCCCTCGGCCTTGGCGGTCTGGTCGAGTTGCTTCAGGAGCGTCGCCGGCACCGGCCAACCCCCGGCGGAGGTTTCTTGCCCGGCGGGCCCCCGGTCGTCCCGGGAGGCGACTCGGTCTCGCGCCAACAGTCGTTCACCAGAGCGGAGGCGCTCGAGGAGTCGGCTGCCGGTGACAGGGGCACTCGCCTGGCGCTGGGGGAAGGGGACAACGCTCCCCCGCGAGGCCCGGAGGTCGTCGAACGATTCCCGGATCCATTCGGCGACCGGTCCGCGGCGGGCACTCGGATTTGCGTCGAGTTGCGGCACGACTGCCGCTACCCCCTCGACGCATTCGACGGCGGCGTTGTCGGCGGCCCGATCACCGGCACGGGCACCGAGTGATTCGGTCGCTGGACCGGTCTCGAGGAGCGGAACGACCAGGCCCGCCGGTGTGTCGATGGGCTCACCATACTGGACGAGCGATACCGGCGGGCGGTACCGAGCTTGGGCCGTCGGCTGGAGGGGGGCCGCATCGAGGGGGTCGACGGGGAGCTTCGCGGGGGAGGGCGCCGGCCGGGATCGGGGCGAGGGGGCTCCGGCCGGAGAGGCGATGAGCACGGCCACGCGGCCCGCCACCGGAGGTCCACTTCGTAGCGAGGTCTCCGCCGCAGCGGGTCGTGGCACCGATGGCCGGCCTGTGGCGGGGCAGCGTGCCGAGCGGAGGAGCGAGATGGAGGCCGGCCGCGGTGCCGCAGGGCTGGCTTCGCCGGCATCGGTCGTGGCCCGGGAGGCGAATCGGTGCGGGAATGAAGACGGGGTCTCCGCCCCGGGCCGGAGGCCGAAATACTGGGCGTGACCCACCAATCCCAGGCCGGAACTGGCCACGAGACCGGAGAGGAAAACCGCCGCGACGATCCTGCCGCCCGCCTGCTGCGACATTCCGACTCATGTCCCCGCGAGGGGAGTCACCTGGCCTGGTCGAAACAGGTTGAGCAGGACAGTCCCGCCACGATTCCCGTCTCCGTCGAACGACCTCACTGGGAGATCGACACGCATGGAGGGAAAAATCGATCCGGTCGGGGTGATACCGTCATATCCCGCAGGTGCCGCAGCTTCGCCAGCCTGCCGGGGCGTCCAGGCGCTCCCCCCGTTCCGCGCCGACGTGGTCGCCCGGCTTCAGGTGCGGGCGGGGCGCGAAGCTGGGGGGGCCGGGGGAGCAGGTTCCAGCCGCGCGCTCCAGGCATCGACGAGGGTGGGAAGGTGGGCGTTGCGTTCGATCCCGTCGAGGGCATCGAGCGTCAGACGGAGACCGTCGATCGCGTCGTCGGCCGTCCCTCCCCAGCCGGCGACGGCCCGCTCGAGGAGCCGATCGGTGGACGCCCCGTCGGGCCGTCCGGTCGGTGCCGCTTCGCCCCCCTCGGCGTCGTGTCGCAGGGCGGCGCAGAAGAAATCGATCGCCGTACCGAGGACGATCCGCAGTCGAGCGCGGCGCGGCGGCGCGTCCTTCCCCGCGGCTTCGACGCAGGCCTGGACTTCCCTCGACAGCTCGACGCCGTGGAACGGTCGGGCGGAGAGGAGCTCGAGGAGCCGGGCACGAAACGACTCGATCTCCGGATCGAGGAGGAGGCGGGCGCGGGTGATGCTCCCTCCACTCCGCGCGGCGGCGGCGGCGATGGCTGCCGCTTCGGGGCCGGCCGGGTCGGTCGCGCCGGCCGTGAGCACCTGCCTCACCACGTCGGGGTCGAGGGGGGCGAAGCGAATGATCTGCGACCGCGAACGGATCGTGGGGAGTTGCCGCTCGAGCGCCGTCCCGACGAGGACGATCACGGCACCGTCGGGGGGCTCCTCGAGCGTCTTCAAAAGGCAGTTGGCCCCCTCCTCGGCGAGGTGATCGGCATCGAGGATGATCGCCACCTTCCGCTTCCCGACAGCCGGCCGCAGCAGGATCCGCCAGCACAAGCCCTCGCGCATCCGATGCTCACGGTCGCCGATGAATGCCTCGAGCGGGATCGTGGCCCGGTCCTCCGGTTTCTCGACGACGTCGATGTCGGGATGACTCCCGGCCGCAGCCTGCAGGCACGACACGCAGGCCCCGCAGGCGACGAGGCCCGGACGGGGGGCAAGGCAGACGAGCGACTTCGCCAGTGCCCTGGCGAACGAACCCTTGCCGATCCCCTCCGGGCCGATAAACAGATAGGTGCCGGCGATCCGGCCGCGGGCCTCGGCGGCGACGAATCTGCCGACGACATCGTCATGCCCCTCGATGCCCTGCCAGCCCATCGTGACACCTTTCCCGGGGAGCGATCCGTCGCTCTGGACTCAATCCAGCCGCCGCGCCACCGCGGCGCGGATCTGCTCGCCGACGGTCACCATGTCGGCCGTCGCGTCGACGATTTCAAATCGGTCGGGGGCCGCGGCCGCCTCGCGGAGATAGCCCGCGCGCAGCCGGTGACGGAACTCGGCCCCGCGGCTCTCGAGGCGATCGAGAGGACGATTCATGCGGGCCGTGGCGGCGGCGGGATCGAGGTCGAGGAGGAGGACCAGATCGGGGGCGATCCCGCCGGTGGCGATCCCACCGACGGCGCGGACGACCTCCGGATCGAGCGACCCGGCATGCCCCTGGTAGACAATGTTTGCCGGGAGGTAACGGTCCGACACGACCCACGCTCCGCGCTCGAGCGCCGGGGCGATCACAGCGCTGACCAGTTGCGCCCGCGCGGCCATGTAGAGGAGCATCTCGGTCGTCGGGGCAAGGGGAATCTCCTGGCGGTGGAGGAGGATCTGCCGGATGGCGTCGCCGGCCGGCGTGGCCCCGGGGTCTCGGCATGACACCACGGCGTGGCCGCGGCCACGGAGCCATTCCACGAGCGGCGTCACCTGGGATGACTTGCCGGAGCCGTCGATTCCCTCCAGCACGATGAAGCGTGCCTTTGGCCGTGGATGGGGCACGTCAGCCATGCTTTCCTCCCCCGTCAGCCGCGGCGAGGCGGAGGAGGCCGAGTGGATCCACCGGATCGAGCGCCGCGACCTTTTTCGCCGTGTCGAGGGCCATCCCCTTGCGGCCCGATTCGAGAAGGGCGTGGACGAGCCCCTTGGCCGACTCGAAGAACGGTCGATTGCCGGGGAGCGCGTAGGGGAGCGGCCGCGGATTTCCCGCCGTCTCCAGCGCCCTGAAGCCGAGCTCGACGGCCCGGCCGAAGTGGCCGCGGGCGAGCTTCGGATCATCCTCTTCCAGCGCCAGCAGACCGAGCTGGAGGTGGGCTTCGAGGAAGTCGGGGCACTCGGAGAGGAGCCAGACGAGCTCTTCTCGGGCGATCTCCGTCTCCCCTGCCTCGATCATCGCCTCGACTTCGTCCATGTCCTCGCGCCTCCGCCGGGCACAGCGGGGGTGGATCAGCTCCCAGGCCGGGGCAGCGAGGCTCGGCAGCATCACCATCTCCCCTTCCCCCGCCACGGTCGTCGTCCGCCGCTCCACCCGGAGGACCTTGTCGACTTTGCCCGTCGCCTTCCCGGTCGACTGACCGGTGGCGGGAGCCGCCTTCTTCCGCCGCGGGGCATCGCCGCCACGCTTCCCCGGGGGCCTTGGCGCGGACTGGTCTCCAGGGGCGGGGTGAAGAGGATCGGTCGACGGGTCGTCCGGACTGGCCATGGCGCTGCGGCTGGGGGACCGACGGGGAGAACACCGGGGAATCGAACGGGAGGCTACACTGCCGGCGGGTCGTGCCAAGGTGCCACGGCGGAACGGATTCCGGGTCAATCCCAACCTTCGTTGGAAACGATCCACCACCACTTGGCAAGGGGTCATGGCGAAGGAGCCTCGGACCGAGCGGCGCGAACGGATCGGCCGGCCAGCCGCCGGGCGGGGCGAAAAGCGACCCACCGGCGGTCCCCGCGACCTCGTCGATGGGCCGATTTCGGCGCCCCTCCGGGCTGAAAGCGAGGCGATCCAGGCAGCCCTCCTCGGCTGGTTCAAGCGGGTGGGGCGTGATCTCCCCTGGCGTCGAGGGACCGATCCCTACCGCACCTGGATCAGCGAGGTGATGCTCCAGCAGACGCAGGTCGATCGGGTCGTCGATTTTTTCTTCCGCTTCATGGAGCGGTTTCCGACCGTCACGCAGCTCGCGGCAGCGCCGGAAGCCGACGTGCTCCGCGCCTGGGAAGGGCTGGGGTACTACCGCCGGGCCCGGCAGCTCCACGCCGCCGCGAAGCGGATCGTCGCCGACCACGGGGGCCATCTGCCCGACACCGCCCCGGCGCTGCGGGCGCTTCCCGGTATCGGTCGATACACCGCCGGGGCGATCGCATCGATCGCTTTCGATCGCCCCGAGCCGATCGTCGAGGCGAACTCGCGCCGCGTCCTCGCCCGTCTGGCTGCCCATGCGGCGCCGCTGGTCGGCACCGCCGGCGACGGACCGATCTGGGAGATCGCCGCGGCGCTGCTTCCGCCGCGGCGGGCCGGCCTGTGGAATCAGGCGCTGATGGATCTCGGGGCAATGATCTGCACGCCCCGCAGCCCGCTCTGCCCACGCTGTCCGCTCGCAGACCACTGTCTCGCCCTGGCGACCGGGCGGGTCGGATCGATCCCCGCGGCCACGCCCCGGCGCACGGTGATCGAGCTGAAGGAGACGGCCGTCGTGGTCCGGCGCGGGTCGAAGGTCTTGGTCGTCCGGCGCGGCGCGGGGGAGTGGTGGGAGGGGTTGTGGGATTTCCCCCGGCTGCCCGCCACAGAGATTCTCGCGCCGCTGGGCAGTGGCCGTCGGCGTGTCGTCGGCCACTGCAGCTACTCCGTCACGCATCATCGGGTCGCGGTCACCGTCTCGGTCTGTGAGGCGAGTCGTCAGGGGCCGCGGCGCGACGATCTGGAGTGGGTCGACGGGGAATCGCTCGCCGCCCTGGCGATGACGGCGCCGGGCCGCCGGATCGCGGCACTGGCACGCGGGGCTGGGGTGGCCGGCCGCCAAGGCGCCGGAGCGTCGCGGCCGCGGCGTGGCTAGAATGCAGAGAATCCCTGCGCTCGGAGCCAAACGATGCCGTCGCCATTCTTGTGCCAGCGTGACCCGTTGCCCCCCGTCGTGGTCGGGCTGGGAAGCGTGCTGTGGACGGCGGCCGCGCTGGTGCTGCAGACCGGCTGGCTCCAGGCTGCCGGGCCGGCAGACGCCTTTGAAGACGCCGTTGGCCCCCTCCTGGCCCGGTTCTGCCACGAATGCCACGCCGGTGACACGCCGGAGGCTGGGGTCCGTCTCGACGATCGGCACCCCGACCTCGCCAAGACGATCGACCGCGGGCTGTGGCTCAAGGTCCTGCGGCAGATCGAGGGGGGGGTGATGCCCCCGGAAGGCCACGCGATGCCGGCCGAGGAGGAGCGGAAAACGCTCGCCGCCTGGATCCGCGACTCGGCCCTGACCCCCGATTGCTCGCTGGGGGAGCGGCCCGGCCGGGTGACGCTCCGCCGCCTCAACCGGGCGGAGTACGACAACACCGTCCGCGATCTGTTCGGCGTCGATATCAGGGTGGCCGCCGACTTTCCCAGTGATGACGTTGGCTACGGCTTCGACAACATCGGCGATGTCCTCTCGATGCCGCCGGTCCTCTTCGAGCGCGCCCTCGAAGCGGCCGAGAAGGTCGCCCGGGCGGCGATCGTCACCGGCGAGATCGAGTCGGCGCCGGTGCAGAAGGGGGCGGGTGGAACGCTCGGTTCGGAGGGGGAGATCGGCCAGGACTTCGACTTCCCCGCCGAGGGGGAGTATCTGTTCCGGGCGAACGCCTCCGGCGATCAGGCCGGGCCCGATCCAGTGCGGATGGGATTCCGGATCGCGGGGCGCGAAGAGCAGGTCGTCGACGTCCCCAACCGGCGCCGATCGCCGAAGGACTACGAATTCCGGATGCGTTTGCCGGCCGGCAGGCAGCGGTTCGCCGTTTCCTTCCTCAACGACTTCTACAACCCCGAAGCGGAGAATCCGAAGCAGCGCGACCGCAATCTCCACGTCGACTCGCTCACGGTCGTCGGGCCACTGGGGATCGTCGAGGCGGCGCTGCCGGCGTCGCACCGGCGGATCTTCGCGACGCCGATCCCCCCCGGGCTCGAAGCGGACGCCGAGCGCAACGCTGTGGTGGCCAACCTCCAAACGCTGGTGTCGCGGGCCTTCCGTCGCCCCGCCACCGCCGCCGAGGTCGACCGGCTCGCCGGGATCTACGCCGCGGCGCGGAGCTCGGGAGAGACGATCGAACGCTCGATGCAGGTGGCGGTGACGGCGATGCTCGTGTCTCCCTCGTTTCTGTTCCTCGTCGAGGCCGATCCCCCGCCCGGCGAGGTGCGGCGGCTCGGCGATCACGAGCTCGCCTCCCGGCTCTCCTATTTCCTCTGGAGCAGCATGCCCGACGAGGCGCTCATGGCCGCGGCCGATCGCGGTGAACTGCGCAGCGACGACCAGGTCGTCGCCCAAGCCCGGCGGATGCTCGCCGATCCGAAGTCGCGGGCGCTGGTCGACAATTTCGCCGGCCAGTGGTTGCAGCTGCGGACGCTCTCCGCCTTCTCCCCCGACCGGGCCCGGTTTCCGGCCTTCGACGACGAGCTGCGGCAGGCGATGCGCCGGGAGACGGAGGAGTTTTTCGCGGCGATCGTCCGCGAGGATCGGAGCATCGTCGAGTTTCTTGACGCCGATTCGACGTTCGTCAACGAGCGGCTGGCAAAGCATTACGGGATGGAAGGGGTGACGGGGGACGAGTTCCGCCGCGTGGCGGTCAACCGCGACCAGCGCGGAGGCCTCCTCGGGCAGGCGAGCATCCTGGCGGTGACGAGCAATCCGACGCGCACCAGCCCCGTGAAGCGCGGCCGGTGGGTGCTTGAGAATCTCCTCGCTGCCCCGCCACCGCCGCCGCCGCCGAACGTCCCCGAACTCCCCACCTCCGGCGAGGCTCTGACGGGAACGCTGCGGCAAAGGATGGAGCAGCACCGCGCCAATCCCTCCTGCGCGGCCTGCCACAAGCTCATGGATCCGCTCGGCTTCGGCCTCGAGAATTTCGACGCCATCGGCGCCTGGCGGAGCGAGGATGGCGGGGCGCCGGTCGATCCGTCGGGGGAGTTGCCGGATGGGCGCCGGTTTGCCGGCCCGGCGGAGCTGCGGCAGGTGCTCGTGGCCCGGCGGGGGGAGTTCCGCCGGTGTCTCACCGAGAAGTTGTTCACCTACGCCCTCGGGCGGGGGGTCGAGTATTACGATGCCTGCGCCGTGGAGCGGATCGCGGCCGCGACCGAGGCGGGTGGAGACCGGTTCGTGGCGCTGGTGGCGGGGATCGTGACCAGCGCCGCCTTCCGCGAACGGGAGTCGGACCAACCACGCTGACCGACTCCCACCGCGCCGGGTGATCGCGGCAGTGGCAAGCGGACGATGAAAGCAGGGGATCAGCCCCATCCACCGCTGGAGCGGGGGCCTCCCAGGGCCCCGGGGCACGGGTCGGAATTGACTCCCGGCCCCCGGCAACCGACGATTGAATCAGCGGGGGCACCACCAGCCCCACGCAAGGAGGCTCCCCGATGACCCAGCCGATCTCTCGCCGCACCGTGCTCCGCGGAGCCGGCACGGCCGTGGCCCTTCCGCTCCTCGAAGCGATGATCCCGGCCGGACCCGTGGCCGCGGCGACGGGGGGGAGTGCCGTCGCTGGCGAAGCCGCCGAGCAAGCCCCGCGGCGCGCTGCCTTCCTCTATGTCCCCAACGGGGTCCACATGGAGGATTGGACACCGAAGCAGGTCGGGCCCGGCTTCGATCTCCCCGCGACCCTCGAGCCGCTCTGCGGGTTGTATGGGAAGTTCTCGATCCACTCGCGCCTCGCGCAGAAGAAGGCCGAGGCCAACGGGGACGGCGCCGGCGACCATGCCCGGGCCTTGGCGACATTCCTCACCGGCACCCAGGCCCGCAAGACGGCCGGGGCCGACATCCGTGCCGGGGTCTCGGTCGATCAGATCGCCGCGGCCCATCTGGGGCGCCACACGCGGCTGCCGTCGCTCGAGATCGGCACCGAGGGGGGCGGGCAATCGGGCAACTGCGATTCCGGGTACAGCTGCGTCTACTCCGCGAACATTGCTTGGCGGAGCGACACCCAATCGGTGCCGAAGGAGAGCAATCCGAAGCTGATCTTCGACCGTCTCTTCGCCGCCGGCCGGCCGGGCGAAACGGAAGAGGCCCGCGTGAAACGGGAGAAGCATTCCCGCAGCATCCTCGATTATGTCCGCGAGGAGGCCCGGGGGATGGATCGGGTGGTGGGCGTCGCCGACCGTCGCAAGATCGACGAGTATTTCACCGCCGTGCGTGAGCTCGAGGTCCGGCTGGAGCGTTTTTCCAAGGGAGCCGCCTCGCCGCAGGATCTCGGCATGGCGCGGCCCGAGGGGCCGCCGGAGCGCTACGAGGAACACCTGCGGATCCTCGCCGACATGCTCGTCCTCGCCTTTCTGACTGACACGACGCGTGTCTCGACCTTCGTGTTTGCCAACGAGGGGAGCAACAAGAGCTATTCATTCATCGGTGTCCCCGAGGGGCACCATGACCTCTCCCATCACGGCCAAGACGCCACGAAGCAGGCGAAGATCCAGCGGATCAACCGCTTCCACATCGAGCAGCTTGCCTATCTCCTCGAGAAGCTCGATCGGACGCGCGAAGGGGATGGCTCGCTTCTCGACCGCTGCATGATCGTCTACGGCAGCGGCATCGGCGACGGCAACCGCCACAACCACGACGATCTCCCGATCCTCGTCGCCGGTGGCGGCGGCGGGGTGCTCAAGCCGGGGCGGCATGTCGTTCATGAAAAAAATACGCCGCTGACGAACCTCTACCTCGGGATGCTCGACGGCCTCGGCTGCCCGGCCCCGAAGCTCGGCGACAGCACGGGCAGGCTCACCGAGATCTGACGCTGTTCCCTGCCGGATTTCGCATGACACCGGGGCGCAGACGCCTTCAGCGGTCGGGAAAAGCTTGAGCGCCGCAAGCGCTTCCTTCACGAGGCGGAGCGTGCGCGGGTAAAGCTTCTGGCCCACTTCGGGGGCATCCGGATTCCAGTCGGCGGCCTTCGGTTCGCTCGACGG
Organism: Pirellulales bacterium; assembly: GCA_040397545.1. Lineage (GTDB taxonomy): Bacteria > Planctomycetota > Planctomycetia > Pirellulales > UBA1268 > QWOP01. The sequence goes on from JBBAVV010000052.1 coordinate 35,544, forward strand.
AACCTCACCGCCCCCCCGGTGGGCAATACTTCTCGATCCAGCCGAAGACCTCCTCGTGCCAGCGACGGGCGTTGCGCGGTTTGTTCACCCAGTGCCCCTCGTCAGGGAAGTTGACGAACCGGCTCTCCACCCCCTGACGCTGGAGCGCCGTGAACAACTCGTGCCCCTGGCCGATGGGGCAGCGGAAGTCGAGGTCGTTGTGGATCACGAGCATTGGCGTCTTGTGGCGGCCGAGTTCGCCCGCCCGCCCATGGGGACTGAACTCTCGGTAGCGGCCCGGCTGCTCCCAGGGGAGCCCGCCGTGGTCGTTCTCGTCGAACCACAGCTCCTCGGTCGTGCCCCACATGCTCTCGAAGTTCCACACCGAGCAGTGGGTGACGAGGCAGCGAAAGCGGGGCGCGATGTCGTTGACAGCAAACCAGTTCATCATGTAACCGCCGAAGCTTGCCCCCGCCGTGGCGATCCTGTCGGCATCGACATACGGGAGCTGCACGGTGGCGTCGAGGCCGGCGACGAGGTCGCGGTAGCACTTTCCCCCCCAGTCGCCGGTGATCTCATCGACGAAGGCCTGGCCGAAGCCGGTCGACCCGCGCGGGTTGGGCATGACGACGACGTAGCCGCGGGCGGCCCATAGCTCCGGGTTCCAGCGGTAGCTCCAGCCGTCCTCCCAGGCGCCCTGCGGCCCACCGTGAACGAGATAGACGACGGGCCACTTTTTCGTGGCGTCGAATCCCGGCGGCTCGAGGATCCACATCTGCATCTCCACTCCCCCTTCCACCGGCACGTTCACCGAGCGGGGCCGGGGAAGGTCGAGTCCGGCAAGGAGCCGTTCGTTGGCCCGGCTTACCGGGATGCGTGCCGAGGTGCCGCGGCCGCCGGCGTCGACGGTGGCGACCGCGAACACCTCGGCCGGGGAGTCCATCCGCACCACCTGGAAGGCGGCGGCGTGGCCGCTCGTCGACAGCCCGGTGAGTGCGCCTGGCCAGAAGCGGTCGAACTGCACGCCCCGGGAGTCGAGGAACGCCTTGCCGAGGAAGCTCGAAGCCTTCTCCTCGTAGAGGAAGGCGACGTAAGGCTTGAAATCGGCATCCTCGAGCCAGGCGATCTCGCTGGCGGAGACATCGGCCTTGGCGGTGAGGTTTCTCGGGCTGCCGACGAGCGTGCCGTCGGGCTTCACGTCGGCGACGAGGATGTTCCACGTGTCGGCCTCGTATCCGGGCCGCTTCTGCGCGCGCCAGGCGAGGTGTTTCCCGTCGGGGCTGAACCGTGGACCGCTGTCGGCGGCCTTGTTGGTAGCGGTGAGGCTCTCCCAGTCTGTCGCGGTGTTCTCGATCGAAACCCGGCACAGATCGTGATCCGTGCTCCAGGCCTCTCCCTCCGCCGGCACGGCCGTGAACACCACATGCCGGGAGTCGGGCGTGAAGGCGTGGTCCTCGGCAACGGAGAACGTCTTGCTCGTCGGCGCGGCGTCGCGGTCGCCGGGGGTGATGTCGCGGCAGCCACCGCCGGTTGCATCGATGACAAACAGATGGCGGCGTTTGTCGCCGACGTAGTCGTCCCAGTGCCGAAAGAAGAGGCGGGTGAAGACCCGCGCTTTCACCGGATCGTCGGCGATCGCCTTCTCCCGCTCGGCATTGAGGCGGTCACTCTCGGCGAAGGGGAGCGTGCTGTATTCGGGATGAACGGCGGACACGAAGACGATCCGGCTGCCGTCGGGGCTCCAGGCGGCGTCCTCGGCACCGGTGGCGATGGTCGTGAGGCGTACGGGGGGGCCGCCGGTCGCCGGAACGACATGGAGTTGCGACGAACCGGTGCGGTTGGACTGGAAGAGGATCGTCTTCCCGTCGGGCGACCAGCGCGGCCTGGTGTCCTTCGTCGTCCCCTCGGTGACCGTCAGGGCCCGCGGCGCGGCCGAACCGTCGGCCGGGGCAATCCACAGTCCCGTAGCGCTGCCATTGGCCTGTGGGTTGACCGTCGTCACCTGCCAGACAACCTCCGTGCCGTCGGGGGAGATCTGCGGATCGGCGAGGCGGAGAAAACGGAACAGGTCCTCGATTTCCATCGGGCGCCGAGCCACCGCCTCGGCAGCCGTGCCGGTGGTGAGAAACACCGAACCGATCACCATCACCACGAGGGAGGAGAGACCGGAACGCATGGCTGACTCCAGAGGCGGGCGGTGAATCAAACGGCGTCGAACCGGACGAAGCCGCTTCCGGAACAAAGAATAACGCGCTCCTCCGCAGAATCCGTGGGCGCAGACCGGCTCGAGAGAAATCCTACTTGGAGCTGCATAAGAACCGCCGCCGCAGCCCGCAGTCGGCCGTGGCCGGTCAAGGCCATGACCCGTCGGGCCGCGGTGGCGGCATCAGTGCATTTCCTCAAGCGCTTTTCCCAGAGGGGAAAAAGCCCAAAGGGAACCGTCAGCGGCCGTGCCGCCGTCGTTCCAGTAATCCAAGTCCAGCGGCGAGCAAATCCAACGCTGCACTCAGACCGTTCGGGTCGATCTCGGGGACGGCGGCGCCGCTGACCGGACTTGCGAGACGAAAACCGACGGCACTGCCCTCGTCCGACGGG
>JBBAVV010000053.1:0-12380 GCA_040397545.1 Pirellulales bacterium
GCTCCCACGCCGCGGTCTTCCGCGGATCCGACTGCCGACCCATGAATCGCCTCCTGTTGGACGGGATCTTTGATCACCGTCTGGAGGCTTTTCCGGCATGCAAGAGTGGTTGTGGTGGGCGCACACGACCCCTCGCTCAAGCGCGTCACGGAGTGATGCTTCCTGCTAGCGCACAGGCGAGGCGGGGATCGGCGAACGCTCGAGGAGAGAGGAGGTGCCTCCGACGAACGACGAGACTTTTGCCGGCCCCGCCGACGAACTACCCACAGGCAGGTCACCGAGGGCTCCGACTCAAGCGGGCTTCGGGGTCGGCCGTGCCCCTTCGCCGGACGCTCACTTCGGCCTTCGTGGCCTCCGTTCGCTCGGAGCCTGCTTCGCTCCGCCATCCATGGCTGCGCTCGCATCCTACGCCGGCTCACGGAGCACGGGCGACCCCTCGCTCAAGCGCGTTCCAGTTGAGCCGCTTTTGTTGAAGTCCTTCAGGAGCCCGTCAGTGCCTCACGCGTGGACGGCAAACTCCCCAGCCGACACGCTGGGGAGATGGGTCTGCCCCATCAACCACAGATCGATCGACCGGGCCGCCTCGCGCCCCTCGTGGATCGCCCAGACGACGAGCGATTGGCCACGACGCATATCGCCGGCGGCAAAGACGCCGTCGCGGCTGGTCTTGTAGTCGGCCCCGGCCTTGAGGTTGCCACGGGGATCGAGCTCGAGGCCGAGCTCGGCGATCGGCCCCTGCTTCTCCGGGCCGACGAATCCCATTGCCAACAGAGCGAGCTGGCAGGGCCATTCCTCTTCGCTGCCGGGCACGTCTCTGAACTTGAACTGCCCGCTCCCCGGATCGGTGTACCACTCGATGCGGACGGTCTTGAGGGCCTTGAGCTTCCCCTGCTCGTCGCCGAGAAACTCCTTCGTGAGGATGCACCATTCCCGCCGGCAGCCTTCCTCGTGGGAGGTGCTCGTGCGCAAAATCACAGGCCACTGTGGCCACGGCGTGCTCGCCGGCCGCTCCTCGCGGCGCGGGTAGTTGCCGACATCCGGCGGCTTGGGAAGGAGCTCGAACTGCACCAGCGACTTCGCCCCTTGGCGGTTGCTCGTGCCGTCGCAATCGCTGCCGGTGTCGCCGCCGCCGATCACGACCACGTCTTTGCCGGCCGCGGAAAGCTGCCCCTGAACTTCATCCCCGGCGTTGCGCTTGTTTTGCTGCGGGAGGAAATCCATCGCGTAGTGCACCCCCTCGAGCTCGCGGCCGGGGATCGGCAGATCACGCCCGAGCGTCGAGCCGCCCGTCAGCAGCAGCGCGTCGTAGTCCTTCGTGAGCTGCTCGGCGGAGATGTCCTTGCCGACGTTCACCCCGCAGCGGAACTCGATCCCTTCCTCCTCCATCTGCCGAACGCGCCGCCAGACGCGGGCCTTCTCGAGCTTGAAGTCGGGGATGCCGTACATGAGCAGGCCGCCGGGCCGATCGGAGCGTTCGAAGACCGTGACCAGATGCCCGGCGCGATTGAGCTGCTGCGCGGCAGCCAGCCCCGCCGGACCGCTCCCCACCACGGCCACGCGCTTCCCGGTCCGCTCCGCCGGGGGCTGGGCCACGACCCAGCCCTCCTCGAAGGCCCGGTCGGCGATCGTCATCTCGATCTGTTTGATGGCGACCGGATCGGCGTTGATGCCGAGCACACAGGCCGTCTCGCACGGCGCCGGGCAGACGCGCCCCGTGAACTCGGGGAAGTTGTTGGTGGCGTGGAGGCGCTGGGCGGCCTCGTGCCACTGGCCGCGGTACACGAGGTCGTTGAAGTCGGGGATGATGTTCCCGAGTGGACAACCGGTGTGGCAGAAGGGCACGCCGCAGTCCATGCAGCGCGCCCCCTGCTTGGTCATCTCATCAGGGGAGAGGATCGTGAGAAACTCGTTGTAGTGCTTGAGGCGGTCGGCCACCGGCTCCTTGCCGGAGATCTGCCGATCGTATTTCATGAATCCGCGTGCTTCACCCATGGATCTTCACCTCCGCCCTGCGGGCCTCTTCCTGTTCTTTTTCCTGTAATTTCCGAAGCTCGAGCAGCGCCCGCTTGTAGTCGGTCGGCATCACCTTGACAAACCGCGACTGCTCCTGGGCCCACCCGTCGAGGATCGCCCGGCCGCGGGCGCTGCCGGTGAGCTCGACATGCTTCTCGATCCGCAACCGGAGGTATTCCAGATCGCCGCCATCGAGGGCCTCGAGTTCCACCATCTCCTTGTTGACCTTGGGGCGGAAGGTCCCCTTCGGATCCCACACATACGCGATCCCGCCGCTCATGCCGGCGGCGAAATTGCGCCCCGTCTCACCGAGGATCACGGCCCGGCCGCCGGTCATGTACTCGCAGCCATGGTCGCCGACCCCCTCGACGACCGCCTCGGCGCCGCTGTTGCGGACGCAGAACCGTTCGCCGGCGATGCCGCGGATGAAGACCTCGCCGCTGGTCGCCCCGTAGAGGACGACGTTGCCGGCGATGACATTCTCCTCGGCGGCAAACGACGCCTGCCGCGACGGCTTGACGACGACACGCCCCCCGGAGAGCCCCTTGCCGCAGTAATCGTTGACATCCCCCTCGACAGTCACCGTCACCCCCGGGACACCGAAGGCCATCACGCTCTGGCCGGCGGTGCCGGTGAAGTTGATGCGGATCGTGCCGTCGGGGAGCCCGGCGGCGCCGTGCCGGCGGGTGATCTCACTGGAGAGAATCGTGCCGACGGTGCGGTTGATGTTGCGGATCGGCAGGTCGAGGACAACCGGCTTTCGCTCCTCGATCGCTCCCCGGCAGGCCGGCAGGAGCGTCGTCATGTCGAGCGATTCGGCGATCCCGTGGTCCTGCGACTCGACCCGGTGGGTCTTGACGTGGGCCGGCACCTCCGGCTTGTGGAGGATCGTGGAGAAGTCGAGCCCCTTCGCCTTCCATTGGGCGATCGCCGAGCGGGTGTCGAGCCGGTCGACGCGCCCCACCATCTCCTCGACGGTACGGAAGCCGAGCTTTGCCATCAGCTCGCGCAGTTCCTCGGCGAGAAGGAAGAAGAAATTGACGACATGCTCCGGCTGGCCGTTGAACCGGGCCCGCAGCTCGGGATCCTGCGTGGCGATGCCGACAGGGCAGGTGTTGAGGTGGCACTTCCGCATCATGATGCAGCCGATCACGACCAGCGCCCCGGTAGCGATGCCGAATTCCTCGGCGCCGAGCATCGTGGCGATGGCGACGTCTTTGGCGGTGCGGATCATGCCGTCGGTCTGGACGGTGATCCGGCCGCGCAGATCGTTCATGACGAGCACCTGATGGGCCTCGGCGAGGCCGAGCTCCCACGGCAGGCCGGCGTGCATGATCGACGTCTGCGGGCTGGCCCCGGTGCCGCCGTCGTGGCCCGAGATCAGGACGACGTCGGCCTTCCCCTTCGAGACCCCCGCCGCCACCGTCCCCACGCCGACCTCCGCGACCAGCTTGACGCTGATCCGGGCATGATGGTTGGCGTTCTTGAGGTCGTGGATCAGCTGGGCGAGATCCTCGATGGAGTAGATGTCGTGATGGGGCGGCGGCGAGATCAGCCCCACGCCCGGCGTGGAGTGGCGGATGCGGGCAATCTCTCGGTCGACCTTGTGCCCGGGCAGCTGCCCCCCCTCGCCCGGCTTGGCCCCTTGGGCCATCTTGATCTGGAGCTCCTTGGCGTTGACGAGGTACAGGCTCGTGACGCCGAAGCGGCCGCTGGCCACCTGCTTGATCTTCGAGTTCTTGCTGTCGCCGGAGGGATCGGGTTGGTAGCGGATCGGGTCCTCACCCCCTTCGCCGGTGTTGCTCCAACCGCCGAGACGGTTCATGGCGACGGCGAGCGTCTCGTGGGCCTCCTTCGAGATCGAGCCGTACGACATCGCGCCGGTGGCGAAGCGCTTCACGATCTCCCTGGCCGGCTCGACTTCCTCCAGCGGCACCGGCGCCCCATCGGTGCGGAAGTCGAGGAGCCCCCGCAGTGTCAGGAGCTTCGTCTGCTGCTCGTCAATGAGCTTTTGATACTTGCGGAACTCCTCCCGGCTGTTGATCTGCGTCGCCCGCTGGAGCGTCGCGACGACGTCGGGCGAGAGGACATGCGCCTCTCCCTTGCGCCGCCAGGCGTAGCGGCCGCCGACGTCGAGCTCGAGGGTCTGGGCCACCTGGTTGCGCGGCCAAGCGTGCTCGTGGCGGCGGAGCATCTCCGCGGCGATCCCGTCGAGACCGATGCCGCCGATCCGGCTCGGGGTGCGGGTGAAAAACTCGTCGACGAGCGCCAGATCGAGGCCGACTGCCTCGAAGATCTGCGCGCCGCGGTAGCTCTGCTGCGTGGAGATCCCCATCTTGCTCATCACCTTCAGCAGCCCCTTCGTCGCCGCCTTGACGAAGTTCTTGTGGAGCTTCTCGCGCGGATAGTCGGCGCTGACGATCCGCTCGGCCCGCATCTGGTCGAGCGTGGCGAAGGCGAGCCAGGGATTGACGGCCCCGGCCCCGTAGCCGGTCAGAAGGGCGAAGTGGTGCACCTCGCGCGCCTCGCCCGTCTCGACGACGAGCCCGCAGCGCGTCCGCGTCCCCTCGCGGACGAGATGGTGGTGGACGCCGGCCGTGGCCAGCAGCGCCGGCACGATCGCCATCTCCCGGGTGGCACCGCGGTCGGAGAGGACGAGGATCGTGACGCCGTCGGCGATCGCCTTCGACGCCTCGGCCCGCAGCTCATCGAGCCGGGCGCGGAGGCCGGCGGCCCCGGAACCGGCCGGGTAGAGGAGCGTGAGGGTGCGGGAGACGAGGCCCGGCTTGGCCGCGGAGCCAACCAGCGCCTTGATCCGGGCACACTCGGCATTCGTGATCACCGGCGTCTCCAGACGCAGCAGCCGGCACTGCTCGGGGCTGGTGTCGAGGAGGTTCCCCTCGCTGCCGATCGTCGTGATCATCGACGTGATGATCTCCTCGCGGATGGCGTCGAGGGGGGGATTGGTGACCTGCGCGAAGAGCTGCTTGAAGTAGTTGGCCAGGAGTTGCGGCCGATCGGAGAGGATCGCCAGCGGGGTGTCGTTGCCCATCGAGCCGAGCGGCTCGGCGCCGTCGGTCGCCATCGGCGCGAGGATCACTTTCAGATCCTCGAGCGTGTAGCCGTGGAGCCGCTGGAGCTCGAGGAGGCTCGATCGCTCCCCCGCCACCCCGGCGGCGTGCCAGGAATCGACCGCCCGGGGAGACGTGCCGCCGGAGGGGGTCACGTCGGCTTGCTCGACCGCCCGGGAGGCGGTCACCTCGCCGACATCGGCCGGTTCGGGGAGGGCATCGAGGCGGACCTGACGGGAGCTGATCCATTCCCGCCACGGCTGGGCGCCGGCGAGCTTCCGCTTGATCTCGTCATCCTCGACGATCCGCCCTTCCTTGGTGTCGACGAGGAACATCCTCCCGGGACGGAGCCGCCCCTTGCGAACGACATCGGCGGCGGGGAGCTGCAACACCCCGGCTTCACTGGCCATCACGATCAGGCCATCCTTCATCTGCCACCAACGCCCCGGCCGCAGGCCGTTGCGATCGAGCGTGGCGCCGATCCGGGTGCCGTCGGTGAAGGCCAGCGCCGCCGGGCCGTCCCACGGCTCCATCAGGCAGGCCTGATATTCGTAGTAGGCCTTGAGGTCGTCGGCCATCGTCTCGTGCCCGCTCCATGGCTCGGGGACGAGCATGCTGACTGCCTCCTCGATCGGGCGGCCGCCGAGGACGAGGATCTCGAGGACGTTGTCGAGGGTCGCCGAATCGCTCCCGCCGGCGCGGACGACCGGAAGGATCTTCCTCATGTCGGGGCCGTACACCGGATGAGCGAGCATGCTCTCGCGGGCGTGCATCCAGTTGATGTTGCCGCGGACGGTGTTGATCTCGCCGTTGTGGGCGAGGAACCGGAACGGATGGGCGAGATCCCAGGTGGGGAAGGTATTCGTGCTGTAGCGCTGGTGGACCAGAGCGAGGGCCGATACCATCCGCGGATCGGAGAGGTCGGGGTAGAACTTGTCGACCTGATCGGCCAGCAGCAGCCCTTTGTAGACGATCGTCCGGGCGGAGAGGGAGCAGACGTAGGCGAAGGTCTGGCCGGTGAGGCCAAGCTCGCCGAGCTCGATCTCGAAGCGCTTGCGGATCACGAACAGCTTCCACTCGAACTGGTCGCGCGGGGTCTTCTTCCCTCGCCCCACGAACGCCTGCCGAACCACCGGCTCGACCTCGCGGGCCGTGGCACCGATGGAGCGGTTGTCGACCGGCACGGTGCGCCAGCCGAGGAACTCCTGCCCCTCTTCCTGGCAGAGCCGGGCAAAGAACGCCTCGGCGCTCTCCTGCTCCTCCGGTTCCGGGGGGAGGAAGACGTTGCCGACGGCCCAGTCCCCGGGGGCGGGAAGGCGGATGCCGGCCTGGGGCGTGACGGCATTGAAGAATTCCTGCGGCATCTGGATGAGGATTCCCGCGCCGTCGCCAGTCAGCGGATCACACCCGCAGGCCCCGCGGTGGGTGAGGTTTTCGAGCACCTCGAGCCCCTGACGGACGATCCCGTGACTGCGCCGCCCGTGCATGTTGACGACAAACCCGACGCCACAGGCATCGTGCTCGTTGGCGGGATCGTAGAGCCCCTCGGCCGCAGGGAGGCCCGGGGCACGCGGGGCGGAGCGGACACCGCGGGCCATCGGGGCAGCGGAGGGGCGGGAATCTGGGGTGCGTGTCATGGCATGCTCGACGGAGGCACTGGGGGGCAGATCACGGACGGGCGGAAACCATCGATCGATCAAGAGAAGCAATAAAAGACAGGTCGGAGCGCTCGGACAGGGAGCCTATGCCGGGATGGGCTGGTCCAACCCCGGCTTCACGGCCCCGGCTTCATGGGGATCAGGTTGGGGCCGCGGTGACGGCCCGGGAACGACGGACTCTGGGGGCTGGCATCAACACCTCTCCCCGGAGTGGAGGAGCGAGTGCCTCCCCCCCCTGCTGGCGGAGGAAATCGAGAAACCGTCCGGCCGTTGGCGGGAGCGGCTTGCCGCGGACCCGGATGATGCCGAGGGGGCGGACAAGGTCGCTGCCGGCGGGCGTGTCGATCGGGATCGCGCGGAGCGATCCGGCGGCCACTTCCCGCCCGACCGTCGGCTCCGGGAGGAGCGCGACGCCCGCGTCGATCTCGACCGCCCGTTTGATCGTCTCGATGTTGTCGAACTCCAACACGACATCCGGCTCCGCCCCGTGGGCCGCGAGGACGCGATCGAGCTCGTGCCGGATGACCAGGTCGGGGTCGAAGCCGACGAGCGCCCGGTGATCGAGATCGCCGAGCCGGACCGAGGACCGAGAGGCCAGCGGATGGCCGGGCGCACAGACGAGCACGAAGGGCTCCTCGCGCCACGGCTCCGCCTCGAGGGTCTTCGTGCTGCGGGGGTAGCTCACGAGTCCGAGGTCGGCCTGACCGCTTTCCACCGATTCCAGCACCCGGTCGGGATGGAGGTATTCGAGGCGGACGTTGGCCCGGGGATGGAGGGAGGTGAACTCCTGCACGGCCCGGCTCATGTGGTGGAGCCCGACGGAATAGATCGCCGCCACGCGGACCCGGCCGGCGACCTCCTCGTGGAGCGTCCGGACCTCGTCTTCGAGCGCGTCATATCGGGCGATCAACTTCCGACACCCATCGAAGAACACCTGCCCCTCTCTGGTGGGGGAAAGTGGTCGTTTCGACCGCTCGATCAGTTGCACGCCGAGCCGGTGCTCGAGTTGGCTGACGACCTGACTGGCCCCGGACTGGGAGAGCTCGTTGTCTTCGGCGGCCTTGGAGAAGCTCCGCCGGACGACGATGTCGCAGAACACTTTGAGCGATTTGAGACTGATGGATTTGAGGGTCATGGACGTTGCCGCGGCTGGCCGCAATTCCAGGCGGGCGACCGGGTGTGGTCGAGCGGTTCGGAAACCGGATCGGTCTCCCGGCGACGAGGTCAACAACCGCCGCTCGGAATCAAAAAAACAGATGATGCTGGGTGGCATCATCTATAAAACAGATATGAGGTTAGCATCTCCGGCCGCCCCGTCAAGTCGCCCCCCGCGCTCCCCCGGCGCCGGTCCCCTTTGGCCAACGCTGGAAACACGGCCGCAAAAACCCGTGGGAGTGGGCTTTCGGCGCTGGTACACTCGGCTGCTTTCTGCGACGCCCCCGGCGGCTTTCCGCGCGCCGATAGCAGGGCATCAGCCATTCCCGGAAAGCCTCTTCGTGGCCACCCCCCCCTCTGCCGTCAAGGCCCAACAAAAGGCGATCCAAAAGGCCGACACCCTCATCGAGGCGCTCGGGTGGATCCGCAAGTTTCGCGACACCACCACGGTCATCAAACTGGGGGGCAGTGTCGTCGAGCACCCCGATTCCCTCCGCCACCTCCTCGTCGACATCGTCTTCATGTCGACCCTCGGGATGCGCGTCGTGGTCGTCCACGGTGGCGGGAAGGCGATCAGCCGGGCGATGGACGACGCCGGGCTCGCCCCGCGCTTCGTTCAGGGGCGGCGCTACACCGACGACGCCACCCTGGCGATCGTCGAGAAGGTCCTCGCCACCGATCTCAACCATGACCTCGTCGCCCGGCTCGAGGAATACGGCGGCCGGGCGATGTCGCTCAATTTCCTCTCCACGAACGTCCTCTTCGGCGAGCGGCTCTCCCTCGCCGGGCCCGGCGGTGAGGCGATCGATCTGGGCCATGTCGGCACGGTTACGCGCGTCGACCGGCTGACGATCGACAACCTCACCTACGCCGGCCAGGTACCGGTGATCCCGTCGATGGCGCTGGGCCCCGACGATGGCAAGCTCAACGTCAACGCCGACACCGCGGCCACGGCCGTCGCCGCGGCGATCGGTGCCGAGAAACTCGTGGTTCTCTCCGACATCCCCGGTGTCCTTCTCGACGTCAACGATCCCGAGAGCCTCATCCACTCCCTCACCGCCAGCGAGGCCCGCCGGCTGATCGCCGACGGCACCATTGCCGCCGGGATGATCCCCAAGATCGAGGGCTGCCTGGAAACGCTCGAGCAGGGGGTGAAGAAGATCCACATCATCGACGGCCGGCTCCGTCATTCGCTCCTTCTGGAGATCTACACCACCAGCGGCGTCGGCACCGAGTTGGTTCGTGACGATGCCCTCGCCTCCTCGATCCGCGCGGGGAGCGCCTCGTAGCCCACCCAAAAAGTGTCGATTCCCTCCGCGCTTCCCCTCTCCCCGTTCCGACGACTCGAGTGTCCCCAATTCAGGAGCCCCGTATGGCCACCATCGACACCCACGGTGCCGCCACGAAAGCGGTGATCGACACCTTCGACCGGTATGTCGTCCCCAACTACAAGCGCTTCCCGATCTGCCTCGAGCGCGGGGCCGGATCGAAGGTCTGGGATGCCGAGGGGCGCGAGTACCTCGATCTCTTCCCCGGCTGGGGATGCAACCTCCTCGGCCACTGCCCGGCGCCGGTCGTGAAGGCGGTGCAGGACCAGATCGCGCGGCTGATCCATGTCCCCAATACCTGGTACACCGAGGCCCAGGGGGAATGGGCCAGGCTCCTCTCCGAGCGGAGCTTCGGCGGCAAGGCTTTCTTCTGCAGTTCCGGCACCGAGGCCAACGAGGCGGCGATCAAGCTCATCCGCCTCCGCACCGACGGCGTGAAGTACAAGATCATCACCTTCCGCGGCGGCTTCCACGGCCGCACGTTCGGCAGCGTGACCGCGACTGCCCAGCCGAAATACCATGAAGGCCTCGGGCCGATGCTGTCCGGCTTCCAGTACGCCCCCCACGGCGATCTCGACGCGGTGGCGCAGCTCGTCGACGACCACACCGGCGGCATCCTCATCGAGCCGATCCTCGGCGAGGGGGGCGTTGTCCCCGCCCCACCGGGCTTCCTCGAGGGGCTGAGGCGGATCTGTGACGAGCGCGATCTCGTCCTCGCCTTCGACGAGGTCCAGTCGGGCTGCGGCCGGACGGGCGAATGGTTCGGCTACCAGCACTTCGGCGTCCGCCCCGACGTGATCACGCTCGCCAAGAGCCTGTGCGCGGGGGTGGCCGGCGGCGCGATGCTGACGACTCCGGAGCTCGCCCGGCACCTCCGGCCGGGGATGCACGCTGCCACGTTCGGCGGCAATCCGATCGCTGCCCGGGCCGGGATCGCCGCCATCGAGATGATCGAGAACGAGGGTCTCCTCGCCCATGTCGGCACCGCCGCGACGCTGTTCCGCGAGCAGCTGGAGGCGATCCGGGACCGCTGTGACGCCATTCGCGACGTTCGCGTCATCGGCATGATGATCGGCGTCGAGCTGGCGATCGACGGTGCGCCGGTCGTCGAGTCATGCCTCGAGAAGAATCTCCTCGTCAACTGTACGCAGGGACGCGTCATCCGTCTCCTCCCCGCGATGAACATCACCCCCGAGGACATCCACGACGGCTGCGACCGTCTCGGCGACGCGATCGTCGAGGTCGCCTCCCGCGCCTGACTGCCATCATGCTCCGTCACATCATCGTTCCCGAAGACCTCACGGTCCACGAGATCGAGGCCGTGTTCGCGATCTCGAAAGACCTCGAGACGAAATACGAAGCCGGTCTGCGCGAGCCGCTCTTCCCCGGCCGCGTCCTCGGAATGGTTTTCGAGAAGCCGAGCCTGCGCACGCGGGTCAGCTTCGAGGCGGCGATGGTCCATCTCGGCGGCGCCGCCGTCTTCCTTGGCAACGAGGCGGGCTTCTCGTCATCGCGCGAGTGCGTTGCCGATTTCGGCCGGGTGTTGAGCGAATACGTCGATGTCATCGTCTGCCGGTCGAAGGCCCATGAGACGATCCAATCGCTGGCCGCGGCGTCGAGCGTGCCGGTGATCAACGGCCTCTCCGACTACTGCCACCCCTGCCAAGCCTTCGCCGATCTCTACACGCTCCGCGCGCACGTCGGCAGGCTCGCCGGCCTGACGCTGACGTTCGTCGGCGACGGCAACAACGTCGCCCGGTCGCTGGCGGTCGTGTGCGGCTTGCTCGGGATGCGGTTTGTCCTCGCGGCCCCCGCGGGCTTCCAGTTCGACGACCGCTTCCGCAGCCACCTCCGCAAGATCCTCCCCAGCGCCGAGATCGAGGAGACGACCGACCCGGTCGCGGCCGTTCAGGACACCGCCTGCGTCTACACCGATGTCTGGACGAGCATGGGGCAGGAGCAGGAGCGGCTCGAGCGGCAGCGAGCCTTCCGCCCCTATCAAGTCAACACCGAACTGACGCGCCACTGTCCCAACGCTCTCTTCATGCACTGCCTCCCGGCCCGCCGCGGCGAGGAGGTCACCGACGACGTCATCGACGGTAGTTGCAGCGTCGTCGTCGAGCAAGCCGCCAACCGGATGCATGTCCAGAAGGGGCTCCTCGCCTGGCTCCTTGGCCAGCAGAGCTGAAGGCCACGGAGATCTGGCCGTCTGCGGCGGGAACGGTGCGCGGCGTCACTTCCCCGGCTTTTTGCCCGCTGCCTCGGCGCCGGCCGCGTCGTCCGCCCCCGGCTTCGCCTCGTCGAGGACGATCGATGCCGAGTTGATGCAGTAGCGGATCCCGGTCGGCGGGGGGCCGTCATTGAAGACATGGCCGAGGTGGGCGCCGCACTTCCGGCAGGTGACCTCGACGCGCCGCATCCCGAAGGCGAAATCGGGGGTTTCAGCGACCTTGCCGTTGGCCTTCTTGTCGATCGGCGCCGAGAAGGCGGGCCAGCCGCACTCGCTGATGAACTTGTCGCCGGAGGTGAACAGCGGTTCGCCGCAGCAGACACACTTGTAGGTCCCCGGCGTCTCCGTCTTCCAATACTTCCCGGTGAACGCCCGCTCCGTCCCCTTCATCCGCGTGATCTGGAATTGCTCGGCCGTGAGCCGGCCCCGCCATTCCTCGAGCGTCTTCGGGAGTGGCCCGCTGAAGGGATCGGTGGTTTCGTCGTCATCAGAGGCACGGGTCTCGCCTGCGGTGGGCATCGGTGACTTGGCTCCAGGATTTGGTCCGAACAGGGGGCCCTTTGGCGCTGTCTGTTGCCCCTGGGCCGTCTTCGGTCGGGGGGACTTCGGCGCGTTTTTCTTGGCTCGCGACGACGTCGCGGGGGGGGTCTTCTGACCGAGCTGGGCATCCTCCGGATCGGCCTCCGGCGACGCAACCGTCGTGCCGCCGGCGCGGGGGGCGGGAGGATCGTCGTCGGCCGCCGGCACAACCGGGAGCGCGGCCCCGATCGCCGCGGCCACGATTCCAGCGGCAAGGAAGCGAGAAAGATTTCGCATGTCTGGGTCCTCCTAGGGCAGGCTGGGGCAGGCTGGGGCAGGCCAGTGCAGGCTGGGGCGGCGAGCCCCACGAAGCCCAAAGACTCTTCGCCGGGCTTACTTTTTCACG
>JBBAVV010000053.1:12480-27722 GCA_040397545.1 Pirellulales bacterium
GGGGCGGCGAGCCCCACGAAGCCCAAAGACTCTTCGCCGGGCTTACTTTTTCACGTCAGGGAGTGTCTTGGGAGCGTAGGCATGGGGGCGTTTGCGGACCACCTCCGCCTCCAGAATCGTGTCGGGCTTGATGCCCGGGATCGGGCGACCGTCCGGGCTCTGCGTGCGGTGGATTTTCGGGAGCACGTCAAACCCTTCGATCACCCGGCCGAAGACGGTGTGCTTGCCGTCGAGGTGTTCCGTGGGGCGGAACGTGAGGAAGAACTGCGAGCCGCCGGTGTCCTTGCCGGCGTGGGCCATCGAGAGCGAGCCGCGGAAATGCTTGCGGCTGTGCGGCTGGTCGAGCTCGCACGGGATCGCGTAGCCCGGCCCCCCCGTGCCGCGGCCGGTGGGATCGCCCCCCTGGGCCACGAACTCGGGGATGACGCGATGGAACGGCGTCGCCGCGTAGAAACCCTTCTCGATGAGGCTGATGAAGTTGGCGACGGTATTGGGAGCCTCGTTCTCGAACAGCTCGACGACGAGATCCCCGGCGGTGGTCTTGATTCTGACGCGCGGGAGGTCATCCGCTTCCGCCTCGGCGGCGCGGAGCGTCATCTCCTCTTTCACTTTCTTCCGAGCGTTCTCGATGACTTCTTTCAGCTCCCCGACCTGGGACTGCTTGTCGGCCGAGCCCCCCACCGCGGAAAGCTTGTCGAGGTAGGCATCGGCCTCGTCGAGGCGGGAGAGAAACATCGCCGCGGTTGCTCCCATCATGAGCACATCGCCGTCGATCGCCCCGACGCGTTCGAGCTGATCGACGAGCACCAGAGCCTGTTCCGGGGAGTCGGTCTTGATCGCCGCGGCGACCATCGCAGAGCAGATCTTCCTGGCGCTCTGGTAGGTGGGCATGGCGAGGTCGATGTCATCGACCTCGCCGCGCTTCGGGATCCCCGCCCGGGCGATCGTGAGCGCCGCCTCCTCGAGCCGCCGGCTGGTGGCTCCAGCCGCGGTCTTGGCGGTCTCGAAGGCGGCCTCGAGGGCGGGGCGATCGGCCCCCTTTTTCTGGTACGAGGTCTGGAGCGTCGAAAGCTCGCCGACGAGTTTCTTCAGCTCCCGCTCCGACTCCAGGAAAGCGGTCCGGGCGGCCTCGGCTTCTTCGCGCGTCGGCGGGGGGAGATCGGCTGCCTCCAGCGACGCGGCCCCGGTGGCCTTCGCCGACGCGTCGGCGGCCGGCTCCTGGGCCCGGAGGGAGATGGCCCGGGCCGGAAGGAGCGCCAGTGCCACGATCACCGTGGCCAGCCACCGGCGCATCACGCCGTCAGAAACGAATCTCACCACGAGCCGCACCATCGGGAGACTCCGCAGGGGCACCCGCGTTTCGGTCCCCGCGGGACCGTTCGCCGGACCCTGGTACCATACCAAGTGCTCCCCCGCTCCGGAAAACCCTGGTTTCCGCCATGCCCCCTCCCGGTCGTCGCCGTCAGCATGCCCCCACCGGCCCCCGCGGCGGCGGTCCCCCCTCCCCCGGGGCGGCTGGCACCGAGGCGACGAGCCCGCCGCGGATCATCGGCGGCTCCCTCGGCGGCCGGCGGCTCGAGTTTGCCCCCGATCCGCGCACCCGGCCCATGAAGGAGCGGGTCCGGGAGGCCCTCTTCAACCTCCTCGGCTTCACCGTCGAGGGGGCGATCGTTCTCGACCTCTTCGCCGGCACCGGGGCCCTCGGCTTCGAGGCAGTCAGTCGTGGGGCGGCCGCCGCCTGGTTCGGGGAGCAGCATTTTCCCACCGTCGACGTCCTGCGGCGCTCCGCCAAGGCGCTCGAGGTCGAGGATCGGGTGACGATCCGCCCCGGCGATGTCCTGCTGTGGGCCCGTCGCCTCCCCCCGATCCCGCGCACCGCCCCCTGGATCGCTTTCGTCTCCCCGCCGTGGGAAATGTTCACCACCCACACCGCCGAGCTCCTCGCCCTGGTGTCGGTGGTGATCGCCGCCGCTCCCCCCGGCAGCCAGATCGTCGTCGAGGCGGAGATGTCGTTCGATCCGGCCCTTCTCCCCGAGCCGGAGGCCTGGAGGCCACGGCCGATCCCGCCGGCGCTCCTCCTCTTCCGGGAAATCGGCAAGCTGGCCGGGGCAGGAGCCGAAGAGTAGGGGATGAGCCCGTTCGCGGGCCGCGGGCCGTCTGGTATCGTGTCGCAGCGGGGAAACCAGCACGGGAGGCCTGTCGATGGACGTCATCAATCAGCGTGAGGCGGTGCCGTTCACGACGGCCGACGGATCGACGATCCGCGAGCTCCTCTCCCACCGCAATTCGTCGATCCGCCAGCAGAGCCTCGCCGAGGCCCGCCTCGCCCCCGGCCAGGCGACGACGCCCCACCACCATGCCGTCACCGAGGAGATCTACTACATCCTCTCCGGCTCCGCGGCGATGACCCTCGGCAGGGAGACCCGCCCGGTCGGCCCTGGCGACGCCATCTCCATCCCGCCGGGGATGCGCCACACGATCCGCAACACCGGCAGCGACGAGCTCGTTTTCTTGTGCACCTGTGCCCCCGCCTACGAACACACCGATACCTTCCTCGAATCGTGATCCTTTCTGCACGCCCCGGCGGCCGGGGCGCCGGCGCTGCCCACAGCCCCTGATCGACCGATCCCCGCGAATCCCAACGCCATGTCCCGAAACGATCCGTTCTCCGCCCTTCTGGTCTCCGAAGGGCTTGTCAGCGCCGATCAGCTTGCCGAAGTGACGCGCGTTGCCGACAGCTCCGGCAAGAAGCTCCACGACGAGATCGTGCGGCTCGGCTACGCGCCGGGCGACAAAGTGATGCGGGCGCTGGCGAAGGCCCACCGGCTGAAGTTCGTCGATCTGACGGGGATCACCGTCGAGCAGGATGTCATCGACCTCCTCCCGGAGAGCGTGGCCCGCGAAAACTCGATCTTCCCGGTCTCCAAGGATGGCAACACGCTCCGCATCGCCGGCTCCGATCCGACCGACATCGATACCCAGGACAAGCTCCGCTTCATCCTCAACCGCGACGTCCAATACGCCCTGGCCCCCCGCGAGCAGATCATCGAGGCGATCAACCGCCACTACGGTGCCAGCGACGGCGAATCGGCCGATTCGATGCTCCAGGAATTCACCGACACCGCCATCGACTTCACCGAGACGGCCGTCGAGCAGGCGGCCAACCAGCAGCAGGAGGACAACTCCGACGCGCCGGTGGTGAAGCTCGTGAATCTCATCATCACCGAGGCGGTGCAGCTGCGGGCCAGCGACATCCACATCGAGCCGTTCGAGAATCGCGTCCGCATCCGCTACCGGATCGACGGCCGGCTCGTCGAGCGCGACAATCCCCCCCGCCGTCTCCTCGGCGCGATCCTCTCGCGCATCAAGATCCTCTCGAAGCTCGACATCGCCGAGCGCCGCCGCCCGCAGGACGGCCGCATCAAGCTCACGGCCGACGGCAAGGACTACGATCTCCGCGTCAGCGTCCTCCCCACGAATCACGGCCAATCGGTCGTCATGCGGATTCTCGACAAGGACAACATCCGCGTCGGCATCCGCCAGCTCGGCCTCTCCGAGCACGACTTCCGCAACTTCAAGTCGCTCATCCGCCGCCCCAACGGCATCATCCTCGTCACCGGCCCGACGGGCTCCGGCAAGACGACGACGCTCTACGCCTCGCTCAACGAGCTCAATCGCCCCGACACGAAGATCATCACGGCCGAGGATCCGGTCGAGTACTACCTCGCCGGGATCAACCAGGTGGAGGTGCGCCACAACATCGGCCTCGACTTCGCCCGCGTCATCCGCGCCATGCTCCGCCAAGCGCCCAACGTGATCCTCGTCGGCGAGATGCGTGACACGGAAACGGCCCAGATGGGCATCCAGGCGTCGCTGACGGGGCATCTCGTGTTCAGCACGCTCCACACCAACGACGCCCCCAGTGCCATCACGCGCATGATCGACATGGGGGTGCCGGCGTACCTCGTCGCCTCGAGCATCATCGCGGTGGTGGCGCAGCGCCTCGTGCGGGTGAATTGCGTGAAGTGCAAGCAGCCCTTCCAGCCGCTCGACACGCAGGTCGAGATCGCCGGCGTGACGGCGGAGATGCTCAAAGGCGCCACCTTCATGAAGGGGCGTGGCTGTGCCAACTGCACGAAGAGCGGCTACAAGGGGCGGCTCGGGATCTTCGAATTGATGGTGATGAGCGGCAAGATCCGCGAGCTCGCCTTCCAGGGGGCCCCCACGCAGGACATCCGCCGCGCCGCCTGTGCCAACGGGATGCGGGTGATGTTCGACGACGGCATCCAGAAGGTGCTGCGCGGGATCACGAGCTTCGACGAAGTCTTCCGCGTGGCCAAAAAAGTCGAAGACTGACCGGCTCGCACCGCGACTCCCCTCGGCCCTCCGTCTCGCTCCCCCCGCCCCGCACCCCACCCCCGGCACCGCCAGCGAGGGGTCGCCCGTGCTCCGAGAGCCGGCCTCGCCGGTCAGCGCAGGATAGGAGGGCGAAAGCGCAAGCGGCGCGGAGAGAGCGGCGGCCATGGATGGCCGACGCGAACGTCCGGCGACGGGGCACGGGCGACCCCGAAGCCACGTTTGAGCTGAGCACCAGGACGTCCTAACCCCCTCCGGAGCCCTGAGCATTTCTGAGTTCAGAAATCCTCAAACCGAATGCTTGCCAAGGGGGGGGGGTGTAAACTCCGCCGAGGTGAACGGATTCGTGAGGTTCGCCATCGGACACCGCCCTCCCCGTCCCGGAGCGAGTCAATGCCCCTGCCGCCAATCGGATCGAACACGGCGATTCTGCGATGGGGAATCTCCGTCGCTGCGGTGTTCGCAGCGATGGTGGTCGGAGTTGCCGCATCTCAGGGCCGCTTGCCCAGCGGTCGCCCCGCCCTCCAGCCGCCATCCGACTCTCGGAGCATCGATCTCGGCGTGCTCGAATCCGATGTCGAGCCACGGCACACCTTCACGCTCACCAACACGACCGATTCAGCCTTGGAAATCGTCGGAGTCCACACTTCCTGCGGCTGCGAGCAGGCGGCGGTCCGGGCTGGAGAGCGGATCGGGCCGGGGGAATCGCTCTCCATCCCCTACTCCCTCTCCAACCGCGGGGCAGGACTCCGCCGGGGAACACTGACGATCGACACCTCGTCGAACGATCCCGATCTGAAGCAGATCGTGTATTCCCTTTCCGCCTCGATTCCTCGGCAGATTTGGACCGAGCCCGACATGATCGAGTTTCGCACGGCGCATGGCAGCGTGCCTCCAGAACCGATCAATCTCGCGGTCTTCGCGGCCGAACCCGCCTTGCTCTCCACCGCCTGCCGGGTCTCGACGAGCCGGCAACTGGCCAGCGCGGAGCCGATCGCCGCCGGGGAATTGGAGAACGAGCCGGCTAGGCTTACGTTTCTCGTCACCTTGAGGGAAAATCCCCCTCCGGGGATGACGATGGACTATCTGACGCTCGAGTTCGAGGGCCGGCCCGAGGCGATGCTCCATGTCCCGATCATCGCGGCGGTTGATACGGCAGGCAGTGTGCTCAAAGCCTCCCCAGCCCAAGCGACTCCGAGACCGGCACCCGCCGCGGCCATGACGGCGCCCGAGGAGATGGAATAACCGATGCGTAACCTCTGCCAACTGGTCCTCCTCGGCTTGGTGCTGCTGATTCCTTCGCAAACAGCGGCCTGGGCCGCGCCGGAGATGACGGCCGGCGAGATCTTCGCCAAGTCGCAGGCGGTCATGGCGGCGCCGATCCAGTATCGGATGGTGATGGGTGAGGTCGAATCGATCGTCTCGATGAAGGATCTCGGCGGCGAGATCGGCGTGGCCTCGCGGGTCGAGACGGTCAATCCCGTGATCGAGCAGACGACGATCACGACCGCCAAATACGCTTATGAATGGCAGCCGAACACGGGCCTGGCGATCGACAAAACGCTCCTCGGGGAAGTGATGCTCGCCCAGGCGGCGGCCATCAGGCAATCGGTGCCGTCGGGCGCCACCATGAAATTGCTCGAGCCGGAAACGATCGACGGCGCCGAGCACTACGTGATCGAGACGACCGTTCCGCAGGGGCTCGCCGACGCCATCGCCAAGGCGCTGTCGATCACAACGCCCTTCTCCGGCGCGACCAAGTCGTGGATCAACGCCAACACCTTCCAACTGCGGCGGATGATCACCGCGGCCGGCGAGATGGAGTATCTCGACATCAAGCAGGGGATCGACCTCCCGAACGACCTCTTCCTCCCTCCGGAGGGGATGACCTTCCAGAAGCCGAAGACGGTCGATGAGTACATCGAGATCATCACCAGCACGTCGCGGGCAAAGCCGAAGCCAAGGATCAAGATCGAGACGCAAAAGCTCGATCCCCCGATTTGGGACCCAGAAGCCAAGACTTGGAAATTATCGGCTCCGCCGGGCTGGACGCAGAAGGACTGGGACGCCTACGTCGTCGATATGCCGAGCGAGCCCTCAGCGCTCGAAAAGCCGGCCCAGCAGACTTCAGAGTCTGCAAAGACGTCGCGCTCCTGGCTGCTCTACGCCAATCTCGCGATTCTCGCTGCGCTCTTGGCCTATGCCTTTCTCCGTCCTCGACGCGCAGGCAGCAAGGGCGGCGACGCCCCGTGAAATCATTCAAAGAACACCTTGGTTCCTTTATTAGCGGCGAGTTTGAACTCGTCGAGTCGTTTAATGAATTAAAAGGAGTGGCGATGACACCGAAGAGGCATCGCAGTTCGTGGCTTCACAGCGGTCTCCATGACTGCCTTGTCGTTTTTTTCGTGATGGTTTTTTCCATCGGCGAACCGGCGATCCTTCAAGCCGGACCATGCGAAGACTGCGAGAAAACGAAGGTGGACGATCTGGCTGCTTGTCAGACAGACTTCCAACGCGATGAGAAAAAATGCGTTATCGATGCCGAGACCGCCCAAACTATTTGCATAAACATTGAACAGGGGAAAATTGCTCAGGCCGAGGTTGATCGAAAGTCCGCCCTGAAAACCGCCTTGGCCGCCTATTATGTCGTCGTCGGTTTTTGTTTGTTAATGCCGCCGCCTGCGAACGCCGGCTGCCTTTATGGAGCAAGCGGCGGCTACGTGGTGGCGATCGGCAAATCCGAGCGCGACTATAACTCCAGCGTCACCAAGGCGGAAATTGAAAAAGCCACCTGCGACCAAAACTGGCAGGAAGCTTTGAACGGCTGCAGAAAAAACCGAGACAATAGTCTCAAGTTCTGCGAGCAAAAAGCCAACGATAAGTACGATCGCTGCAAAGCAAGTTGCAACGGCCCTCCTCAGATCTGACCGCCCGCTGCGAGCTTGGCCAATGATCTCGGGTACCGCCCGCTCGGCTGCCCGACTCCTTCATTGGCGAATCAGACAAGGGCCATGGTCACCGCCCCTCGGTCATCGCCGAGGGCAAGAGAAGGCACGGGCATGGCATTCGGACGGATCGTGTCTGAATTGCCCGGCCCGTGGATTGGGCCCTTCCGTTGGACGCCCGATGGCCTATTCGTCGGGGGGGGCCGGTATTCCTCGGCCGCATTGCCATTTCTCGAGCGTTCGGCGACCCCGCCCCGTCCGCTCCGGAAGCGGGTAGGCTTGTGCCCGCGTTGCCGTATGCGGCTGCCCCGCGAGGCGCCGCCATGCCACGATTCGAAGGGCCCTCGCGGCGCCGCTGGCCCTCCCGAAGGAGAACGAATAACCGATGCCCCGCACCTCCCCGGTGATTCTCCGTGGCGACCGTGGCCCGAGCGCTGACGCGAGTTGATGCCCCTCTGGAGGGGATTTCGGCAGGGAAGTCGCGATCGGGTACACCTCGACGCTGGTCGACTCCGGCCTTCTCACCCCTGCCAGAGCCGAGCCCCACGGGCACCGCCGACGGGGCCGGGGGGGGGAGATTTCGAGGAAAAGTGTCGGCGGCGAGACTTTTTCGCCGATCGTGCGCATAATGCCTCTAGCTTGGTCGGCGGGATGTCAGGGTCCCCGCCGGTCGCAGCCGGACTGGCTCCCAGATGGGCAGCAGCGGTCGTCAGCGGGGGATTCTCTTCCGACCGGTTTCCGGGCGGTTGCGGTCTGCGCAGCGGTCGGCCGGGCAAGGAACTTCGCGCCGGGGTTCCCATCCGGCAGAATCGTTTTCCGATGGGTGGGCGGCACCTGTCCGGCAGGGGCGGGATCCGGGATTCCCGGCGGTTCTTTGGTCCCATGTCCTTCCATTCGCACCAGGTGTCCTCCCCATGAGCACGGCAGCCCCCTCCCCACTCGCCGCCCACGTCGACAAGCTGCTGAAAGTGGCGGCCGACAACGGCGCCACCGAGCTGCGCATTTCCGGCGGCCGTGAGCCGATGGTGCGGATCAAAGACAAGCTCGTCACGCTCAAGTCCCCGGCACTGACGGCCGAGCAGGTGGCCGGGATCACCGCCGCGATCCTGCCGGCGGGGGCCGATCCGAAGAAGTTCGTCTATCAGTCGGCGATCGGTCGGTATCAGGGGAGCGCCGTCGATGTCCAGGGGACGAAGGTCCTCGTGCTCCAGCCGGCCGGGCCGGCCGGGCCGGCCGAGGCGGAGCCCGCGGCTGCCGCCCCGCAGACGCTCGAACTGGAGTCGATCGACGACAACGCCGCCGCGGAGGACGAGGCCTCGAAGCCGAGTGCAGCCAACGCCTACGCCCTCCCCAAAGTGGCGGTGGGGAGCATCCAGATCGACAAGCTCCTGACGGCGGCCGTGAAGAACGGCGTCAGCGATATCCACATCACGGTCGGCTTGCCGCCGGTGTTCCGGATCGACGGCGGCATGAAGCCGCAGGCGACGAAGGTGCTCACCGGCGACGATACCAACGGCCTCATGAAGGCGATCACGCCGGAGCGCTGCCAGGCGGAGCTCGCCGAGAAGGGGGGCTGCGACTTCGGCTTCGCCTTCGGCGACATGGCCCGCTTCCGCGTCAGCGTCTTCAAGCAGCGTGGCTCGATCGCCATGGTGCTCCGGCAGATCCCCAACAAAATGCTCACGCCCGAGCAGCTCGGCGTGCCGGATGTCTGCAAGAAAATGGTCTGCCGGCCCCGAGGCCTGTTCCTCGTGACGGGGCCGACCGGGTCGGGGAAGTCGACGACGCTCGCCAGCCTCATCAACTTCATCAACGAGACACACGACCACCATATCATCACGATCGAGGACCCGATCGAGTTCTATCACCAGTCGAAGAAATCGACGGTCAACCAGCGCGAGGTCGGCTCCGACGTGACGAGCTTCTCCGAAGCGCTGCGGCGGGCCCTTCGGCAGGATCCCGACGTGATCCTCGTCGGTGAGCTCCGCGATCTGGAGACGATCGAGGCGGCGATCTCCGCGGCGGAAACGGGCCACGTCGTCTTCGGCACGCTCCACACCACCGGGGCCCAGGGCACCGTCAACCGCATCATCGACGCCTTCCCGACCAATCAGCAGGAGCAGGTCCGCACGCAGCTCTCCACGGCGATCATCGGCGTCGTCTCGCAGGCCCTCCTCCCGAAGATCGGCGGCGGCCGTGTGGCGGCTTACGAGATCCTCGTCGTCACCCCCGCGATCGGGAATCTGATCCGCGAGAACAAAACCTTCCGCATCAACTCGGCCATCCAGACCGGTGCCAAGCTCGGCATGGTGCTCCTCGATGACAACCTCTTCCAACTCTGGGAAAGTGGGAAGGTGACCGAGGAGGCGGTGATGATGAAGGCCCAGTCGCCGGACGATCTCGCCGCCCGCATCGCCAAGGCGAAGGCGGGCGTCTTCGACGACGAGGAAGACATCAACCGCCGCGCCAAGGACATGTGACCAGGCCCGGCCAACGTTTCAGCGACCGCATCCAAAGCTCCCCATCCGCCCCCGCATCCCTGAGCGACCACCAGCGGTGGAATCACGACCATGGCCCTGAAGCGCATCGGACAGATCTTCATCGACCTCGGCCTCATCGACGAGGGCCAGCTCCAGCAGATGCTCGAGGAGCAGCAGGCCCGCGGCGGCGAGCTGATCGGGAAGGTGGGGCTGTCGCTCGGGTTTTTCGGAGAGGATCAGCTCGGTGAGGCGCTCGCCGAGCAGTGGAACACGACGTTCGTCACGCTCTATGACCGGACCATCCCCCCGGAAGTGCTCAGGCTCGTCAGCGAGCCGATGGCCCAGCTCTACCGAGTGATCCCGATCGAG
Organism: Pirellulales bacterium; assembly: GCA_040397545.1. Lineage (GTDB taxonomy): Bacteria > Planctomycetota > Planctomycetia > Pirellulales > UBA1268 > QWOP01. Next base: position 22,631 of record JBBAVV010000053.1, read on the forward strand.
CTTGCCGGCAACCGGCTCACGGTGGCGACGTCGGAGCCGCAGAAAATCCAGATCGCGGACGAGCTCCGGACGTTTCTCGGCTTCGACATTCACAACTGTGTGGCGACGGAGCAGGAGATCCAGAAGGCGATCGACAAGTTCTATTCGGCCGAGAACGAGAGCGTCGAATCGATCGTCGAGAGCCTGGAAAACGACAAGGAGCTGGCGGCCCAGGCGGCCGGGCTCGGCGGCGAGGGCCCCACCGATCTGACGAGCGTCGAGGCCCTCGCCGAGAGCGCCCCGGTCCGCAAGCTCCTCAACATGGTCCTCCTCCTGGCGATCCGCGACGGCGCCAGCGACATCCACTTCGAGCCGTTCGAGAGCGAGTTCCGCATCCGGCTCAAGGCGGAGGGGGTGCTCCAGGAGATGGTGCCGCCACCGAAGCATCTCTCCTTCGCGATCACGACGCGCATCAAGGTGATGGCGAATCTCGACATCGCCGAGCGCCGTCTCCCGCAGGACGGTCGCATCGAGCTCAACGTCGGCGGCCATCCGGTCGATCTGCGGGTCAGCGTTCTGCCGACGCTGTTCGGCGAGAGCGTCGTCATGCGGGTGCTCGACCGCGGCGTCGTGTCACTCGATCTCAACAAGATCGGGATGCCGGCGGAAACGCTGCGGAACTTCCGCACGGTGATGCAGCGTCCCAACGGCATCGTCTTGGTGACGGGGCCGACCGGCTCCGGCAAGACGACGACGCTCTATTCGGCCCTCTCCGAGCTCAACGAGATCGAGGACAAGCTGATCACCACCGAGGATCCGGTGGAGTACGACATCGAAGGCATCGTCCAGGTGCAGATCGATTCCGAGATCGGCAACACCTTCGCCCACTGCCTCCGCTCGATTCTGCGGCAGGATCCCGACCGGATCCTGGTCGGCGAGATCCGCGACACGGAGACGGCGGAGATCGCCGTCCAGGCCTCGCTCACCGGGCACATGGTCTTCAGCACGCTCCACACCAACGACGCCCCCTCCACGATCACGCGCCTCCGCGACATGGGAGTGCCGCCCTTTTTGATCACGGCAACGGTCGAGGCGATCCTCGCCCAGCGGCTCGTCCGGAAGATCTGCACCCTCTGCAAGGAGGAGATCATCCCCACCGCCGATCTCCTCGCCGATCTCGAGATGACCTCCGACCAGCTCGCCGGCCGGAAGCTCTTCCGCGGCAAGGGCTGCGACAAGTGCAACCGCACCGGCTACAAGGGGCGGCTGGGGATCTACGAATTGATGCTCATGAACGATGAAATGCGCGACATGATCATTCGCAACTGCTCCACCGAGGAGCTGCGGAACGTGGCGCGGAAGTTCGGGATGGTGACCCTCCGCGATGCCGGCATGGAGAGCGTGTTTGCCGGCCTGACGACCGCGGAGGAGGTGATTCGCGAGACGATCCTCGATGCCTGACCAGATCCCTGCTTCCGATCCGACCGAGCCAGTCTTCTTTTCTCTCGTCCGTTCCCTCGTCTTGTCCCTGATTTCCTGACGCCAACACCTTCCCCGCAGGAAGCTTACGACCATGCCCACGTTTCAGTTTGAAGCGATCGACGCCGCCACGGGGAAGGAAATCCGCGACAAGGTGGAGGCCCCGACGGAGGCCGAGGCCCAGGCGACGATCCGCGCCATGGGCTACATGGTCACCAAGCTCAAGGCGCAGAAGCAGCAGGCGGCCGCGGGCACGGCAGGGGGCAAGCGCAAACCGGGGCGGACATTCGCCATCGGCGGCGTGAAGAGCCGCGATCTGACGCTCTTCACCCGTCAGCTCTCGATCCTCCAAGACGCCGGCCTGCCGATCCTCCGCAGTCTGAAGGTCCTCGCCCAGATGCAGAAGCCGGGGCGGCTGAAAAACAGCCTCTTGGATGTCTGTGACGAGATCGAGGGGGGATCGACGCTCTCCGAGGCGATGAGCAAGAGCCCGAAGGCGTTCGACCGCCTCTACTGCAACATGATCCGGGCCGGCGAGGCGGGGGGTGCGCTCGAAGTCATCCTCCGGCGCTTGGCGGAGTTCATGGAGCGGGCCCAGTCGCTCAAGCGGAAGGTGAAAGGCGCGATGGTCTATCCGGCCGTCGTCGTCAGCGTGGCCGTCGGCATCCTCTGCTTCATCATGATCAAGATCGTGCCGCAGTTCAAAAAGATCTTCGACGACTTCGGCAGCACGCTCCCGCCGATGACGCAGGTCCTCATCGACATCTCCAACTGGGTGGTGAACTACTGGTATCTGATCCCGGCGATCCCGTTCGGCTTCCGGCTGATCATCAAGGGGATCTGCCTGATCTCGTATGGCCGATTCGGCTGGGATCTTTTCGTGCTGAAGGCCCCGATCTTCGGGCAGCTGGTCGAGAAGAACATCATGTCACGCTCGTCGCGCACCCTCGGCACGCTCCTCGCGTCGGGCGTGCCGATCCTCGAGGCCCTCAACATCACGAAGGAAACCTCGGGCAACATGATGTTCGAGAAGCTCTTCCAGAAGGTGTCAGACTCGATCCGCGACGGCAACGCGATCGCCAAGCCGCTGAAGGAGTTCTCCGTTCCCCCGTTCAACATCGTGGCGATGCTCTTCTGGACGCTCTTCTGCCCGGGAATCGGGGCACTGCTCTATCTGACGAGGTACAAGTCGCCGGTCGTCGACGATCTCGTCGTCAACATGGTCGACGTCGGCGAGGAGTCGGGCGAGCTCGACACGATGCTCTACAAGGTGGCCGACACCTACGACGAGGAAGTGGCGGTGCTGACGGAGAGCCTCACGAGCCTCATGGAGCCGTTGCTGATCGTGTTTCTCGGCGGTGCGGTCGGCTTCATCGTCATCGCCTTGTTCATGCCGCTCATCAAGCTGATCACCGACCTGTCGTAATGGAGCCCGTCGAACGGGAGAGAGTCATGCTGCGTAGAAACTTCGGCGGTCCGTCGGCCGCGAGAGCCCGTGGCGGCTTCACGCTCGTGGAGCTGCTCGTGGTGATCATCATCATCGCGATCCTGGCGGCGATCGCGGTGCCGGCGGTGATGCGGGCAACGGCAACGGCGCAGAACGCGAGAATCAAGACCGAGATCGACATGCTCCACATGGCGATCCAGCAGTACAAGAACGAGTATGGGAGCTTTCCGCCGGCAGTGGATGTCGATACGGCGGGGAATGGAGGGAGAATCAACAAACACATCCAAAGGCTCTTTCCGCGGGCGCCAGCCGCATTCCTCCTCAACAACGCCAGTGCCTCCTTGATGAAGCCGAACACCGCGCTCGTCGGGTGGCTCGTCGGTTATTCCGACGATCCGACCAACCCGATGGGCATCGTCTCCGGTTCCGGGGGCGGCCAGCCACTCTCGGGCGTCACCAAGAAGAAGCTCTTCGATTTCGACACGTCCCGGGTTTCCGGCGGGCAGTTTACGGCCCCTGGCAAGCCCGGCAGCCCCTACATCTACATCGATTCGGCCAGCTACGGCATCTCTGGTTTGCCGGCGACAGTCGAGATCGACCCGAAGACCACCAAGCCGTTCAACCCCGACTCGTTTCAGATCATCAGCGCAGGCCGCGACGAGAAGTACCCTTCGCCGGATGATCTTTCCAATTTTTGGCCCGGAACCCGTCAGGATTACATCGATAGCCTGAAATGAGCCCTGCCCCGGGAGCGACCGCTCCGCGAGGATTTCCCATGCACGCTTTCCGCCACAGCCGTCGCCCCGCTTCGCCCGCACTCCCGGGCGTTCGGCGGGCGTTCACGCTCATCGAGCTGATGGTGGTGATCGTGATCCTCTCGATCCTCGCAAGCCTCATGCTCTCGGGGCTCAATGGCGCCCGGCAGCGGGCGAAGATCGACAAATCCCGGAGCACGATCCGCAAGCTCCACGAGATCGTGACGCCGCTCTACGAGAGCTATGTCGAGCGGCGGATCACGCCTGCATTCGACCCGCTCACGGGCCTCCCCATTGCCAACAAGACGAGGGTTGCCCAAATCCAGGTCTACGCCAAGCGTTTCATCATGGCGACCGACCTCCCCGATCTGTGGGACGACGCTTGGTCGGCTTCGGCGGCCAGCTATTCGATGTTTCCGTCGACGTCGAACTTCCGCAGCCCCAATCCGCGCTACCAAGCGATCGGCAACAGCCGCTTGGCTGGCCTTTCCGATCCAACACTGGCAATGGCCTTCGAGAGCGCCGAGTGCCTGCAGATGATCGTCGTCCGTGGCGGCTACAGCCCCGACGCGGTCGAACAATTCCGCGCCGACGAAATCGGCGACGTCGACGGCGACGGCCTCCCCGAATTCGTCGATGGCTGGGGGCGGCCGATCTCGTTCATCCGCTGGCCGGCCGGCTTGAGCTCCGTGATCCAACTCCAAACCCTCTCGGCCAACGATCCCCCCGATCCGATCGATCCCCTCGGCGTCACCGACGCCTCGAAGAATTGGACCGACCGAGCCCTGACCCCGCTCATCTATTCCGGCGGGCCGAACAATTCCCTCGACATCGACACCTCGGCCACGGCCGGAGGCTATGGCCTCGTCACGTCTCGCGATGCCCTCGGAGGCGGCTGGCAGCAGAGCGGCTGGATCAACACCAATGCGTCTACCCGCCCCGATCTGCTCACCACGGCGTGGCCCAAGGGGGGGACGAACTGGGCCGGCTCGGTCAAGCCGGGCTCGTCCAACGGTATGACGAACGTCCGCGCCGCCGCCGACAACATCTCCAATCACGATCTTACCAAGAAGTAATCCTCCCGTCCTCCACCCCGCCACGTGGCCCCATGCTCAAGCCCCTCCCCATCCGCCGCGCCGGCATGACGCTCGTCGAGCTGCTCGTCGTCGTCGCGATCATCGGGCTGCTGGCGGTGACCGTTCTCCCCAACGTGGCGACGACAACGGAGAACCGGCGGAGCCGCGAGGCGGCCCGCGTCACTTCAAGCTTCTTTGCCAAGGCCCAGTCGCGGGCGATCGGTCGCCCCGAGTGGGCCGGCGTGACGATCCTCCCCCCTCCCACGAACACGGCGGCACTGTTCGCGATCGACCTCTTCCAGGCGAATGTCCCGCAGGTCTACCGGGGGGAGTCGTATGCGTCGACGGCCACGCTC
>JBBAVV010000053.1:27822-36825 GCA_040397545.1 Pirellulales bacterium
CGGCGTTCACGATCCCCGACGGCCGCTGTGTCGATCTGGCCTGGTCGGGCCATGGGAGCTCGACTTACACCCGGTTCGTGAATGCGGGGACGCCGGTCACCGTGCCGGTGGTCACCGTGCTCTTCGACGCCACCGGACGGGTGCGACAGATCTTCACGCAGAACGCTGCCGGGGCTAATCGCATCACCGTCACCGGGCCGGTCTTCTTCCTCGTCGGCCGCGTCGACCGGGCCAATAACGACCCGACCCTGGCGTCCACCTACGACGGCAAGGACGACACGAAGGGCTTCAACTGGCAATACGGCGACTCCTTCTGGATCGTCATCGATCCGGCGAGCGGGATCGTGAAGACCTCCGAGTGCATGCCGGTGCCCTCCTACGCCAATCCCACGGCCGGCCTGCTCCTGTCGCAGCAGTTCGCCCGCTCCGAGACGCCCTCGGGAGGAAAGTGATCATGCCCCCACGCATCCCCCCCCGCGGCATCACGCTCCAGCCCCCCCGCGGCATCACGCTCATGGAAGTGCTGATCGCCATCGGCATCCTCGCCGTCGGCCTGACGAGCGTCGTCTCGCTCGTGCCGGCCGGCCAGTCGCAGGCCGCCCGCGCCGTGATCCTCGATCGGGCCGCGGCCACGGTCGCCAACGGCCTCCAGGATGCCGTCACCTACGGCCTGACGCGCCCCGACTCGGTCATGTTCGATTCCAACGGGAACGGGCCGATGTGGGTGTTCGACCCGGTCGTGCAGCGGGACGCCGGCGCGACGGTTCTCACCAGTGCCATCTTCCCCAACGCTGCCGGTGCCTTCCTCAAGCCAGCCGGCATCTACTCCCAGGCCTCAAATCCGGCCGGCACCCCCTCCTGGCAGGTTCTCCAGCTCCTCGGCCAAGGCCGCGATGATCTCCTTGTCTCCCCTGGGGCCGGGCCTGACGACCCGCCGGTCAACCGCTTCGATCCCAACGGCATCCGCCTCTTCAATGGCCGGATGAGCTGCCTGTTCTCGGTCGCCCGGGCCGATAACGTTCTGACGACCTCGCCGGGCGCCGGTGATGTGGCCAAGTTGACGGTCGTCGCCTTCCACAATCGCAATCTCGCCGACCCCAGCGCCGGCTGGCTTCCAGTGGCATTCGACGGCACGACGCTCAAGCTCCAAGGGCCACTGCCGTCCGGCCGGACGCTCAAAGAGATCATCCGCCCGGGCGCAGTGATTTACGACCCGAACAAGACCCTGGCCACGAATCAGTATCTCCGTTGGAGCCAGGTGCTGATGGCGAGCATCGACGACACCGTGACGCCGACGGCTGTCTACGTGACTTTCGCCAGCCCCCCGCCGATCACCAACGACAGCGATGGCGACGGCATTGTTGACGGGGCCCTGCTCCCGCTGCGGATCCTCCTCGACTCGGTCGGAATGGCGGAGCAGATGGTGGTGCTCGAGGGCTCCGGGGCCTATTCGAAGTGACGGGATCGGTTTCAGGACGGTGGTTGTGATGACGGTGATTTGCAGGACGGTGGTTAGCACGACGGTGAATCGAAGCGGTGGCCGTGGGCAAGCGGCTACCCGTGAACGTGAGGCGCGAGCGATGAACACACCATCCCGACAAGCGGCCGAGAGAGCCCGCGGTGGATCTCCGCAGCATGTCCCTGCGCCGATGATCGGCAGGGAGCGCCGTGGCGTGCTCCTCCTGATTGTCCTCTCGATGCTCACCCTCTTCATGATGCTCGGCGCGGCCTACCTGATCGTCGCCACGCGGTCGCGCGAGACCGCCCGGGCGTACGCCAAGCTCTCGCTCCGCAACGACAACGTCCGCCTCCCCCATTCGCAGATCTTCGACACGGTCATGCTCCGCGTGCTGCGCGGCGTGTCGACCGGGACGAACGTGAATGTCCGCCTCGCCCAGCCGGCGCCCCCGGGCGTGGCGATCGCCCCCTTCGAATCGCTCCTCGCCGACAAATACGGCTTCGACCTTCCCGATGCAAGCGGCAACTACACGATCGCCCTCTCCGGCACCGCCAAGGGCAACCCGCCGGTCTCCGAGCAAGCGCCGGTGCTCGTCCTCCCGCTGGTCGCGCTCGACAAGATCCCCCCCCCCGACGCCGACGGCCGTCCCTTCGCCGCCACCGATCTCGCCGGCCGCGTGCTCACGATCCTCGGCACGGGGCGCGATCCGAGCAGCCACCGGATCCTCCGGGCCAACGACCTCGGCAACAGCAACTACGAGCTCATCGTCGACAACCAGCCGCGCAACCGCCCCTACGAACCGGTCGTCGGCCAATCCTGCCGTGTCGTCATCAATGGCCGCGAGTTCTCCGGGTCGGGCACAGCCGGCCGGCCGAACGAATCGTGGGACGGCTTCGACGACTTCAATCCCTTCCTCGCCTGGGTTGCGCCGCGCGATCTGCAAAACGAGACCAATAGCGCGAAGGTTTCGGTGTCGTCATCGGTAGTCAAGAAGGTCGGCTTTGTCACTGCCGCGAGCGACCTCTCCCAACTCAACAGCGGCACCAACGGCTTCAGCTACGGCGCCGACAACGACAACGACGGCGTCAACGACGGCTTCTTCCTCGACTTCGGCCTGCCGACGGTGATCTCCCCCAACGGCGATCAGGTGACGCTCCACGCCTCCGTCCTCGTTCTCGATCTCGACGGCCGGGTGAACGTCAATGCCCATGGCTCGCTCGTGCCGGTCGTCTATCCGCACTCGGCGATGAGTGGCACAACCAGCTCCTGGCAACTCGACAATCTTCCGACCGGATTCCCGTCGGGCAAGCCCTACGCCATCCCCACCGGCTCCGGCTACGGGCCCCCGGAAGTCAACCTCGATCTTCTTTTCCCTCATGCAAGTTCGGGCTCCGCCGCAACATATGACTTCGAGCGGCTTCAGGGCACGGTCACCCGGGGCTATCCGGAGGAGAATCCCCTCCTCTATCTCCGGACTGGCGTGAACCAATCCCGGCTGCGCGTAGGCCGTTCTCCCCAGAAAAGTCGTTTTTATTCACGCGACTCCGCTGGTGAAATGACATCGACACCTCAAATCGATAACTCCGAGGGACGATATGGTGGAGCCTACCCGACAAGGTTTTCCCCAACGGACCCCTACGAGGAAATGCAACTCGCCACCGGGAATCCCGATAGATTCTTCCTCCCCGGCTTGAAAGTTTTCAACGACGCCGCGAGCGCGATCACCGACCATCGTTCTCCGATCGATCCCGCGACCTTGACCGGCTCCCCCCGCACCGTCGGTTACGAGGGCGTTCCGCCCCTGTGGTGGAACTCCGATGACGGCAAGTCGTTCAACTGGGCCGACAAGACGACGCCGTTCACCGGCTCGCCGTCGCTCTATCCACGTGCGACGTATAACTCCCCCCCCGATCTCCACGGGCGGATGAAGACGTTCACGGTGGCGGCGGCGGCCTCGACCGGGATCGTGCCGCAGCTCTGCTTCGTGAAGCCGGAGTGGTCGCGCGCGGGCGAGCTCGACGTCGAGACCCGCGACGATCCCTACGAGATCCGGCTCGACACCCGCGCCCCGCGCAACTCGTGGCTGAGGTCGTACGGATTGTCCTCCCCCAACGGCAACGTTTTCAATCTCTCCGAGCTCGAAAACATTCTCCGGCCCTACGACATCGATTCCTCGAAGCTCCCCCCCCGGCTCGAGGCGATCCTCGGGAGCGTGGCAGAAGAGGCCCGCCTTCGGATCACCACTGATAGCTGGGATTCGACCGTGGTCAGCGGCAGCGCCGCCCCCAAGCTCTTCGACTGGGCGCGGAAGCTCTCCGACACGCTCGGCGGCGACGCGGCCAAGCTCTACGGCGCCACGACGGCCCGCAACAAGGCCGTCCTCGATGGCGTCTTGAACAGGGAGATCGCCCGCGGGGAGCGCTTCGATCTCAATCGCCCCCTCACCGGCACGAAGCCCGCCAAGTACGACATCACCGATCCCTACTACGCCCAGCGGCAGGCCTACTTCAAGGATCTCTACATTCTCCTCTGCGCCTTGACGCCGCCGGCCGATTTCAATGCCAAGAACTGCGCGCAATGGGTGGCCAACATCGTCGAATTCCGCGATGGCGATTCGACGATGACCCCCTTCGAGTTCGACACCAATCCGGCCGACGGCTGGGATGTCGACGGCAACGTGAAGACGACCAACGATGCCAAGCCGGCCCAGCGCGACGTTGTCTTCGGCTGCGAGCGGCCGGAGATCGTGATCGCCGAGACCTGCGCCTGGGAGGATGCCACGACCGGCGAGCTGTATGTCGTGCTTCACCGCCCCTGGAATGCCACCGCCTTCGGCAAGGCCACGTCGGGCGACGCGTCCGTCGCTGCCGAGCCCTGCGATCCGCAATTCGATTCCTACGACACCGCCAAGAAGCATCCCCTCAACGCCCTCGACCTGGGGCGGAAATCGGGGGCGACCGCGGCCAACCCAGCCAACAATGCCAACCCCACCGACCGGGCCACGCTTCCCGTCTGGCGGCTGCGGATCAAGACGGCCGGCCAGCCCGATACGTATGTCCGCCTCGATACGAGAACGGCCGCCGGGGGCCAGCCGGAGCATGTCCTCGCCGACAACACCACGCCGAAGCTCGGCGTCGACACCTCGATCTGCCTCAAGCCGCAGGCCGCTTCGACGGTCGTCACCGTCCAGACGCAGCAGCAAAAGCTCAATGTCGCCAACTTCGCCACGCTCAAGGTCCAGGGCCCCGCGGCCACGTTTGGCGCCCCCGACCGCAAAGCCACGATCTTCCTCGAGCGCCTCACCGACCCGACCGCCGCGCCCGACGTCACCAAGCCCGACTGGACGCAGGATCCGAGCACCACGGCCCCGTCGGCTCTCACCGACAGCGACGGCCAGCTCGGCCGGATGGCGGTCTACCGGGTGGTCGATCAGCAGACGGTCACTGTCGTCAACCGCACTCCCGAGCCGGTTACGATGCAGGTGCCGCCGGGGAAGGATCCAAAGACGACCCGCCGGAAGATGGACGCCCCCGTCGACACGTTCTGGAAACAGGTAACTGCCGAAACGACGGCGATCCCTCCGTCGCCTCCCATCCCCCTCGTCATCGACGCCAACTGGACGCTCGATCCCAACAAGCCGCCAAAGTGGTTTTTCTGGCCGAACCGGCCGTTTGTCGCCAGCCCCGAGCTGCTCTTCGTGCATGCCCTCGACAGCCAAACTCTGCTGACGAAGTACAGCGATCCCTCGCCCCTCCTCGCTCCCGATCCCGACGCGAATAACTGGACGTGGGGGCCGACGGTCCTCCGCAATCTCAAGAGCCCCCCGCTCTTCGACGCCGTGCATGTCCCCACGCGCTTCGCCGGGATCCATGGCACGACGTCCGATCCAAATAGCAATCTCGCCACGCTCGCCGGGATCGATCAGGTGACCACACCGGTCAACCAACTTTCGAGCTTCCGCGAGCCGGGGCGGGTGAACCTCAACACCGTCACCGCCGACGACGTCTGGAACGCCGTCGTTGCCGGGCCGCTCGTGAAGGCGACCGACGGCTCCCCCGATCCGGTCGGCACCCGCAACGACGCGGCCCTCAACAGCACGCCGGCCCGCAACACCAGCGCCCTCTTCTCCCTCAACGGCCAGCAGCCGGCGGCCAACGCTCCGCAGCCCATGCCAAAAACCGACGGCAACGCCACGCTCAAGCCGGCGATCGATCTTCTCAATCCCTCGCAGGCGATCTACACCGCCAACCGGCTGGCAAACACGACAACGACGAAGTCGCACCTCTTCGGCGTCTGGATCACGCTCCGGGAGGCCATGGCACCGGCACCGCCCGCGGGCCAGCCGGCGGTGCCCGCCGATCCCGATGGCGTCCGCTACCACCGGGCCTTTTACATCATCGACCGGTCGATTCCGGTCGCCCACGAACCGGGGCGCGACCACAACGTCTGGGATGCCGTCCTCCTGCGGAGGATCGTCGAATGAAGTCGCCCGCCACCATCCGCCGCGGCATGACGCTCGTCGAGATGCTCGTTGCCACGACCTGCACGCTCATCCTCATGGGAGCGATCGCGCAGGTCTTCGGCGCCTTCGGGACCGCCGTTTCCGACAGCCGCTCGATGATCGAGCTCGATGCCCAGCTCCGCTCCGTCGCCTGGCGGCTGCGGAACGACCTTTCCGGCGCCACCGCCCGGACGCTCCCGCCACTCGAGGTCGAGGCGGGGGAGGGCTATTTCGAGGTGATCGAAGGCCCGCGAAGCGATACGCGGGATGCCAATGGCAACCCGATCCCGATAACCAACCTGACAGCCGATATCGACGACGTTCTTCTGTTCACGACACGGAACACCGAGACGCCGTACCTCGGGAAGTACGACTACGGCACGGCCACGAAGACCACCGAGAGCCAACTCGCCGAGGTCGCCTGGTTCCTTCGCCCATACGTCCCCACCGGCACGATTCCCCCCGTCCAGACATACACGCTCTTCCGCCGGCAAAATCTCGTCGTTGGGTACGTGGGCTTCACGCCGTTCCTGAACAATTCAAATCGCGTGTTCTGGAACGGTTACAAATCCTGGGCGAAGTTCTTTGACCAGTTCGATCTTTCGGTGCAAAGGCAGTCCGCCGTCATCTATCCCAATTCTCTTGCCGACCTTACCCGGCGCGAGAACCGCTTCATGCACAACGTCGCCGGCACAATCGATGCCAAGGCGGGATCGTTCCGGTTTCCGGACGGGACTGTGGACCCGACTTTTCAGTGGCAGGCGACCCCCGCCCCCGATGGCCTGATTTTCGACCGCTCGAAGGGCTCGACGCGGGTTGGAGAGGATGTCGTCCTCATGAACGTCATTGGCTTCGATGTCCGCGTGTTCGATCCCGGTGCCCCGGTCGACGTGCCAGCCGGCGGCGACAGTGCCCTCGTCCCGGGAGACAGCGGCTTCGCCGGGACGCAGGTCGCGGCCAACGGCGCCTATGTCGACCTCGGCTGGAACAGGGGGCCCTATGGCGTTGTGGCCACCTCGGGGCAGCGCCCCCGGTTTGCCGGTGTCGGAGAGCCGTTGAGCGGGCTGCGCAATCCCAGCGGCCCGTTCATCTGGGACACCTGGAGCACGCACTACGAATCGAATGGCTTCGACGACGACCAAGACGGCACGACCGACGAAGGCTCCAATAGCCTCGACGATGACAGCGACGGAAAGGCCGATGAGTCTCCCTTCGACGTCGATGGCGACGGCCTGTTCACGAGCCCCGGCGACGATCCCGGCGAGCTCGAAACGCTCCCTCCCTACCGTTTCCCGCTCCGGGGGATCGAGATCCGCCTCCGCTGCTACGAGCCCTCGAGCCGGCAGGTGCGGCAGGTGACGATCCGCCACTCGTTCGTGCCGCGGTAGCGGGCCGCTTCCGCGCCCCCCCGCCCGGAAACGCGCCGGGCCAATCGGCGTTCGCGCTTCGCCCAGGCTCCCCCCAACCCCCCCACACCCCCCGTGGAGTGGAGCCTTTCGCCTTCACCAAATCAGGGAGGAGGCCCCCGTACCCCAAACGCCTCCTCATCTTGGTGAGATTGGCTCTAAGCCCTTTTTTATCAACCCCTTACAGCTCCTCCACCGGCCCTTCCTGCCCCGTCGCCCCTCCCCGAAATGGTGTGACTCGCCTGGAGTCGAGCCTCGCTGCCGGCGCCGATCACAAAACGTAACTCTTTACGGCACAGGCACTTACGGACCCCTCCAAGGAATCTGAGCCGGTTTGGCACGACAGATGCCTCAATCTTTTCGGCATCGGGAGGCAGACACCGCCCGGCCACGATGAGGATTACGACATGCCGACCGACCAACACCCTTCCCACCGCTACAGCCGTTCACTCCTCGGAAGAATCTCGACATGGGGCACGGCGATCGTCGCTGCGATCCTCATCGGGCAGTCCGCCAGCGCCGTCCCGATCTACGACAGCATCGGCGGCTCCACATCCACCGGCTCCGCCACCGCTGATATCAACAACTGGCTGGCAAACCAGTTCAAGACCGACGGTTCGACGTATGACGTCAATTCGGTCGTCCTCAACTTGTCGGCGGTGACCGGTGGCGGGACGATCAATGTCGATATTTTTAGTGACGTGTCGGGAACCCCCGGCTCGAGCCTCGGAACATTGACGAATCCTGGCGTTTTTACCGTCGGAAGCAACACGTTCACGGCTTCGGCGATCCCCGAGCTGGCGGCGTTGAGCTCCTTCTGGGTGGTCCTCTACAGTGGGGATAGTGGTTCGGTCAATTGGCTCCAGACGGGCAGCACCCCAGGTGGCGTCGGATCGTCGACAGACACGAACCGTTCGACCAATGGCGGCCTGTCGTGGTTAGGGGTCGTTTCGGGCACTCCCTACATGATGATCGTCGACGCGACTTCTGTGACTGTTATCCCCGAGATCGACCCTGCTTCTTTCGGGTCCGCCCTCTCGCTTGTCCTCGGCTCGCTCACGCTGCTCGAGCGTCGTCGCCGCCAGGTCTGATCGGGGTTCTCCGGGTTCCCTGGCTTGGCCACCCTGGCCGCGCACTCTGCCTGCCGCCCCTCCGCCCCGCTCGCCCCGCTCTTGGGGCGGCGGCGGCCCTTTCTGCGGAATCTGTGCCAGTCCGGCGGCTACCGCTGGACAAAACGCACCAACGACCCGACAATCCCGTACAGGGGCAGGCAGGGCATCGACCGCGGTTTTTCAGGGGCGCTCCCGTTCTGGGCCGCCCCCGCCGTGGGCACTGTTCGGGCGACCGGTTCGTTCCATTCACATCTCATCCGGGCAGCAGGTCTCCGCCGCGAGCCTGCTCCCATCAAAGGGGTTTCCAATGCGCACCCACGTCCACCGCAGCCGGGCTGGCTTCACGCTCGTCGAACTGCTCGTCGTCATCGCCATCATCGGCACGCTCGTCGGCATGCTTCTCCCCGCCGTTCAGGCGGCCCGGGAAGCCGGTCGCCGTAACACGTGCATCAACAACGTCCGGCAGATCGGCCTCGCGGTGACGAACTTCGACAACTCGAAGAAGTTCATCCCCGGCTGGCGCAA
>JBBAVV010000054.1:0-9658 GCA_040397545.1 Pirellulales bacterium
GCGGGCTCCTCGAGCGCTCCCCTCCTCGCCGACGAACTGCGGCGGGTCCGCTTCCGCCCCGGCTCGCTCCGCCTCCTCGTCAGCGATCTCCTCGATCCCTCGCCGCCGCATCAGGCCACGGCCATGCTCGCCGCCGGCGGCGGGCGGGCGATCGTTCTCGTGCCGACGGCGCGGGGGGAGAGCGATCCCGACTGGACGGGGAACGTTGAGTTCGAGGATTGCGAAGCGGGCACCCGCCGCCTCCAGGCCGTCGACGATGCCCTCCTTGCCCGCTACCGCGCGGCCTACCGGCGGCATTTCACAGCCTGGCGCGAGTCGTGCGTGCGGCACGGGATCGGGATGGCGCGGATCGGTGACGTGGGGACGTTCCTCGAAGCAGTCCGCGTCGAGGCGATCCCTGCCGGTGTTCTCGAGACCGATTGACAGGCACGGAGAGGAGCAAGACGTGGGGATCGTGCTTGCCAACCCTTGGGGATTTCTGGCGCTGGCTGCCGTGCCGCTCCTGGTCGCCATTCACAGCCTGCGGCAGCGCTCGCGGCGCGTTGTGACGAGCACGCTCTTTCTCCTCGAGCATGCCGGGCCGCTCCCCACCGGCGGAATCCGTCTCGAACGCTTCCGGCAGGCGGTGCCGTTTTGGATGCAGATCCTTGCCAGCCTTGCCCTCACCTGGCTCCTCGTCGAGCCGCGCTTCATCCGCGCTGACTCGCGGCAGACCGTGGCGGTGGTCCTCGACAGCTCGGCGTCGATGGCGGCTTTCCGCGCGCCAACCATCGCCGCCCTCGAGCGGGTTCTGAAGCGGCTCGGGGCCGTCGCCGGTCACACCGACTGGCACCTCCTCGAAACCGGGCCGCGCCGCCCTCCTCTCCATGCCGGCGATACCCTCACCGGGCTCCTCGGCGCTCTTCCCCAGTGGCAGCCAACGCTCGGCACGCATGACTTCACCGCGGCACTGGCGGTAGCGCAAGCCCTGGCTCCGGCCAATCGCGGCGCGGTGATCCTCGTCACCGACCGCGAGGTCGCCGTCCCCTCGGGCGTGGCCCTCCTCTCCGTCGGCACGCCGATCGACAACACCGGCTTGGTCGGCGCCGACGTCTCCTCGAGCGAGCCGGGGCCCGATCCTTCCTCCGGTGAGCGATCCCCACGGTGGCGGGCGATCGTCGCCAATCGCGGCCAGCTTCCCAGCCGGCGTAAGCTCACGATCCTCACCGGCCCCGCCACCGGGCTCCCCACGACTCCACTCCAGGAGCCCTTCGACATCGATCTATCGCCGGGGGAGACGAAGACGCTCACCGGGGCGTGGCCTGCCGGCGCCGAGCGGGTGATCCTCGACATCGGCCCCGATCGCTTTCCGCTCGACGACGGAATAGCGCTTGCCCGCCCGGTGCCGCGGCGGGTGCGCGTCGCGATCCGCGCGGGCACGCCCGGCGGCGAAGTCCTCGGGCGGATGCTCGCGGCCGCCACCGACGTCGAGACCGTGGCCGATGCCGACAGCGCTGATCTTGTCGTCGAGCCGTTCGGCATCGAGGGGACAGGGGCCGCCGTCCAAGTCGCCGCCGCAGCCCCGGAAGCCGACGCCGAGACCGAAAGCGAGGATGGGGCCGAATCAACCGCGCAGGAAGCCGACGGGGCACCTCCCCCCCCGCGCCCGCTGGTTCTCGATCCGGCTCCCTTGGCCGTTGAAGATCATCCGCTCGTCCGCGATCTCGCCTGGAACGGTTTTCTCTCCGGCCCCGCCGGCCCAATCACTCCCGGCGAAGGCGACGAGCCGCTGGTCTGGAAAGGGGCCAGGCCGCTCGTCCTTGTGCGTAAAAGGATCGCGGAGAGTGGCACTGTCGGCGAGGTGCTTCTGATCAATGTCGACCTCGACGCCTCGACCGCGGCCCGGACCCCGGCGCTCGTCGTTCTCCTCGAGCGCTTCGTGGAGCGCGTCCGTGGCCGGATCGGGCGGCCATGGGCCGACACCTTCCAGACCGAGGAGGAGATCCCGATGCCGGCGCTGGCGGCGACGCTCATCATCGAGGCGCTGGCGGACCCCGCCGCCGAGTCAAGCGCTGCGCCCGGGCCGCGCTCGCAGCCCTTCCGGGGGCGAGCCCCGGCCGACGCCGGATTCTTCACGGTCTCCCCGCGCAACGGCGAAGCCTCTGCGCCGCCGCTGCTCCACGGCGCGACCCAGCAGGCCGATCCCCGGGAATCGGACTTCCGCACGGCTGGCCCGGCCGACACGGTGGACGGCGTCCGTCTCGAGTTGGCCCGTCGGCAATCGGTCGCCGATCCGTTCCTCCCCGGCTGGCTGGCGCTGGTGGCCGCGGCCCTCCTTGTCGCCTGGGGCTGGAAGCAGACACAACGCGGCGCGACGGCCGCGGGAGGGACGCCATGATCCGCTTTCTTGCCCCCCATTGGTTTCTCCTCGTGCCGGTGCTCGTCGTTGCGGGATGGCAGTGGCGGGCTCTCGGGCTCACGCGCCCTCTCCGGGCCCTCTGCCTGGCGCTGGTCGTGTTGCTTTTGGCCGGGCCGCAGATCCGCAGGCAAGGCGACGGGCTCGATGTCTGGCTCCTCGTCGATCGCTCCGATTCGGCGACCGAGGCCCTCGCCCCGCGTCTGACGGAATGGGAGACGATCCTGACAGCGTCGAAGGGGCGCGACGACCGGCTGATCGTCGTCGACTTCGCCGACGAAGCGGTGACGAGAGGAGCGATCCTCCGCGCCGGTGCCGCGGGCACCGAGTACGCCGGCCGCACCGGCGCCACGCGGCTGAAGTCGGCGGCGCTCCATGCCCTCGCCCAGATCCGCCCCGACCGCGCATCCCGGCTCCTCGCCCTCACCGACGGCTTCTCCACCGAGCCGGTCGACGGCCTCGCCGACACGCTCGTCGAGCGCGGCGTGCCGCTCGACCTCCGCTTCCCGCCGCCATCCCTCGACGCCGATTACGCGATCGCCGCCATCGACATGCCGCGGCGCGTTCTCCCCCGCGAAGGCCTGATCGTCAGCGCCGTCATCCGTGGCCCCGTCGATGCGACCATACCGGTGGAGGTGTCGCGCAACGGCGAGCCGATCGCCCGGCTGACCGCCGACGTGATCGAAGGGCAAGCCCGTGTCCGGTTTGCCGACCGGCTCGCGCAGCCGGGGAGCCATCGCTATTGCGTCCGCATCCTCCCGGAACGCGACGCCCATCCTGGCAACGACGTCGCCGAGCGATGGATCGAGGTCGTCGGCGGCCCGCGCGTCCTCGTCGTCTCCGGCTACGAGCCCTCCCCTCTGGCCACGCTCCTCCGGGCCCAGGGGATCGAGGTCGAGGAAGTGACCGATCTTGCCAAAGTTCACGTCGGGATGCTCGCCGGGGCGAAGGGGGTGATCCTCGACAACGTCCCGGCCCACCGCATCGACCCGGCCTTCATCCGCGGCCTCGACTTCTTCGTCACCGAGCAGGGAGGGGGGTTGGCGATGATCGGCGGCCGGTTCTCCTTCGCCGGGGGTGGCTGGTCGGGCTCGGCCATCGCCGAGATCCTCCCGGTGACGATGGAGTTGAAGGAGGAGCACCGCAAGCTGGCGGTGGCGATGGCGATCGTTTTGGACCGCTCCGGGAGCATGGCGATGACGGCCCCCGGCACGGGGCGAACGAAGATGAGCCTCGCCGACGACGGTGCCGCGCGGTCGATCGAGCTCCTCGGCGAGAGCGATTTCGTGGCAGTGATCCCCGTCGATTCCGCCCCCCATCCCCTCTCCGACGGGCTCGTCGCCGTCGGGCCCAACCGCCAGCGGCTGATCAGTGCCACGCGGCGCGTGACCAGCGGCGGCGGCGGCATCTTCTGCTACACCGGCCTCAAGGCGGCCTGGTCGATGCTCGAGGGCGCCGAGGTCGGCCAGCGGCACGTGATCCTGTTTGCCGATGCCGCCGACGCCGAGGAGCCGGGGGAGTACAAGGCGCTCCTGGCGGAGATGACGGCGGCGAAGTGCACCGTGAGCGTGATCGGGCTCGGCTCGGAGACGGATTCCGACGCCGAGTTCCTCCGCGACGTCGCCCGCCTCGGCAACGGTCGGGTGTTTTTCAATGCCGACGCCGCCGAGCTCCCCGCGCTGTTTCAGATGGAGACGGCGACCATCGCGCGCTCCGCGTTCCTCGAGGACCCCGTCGGCGTCAACGGTACCCCCGGCTGGCTCGAGATCGCGTCCAGCCCGCTCGACTGGCCGGCGACGATCCCCGCCTACAACCTCGTCTACCTGAAGGCCCAGGCCGCGCAGGCCGCCGTCTCGACCGACGACTACGCCGCCCCGCTGGTCGCCTTCTGGCAGCGGGGTGCCGGCCGGGCCGCATCGGTCGCCTTCCCCCTGGGCGGCGAGCATTCCGAGTCGACCCGAGCCTGGGAGGGCTGTACGGCGCTCGTCGGCACGCTCGGCCGCTGGCTCATCGGCCCCTCCTCCCCGGAAGGGGTCGGGCTGCGGACGACGGTCGACGGCAGTCGAGTCCGATTCGAGCTTCATCACGATGACTCCTGGGCCGATCGGCTGGCGGTGTCCGCGCCGCGCTTGGCGGTCGCCCGGGGGAGTGGGGGCACGAGCGCTGCGATCCCCTGGGAGCGGATTGCCCCCGGGACGTACAGCGCCGCCGTCGAGCTCACCGACACCGACTTCCTTCGCGGGGCAGTGACGGTGGGCGACGCGGTGCTCTCGGCGGGACCGCTCGATGTCACGGTCGATCCGGAATGGATGTTTGATCCACGGGCTCGCGATCAGGTCCGCGCCGCGGCGCTTGCCAGCGGCGGCGTCGAGCGGCTCGATTTGAGCGACGTCTGGACGGCGCCGCGGCCAGTGGCCTGGCAGGGGCTGGGGCGCTGGCTGACGCCGCTCCTCCTCCTCGGGCTCCTGCTCGAGGCGCTCGAAACCCAGACGGGGTGGAAGCCGCAGCGCCGGCCGGACTGAGCGCCGCTGTCAGCGGGCGTTGAGCCGCCGATTGACCTCGAGGGCGATGATCCGGAAGAAGAGCCGGGGGGAGAGTCGCTTGATCCACCAGAGGACGCGGGCCTTCGCCGGAAGGATGACGTAGAGCTGCTTCCTGGCCATCGCCCTGACCGCCGCATCGGCCACCTTTTCCGCCGTGAGCTTGGTACGCGTGAACTCCGCGCGGGCGATGCGCTGCTCGGCGGGGCTCGCGAACCGACCGTTGTCGAGCAGTGCCGTAGGGAAGAACGACGGACAGAGGACCGTCACCCCAACGCGATGCCTGCGGAGCTCGGCGTGGAGCGTCTCGGAAAACGACACCACCGCCGCCTTCGTGAGGTTGTAGGCCGCCATCCCGGGAAACGATCCGATCGCCGCCAGCGACGAGGTGTTGATGACATGGCTGCCATGCGGGTTGCGCTTCAGCCAGTCGACACACACATGACACCCATGAATCATGCCCCACAGATTGGCGTCGACGATCCAGCGCCAATCGTCGAGCGAACAGCGCCCCACATCCCCCGACACCACCACGCCGGCATTATTGACGAGGAGATCAAGCTGCGGCCAATCGTGCTCGAGCCGCTCCCGGAGCGCTTGCCAGCCCGCCGGGTCGGTGACGTCGAGCGGCTCGACCCGGCCGCTGCCACCGGCGGCCACGACCCGGGCAAGGGTCTCGGCGGCGCCGGTCAGATCGATGTCGCAGATCGCGATCAAATAGCCATCACGGGCAAGGCGCTCGCAGAGGGCCCGCCCCAGGCCACTGGCGCCCCCGGTGACGATCGCGGTGCGGCGTGAGGAGCCGTCCGGGGGCATGGCAGTGGCGGGATTGATCATCTCGGCGCCGCGACGTCAATCCCGCAGCCGGCGGCAGCGGTGGAGCGACATGATCGCGTAGGCGGTGCCGTACTGCTGGTGGTAGTTGTAGAGCGGATAATCCCACCACGAGCCGTCGGCGTCTTGGACGTCGATGAGGATCCGCGCGAGATGGTCCTGGTAGAAGGGGCGCTTCTCCGGCGGGAGCTCCTCGATGACGCGGGCCGCGTAGTAGTGGCCGAAGTAGTAGAAGTATCCAGCCACCTGGAAGAACGACTCGTGAGGGATCGGCCGTTTGCGGCCGAGGTCGAGCCAGCCGTTACGGGACACGAGCCGGTCGAGCCAGTCTTCGTAGACCTGATCGGTGATCTTCTCGTTGCCCCACAGTCGCAGCGCCAAATTGCAGGCCTGGCTGCGGCCGAGACTGCCAGCCGGCCGGTTGATCCCGCGGCGCGGCTTGTTGCGCAGATAACTTCCGTAGAGGTAGCTGAAGTCGGGGAGCATCTGCAGCTCCGTTGCAGCAACGGCGCGCTGCGTAACCTTTTCAGGGGGCGGGACGCCGATCCCGCGGGCGTCGGCGAAGGCGACGAGGACCATCGCGTTGACGAAGCTCGTCGAGGAAGACGCCGGCCGCTGCGTGCCATGCTTGAAATCGTAGTAGCCCCAGCCCCCCTCGGCCGATTCATACTTCTCGAGCTTCTCATACTGCCCGCGGATCAGCCCCTCGATGCGCTCACGTCTGACTGCGTCATCCGGCTTGCGGCCATGCATCGCCACGAGCGCCTGGATGCCGTAGCCATGGGCCCAGACGTTGTAGATCAGCATCGGGTTATCGCGACGAACGTTGGGGAGCTCGTCGAACAGCCACTTTTCACCGCGGGCAATCGCCTCGCCGACGTCTGCCGAACCGTCGTCCTCTTCAATGAGCGCCTGGACGCACATCGCCGTCGTCGCCGCCCGAAAGCCGAGATGGGAGCCGATCCCGGCGATGATATTGAGATCCTTCGTGTTCTCGGCCGAGCCGAAAGAGCCGTCGGCGTTCTGGATGCCGACAAGGAACCGGCGCCCGCGGTCGATGGCCCCGTCGATTTCGGCCGGCGACATCGATGCCGGCCCCTTCGGCCGCGGGATCGGATCACGATCCTCGGCCACCGATGCAACACCAGCGACCGGGGCCTCATCCCCCCAGGCCGATGGCACGCACACCAAGACCACGAGCGTGGCGAAGAGCACCGTCACGGTTCGTACCAGGTTCATCGAAGTCTCCTCGCGTTGGGTCGTCGCTCGTCGCCACCCCGTGCGCCGCAAGCCTTCCGGCTTCACGGCCGACTCGACCGGACGACATCTCCCGCCGCGATCCCTTCGAGGATCTCGGTCTTGCCGCCGGAGGTGCGCCCCGTCTTCACGACGCGCTTCTCCGCCGCGGCGCCATCCTTCCCCGGCAGCCAGACGATCTTCTTGCCGTCGTCATCTCGGAAAATGGCCGACGCCGGGAGCGTCACCGCATCGGGCCGAGAATAAACTTGGCAGCGGGCGCTCCCCGTCATGCCGGGAAGCGGCTTGACACCGCCGGCGGGCACGGTGACGGCAAACCGGGCGTCGACCTTCCCGTCGCGCGGCACCAGCGTCGCTGACTCAAGCGCCACGGCCCCTTCGGCGTCGGGAAACCCGGCCAGCTCGACGCGCCCTTTGAGCCCGGCGGCAAGGAGATGGAGATCCTTCTCGTCGACCTTCACCCGGAAGGCGACCCGTTCCGGATCGACGACGGTGAAGACGAGATCCCCCACCGGCACCCCTTGCCCCACGAGCGCCTTCGCGGCCACCGCCGCAGTCGTCCAAGCGCCGTCTTGCTGCCGACCGTAGTAGACGATCCCCGACCGCGGGGCCTTGAGGGGAATCCCGGCCCGGTCCTGCTGGAGGTCGCGCATCTTCCGCAGCGCCTCCGAGCGGTCGCGTTCCGCTTTCTTCAGCGCCAGCCGCTTCTGCTCGAGGGCGAGGGCCGACGTGGCCCGCGTCTTCTCGAGCGCGAGCTTCGCCTTCTCGGCCGCATCCTTGAGCGCCGCTTCCTTCCGTGGCGCCTCGAACGTGAGCGCCGCTTCGGTGTCGACGCCGGCCCGCCGGAGGTTGAACTCCCCCGACTCAACCTCGAACCGTGTCCGCTGGAGGATCATCTCCTCGGTTTCCTCGGTGAGGTCCTTGTCCTTGTACATCTTCTCCAGCTGCCGGAGCTCCTCGCGGGCATACTTGAGCTGCTCCTCCGAGGACTTGAGACGGAAGCGGGCCGAATCCTCGGCGAGCGTTCGGCCGATGGCGAGAAAGCGGGCGAGATCCTCGGTGGCGGCGAGCGTGTCGCGTTCGGCCCCGGCCAGTTCGAGGGGCTGGAGGGCCTCGGTCACCGGCAGATCGCGGCGGGCGATCTCGAGGGTCTTCTCACCGACGGCGAGATCGAGGTCGAGATCGGCGATCGCCCGGTCGAGCTTTTCGGTGTCGAGCTCGACGAGCGTATCGCCGGCGTTGACGCGCGTACCGTGCGGCACGATCCGCACGATCTCGAGCGGCAGCGCCCACTGCTCCGGCTTGTGGTGCACGACAGTGGCATCGAGGGGATCAAAATCCCCCTTCGCCTCGAAGACGACCTCGAAGCGCCCCTTCTCCGCCGTCACGGTCTCGACAGGCTTCGCGTCGGCGGCTTTCTCGGCCGCCGGCTTGGCCGGTTCTTGAGCCAACGCGAAAGTCGGGCTCCCCGCCGGAGATCCGCCGGCCAGGAAGACCAGCGTGAGAAGCGCTCTGCCGGTCCTTCCGTGCGTTGTCATCCGTCCCCGGTCGCCCATCAGCGTGGCCCTTCGCATCGCTTCGACTCCTCGTGTGGTCTGGTAGGCCGGCGCCGGGAGCCCGGAGTCACCGGCACGACGACCGCTTTCCCAGCGGTTGTACCATCGTCGCCCCGGCTGCGTCTCCCCACCATCCGCCAGAGGCTCGACCGGCCCTGACACGTGATGCAGACTGGGGCTCCCCGTTCCATGTTTCACCGGTTTCGCCGACGGAGTCCCACCGATGCCGCAGGCTCACCGAACCCAACGCCCGTCGCGCCGGCAAGTCCTCGCGATCGCCGCCCATGCCCCCCTGGGATGGCTGGCGATGGCCACGATGGCCACCGGACGGCTTGCCGACCCGCCGCCGGATACGGCTGACGCCGAGCCCACCGTCATCCCCATCCGCCGCGACGATCCCGACCGCTACCAGAACTTCGTCGTCAATTGGGATGCCGGCACGGAAGTCCTCTGCGCCGTCGTCCGCACCCCGGCTGATTACGCCCGCCTCTTCCACCCCGCCCCGGTGATCGGCGGGAAGAAGCCGTTCGCGCCGCCAGAAGCCGCCTTTGAAAAAGAGCACCTCATCGTCATCGCCCGGGTCGTCGGCGGCGACGGCGGAAGCTCGCTCGCGATCGAGCGAGTTGTGGAGAAGGAAGGCTCGCTCGTGGTCCACGGCCGCTTCCAGCCCTCGACGGCCAAAAGTTCGTTCTCGATCAAGCAGGCAGCGCTTGCGTGGATGCCCGCGCGGGAGCCCGGGCAGATGACGTTTCTCGAGAACGACACGACGCTCGTGACACTCGATCCCAGCGGCGGGGAATGGGTCTCCCCCCCCCTCCCGGATGAACCTCCCGCCCCGCGCTGACCAGCGTGTTCGCGATCGCAGGAGCGCCAGCCAAAAGCCGGCACCGGCATTGAACGATCGGTCGAGACTAGGCTAAACTTTTCTGGTGTTCTGCGGGGGATACCGGTTCACGACCTTCATTCAGGGGGCGATCATGCTCGAGATTCCCACGGGGCGAATGAATCGAAACTGCGCCGGCCTCGCACGCCGCGACATGATCAAGGTGGGCTCGCTCGGCTTGGGCGCTCTTGGC
>JBBAVV010000054.1:9758-33485 GCA_040397545.1 Pirellulales bacterium
GGGGCTCTTGGCATGGGGGCTCACGCCGTCGGCGGCCTCGGATTGGGGCAGCTTCTCCGCACCCGTGCCGCGCGGGCCGACGCCGGGCTTGCCACGAAAGACACCTCGGTGATCTGGCTGTGGCTCGGCGGCGGTGCGACCCACGTCGAAACCTTCGACCCGAAGATGACGGCGCCGGCCGAGTACCGCAGCGTGACGGGTGAGGTTGCCACGAACCTCCCCGGCGTCTCCTTCGGCGGCAACTTCGAACGGATGGCGAAGATCGCCGACAAACTGGCGATCGTCCGCAGCTTCGCCCATACCAACAGCGGTCACTCCGGCGGCACGCATTACGTCATGACCGGCTACGACAACCGGCTCGCCGACAACGGCGCCGTGCCCGACCGCCCCGGCATCGGCTCGATCCTCGCCCGGCAGCGCGGCACCAACAACTCGCAATCCGGCATTCCGACCTATGTCCGCATCGGTGGCATCTACGCCGACGGCCCTTCGTTCCTCGGCACCGCGTATGGTCCGTTCGATCCGGGGGGCGAAGCGCGGCAAAACATGGCGCTGGTCGTCGGCAAGGACCGGCTCGATGGCCGCCGCGATCTCCTCGCGGGCATCGACAACGTCCGCCGCTCGGTCGACCGCAGCGGCTTGGTCGAAGGCCTCGATGCCTTCGAGCAGCAGGCCTTCGACATCATTTTGAGCCGCTCGCAGCAGGCCTTCGATCTGAAGTACGAAGACCCGCGCGTCGTCGACCGCTACGGCCCCGGCCTCGGCCAGCAGCTCCTCCAGGCCCGCCGGCTGTGCGAGGCCGGTTGCGGGTTCGTGACCGTCAGCCACGGTGGATGGGACATGCACTCCGGCATCAAGGCCGCGATGGATACGCTCGGGCCGGCGCTCGACCGGGCCGTTTCGGCCCTCGTCGAGGACATGGCGATGCGCGGCGTCGACGAGAAGATCCTTCTCGTCGTCAGTGGTGAGTTCGGACGCACCCCGAAGATCAATGGCAGCGCCGGCCGCGACCACTGGGCCCCGTTGAGTACGTTGGCCCTGGCCGGTGGCGGCCTGAAGATGGGGCAAGTGATCGGTGAATCGGCCGACAAGGTCGATGTCCCCAAGACCACGCCGATCGGCCCGCAGGACCTGATGGCGACGATCTTCGAGGTGCTGGGGATCGAGGGACGCGTCCAGTATGTCAATCAGGCCGGACGCCCCGTCTACATGATCGAGCAGGGGCGGACGATCGAGGAGCTCGTCTGACCGGCAGCGGCGAGAGCTCGTCGATTCGATCTCCTGACGATCGGGCTGCTTCAACGCGTGGTCGGTCCGGGGCCGTCGGCAGCCTTCGCATCGGCATCCTCAGCCGGGATCGTCGCCAACACCTGGCCGTTGCTGGCATTCCACACGTGCACGGTGCCATCGGCGCTCCCGGCGGCGACGATCTCCCCGCTCGCCGTCACATCGAGGCCGTGGAGCCACGCCGGCACGGAAGGGATCGTCCGGGCGAGGCCGCCGTTGCTGGCGTTGTGGACGCGCACCTGCTTGTCGCCGCTGGTCGACACGATCTCGTCGGTCGCGCCCCGGTATTCCACCGCCGTTACATGGCGGGTGAATCCGCCGATCGACTGCTTCTGATCGGCGGAGTCGGCATCCCACACCTTCACGGCCGCATCGGCGCCCGCCGAGGCAATCTCGAGCCCGTCCCCCTTCCAGGCCACCCCGAGGAGATAATTCGTGTGCCCTTCGAAACGGCGCAGCGGCTTCATCGAGGCGACATCGAAGGTCCGCAGATACTTATCGGCCCCCCCGGATGCGATCCGGCGCCCGTCGGGTGAGAACCGGGCCGCATGAACGACATCGTCGTGGGCCTGGGGGAGATGAAAGCTCCGGGCGCCGTCCGCGACCTGAAAGATCGCCAGCTCACCGGACCGCGACGGCACACCGCCAGCGACGAGGAGCTGCGTGCCATCGGCACTGAAGTCGACGCTCATCACCCGGTCGGCAATCAGCCCCGGCTGATGATCCCCGCCGATCGTCGCCGCGAGCGTCCAGGAGGGATTCGTCTCCCAGGCGACGAGGGCCCCGTCCGCGGCGAGCGTCACGAAGCGTGATCCGGAGAGAGAGGCCACCGACACGAGGCCCCCTGCCCCAGCGGCATAGGAGGAGAGTGCCGCGCCGCTGGCTGCGTCCCACAGCTGGGCCGAAGGGAAATCACCGACCGTTACCAGGCGGGTCGAGTCGGGGGAGAAGGCCACGCGCCGGATCGGCTGCTCGGCTGCATTGGCGGCGTTGGTTGTCGCGTCGAGCCGCCCCTTCGTCTCGTTGAGCGTCCCTTCGGCACGCTGGTGGCTGTCACGCGCCACCTGGAGGGAGACTTGCGCCTGCTCCAACTCCCGCTTGGCAATCTCCCCTTGCTGCATCGCCAGTCTCTTCGCCCCCTCCGCCATCTTCAGGGCGGCGACGGCGGCAGCCGCCGGCTTCCCGGCCTCGGTCGCCTTCGTAGCTGCGGCTCCGGCCGCCGTGGCGGCGGTGCTGGCAGCCTGGGCTGCGGCCTGCGCCAACGCCTGAGCGGCTTGCTGCTTCTGCTGCACCTGCGGCACGACCGCCGTGGCTTCGGCCACGGCCTGCTTGAGCCCGGCGTCGGTGGGCCTGGCATCGGAGGCCGCCTGCCGCTGCGCGACGCGCTGCTGGGCGACCTGCAACTCCACCCCCACCTCCTTCACGGCCTGATCAGCCTTTGCCTTTGCCAGCTGCATCGCGCGGGCCGCCGCAGACGCGGCGATCGATTCCCGCTCGGCGGTGGTCTTCGCGTCGCTGGCCTGCATCGCTGCAGTGGTCTTCTGCTGGACGTCGGTCGTCGCCGCCGCCAGGGCCGCCGTCGCCTTGGTAAACAGGTCGTTGCGCACCGGTAGATCTTTGTCAGCGGCCTCGAGGAGTTGCTTCGTGCGCGCCACCCGTTCGGTGGCGGTGGTCACCTGTCGCGCCAGCCCGGCCATGGCCGTGCGCAGGCGCTGGTCGCCGCGCAGTTCCGCCACCTGCTGCCCCCCCGCCTGCCAGAGGCGGGCCAGCTTGTTCTCTCCCACGGTCGCCACCCGGGCCCCATCGGCACTCACCGCCACCCCGGCCACCGGGCCACCGTGGGCATACTGCGTGACGACCTGCCCATCAGCGAGCCGGATCCGCCGGGCCACGCCGTCGGCGCAGCCGGTCAGCACCTCTCCACCGTCGCCCGGGAAGCGAGCCACGGCTGTCACCGCTCCCCCATGGACCGGATTCTGGTTGAGCCCCGCCATTGACCGGCCGGCCACCACCTGCCAGCGCCAGGCACCGTCGGCCGCCGTCGACAGCACCCACTGGGCCCCCTCAGGCCCGGCGTTGCCTCCCTCCCCGGCCACGACGCAGGCCAGATGCGTCACCGGTTGGGCGTGGCTGGTGAACCGCTGGAGGAGCACACCGGTGGCGGTGTCGTGGATCGTCACGGTCGGCTTGCCACCGGCGACCGCGGTGACGATCCGTGTCCGGTCGTCCGACCAGGCGAGCGCCGTCACCTCCCCGCCGAGATTGCCGATCCCGTGGATGCCGAAGGCTGCCCCCCCCGCCTGCCAGAGGCGCAACGATCCATCCGCGCCCCCAGTGGCGAAGGTTTGCTCGTCGGCCACCGCCAGCGTGCGGATCGCGACGCCATGGCCGGCCGTGAACACCCCCTGCCCCGTCTCGACCTGATAGCCGCGGATCGATCCGTCGACGGACGCGGCAATCACCTGCTGGCCGCCGCCGAGGAACGCCAAGCCACTCACCCCCTGCTGGCCCCCTTCGAGGTGCCTGGCGAAGCGGAGGTCAGCGGGCAGCAGCCGACCATCTCCACGGATGGCCAGGGAGGCGCTCTCCGCGCCGTCGAGGAGCAGGCCGAGCTGAGGAGATTCCGCCACCACCGCCTGGTCGACCGCCTCGGCGAGGCGCCCGGTCGGCACGTCCCAGAGAAACGTCCCTTCGCGCCCACCGTCGCGTTCGAGCGACACCAGTCGCTTGCCATCGCTGGCCAGGCCAACCGCGACGACCGGCGCGGCATGACCGGTGAACGTCTGCTGGATCTGGCCATTGGCCAGGGCATGGGTGCGAATGAGTTTGTCCTCGCCGGCAGCCACGAGCGTGTTGCCATCGGCTGACAGGCCAAGCGCCGTTGGCGGCGCGGGGAGATCCCAGGCCGCAGCCGGGCGGGCCTCGGCGAGATTCCAAACCTTGACCGACCGGTCAGCGCCGACCGACCAGGGCTGATTGCCCGCCAGGAAACCGGCCGCAAGGACCTTCCCGGTATGCCCCGCGAGATCCTTGCCCGCCATGCCGTCGGCCACGGTCCAAGTGCGGAGCACCGCATCGGCCCGGGCCGCCATCACGAGGGTTACATCGGGGCTGACGGCGACGGCGGTCACCGCGCCCCCCGCCTCGAAACGACCGATCGGTGCGGCCGCGGCATTCGTCCAATCGGAGAGCCGGACGATCCCATCAGCGCCCCCCGAAACCACCCGCCCGCCGTCAGCCGAGAAGGTGAGCGCCGTCGTTCCCCCCTCGTGGCCCGGCAGCGTGGCCGCGATCAAACCCCCTTCGAGTCGGATGACACGGATCACCGGCTTGCCGTCGAGGCTCCCGGCCAGGGCAACGAGCCGGCGGGCGGGATGATGGGCAAACGCCGTTACCGCAGCCACGTCCGCCGCCACCGGCGCCGCGCGCGGGGCGTCCTCCCCGATCCGCCACAGCGTCGTTTGACCGTTCTCGAGACCGGTGGCGAGAGTCTTTCCATCGCTGGCAGCCGCCAGCGCCGTCACCTTCGCCGCTGCCGCGCGCCAGCGGCGCTCCATCCGCCCCTCCCCGCCGGCTCCCTCCGCCGGCGCCGCGACGAGCGTGAGCAGGCCGTCGCCCGAGCCGATGACGATCCGCGGGATCGCCTCCTTCGCCACACCGGGCAGAAGGACCAAGCCCGTCATCGGGGCGGCGAGTGGAGGGAGCATGAACGACGACTGCGGGTCGGTCCGCCCGGCGGCATCGACCTTGAGCAGCTCCAGACGCGTCCGGCCCCCCTCGGCCGGCTCCGCCACGGCCATCCAACGCCGGTCGCGGGTCGTCACGGCGCGGCGGTCAGCCACCACCGTGGCGATCATCTTCTGCGGAGCGCGTTCGGGAAGCTCGAAGGTGCGGAGCTGGTTGTCGGCCCCGGCGACGACCAGCCGCCCCCCGGGCCGTCCGGCGTGGGGAACAACATCGAAGGCCGTCACCGGCAGCGGCGTCTCGACGACACCCCGGAGGGTTCCGTCGCTGGCGGCGGCGAGGCGGATCATGCCATCGGCCGAGGCCGAGACGAGCGTCGTGCCATCCCCCGGGAAGCCGAGGGCCGTGATCCGCTCGGCATGCCCGGCAAACTCGCGTCCGGCAGCCCCCGTGGCGGCATCCCACGTCTTCACGACAGCACCGGCAGCGGTCGCCACGAGCCGGCCGTCGGGCGTGACGGCCATCACCGCATTCGGCCCACCGGCTGATCCCTGCCAGGCCTTCACATCCCGCGGCCGACGCCACAGTTTCACCTCCCGGAATCCCCCCGACGCGAGCGTGTCGCCGGAGGGATCGAAGGCGAGGGCGCCGATGACGTCGCGATGGGCCACACCAGGACCAGCGCCGGCCCGCGCGTCGACAACCTGGTCGACGAACTCGGTCACGAGCCCACCAGTTGCGACATGATGGAGGCGGAGCCGGTTGGCGACCGCCGAGGCCACCGTCTGGCCATCGGGGGCGAGGGCCACGGCGAGGGCGGGATTGAATCCAGCCGGCATCGGCTGCCAGCGTGTCGGCACCGGCGCCCCTCCGGCGCCGGCCACCCGCGCCCCCTGATCGATCCACAAGCGCAACAGCCCGAGCTCCGCGGGCGCAAGTGCCACCGCAGCGACGTCATTCCCGGCAGGTGGCATGACCGGCTCGCGACGATGGGCGGCGAGCGTGAAGAGCAGGCTCTCCTCCCCCTTTTCCAGCACGATCGCCGGGCCGGTGTCGCCGCCGGCGAGGATCTCGGCCCGCGTCTCCATGACCAGATCCCCCTGCCGCTCCGAACGGCTGTGGCAGGCGAGGCAATTCCTCCGCAGGATCGGGAGGATGTCGCGCTCGAACATCACCGGTTCGTCGCGCTTCACGTCATCGACCGCGATCGGCTCGGCGCGCGTCGGGCCGCCCAGCGTCGCCACGACGAGGACCACAGCGGTGAGCAAACGAAGCACAGGGGCTGACATCGGAGTCGACTCCAGGTTTACCCCCCCTCCGACAACCGGGGCGGCGCGGGGCGGGGGATCACTTCGGGGGGGCCGGATCGGTGGGTTCGACAACAAACACCACCGGGCGCTCGAAAGAGAGCGGTTGGCCGTTGAAGTTGAGGCTGAATCGCAGCGGGACACGATGTTCGCCGGGCACCGCCGTCGGTGGCAGCGAGACGACAAGTTTGCTGTCGGCCATCGCGCCGGGTACGTTCAGCGCTGCCTGCGGAAAGCCCCCGGCCGTCGTGGGGGGCTGACACTGGACGGAGACATCGCCGGTGAAACCAAACAGACGCTCGACCCGGAAAGGCACCTCCACCATCCCCCCCGCCTTGACGGCGACACGCTCCGGGAGATTCCCCACCTGGAGTGGATGATCGGCAATCTTGATGATGACCGGCGGCGAGGGAAGATTGACGTTGATGCCGCGGGGCGCCGACTGCGACTGCTGCTGCTGCGACTTCTGATCGAGGCGTTGCTTCTCCTGCTGGGCCAGCTGCGCGAGCTTCTGCGCCTCGCGTGCCCCCTCCTCCATCCGCTGCTTCATCTCCTCGGCAGCCGTCCGCTTGACCACCGACTCCTCCTGCTTCGCCGTCGCCGTCACCATCGCCTCGGTGGCGAGCTTCCCTTTGGCCGTCGCCTCGTCGAACATCTGGCGGGCCTTGACCACCTCGGCTTGGAGGGCCACGTCGCCCGGCGCCGCCTCGAGCCGCTTCGTCGCCGCGGCGAGCGCTTGATCTGCCGCGGTGACCACCGTGGTCGCCTGGCTTGCCGCCTGCCCGGCAGCCACGGCCGCGGAATTGAGCGTGTTTGCCTCAGCCACCGCAGCGGCGAAGGCGGTGGCCGCCGCCTGGGCCTCTTGCTGCGCCTTCTGCCCGGCAGCCTGCGTCTCGGTGACCACCGTCGCAAACGCGTCAGCCTTCCCCTTGGCCTTCGTGGCCGCCTCGGGGTTGCGCGCGTATTGGAGCCCCTGCATCGACCCCGCGACGATGAAGGAATAGGTCCCCGGCGGGATCGTGGCCGGAGGGCGCAGCTCAAACTCTCCAGCAGTGCCGCCGCCGATTGCCACCTGCGGCAGATTCATGCCGGGGGGAAATCCGAGGACAAAGCCCGTCATCGCCGCGGTCGCTCCTTCCGCACGCGTCGCCGTCCAGGGGACCTTCACGACCGCGCCCCGGCAGGTCTCGATCGGCTTTCCATCGCCGAGTCCGAGGGCCACGCTCGCCTTCTCGTCGGCCGACACACTCACCATGATCCGCTCGATGAGGCGCGCCCGGACGCTCTGCCCCTGCCCATCCGGTTGCACGAACGGAAGCGTGTCGAGGGCCATCCCGTATCGGGCCTCGCGGGTGATCGGCTGCCCGGCGATCGTCGCCCGACCGCTGACGGCAAGCGACCCCTGGCCCGGCGCCGCACCGGCGTCGGCCGAGAGCGTCAGGTAGCCGACGGAACTCCCCGGCCCGATGACGACCTCCGCCGTGGTCACCCCTGCCGGCAGACCGCTGGCCGCCACCGTCACCTCGCCGTCAAAACCGTCGAGCCGGGCGATGACGACGCGCACCATCTCCCGCCCTCCCTTGCGCAGCAAGAGCGCGCCCGACGTGTCGACCGGCACGGCCACGAGCCGGAAGTCGGGCTGTGGCGGACGGACGACGAGCCGGTAGACGAGGCGCGGATCATCACGGACCTGCGAGCGGCTCTCGCGGAGAAGGAGCCGGTAGGTGCCGTCGGCCGGCGCCGTGAACATCAGCGCCGGATCGAAGCTCCGCTGGTCGAACTCCCGCCCGCCATAACGCCTCGTCATGTCGTTCATCCCGGCCACCTGACCGGCGTCGTCGACATTCGCCACGACCGTCACCTTCGGCTCCGTGGCTCCCTCGGCCGGAGGCTCGACCCGCTGGATGACCAGCGCCGGATCGACCGGGGCGCCGAGCCGGTGCGACCAGACCTCGATCCACAGCCGATCATCCTTCTTGGCCTCGAACGAATACCAATCGACATCGCGCCGCGGATAAAATCTCCCCGTTACCTCGCACGGCGCCGACAGAGGCTGGGCACTCGCGGGCCGGTCGTTGCCGTCGGCCTCGCGGACCAGCGCCGCAGCTGCCACCGACAAAAGAATGGGATTCGAGGGGCCGCCCGGACCATCGACCTTCACGCCGACACCATCGACCGCAAACTGCCCCGGCTCGAGCCGGCCGTCGAAGCGGATTCCCCCGGCGCTGTCGGCCGGGAGAGCGACCCGCAGCCGCAGCTCCTCCAGGGGCGCGCCGTCGAGGGTCATCGTCGACGGCTGCCCCCCCGGAAGACCACGGCCGAGGAGAAGGACCTCTTCGTTCGATCCGGGCAGCGCCGCGGCGGGGAAGATGGCCGCCAGCCAGGGGGCGGTGGTGAGCAGCAGCCGATAGGGATGATCTCCCCCTCCGCCGTGAACCTCGTCCCGAACCTCGAGGACGTAGCGGCCATCGGCGGGGAACGTGATGCCGAGCACGGCGTCGGCGCTACCGTCGGCGCGGGCGGCAGCGACGATCCTCCCGTCGGGAGCGGCGATCGAGAGAACCGGCCGGGCCCGCGAATCGATCTGTCTGGCGAGTACCCGGATCGTGAGTCGCTCCCCCCCCTTGGCATCGATGAAAAAGCGATCGACATCGCCGGCCGGATTGAAGGCGCCGTCGATGATCCCCGGCAGCGCGACGGTGGGCGGCTCGTCGTCGGGCCGATCGGGCTCCGGCCCCGACAGCACCGGAAGGGGATCGACGAAGAAGGTCCGCCCCGGCGACAAGCCATAGCGCCCGATCACGCGCACACTGTGCGCCCCGGCCGGGACGTCGGCGGCGATCGTGACGTCAAACTGGTTTTCCACCGCGCCCGGCCCGTTGCCGTAGGGGGGAAGATCGAAGGGGCCGGGCTCCGCCAGATGCGGCTTCGCCGAGATTCCCGGATGGGAGAACCGCAGCTCGGTAAGGTCGTCGAGATCGACGCCGTGAAGCGTCATCGTGAACGTCGTGCCGGCGGGGCCACCGGCCGGGAGAATCGCATCGAGACGAGCCGCCGGCAGCTGTGCCGCGGCCGGTCCGCTCGGGAGCACGACGGCAAGGATGGCGACGAGCAGGGGGATGACCCCCGCCACGGGAAGTCGTCGCCTGCGGCTCGAGAGGAAGGGATCAGACCCCGCGAACACCGCACCCATGACACTCCCCCTTTCCGTGGCCCTACGGCCGGCAGCAGCGATCACCACACGAACTGAAATTCCTTGGCATTGAGCACCGCCCAGAGGATGTCCTCCCACGCCTGCTGGCGGTTGTCGGCCCCCTCGACATGCCCGCGGACGATGCCGCGTTCAGCCGCCGTCGGCTGGCGGGCGAAGGCCCGCAGATAGAGCTCGTCGATCATCTCGTCGAGCGATCGGGCTTCGTCTTTGGCAAACGTCGCCGGCAGGGCCTTGCCCCCCTGGAGCCTCCCCTGCACCTCCTGCGAATTGAGAAGGTGGAGCGACTGGGCGAGATTCGCCTCGGGGTTGCGCTCGCACTCGCAGGCGCTCGAGGCCTCCGGCTTGCCGAACACTTTGAGGAAGTAGGTGTCGAAGCCGTTGTCGGGGAGCTGGACCGCGCGCGTCCCGGCAGGAAGCCCGTTGAACGTGGCGGGAACACCGACGGCGCTGTTGATCGCGTCGAAGAGGATCTCGGCCGTGAGGCGACGGGGCTGGAAGCTCGAAAAGTTCTGTCGATCGAGCCGGTTGTCGTCCGTCGCCTCCGACGAGAGCTGGTAGGCCGACGACGTGCAGATCGTGCGGACGAGATCCTTGAGGTCGTAGCCGCTGGCGACGAACCGGGCCGCCAGGCCGTCGAGGAGCTCTGGGTTGGTGGGCGGATTGGTGACGCGGAGATCATCCTCCGGCTCTACGATCCCGCGCCCCATGAAGTGCTTCCAGGTGCGGTTCACCAGCGCCTTGGCGAAAAATGGGTTGGCCGGCTCCACCATCCAGTCAACGAGCCGCTGCCGCGCATCCTCCCAGGCAGGGACATCGAGCGCCGCGCCCCCCAAGGGCGTCGGTGGCACCGGCTTGCCCGTTCGGGGGTTCGTCGACGCCGGCACGACATCCTTCAGATAGACCATGTCGGGCTGGTTCTGCTGCGGGTTGAAGAGGCTGTTCTTCAAGCCCACCTGCGTGAAGAAGGCCTCGAAGCCGTAGTAATCCTGCTGGCTCCACTCCTCGAACGGATGGTGGTGGCACTTCGCGCAGCCCAGCCGCATCCCCAGGAAGAGTTGCGCCGTGTCCTCCATCTGCAACCCCGGCTGCGACACCTCCCGGAACCATTGCACCGGCGGATGGGCCTCCGCGTCCCCGGCGGCGGTCAACACCCCGCGGACGATCTGGTCATAGGGGAGATTGCGGTCGAGCGCGTCACGGAGCCAGTCGTGGAAGCGGAAGGTGTAGATGCTGTCGGTGCCGTTGCGGCGTTTGTTCCGCAGCAGCGCCGACCATTTCGCGGCGAAGTTGTCGGCATAGTCGGGGCTGGCAATGAGTCGATCGACGAGTCGGTCGCGCTTGTCGGCCGAGCTGTCGGCGAGAAAGGCGCGGACCTCGTCAGCCGTCGGCAGCCTCCCTGCGATGTCGATCGTCGCCCGCCGGATGAAGGTACCGTCGTTGCACACCGGCGACGGCGGAAGCCCGAGGCGGCGGAGCCGGTTCATCACGGCTGTGTCGACGAAATTGCGTTCCGGCGGCGTCGCCGCTACGTTTAGCCCCTGGGGAAGGAGCGCCCGGAAGAGGGCCACCTTCCCCTGAAACCGGACCATCACCGCCGCTTCCCCCGGCCGGCGTTTCGTCGTCACCAGCCCTGTTGCATCGACGGTGGCCAGCTCCGGCTGGTTCGACTCGAGCATCGCCAGACGCGTCACGTCACGCTGACTGCCGTCGCTATAGTCGCCGATCACGGCCAGCTGCTGCCGACCGTCAAACGGCATCTCGCGCTGCTCGGGGATGACACGGATGCGTTCGATCACCGGGTCGTCGGCACTCCCGAACGGCACCCCTTGGCGGATCCAGCGGACCAGAAGCTCACGCTCGTGCGAATCCTCGGCCAGCCGTCGCCCGCCGCCGTGCGGAAGGAGGTTTGTCGGCTTCGTGATCAGGAGGGAAAACTCGGGATCGGCGGGAAAGATCCGCCGGCCACGCGTCTCGTGGACGAGGAAGGCGTAATCCTCGGCCGGCTCGAAGCCGAGGAGCGAGAGGCGGAAGCCATTCTGCCCGTCCGACTTCCCGTGGCAGCCGCCGGTGTTGCAGCCGAGCCGGGTGAAGATCGGGACGATCTCGTTGCTGAAGCTGACGGGAAGCTCCTCAGCCGTCCTCTCCACGCGCACGGGGAGCGCCGCTGAGGAGTCACCCAGCCGGGCGGTGATCGTGACGTCGCCGTCGGCGAGTGGCTCGAGAAACCCGTCGGCACCGATCCGGGCATGGCCGGCAGGGCTCACCTCCCAGGCGACCTCGCGCGTCACATCGTGCCGCTGCCCCGAGCTAAAGGAGCCGGTGACGACAAGTTGCCGCCGCGCGCCCGCGCCCACGAGCACCGGCACGCCCCCCGGCTCAAACGCCAGCCCGACTCGTTCACCGCGCGGCCCGAGTCCGGATGCAAGGGCGACCGACGGGGCTGCGGGCGCGGCTGCCGGTTCCGCCCCCAGGCACGGAGTGATCGTCACCAACCACAGGCCGACGACCACGATCCGATGAATCCCCCGGCATGACGCACCTGGCATGGTCATTCCCTTTCTCCGTCCCCTCCACCCCTCATCGTGCCGACAGCGGCACGACGACGATTCGCACCGTCCCATCTCCGCAGGCGACCCCGATTCGGTCGTCGACGGCCCCCGGCACCCCACCGCTATCCGCCCCTCCTGCCGCCCCCCAGCAGGCGTGATTCCCAATCCGCCCCACCACCGAGTCATGGAGGAGCGTGCCATCGGCGGGATTCCAGATCTTGAGCAGCCCGGCATACCCATAGGAGAGCAGCCTTGTGCCCTGGCGATTGAAGGCCACGGCATGGACGAAATCGGTATGCCCCCGCAACGACCGCTCGATCCCCCCGCCGAGAATGTCGAAGAGGTGGATCGACCGATCGGCCCCCCCCGCGGCGACGGTGCGCCCCGTAGGATGGACCGAAAGCGAGTATACCGCCTCGTCGGTGGCAGCCAGTTGCTTGAGGGCCCGCCCGCCACTGACATCCCACAGCCGGAGCGTCAGATCCCCCGAGGCCGAGACGATCATCGCGTCGTCCGGGGTCAGGGCCAGAGCCAGGACAGGCCCGGCGTGACCGGTCATTTGGGCCCGCTGCTGCCCGGTGGCCGGATCCCAGATCCGCACCGACTGATCGTTCCCCCCCGACACCACCGTGCCGCCGTCCCGGCTGATCGCGACGGCCAGCACCGGGCTGCCGGCATCGAACCGACGGAGTGCATCGAGGGCCGCAAGCCCCCACTCGCGCAGCACGCCGTCGTCATGCAGGCACCACGTCCCCCGTCCTTCCGCATCGACAGCCAGGGCCCTGATGGCAACGCCGGTCTCAATCGACTGATGCGGCACAAACTCCTTGCCGGGGGAAACCGTGGCCGGCGCCCGCGGCGGACCAAAGACCTCGAGCGTCGGGCCCCCGGCAGCGATCGGTGCCGTCGCCGCCACGAGCTTGCGGCCATCGCCACTCCAGCCGAGGGCCGCAGGCGCCGAGCGGAGGGTGACTCGCTCGAGGCGCTGCCAACCATTCGATTCCCAGATCCCGATCCCCCCCGTGCCATCCCCCACGGCCAGCCGCTGGCCATCGGGGCGGGCCGCGAGCACGACCGGCAAGGCCAAGCCCTCCGTGATCCGGCGCGGAGGATTGTTGCCGGAGAGATCGGCCACCTGCACGCTCCCGTCGGCGCTGGTCACCACCACCTGGCTGCCGACGCTGGCCAGGGCCGTGATCGGCCCGGCGCCAATCCGCAGCGAGCGGAGGGCGCTCCCCTTCACCTGCCGCACGGCCCGGTCGGTCGATCCAGAAAGGACCGAGAGATTGTCGGCCAGCCATCGCACCCGGCCGCGTCCGGCCGCATGGCCGGGAAAGGTCTGGAGGGGGGTGTCGGTGGCCAACGACCAATGCTGGACGATCCCCGCCTCGGAGAGCGTCGCGAGCTTGCTGCTGTCGGCAGAGACCGCCAGGGACACCAGTGGCACCGTGTCGCGGAGGATCCTCGGCTCGGCTACCGCGCCGATCGGCCAGATCCGCACCGCGCCGTCCGCACTCGCTGCCGCGATCGATGGGGGCTGCGGTACCCAGGCCAATTCGCGGATCGGCACCGGCCCGGCGTCGAAGCCCGGCTCGGTCACCCCATCGGCCGTCCGCACAGCAACGACGCGCCCGTTCTCCCCCGCGCCATACAGCTTCGCGCCGTCGGGGGAGAGCGCCAGCGCCGTGATCGCGGCCGGCGCGACGACCACCGTCCGCACCCAACAGCGCGCTTTGAGGACCCCCTGCGGCTGAGCGCCGAAGGCGACCCAATTCCTGCCCAGGGCGCCAGTCCCCCCCGGCCCCGGGCCGGCGGCGCCGGTCGAAAGGGGGACCAGCGCCGGGAAGGGAAGGGCCATCGCCTCGACGACCATCCCGCTGGTCGGATCGATGGCCCGCAGCCGCGGCAGGCTGTCGGCCACGAGAATCTGTGGTAACGCTTCGGCGGTTGCCGGGATCGTCAGCGCCAGCGTCGTCACACCGGCTCCCAACGAGATCGGCCCGGTGATGGCGTCGGTGGAAAGGTTCCACATCCACGCCTGCCCCGCGGCGGTGGCCGCGACGGCATGGAGGCCATCGGGGCTGGTGGCGAGGTGCGCCAGCGCCGCGTCGGCGCCGAGCACCGCCGGCAGCGGTTGGCCGTCTCGATCCCAGCGTCGCAGCGCACGTTCTCCCGCAACGAGCGCGGCGATCCCCCGTTCGCCGGGGAGCGCGACAAGGGCCACGGCACCGCCAGGCTCGAGTCCCGGTGTCACCTCGATGACCAGATCGACCGCCGGCGTCCAGACACGGATCGCCGGATCGGCGCCGGCGGCGAGCACCGCGCCTGGGCCGATCGCCGCGGTCACGATCCCGGCGGTGGCGGCAAATCGTTCCACCTGCCGCCCTGTGGCGAGATTCCAGTTCACCACCGCGCCATCATCAGCCGCCGTCGTTACGATCGCGGCCGGCTTGGCGGCATCGAAGGCCACGCTCCGCACGGCGCCGCGCGCGAGGAGCGCCCGCACCGGGGGATGATCGGCCGGCGCCGCGACGATCGTCCGCGCGTCCCACAGCGACACCTTCCCATCTTCGCCGCTGGCGGCAAACCAAGCCCCATCGCGGCTGCAGGCGATGTCGGTGATCCGGGCGGCACCGGCGGTGAATCCGCCCTCGATCGGCGTGACCCCCGCGGCATCAACACGGAAGCGGCGCACGATCCGCCCCGCCCCACAGGTGGCCAGCCAGCTGCCGTCGGCAGCGAGGGCCAGCCGATCGGTGCCCGCTTCCGGTAAGGGGAGCTCGGCCACGGGGACGACATCCTTGCCGTCGGCCACCGGCGTGGCGGCCAGCGTCCAGAGCCGCAGGCGCTGGTCGTCGCCGAGCGTCACCAGCCGCGACAATCCGTCGACCGGAGGGAGGATCGTGACATCGCGCTGCGGCACACCGGGGAGGTTGGCGACAAAGGCGATCGCGCCATCGGCGACGCGCCAGGCCCGCACGCTGCCGGTCTCGCTGACGGCGGCGATCAGGCTGTCATCGGCCGCGATCGCCAGCGCCGTCACCGCACGGGCCGGCGCCCCTTCGCCAAACGTCCGCGTCGCCTGCCCGGAGGGGATGTCCCACTGCCGCACCACGCCATCCAGCCCGGCGCTGAACGCGCCGCGGCCATCGGCCGTGGTCACGATCGCGCGCACGGCTTGACCATGGCCGGCCAATGAGCGCGCGGCTGGCAGGGGGAGCTTCGTCCGCTTGATCGTGCCGTCGGCCCCGGCGGTCCAGAGGGCCCGGCCATCGCGCTGGTGCGCGATCGCCCGAACGCTTCCCAGATGGGGCAGGAGCGCCCCCTGGGCCGCGCCGCTCTGGGGATTCCACAGCGAGACCGCACCGGCAGCGTCGCCCGCCGCGAGCCCCTGAGCGTCGGCGGAGATCGCCACGCACGCGAGCGGTTGCTCGTGGGTGCCGACGGACCGCAGCGGCTGACCGGCGCCGCTCCAGATCCGCAGCGTCCGGTCGTCGCCGGTGGTGGCAAACCACTGCCCGTCGGCCGCCGCCACCGCCAGCTTCACCCCCTGCGCGTGTCCATCGAGGGGGCTCCCCACCGCCGGACGGGCCCATTGCCGCACCGTGCCGTCGGCGCCAGCTGTAAACACCATGGCGCCGTCGGCAGTCGCGGCGACATCGAGGACGCCCCCTGCATGCCCCCCGAGCGATCCGCGATCGGCGCCATCGGCGGTGTTCACCCAGCGCACGGCCCCGGCTTCATCGCCGATGACCAGGGTGGAGCCATCCGCCGTTGCAGCCAGGGCGTGTGCCGCAACGCCCGGCGGCAGATCGCGGACCGGCTGCATCGTGGCGATGTCGATGACTTGGATCCCGCCATCCTCGCGGGCGACCGCGGCGACCGGTTGCCCGGGGAGTGGCAGCAGATCGCGGATCCCGGCGGCAACAGTGAGGGATCGCTCCACGGCCGGGGGCCCCTGCCAGAGGCGGAGGGTGCCATCGAGGCCGGCGGAGAGGATCTGCTGTGGGTTCCCCGGCACGAACGCCGTCGCCGCCACCCCTCCGCCATGGACGCCGATCGTTCCCAGCGGCACGTCGAGGAACGGGCTTCCCAGAACGATCCGCCCGGCGTCATCGGCGAGGAGATACTGGGCACCGTCGGCCCGCCAGGCGAGGGCCCGTGCCGGGCCGAGCGCGTCGCCGAGCGTCAGCGGGCCACCGTCGCCGCCTGCTGGTGGCGCCGCCCCACCAACCGTCGCCGCCGCGTCGCGCAGCCGTTGCGTGTCCCACAGCCGTGCGATCGGGTCGAGGCCGCCAGTGAGGAGCGTCCGGCCGTCGGCGGTGAGGGCCAGCGCGGTGGCGGTCCCATGCGCCGATCGGGCGAGGATGGGCCGGCGCAGCGGCAGGTCCCAGACCCGCACCGTGTTGTCCTGCGAGGCGGTGACGAGCGTCCGGCCGTCACCACTGACCGCCACCCCGGTCACCGGGCCGGTGTGGCCGGAAAAACGGCGCAGTTCCTTCCCCGTGGCGGCGTCCCAGAGGAGAGCCGTGCCATCGGTGGCGGCCGTCACGGCGCGCTCGCCGTCCGGGGTGAGTTGGGCGGCGAACACGGCCCCGTCATGACCGCGAAGGACGACCTCGTTCGGCTCGGCTCCGGCCACCGGGCCGGCCGAGACCAGCGTGAACAGCCCGATCCCCCAGCCGAAGGCGATCCCCCGGGCAAACGCCGCGACACAACGGGGTGGCACGACGGTGCCGATCGTCCGTGATGAGACCAGATTCATTGGCCCGTCGACCATGCCTGCTCCTCCCCTGCCCCGAAAGACAGCAGCCCCAAACCAGCCGATTCTATCCGATCGAGCGGCCCCATCACGCCCCTGCACCCTCCTCCGCCCCCGGCCGATCCCCCAGGCCGGTTGCCAGTTTCCAGCCATTCGCTACACTCCCGGCCTTGGCGGGGGGTCCGATCGTTTCAAGGGGGTTTCATGATGTCAGCTTGGCTGCGCACCGTCGTTTCCACGTCCCGTCCCACGACCCGCCAGTTGCTCGGCACCGCGGCGCTGGCGATTTGGACGCTCCTGGCCGGCGGATTTCTCGCCGGCAGCACGGCCTGCGCCGGTGAGGCCGATCTTCTCATTCCCGATCTCACGCAGGCCCGCTTCTTCAACGAATCGATCAGCGGCTGGAACCTGCTCTTCTACGGCTCGTTCGTGATCGCCGGCACGCTCGGGATCTCGCTCTACCTGCGCGGCCAGATCAAGGCCCTGCCAGCGCATGAGTCGATGCTCAAAGTGGCCGACATCATCTTCGAAACCTGCAAGACCTACCTCCTCAAGCAGGCGCAGTTCCTCGCGCTGCTGTTCGCGCTGATCGCCGCGGCGATGGCCTACTACTTCCTCGTTCTCAAAGGCGAACCGATCGGGACGCTCCTCCTGGTGCTCCTGTTCTCGATCGTCGGCATCGGCGGGTCGTTCTGGGTCGCCTGGTTCGGGATTCGCGTCAACACCTACGCCAATGCCCGCACCGCCTTCGCCTCGCTCCGTGGCGAGCCGTGGGACGTCGTCAACATCCCCCTCCGAGCCGGGATGTCGATCGGCCTGTTCCTGATCTCGCTGGAGCTGATCATGATGGTGATCATCCTCCTCTTCGTACCGCGCAACGTCGTCGGCTACTGCTTCCTCGGCTTTGCGATCGGCGAGTCGCTCGGGGCCTCGGCCCTCCGCATTGCCGGCGGCATTTTCACGAAGATCGCCGATATCGGCTCCGATCTGATGAAGATCGCCTTCAACGTCAAGGAGGACGATCCCCGCAATCCCGGCGTGATCGCCGACTGCACCGGCGACAATGCTGGCGACTCGGTCGGCCCGACGGCCGACGGCTTCGAGACCTACGGCGTCACCGGCGTGGCCCTGATCTCGTTCATCACCCTCGCCGTCCCCAGCACCGACATCCAGGCGAAGCTCATCGTCTGGATCTTCTTCATGCGGTTCCTCATGGATTTGATGTCGGGGGCGTCGTACTTCCTCAATCAGGCGATCTCCGAGAAGAAGTACAAGGGGCTCAAAGAGTTCGATTTCGAGGAGCCGCTGACGCGCCTCATCTGGATCGCCTCAATCCTCTGCATCGGCATGTCGTTTCTGATGAGCTATCTCCTCATCGGCGACATCAGCGTCGATGGGGGAACGAAGCTCCCCAACCTGTGGTGGCAGCTGGCGACGATCATCAGCTGCGGCACGCTCGCCGCCGTGCTGATTCCAGAGTTCACGAAGGTATTCACGAGCTCCCATTCGAAGCATGTCCACGAAATCGTGACCGCCTCGCGCGAGGGAGGGGCATCGCTGACGATCCTCTCCGGGCTCGTGGCTGGCTATTTCAGTGCCTTTTGGAATGGCGTGCTGATCGCCGGGCTGATGTTCGGGGCGTTCGTCGTCAGCCAGTTGGGGCTCGACCAGGTAATGGGGGAATATGCCTCGATCTTCGCCTTTGGCCTGGTCGCCTTCGGCTTCCTCTGCATGGGGCCGGTGACGATCGCCGTCGACAGCTACGGCCCGGTCACCGACAACGCCCAGTCGGTGTTCGAGCTCGCCCAGACAGAAAAGATCCCGGGGATCGAGAGGGAGATCGAGCGTGACTTCGGCTTCAAGCCCGACTTCGAGCAGGGGAAGCACTATCTCGAGGCCAACGACTCCGCCGGCAACACCTTCAAGGCGACTGCCAAGCCGGTGCTCATCGGCACGGCGGTCGTGGGGGCGACGACGATGATCTTCTCGATCATCCTCTCGCTCAAAAAAGAGGGGCTCCTCGCCTTGAGCCTCACCGATGCCCCGGTTCTCCTCGGCTTCATCTGCGGCGGGGCCGTGATCTACTGGTTCTGCGGGGCCTCGATGCAGGCTGTCACCACCGGCGCCTACCGGGCGGTGGAATACATCAAGCAGAACATGGATCTCGACAAGACCGAGGCCGACATCGAAGACTCGAAGACGGTCGTGCGGATCTGCACCGAGTATGCCCAGAGCGGGATGTGGAACATCTTCATCGCCCTGATGACGGTCACGCTCGCCTTCGCGCTGTTTGATCCGAACTTCTTCGTCGCCTATCTGATCTCGATCGCGATCTTCGGTCTCTTCCAGGCGATCTCGATGGCCAACACCGGCGGCGCCTGGGACAACGCCAAGAAGCTCGTCGAGGTCGATCTCCGCGAGAAGAACACCC
The DNA here is from genome assembly GCA_040397545.1 of Pirellulales bacterium. Lineage (GTDB taxonomy): Bacteria > Planctomycetota > Planctomycetia > Pirellulales > UBA1268 > QWOP01. Next base: position 28,993 of record JBBAVV010000054.1, read on the forward strand.
CGCTCCATGCCGCCACGGTGGTCGGCGACACGGTCGGCGATCCGTTCAAAGACACGACGAGCGTGGCCCTCAACCCGATCATCAAGTTCTCGACCCTCTTCGGCCTCTTGGCCGTCGAGATCGCGGTCAAGATCCGCCATCCGGTCGATGCGGCGGGCAATCACCTCACCGGCGCCGCGAAGCCGTTTGACTACACCGGCATCGTCGGCGTGGTAATGCTCCTGGTGGCGTTCTACTTCGTGTGGCGCTCGTTCTACTGCATGCGGATCCCGGAGCGCGCGCCGGTCACCACCGGCAAGGCCCACTGATCGGGCCCAGCCTCACCGACAGCGTTTCCGAAACGACGACCACTGCCCCGGGGCAGAGATGCTCCGGGGCGGTGTCGTTGATGGGTGTCGGCGCAGAATCCGTGGAGTCGTCAGTCACTTGCAGTCATGGCTCAGTCCGCGGATCCGCCCCCCTGACGTCGATGCGACGATTCGGATCGCCGGCGCTTCCGCTGCCGGATTTCATGGCCGTCTTTCCGGGAAAACCTTTCTCCTGGGCCGTCATGGCCACAGCGGCGAGAAATCTGAGCCGGTCACCGCAGTTGACACACCCATCGATCTGGGCGACCATGGCAATGGAGACATAACCTGGCTGTCGCTCTTCGGGGCGATGCCACGGGGCTTGTCTCCTTTTTTTTGGCCGAGGCTCTCGGCGTTCACTGCCGGTTTGAGTAGGGGTCTGGAACGCAGACGATTCCGTGCGTCCGGAACACCTCGCCGTCTCGTTCCCCGTCTCCGTGGAATTCGAGTCGTCGGAGTGAGTTCTCGAAGTCCATGCGCAGTTCTTCGCGGCATTCGCCCTGCATGCCTGGCGCGAGTCGATATCCCCAGTTGACGCAGTAGATCGCGAGATCAGCTGCTTGCACGGGATAGGCCATGTCCGACGAGACAAAAAAGGGGGAGGGCACGATCCAAGTGGATCGAAGCCGCCCCTGGGCGGTTTTTTCGAAGTAGCGTTCCATTCGATGGGCCAGGCTGCGATCGGCCCCCTTCTCGATCGCATCCATGACAAGGATGCCGTGTTGCCTTTCCCTTTCTAAAAAATAGAAGAATCGCTCCAAAAGAAATACGTGGTCTTTCCGGAGGTAATCGTCGAGGGCGTGCCCTCTTGGCCGTCTCGTGCCACGAGGAATGGCCGCAGCGAAGAGAACAGCACCATGGTCGAGCAAGCTTTCGACGATCCACTTGGCCATCGCCAGCCGGGCCTGTCCAAATGCGGTGAACTCCATGCGGTTCGGAGGCCGATGCTCCAGCCCCTTCGTCAAGAAGCTGCGACAGAGTCGTTGACGGTCGACATCGGCCAATTCCGTTCCTTGGCTGGCCCGTTGGTATGAAGTGCGATTGAGAAGCTTGCAGCCCTTCAGTTCCGCGCCGAACTCGTGGAGCGCTCCCCCGAATGCGTCACGCTCCCGGCGACGAACGTCTTTGATGAAGGGCCAGAGCCGGCTGGCATGAATCGCAACGCCGCCGGTCACCTCATAGGGGCAGCCGCCATGGTCCGTGCCGCTCTCGTCGAGAAATAGAAGCCAGCTCATTCAAAGCCCCGGCTCGTGAGAATCGCCAACGTCGCGGAAGTGGCCCACGGTCGATCGGCCTCCGACGGAGTCCGCCTCGTCGATTGCGGCCATCTCTTGGAGGAACGAAACGGATCCCCAAATGATATCGGGTAGCGGCGTAGTCTTCGAGAAATCTCAGTCTTCCACGAAGGAATCGCTGTCGAGCTTCTTGACGACGTACGTCTGGGCGGGGCTGCACCCGACGTCGTGGAGGATCATCAGCCGGGCGAGCGTGCGGCCGTCGACGAGCACGATCTTCGTGTCGATCTGGCCGGCGTCGTCGATCGCCTCGCGCGTGAACGTGCTCGTCGTCATGAACACCCCCTTCCGGGCCCGTCGGCCGTGGAGGGCACCGACAAACTTGTGGATGTCGGGGCGGCCGACGGAGCCGGCCCAGCGCTTCGCCTGGAGGTAGATCGTCTCGAGGCCGAGCCGATCCTCGTGGATCAGGCCGTCGATCCCCTCGTCGGCCCCGGCACCGGTAAGCCGGCCGGCGGCTTCGCCCCATCCGCCGTAGCCCATCGCCTTCATCAGATCGAGGACGATCTTCTCGAAGAACGCCGGAGAACGGTCAGCGATCTCGTCGAGGATTTGGGCGGCGAGCTCGTCGTTGAGTGCCCCGTGGGCCTTTTCGAGAATGGCGTCGGGGGTCTCCTCGACGGAGACGGGCTCAGGAGCGGCCTCCGTGGCCGGCGCCTCCTCGGTGCTCCGCTGCTGCCGGAAGGCCCGAAACGACTCGAACCGGTCGAGGTAATCGAGGTCGATCGAAGCTGGGTTCTCCGCAAGGACCTTCCGTCCGGCGTCGGAGATGGTGAACACGCCGCGCCGGACACGCGTCAGAAGTCCGGCCCGCTCCAGATGGATCTTGGCCCAACAGAGCCGATTGACGAACCGGCTCTGCGTGTTGCTCGGCAGCAATTCCGCCCGTTCGGCCTCGGTGAGGCCGAAATCATCGGCGATCGGGCCACGCAGGGCGGCGAGGGTCCAGTCCTTGCCGTCAGCGGAGCGCCGCAGGAGGGGGACGAAGATTTCGTGGAAGGGGGGGATGGGCATGAACTCACTCGCCATCTGGCCGATAGCGGTCGTGGGCCGGATCGGGGGGAGGGAACGGGGCGCTGACATCGGCCAGGGTGACAAACCTGGAGACCTTTTCCGCCCATGTCAGGATGCGGCGCTTGGCATCGGGGTCGGCGGAGTTGTCGTAATCGGTTCGATTGATCTCCCGGACGTTGCAGTGGGCCCACGGGTGCCCATGCTGCCGATCGAGATCATCCGCAGAAGGATCGAAGTGGAGCCACTCGATCCCCGCCTCTCGCGCGATCTCGATGAGAGCGGATGCGAGCAACCGGGTGAGCCGATAGCGGTGCTGGGGCGTCTCTGATCGAAAGGCCGCCCAGACTTCGGATCGATGCCGGAGTCTGATCAGGGAGAGGCCGCTTGCGTCGTTCCGAGATGGAAGAAAGAGCGAGCGGTGGACGAACGGCGGCGCGGCTCGCGTGGTGTCGAAGTAAAGCGGCTCTCCGCCCCCCTCCCTGATCTGACGGGCGACGAGCTCGAGTCCATCGACCGGAGGGGTCAGTTCGCTGGCGGAATCGTGATCGTCACGTGCGGCCATGATCGATCAAGTCGGAAACCGTTCCTCGAGCGTCTGCACGTCGACCGCGACGCCGTCTCGATACGTGACCAGTTCGATAGAGCCATCGTTGAGGAATGACGCCGTCCCGATCGTCTCGATGCCGTCCCGGTCGCTTCGCCACTCCACGATGATACCCCCCTCGGGGGCAGGGACGATGCTGATGGGCGTGTTGGTCGGGTCCTCCCGCCGCATCTCCTTGAGAATCCTGATGGCGGCGTTGATCGTCTGATTGGCAGGCACCGGGTCTGGGATCGACCCGCCGCCGTTCCGAATCGCGAGCAGTGCGTCGATGCACGCATCCCAGACCGCTGCGTGGTCCGCGCGGGAGGAGGTGGCGATGGCGTCCGGGGCAGCCTCGATGCCGGTCGGGCGGCGGGCATCGATCGTCGCGATCGACGTGTCAGTCGTCATGTCGTCCCCACGCTTTCTTGGCCGCACTCGACGCGAGCGAGTCGAAGGCACCGACGATCAGTCCGTGCCCCCAGCGGAGCCCTCGCTCGATCGGCGCCTCCTTGCCATTCTCTGTTGTGGAATCCTCGGGCGACAACCCCACCCGGCCCCGGGCCGTGAGGGTGACGAACAAAAGCTCCTCATGGCCGGGCGCGGGCCCTCGGGCAGGCTTCGGCTCCACGTAGAGCCGTGCCGGCGGATCGGCCGTCTCCCAGACCCACTGCCCTTGGAGGCCCGCCAGGATCGCCCCCTCGATGGCGGCGAACGGCCCGGACCACAGCCCGGGGAAAACCCCCGGCCAGTCGGCGGACGACTTCCACAACTCGCCGCGGGGGATCTTGTTGACGTAAACGACTTCCCAGACCGCCGGCGTCGCCGGAGAAACGCCCACACGGCCGAGAAACGCGTTCCACGCCCGCCACGACGCGAGAAACCGCTCGAGCGTTCCCGAAAACCGCGGGTATTCGCTCTCTGGGGCGTCACCCTTTCGCCAATTCACGACGAGCCGATTGGCCTGCACCTGCTGGACCCACGCTTTGTCGGCGGAAGTCATCTGCACGCGGGTGTCGGGCTCCTCCGCCAGGGCCAGGCGGAGCGCCGGGGGCAGCCACGATCGACCGCCGGCGAACTCCTCGTTGATCGCGGGCAATCCCTGGGTGGAGTGCACCGTGGGGAACTGGTCCCGTTGCGAGGCCCAATAGGCCCCGAGGTGGGCCTGCGTGAGCCGCCGCGGCGCGTCGAACTGCACCGACATGGCCACTTCTACGAGCGGGGCGCGGGAGAAGGTGATGGAGTGGATGGGGT
>JBBAVV010000055.1:0-33376 GCA_040397545.1 Pirellulales bacterium
GCGACACGAATCTCTTCCGCTACGTCGGCAACGATCCGCTCGATCGCGTCGACCCAAGCGGCCTGACGGCCAAGTGGGCTGGGTATGGGGGGAAGGGCAGCGTCCCGGCAGCCGGGTGGGGAGCGTATGGGCTGCTGGCGAGCGGGGCGAGTTCGCCTGCGAACACCTTCACCGGAAAGTCGGATCGGGGTGTGCCGTTCGGGGAGTTTTTGGTGACTCGCTCGTCGAGCGGCGCGATCACGCCACAGTCATCGCTTCCCGATACCCGCTCGCTGTCGGGCTACGACCGCGTGAGCCTTGGGGTTCACAGCACCCTCTCGATCGCAGGGGCGGTGCCGCTGTTCGGGATCGTTCCGGATGCGATCGATTGGGCGTACACTGCTGCAGAACTTCCCTTTGGGAAATCGACGAAGACAGACCTCGCATTGGCGACCGCAGGAATTGCCGCGACGGCCGCACCGTTCATCGGGGACGGTGCTGCTGCCGCATTGAAGATGTCCGCGAGGGTTGCACGCATCGGCGGCAATACCGCGAGTGACGTGGTTCGTGTCGCCGGGCGATTTGACGACGTGGCTGGTGTTGGGATGAACGCAGCGAGTAATCTGCGGCAAGTTGAAAGAGCAGGCAGTGTACGAAATACCGACGCACTGTCCACGGAGCAGATTTCGCAGGTCCGCAAAATGGCGGGGCAGATTGGAGTGGGGCCAAGCGATATCCAATTCGTCCGTAGCACATCAGCTTATTCGGATGCGTTTGACAAGATACTCATTGGACCAAATGTGCTGCCGTCTTCGGCAAGCACGACTTCGCGAAGCGTGTTGAATCGCATGACGCCCAGAGCCGTTGTTGCTCATGAGGCAGGGCATATGATCACAACACGAGCCGGCAAGTCATTGCCGGGAGGCACTCTTCTTGACGAGGTTCAGGCGAGCCTTGTTGGTAGGCAATTAAGCGGCCTTAGCAACGTCGAGAAGATGCAGCTTTTGCGAGACGCAGTGGAGCGTGCTCGCGAGTCAGGAACGAGAGTTCGGGAGTTGCTTCCGCAGCTACCCTACTTTAAGAGGTAGTCATGAGCCATTGGGAACCCGAAGCCGTAAAGAAGGCGAGTCTGGACACGTCATTGAGGGCGTTGGAGGAATTCGAGCAGCACGGAAAAGTGCTCAGCGTTAAGTGCGAGCGGTGTGGAGCTTTGATCGAGATCGTGCCGCTAAGTCACTCCGCACGGCAAATGAGCTGCCGCTGCGGGCTTTATAACGATACGCTACGTGGTCTCTAATGTTGTGTTCATCAGTGATGAGAGATTCATAAGCCTTGCGAGCCTGACGAAAGAGTCGTACAGCTACGACAACACCGGCAACCGGACCGGCACGGGGCTCGTGACCGACAAGGGGAGCCGTCTCCTTTCCGACAGCACCTACCGCGGGAGCGCCCACCACAACCACTCTTGCATGCCCTGATAGCCTCCAGACGGTGATCAAAGATCCCGTCCAAAAGGAGGCGATTCATGGGTCGGCAGTCGGATCCGCGGAAGACCGCGGCGTGGGAGCGGCGGATTGCCCGCTTCAGTGATTCAGGGCTCACGGTGGCCCGATTCTGCGTTCGCGAGGGAGTGTCGGTCGCGACCTTCCACTCCAGGCAGAGGAAGCTCCGCGACGCATCGGCCACTGAGGCGGCCTGGTCGACGCCAGCTCTGCCGGTGGCCCACTTCGACCCGGTCGAAGTCGTGAGCCGTCAGGCCGTGACGATCCGGTTCGTAAGCGGCGCGGTGATGGAGATCCCGGAGGACCGAGAGGACCTCGTGAAGGCCGCGGTCCGTGCGCTCGCGAGCGAGGCCCAGCCATGCTGAGCATTGCACCTCCGCCGACGATCTATCTCCACTCGGGCGCCACCGACATGCGGAAGAGCTTCGACGGCCTGGCGGGGATCATCCGCGGGAGCTTCGGTGGCGACCCCGCCGACGGCAGCCTTTTTCTGTTTGTGAACAAGCGCCGCGACCGGCTCAAGGCCCTGTGGTGGGACGGCGACGGCTTCGCGCTCTGGTACAAGCGGCTGGAGCAGGGGACCTTCGAGACGGTGGCTGTAAAGGACGGCGAACATCGCGTGCGGATCGACAAGACGCAGCTGGCGATGATCCTCGGTGGCGTGCGACTGGAGTCGGCGCAGCGCAGGAAGCGGTACCAGCGAGTCCTCACGTAAAAAAATCCGCGCGACTGCCAAAATGGCGATTGCGCTTTTCGAAAAAGGTTTTTATGATGCGCGCATGACGATGAAACTCCGCTTACCAAACGATCTCACCGCCTGTCACGCGATCATGCGCGACCAAGCTGCACAGATCGCGCGGCTCGAGAAGGAGCGTGATGCGGCGCTCCAATTCGCCTTCCGCAAAAAGCTCGAGCGCTACACGACCGACCCGAAGCAATTTGTGCTCGACTTTGGCAACACGCCGGAGATCATCGACGCCGCGGAGGGGATCGCGGATGCCGCGTGAGGAAACGATTCAGAGCTACGAGCGCCGCAAGCAGGCAGAAAAAAAGCCCCGCAACGAACAGCTCCCCGCCCACCTCCCGCGCTACGAAGTGAAGCTGCCGGTGCCCGCCCATCTCAAGACGTGCCCGACGCACGGCGAGCGGAAAATATTCGGCTTCGACTGGCTGGAAACGCTCGAGATCGTGCCGCCGAAGATCGTCGTGCGGCGGACGGGGATCCCCAAGCTCACTTGCCCAACAGCTCCCGAATGCGGCGTGGTCGAAGCCGATCGGCCAGTCGGCCTGGTCGAGGGAAACCGATACGACACGAGCGTCGCGGCCGAAATCATCGTGGCGAAACACGGGTATCACCTGCCGATCTACCGCCAGCAGGATTTCTTCGCTTCGTGCGGCTGGACGCCGGCACGAAGCACGCTTTTGAACGTGCAGATGGCTGCGGCGAAGCTCATCAGGCCTTTCATCGCGCACCTCCGGGAGGTGGTGCGGGCCGGACCGATCATCGGCACCGACGACACGACGGTGACGCTGATCGTGAAAGACTCTCCGCCTCCCCTTGATGACGACGATCCAAAGGCGCACCGCGCCCGCGAGGTGATCGCGGCTGCGCAGGCGGAGGATCGGGGCAGCATCACGGCGCGGATGTGGGTCTATCGGAGCATCACCGACCCCATCAACCTCTTCGACTTCACCGTCAGCCGGCATCGCGACGGTCCGGAGCTGTTTTTAGAAGGCTTCAGCGGCAGCCTGATGGCCGACTGCTACTCCGGCTACGAGGCGGTGCGAACGCGGAGCGACGGACGGATCATCCGCGCCGCGTGCGCGGCGCACGCGCGAAGGAAGGTGTTTGAAGCGGAGGCGAATCACCCGGTGCATGCCCACGTGCTCTTGGAGTGGTTTCAGGATCTCTACGACATCGAGGCGCGTGCCCACGACTTCACGCCGGAGGCGCGGCGCGAGATCCGGCAACTGGAGTCGAAGCCGATCTGGGAGCAGATGCGGGCCTACCTGGCCAGCGACGCCGTGGCCAACGTGATGCCAAAAGAGCCCTTCGGCGAGGCGATCCGGACCATCAACAACCAATTCGAGCACCTGCTGGTCCATCTCGATGACGGCCTGATGCCGATCGACAACAACCTCACCGAGCAGCTCATGAAGCAGGTGGCCTTGGGGCGGAAGAACTGGATGTTTATCGGCAGCGTCGCGGCGGGCTATCGCGCTGCCGATCTCTTCACGCTCGTCAGCAGTGCGCTTGAATGTGATCTCGACGTCTTCATCTATGTGAAGGACGTCCTCGACAAGCTTCTCGCCGGATGCAGCGACTACCATTCGCTGCGCCCCGACGTCTGGAGGGAGTCGCATCCCGAGGCGGTCCGCATGTACCGCCAGGACGAGCGGCGGCACCGCGCTGAGGCGAAGTCGATCAAGCGAGCCAAGCGCCGACTGGGGCGGAAGTAGGCCCCACGGCCTCCAGCCCCGGTCTCACCCCGGTCTTTCTGGCCCCGGCAAGGGGATGGGTGTGGTGGGCGCACACCTCGGTCTCTCTCCAATCAAGTCGTGCCCGATGGCAGCCGTTGAGCGCCCGCGCCGGGCCTGTGAATCCGACGTTGGCCCCAGCCTGCTACGCCCGGACACCGAGCCCGAGGGTGTCGCGGCAGTAGCGGATGCTCCGCTCGAGATCGGCGAGCTGATAGGTCTGCTCGGCCCCCTTGCGGGCGTCGCCATCGGGGGCTCGAAAGGGATCGATGGCGTGGCCGCGGCGGGTGAGGGCCTCGAAGCGGGCGAAGTCGGCGGCGGGCATCGCTGGGAAGGCCTTCCAGAAGTCGGGCTCGAGAAAGGGAAGCTCGCGGGCGAAGCCGGAGATCGTCTCGATGTGGACAACGACCCCGGGGCAATGCTTCTGGAAATAATCGAAGAACGCCGGCAGGTCGACGCACCCCTCCCCCATCGCCGTCCACTGCACCTTCACCCCCTTGTCGCTCGGCCACACCTGGCCGTCGCGGAGGCTCGTCGTGACGACATGCGGGGCGAGGGTCTCGAGCGCGGCGAGGGGATCTTCGAGCGTCCACAGGGCGTTGCCGGAGTCGAAATTGACGCCGACGAAGTCGGGGCCGGCCTCTTCGACGAGGCGCTTGAGCTCGCGGGAGTGGAGATCGCCGGCGTGGTTTTCCACCGCGATCTTCACGCCGGCGTCGATCGCCCGCGACCGACAGGCCTCGAGCACTTTGACCGTGTCGGCGATCCGGGCGTCGATGCCGCCGTCGGTGAGACGGTCCTGGTGGTTGCCGAGGATCACCCGAAAGGCCTTCGAGCCGAGATCCTTCGCCATCCGAATCCCGAGGGCGAGATGATCCTCGGCGCTGCCCCAATCCTTGCGGAAGGTGGTCGACGTCGGGCAGATGCTCCACGAGCCGAGCTCGAGGCCGACGCCGCGGTCGGCGGCGTACCGGCCGATCTCGTCGAGCGAGTCGTCGTCGGTCTGCCCGCCGAAGGGGCCGAAGTCGGTGATGAACAGCGAATCGCAGCCGAGCTTTTCGGCGTGGTCGATCAGTTCGCGGGCGTTCCACCCCATCGCCCGGACGGCGAAGTTGTCGAACCCGAGGGGGATCCCCCGGCGCCGGTTCGACGGGGGAAGATCGGCGGCGGCGGCCGTCGCTGCGGCGAGCAGCCCACCGACGAGACCACGGCCGAGGGCGCGGCGGGAGAGAGCGGGCTGATTCATCGATGTATCTATGTTCTTCGTGGTCGTGTTCATGGACGGCACTTTGACACAACCATCAGGAGGGTTCAACGCACCTCGCCGCGACGCCGCTGCGGCGCCGGGGGGGCTACGGGGGAGAGCGCGACATCGAGGCCGCCGTCGAAGCCGGCCAGCTCCCCCGGCGGGGCATTGAGCTTGAGGTACAGGCCGCCGGCTGTGATCGCCGTGAACCGGGCCGCCGCCCCTTCGGCGACGACGACAAACCGGGGCCGGCCCCCTTCAGCGGGGACGGCCCACTGGGCGACAAGCAGCCGGCCGAGGGGGCGGCCGCGATACCAGCGGAGCGTGATCCCGTCGGCCGTGCTCTCCAGATCGATCGCCCCGGCCCGGCCGACGCCTGCCCGCCCGGAGGCGACAAGCTCGGCCACTCTTCCCGCCTGTAACGAAGAGCCACTCGGCTGCCAGCCCCGGTCAGCGGCGACGAAGCAGGTGGCGCGGCGGGTGAGGGGCCGTCCGTCGATCCACTCGATGGCGGAGCGGTCGAAGTCGTAGCCGTGATCGAGGTCGTCGGTGAAGGCATCAAAGTCGCGCGCCGCCAGATCGCCATCCCAGCCTGCGCTCCCCTCCAGCCGGGCCGTGAGGCGGGCGTCGAGGGGGCCCGACTCGAGCGCGCGGAAGCGTCGGGCGTGGGACGGATGCCCGGCGAGGAGAGCCGTTGCCGCCCAGCTGGCCGCGTAGGCGGGGATGTCGTGGCGTGGGGACGGGGGCGTGGCGAAGACGTCGGCGAGCCCCGGGATCTCGCCGCTCGAGCGGAGCCGGCGGATCGCCTCGATGCGGCCGAGCTGCTCGACATCGTCGGCGCGGCGCGGGATCGGCGTCGGCAGGAAGTGCCCCGCCTCGAGGCGATGCGTGGCGAGGAGCTCCGCGATCCCCTCGGTGTACCAGGTGGGAGTGGCAAGCGCGCGGAGCGTGAGCGTGAAGGCGTGGACCCCCTCGTGGAGGAGGAGGTGGCGGCGGTAGGCAGGGTTCGGCGGATCGACGAGCCAGAAGCGGTTGCGGTCACAGAAGCCGTTGGCGAAGTCGGGGATCGTGCCGTCGACCGGGAGGAGACCGGCAGCACGGAACGGCTCCCGATCCGACATCAGGCAGCCGAAGGCCCGCCAAGCCGGTACCGTCTGCGGATCGATGGCGTAATGATCGCACCACGCGGCGAAGGCCTCGTCGAAGATCTGCGGCAGATCGTCGACGCCGTCACCGGCCCGCGCCGGTCGGTCGGTGACGAGGACGAGCCGCTTGCCGGTCACGATACGCAGCTCGGCCCGGCGGGCTGTCGCCTCGAGTCGCCCGACGTCGACCAGCGCTCCCCGCGCCGGTTCGGCGGCGGCGTTGCGACCGGGAAGTCCTGGCGCCGCCGCGACGAGGAGCAGGAGGGCCCCCCACCGTGCGATTCGTCGCTCGCTCGGGTTGGTCACCACGGGTCTTCCTCTCGCCTGGAGCGTGCCGCCGCCATCCGGACGGGGCAGGGCAATTCCCCCAGTTCAACCCAATCCCCCAGGTCGCCGCAAGGTTACCGTCCGGCGCCGCTGCGGCTGAATCCTCGGCTCCGTTCTTCCGATCGTTGAAGTGCGGGGTTTGCTTTGCCCCGCTGATGGCTGGCAGGCCCGAGGATGCCTTCGTGCCACGGCTGAACCGGCAATTCGATCGGAACGCGACGGTCGATGGTGACCGTCCGCGCCGGTGGTCTGTCCGCTGCCGAGGCCGCGCCTGGATGGTCGGCCTGGCCGTTGTCGTCATCCTCGGGGCGCATGGCGTCGCCTGCGCCGCCGACGAGGCGGCGGCGAGCGCGGTGAACCCGTGGGCCACCGGCGGCACGCCGTCCAAGGCCGGAGATGTGGACGGCAAGCCCGGGGCCGTGGCACCGCCGCCGAGCGGTGCCTTCCCCGTGGCGCAGGCGTATGCCGTCCCCACGGCCGTGATTCAGGGGGGGGCGATTCCGCCCGGCTGGCAGCCGCAGGCGATCCCCTATCAGGCGATCGGTCCTGATGGAAAGCCGATCACGGTCCATGTGGCGCCGACGTATGTCTTCACGTACGTGGCCGGGCCGCCGGTGGCGCAGGCCCCGGCGGCGCGGGCCCCGGTGACGCGCCAAGTCAACCGCATCCAGGCCAATGGCCCACCCCCCGGCTGGGCCTACCAATCGCGCGGCGCGACGCCGGTGGTCGCCGCTCTTCCGGTCATGCGTTCGGCGCCGGTGCCCTATCAGTATCCCGCCGGAGCCCCGGCGCTGGCCGGGCAATCGGTTGTGCCGCCGCCGTCACCCGTCGCGCCTCCCGCGCCGATGGTCGCGCAGGCGCCTCTGCCTCCCCCGCCGGCAGCCGTCGTGCCCCCGGCCGCGGAGACGCAATGGGTGTCGGCGCCGGTCGCCCCTTTTTCCTCCGCCGCCGATGCCGCACCGGCTATGGTGGCCGGCACGGCGGCCGCCGCCGGCGCGGTCGTGGCCAGCGACGCCGCGCCGCCCACCGCGTCGATCCCGCCGCCGCCGGCAACGGCGCCGCCGCTGACGCCGGTCAGCACCGCGCCGCCGGCAGCCGATCCAGCCCCGCCGCAACCGGCGATGGAGTCGCTGTCGAATCCCGCTCCCGGCCGCACGAGCACGCATGTCTGGCGGGTCGTCGGGGTTCACGACGGCGACACGCTGACCTGTCTCGACGAGACGAACACGCAGCAAAAGGTGCGGCTGGCCGAGATCGACGCCCCCGAGCTCGGCCAGGACTACGGCAAGGTGTCGCGGGAAGCACTCGCCGAGATGGTGTTCGGCAAGACGGTCACGGTGACGGAGGAGGGGAAGGACCGGTACGGCCGCTGGATCGCCCACCTGCAGCTCAATGGCTCCGACGTCAATCGGCAGATGGTCGCCACGGGGAATGCCTGGCACTATGCCGACTATTCCCGTGACACGACGCTCGCCACACTCCAGGCCGACGCCCAGACGCGCCGGCTCGGGTTGTGGTCGCAACCCGAGCCGGTGCCGCCGTGGGACTTTCGTCAGACCGTCAAGAAGGCCGCGGCCGGCTGACGGGGCATCCGCCGCCCGCCGCGACCGGTCTCAGCGACCGTCGCGCTTCGCTTGCTGCCGCTTCCCCCGGGCCACGGTATGGCCGACACGGCGGGTGTCGGCCCCCTTGAGCTTCAGCCGCCCCGCTTTCGCGGCGGTGAAGGCCGACCGTTGCTTGGAGCGATCGAGCGAAATGGCCTGGGCTCCGGCAGCGGGGGCGAGCGCGGCACGGTTGACACGGGCCTTCTTCGAGATCGTGGCGGCGGGCTTGGCGAGCTTCCGCTTCGCCTCGGCCGCAGGCTTCACCGCCGTCGCGACGGGTGTGACCGCCGGGATAGCGACGACGGCCGCGGCCGGCTTCGCGCCGCGCCGCGGGGCCGGCGGGAGCGCCACCTTCGTTCGCACCGGCGGGGGAGCGATCGAATGTGCGGGGGCCGCGGGAGCGAGCGGTCGTTCCGAGGTCCGCCGGGCCGCCCGGCCCGAGAGCTTTTTGTCGCGGGCCTTGGCGCGGGCGGTCGTCCCCTTACCGGGGAGCATGCCACCGACGGCCGCCGCCAGTTCGCCGAGACGCTTCTCGAGGCGATCGACCGCCTCGTGAAAAACGTCGGCCTTCTCGTGACTGCGGCTGTTGGCTTCCGTCACGGGCGCGGCGGCCCGCTTCGTCTTCCTTCCCTGGCCCGCCGTCAGGTCGCGCCACTTGTCGCGCAACACGCGGGCCTGCTTCGTCGCGGCCTCGATCTGCGTGTGTGTGGCGCTGGCGAGCGCCGTACCGAAGCTCGAATCGAGCACCTGCCGCTCCGCCGCAGTGAACAGGTCGCGGAGGTGAGCAAACGGCGAGGTCGTGGCAGCGGACTTCTTGGCCATGGTGAGGAGGTTCCGTGGAGAGGGAGGTGGTGGAGGACCGTGTGCGAAGTGTATGTCAGCCGGCCCGGCCCGGGGGGGTTCGTGGTCGATCGTCGATCGTCAGGGACCGCCGCGGGGACGGCGGGGCGGCTCGCCTGCGCGCCGCCCCGCCCTGCTCCCTTCACCCCTGCCGGCATGGGCGGGCGACGCGAAGTCTGGCCCGGAACGTCGGGGCGGCGCGGCGTCGTTCACCGCGCGTCACACCCCTTTCCGGCACGGCTCGGACCGTCGCCGTGATCGGGGAGGCGCTCACCCCCGCACTGGCCGGCCCGGCCCCTTTCGCGTCGTGCTCACGCACCCATTCCGGACGCCAGGAAATGCTCCGCGTCACCCGCTTCAGCCAGCGAAGCTGCGCTGCGTCGTGCATCCACATGATGGCGTTCCCCGTGACGCGCCGGCGTCGCGGCGCTCCTGCGCCGCCGGAACGGTCCCGGGCGTTGACAGGGGAATCGGCGGAGCTGACGGAGCGCCCGCAGTCCCGACCCAAAATGGCCATCCTGCGCCGGTCGTACGGATGGCAGGGCCCCCGCGACCGTCAGTCTTTGCCAGAGTCGACCGTTTTGGAGGCGTTGGCGCCGGGCTTCACCGCCCGGGTCGACCGCTGCCGCCGCCGACCTGTTGGCGACGCTCCTCCATCTGACGACGGTATTCGGCCCGCCGCCCTCGCTGCTCCGGATCGGAGTTGTCGAGCATCGATTTGCGCCGTTTGTTGCGGTCTTCCTCGGAGGAACCGCCACGCGCGCCGCCACCACCGCTCGCTGGTCCGCCGCCCCCGCCGGGGCCACGCCCACCGGCACCGGCTCCCCGGTTGGCGGCGGCGGTCTGGCCGTCGCCGGGGCGGGCCCCCCCCGGCTGTCCCCAGGCGGTTCCTTGCTGGCTGCCGCGGTTGCCCCCCTTGGCCCGATCGGCGGACCGCTTTTTCCGAGCGTCGTCCTCCGCCTTGATGCGGCGGTCGAGCTCGGCCTGACGCTGGGCAGGCGGAAGAATGAAGAAGGAGTTCACTTGGGCCGTCTCGCCGGCCTCCATGAGGCGCCCGAAGTCGCGCCGCACCTGATCGCGCATCCCTTCGGGCAGATGACGCATCGAATCGCGCACCTTGCCCATGTCCGGTCCGCCGGCGAAGGGGGATTGGCCTTTGCTCACCTTGTCGAGCTCGGCGATCTGCTCGTTGATCGCCTCCCGCACTTCGATCACCTGCGGCGGCGTCGAATACCAGCCGAGCGCCCAGCCGGTGAGCAGCGTCAGCAGGAGCATGGCCCCGGCGGCGAGCGCGCCCCGTTTCATCCGGGTGGAGAGATCCCTCCCGGACTTCGAGCTCCGCTCGGTGGCAGCAAGGGCACGCCGGACTTCACCACCAGACAACGTGCGCATGACAGGACTCCCGGGAATCGGACGGCCTCGTCAGCAACTCCCTCTAAAGAGTGGGTTCGTGCCGGCGGCCTGGAGCTCGTTTCGAAGCGTGCGATCGCCCAATTGAACGTCCCACGGCCGCGAGAGTTTCGCGGTGCCGGGGCCGGATTCAGGGGGCCTGGGAACGGTCGCTGCAGCCCCCACCGCACAATCATGGATCGTTTCCCCTCGGCTTTTCAGGGAGCGGCCGCGGCCGCATCGGGTGGCGAAGGGGCCGTCGGCGGGCAAAAGGGGGCGGTGGAGCCGCTACGATACCCGATCGCTTCGACCGGGAGGCGCGGCGGACGGCGCTTCACTGACCGGCGGCCCAGCCTTTGAGGACAAGAACCACAGCCCGAGGGACACGAGAATGAGGGGAGCGATCGAACCGGGTCGGTATCGCCACTACAAGGGAAACGACTACACCGTGCTCGGCGTGGCGCGACACAGCGAGACGGAGGAGTGGCTCGTCGTCTATCGGCAGGAGTATGGCGAGCGGGCCCTGTGGGTCAGGCCGCTGGCGATGTTCAGCGGAGCGGTCGAGGTCGACGGCAAGAGCATCCCCCGCTTCGCCCGCGTCGGTTCGGAATGAGCCCGGCCCCGCGCCCCCTTCAGGGCCCGTGGTGGGGCTCGAATTCCTCCGCGCTGTCGGTTGTTTCGGCCACGATTGCCGCCACTCTCGCTTCGACCTTCTTCAGCCGCATGAAGCCGACCCGATCGAGGGCTTCGTCGAGGGAGCGGTAGTGGGCCGGCAGGGTCCGGTACTCGTCGTCCTGGTCGACCATCCACCGGCCGCCGGGCTGCAGACGGTACATGACCGCGTAACCATAGACGCCGAGTTTGTTCGATTCCTCGGACATGAAACTCCCCCCTGACAAGGGACTCCAGACCTTGATGGATGCCGATCCGGCCGGGGCACTGCGGGCCCGTGGCGGCAGCATCGAACACCATCCATGGCGGGGCCGCCAAGGTCAGTTTGTCGGTCCGATCGGAGACCGGTCCTGTGCCGCCGGCGAACGCCGTTTTCGAGCTTCTTGCGGAGAATTTTCGGTGGGCGGAGCGTGCTAGCACGCCATCGATGGCGTCGATGATCGGCGCTGCAAGGGATCGATCGAATCACTCCCAAGAGTGGGCGCCGTTCCGCGCGGAGGCTTGTCTGGGGCGGAAAAGACGTGAAATGGCCTTTTTTTCAAAACATTCCCTTCGGGCGGGCCGTTGAAGAAGCGTTGAAAAGAAGGCGGGAACCCCGGCCCTCCCGGGACGCCGCCCCCCACCACGAGACGCCCACCATGCCGGTCTGGATCGCGCTCATCGCCTTGATCACGGCGGCCTCGGTCGTCGCGTTCGCCCTGGCCGCCGCGCTGCTGCCGGGAGTGCGGCGGTGGTGGTGGCCGCTCACTTGCTCCTCGGTGGGGTGTCGGTGGGGTGGCGTGCTCCTGGCCATCGGGCCGATGGTCGCGGCCGCGCTGCTGTTCCAAAGTCTTGCCGCGCCCCGGCCGGCAGCCATGGAAGACATCGGGATCGCCCAGACGATCGCCGTGCCGGGGGTGACGATGCTCACCGACCGGGGGACGCCGATCGACGTCAAGCGGCTCAGCGCGGCGGTGGCGCCGGGGGCGGTTCCCGACGGCTATACGGGGCGGCTGATCGTCGCCGGGGGGGCCGACGCGCTCTCCAACTGCCACGGCTGGGTGTTCACCGACGGCGAGTTCTGCGTCGACGGCGCGCGAGTCGACGACATTCTGCGCGACAACGGCTACACCCCGGTCGTCGATCCGCAGCCCTCCGATCTCATCGTCTACCGCGACCACGACGGCGTGCCGATCCATACGGGGATCGTGCAGGCGACTGGGAAGAAGGGCTTCGTGCTCGTCGAGAGCAAGTGGGGGCAACTCGACGTCTATTGGCACACCCCTGCCGATCAGCGCTACGCCGATCACTGGGAGTATTGGCGCAGTCCCCGGGCCGGTCATCGCCTCGACGTCCACGTCGGGCCGTGACCGCTAGGTGCCGGTCCTCAATCCCCACCACCCCCCACCCCCGCCAGGCCTGCCTGTCTGCTTTTGGGGCTGCCTGGGGATGGTGCGCCGCACCGGTTTTTCCCGTCGCGTAACACTCGCCTAACAGGGCGTTGCGGGTGGTTGCACCCCCCCCCCAAGGGGGTGCAGTATTCCGGTTCATCTGGAGGGGGGAAATGATTCTGAACACCTCGTGCTTCGGTCGCTAGAATGCCGTCCGTCGAACGGGGAAAAGTCCTCGTTCAACGGGATGGCGAAAGCAGTGGCACCGGAGGGTTGTGCCGCCCCGGGGTCGGTCGACCGAACGTGGTCGGGTCGAACGTTGTCAAAGGAGTTTCAGCGAATGGCCAGGATGCGTCTCCGCGACAGGATTCTCCGCGCTTGGAAACTGCGGCTCCGGCGGACGGCCGGGGCCCGGCCGTGTCACGATCGTGCCGGGGGCCGTTGGGGAGCGATCCTCGCTGTCGAAGGGCTCGAATCGCGGGCGCTCCTCGATGGAGCAGGGATCCTCTTCCCGACGCTCGCGCCGCAGATCGTGCCTTTCAACCCGATGGCCAACATTCTGAAATACTCGACCGTGAGCATGGCGATCCCCGCTCCGTCGGCGAATCAGGGGGGGCTGTCGTTCACGCTCGGCGCGGATGCCCCGGCCTGGGCAACGATCGGGAGGACGTCGGGCCTCCTTTCGCTCAATCCCGGCTCCGACGGGGCCACGACCGCATTCGATGTTCTCGTCGACGACAGTGGGGGGGCACCGGTCGTGCGGCGCGTGGCCGTGTCGGTATTCTCCGCCGGGGTGATCGGCAACGATCTGCTCGTCTACGGGACCTCCGGCAGCGACCGGATCGCGGTGAGCGCCGATGGCCCTGCCACGGTCACCTCCGGCGGGCTGCCGCTGCCGATCCTCCTCCCCTGTGGTGGCGTGACAGGATCGTTCAACCCTGCGGCCGTCGGCGGCTCGCTGTATGTCGATCTCGGTGCGGGGGTCGATGCCTTCCAGGCCAGCGGGAGTGCTTCGATCTCGGTTCGGACTGCGTCGGGGGCGGGGGGGGTGGCCGGCGATCGGCTCGATGTCGCCGCCTGGAATGGCACTTTGAATCTCGACGCCGGCGCCGGATCGCTCGATGTGACAGACGCCGCCCCGCCGGCGGGGGCAGCGATCGACACGCTGTTGGTGGGCAAGAAAATGCGGAGCGTGTCGATATCAGCCGGCACGATCCACTGTGGGCAGACGCTGCTGGCCGATGCGGTGTCGCTCCGCGCGACGAGCGCCGATCTCCGCGCCGCGAACTTCGGCACATCCACCCTCTCGCTCCCGCAGGCCGGAGCCGCCGTCAATCTGGCCGGGGCTGGCTTCGGGAACCTCGTCGTCAGCGGGGCCGGAACGCTCCTCGATCTGACCAACGCCAATTTCTCCACGCTCGAAAACCGTTCGCCCGGGGCGGTGATCAACCTCGCCAACGCCTCCTTTCAGAGCTTCGTCAATGCGGCGCCGCAGTCGATCGTCGATCTGTCGGTGGCGACGTTCGGCATGATTTTGAACACCGGAAATGGGGCCATCCTCAACCTCGCCGGGGCCCAGTTCTCCTCGCTCGTCAACGAGGGGCTCCAGGCGACGATCAACCTCGGCGGCGCGAACTTCAAATCGCTGGTCAAGCAGACGGCCACGATCAACCTCGGCGGGATCAAGTTCGACTCCCTGATCAACAAGGGGAGTGGCACGACGATCAACCTCGGCGGAGCCGACTTCAGCGCCCTGGACCGGCAAACCGCCGACATCACCGTCGGCGGCATCGATTTCCGCTCGCTCGAGAACACCGCCGACAACGTCACCGTCACCGTCGGCGCCATCGACTTCGGGACGCTCATCGACCAGGGGGGGACGATCTCCGTCGGGGCGATCAAGTTCGACACCCTGATCAACAAGGGCAGCGGCACGAAGATCAACCTCGGCGGGGCCAACTTCAAGTCGCTCGTCAAGCAGACCGGCACGATCAACCTCGGCGGCGCCACCTTCAACGCAGTGGTCAACCAGAGCACCGGCTCGACCATCAATGTCGGCGGGGCCAACTTCACCGCCCTGTCGGGGGAGAATGCCGGGGCGACGATCAACGTGGCGGGTGTCACCTTCGGGACGCTTCTGAACGAGGGTGCCCTCGCCACGCTGAACCTCGGTGGCGCCGACTTCGGGACGCTCGTCGACCAGGGAGGGGCAATCTCCGTCGGGGCGATCAAGTTCGACACCCTGATCAACAAGGGGAGTGGCACGAAGATCAACCTCGGTGGGGCCAACTTCAAGTCGCTCATCAAGCAGACGGCCACGATCAACCTCGGCGGAGTTCAAATCCAGGGGATACTCAACACCGCCGATGGCGTGTCGATCGTGACGGCCCCCGCCAACTTCGACGCCCTGGTGACCCGGGCCGCAGGAACCACGATCAATCTCGGCGGTGTGCAACTCGGCAGCCTCGTGAGCTCGGGCAGCGATGTCTCGATCGACCTGACCGACACGACAGTCACGACGCTCGTCAACGGGGATCCGGTCACCGTCTCCCTGCCGGGGGTCGATCTGACGGGCCTCGCCGACGTCGGCGGTCGGGCACGGATCAATCTCACCCGGGTCACCTTCGACGCGCTGGTCAATGCCGCGAGCGGATCGACGATCGCCGTCCGTGACGCGACCTTCACCACGCTCCTGAATTCCGGCCATGCGACCGGGACCTCGATCGCCTTGGCGGGAGCGACGTTCCAGACCCTTGCCAACTATGCCGCCGCGGCCACCCTCGACATCGGCAGCGCGAATTTCAAGTCGCTGGTCAAGCAGACGGCCACGATCAACCTCGGCGGCATCAAGTTCGACACCCTGATCAACAAAGGGACCGGCACGAAGATCAATCTCGGCGGCGCCGATCTGGGGTCCCTCGTCGAGCAGACGGCGCCGATCTCCTTCGGGGCGGTCGCCTTCCAGACGCTTGTGAACACCGCCGACGGAGTGTCGATCAACATCGGCGCGGCGAACTTCAAGTCGCTCATCAAGCAGACCGGCACGATCAACCTCGGCGGGATCAAGTTCAGCGCGCTGATCAACAAGGGAACCGGCACGAAGATCCATCTCGGCGGCGCCGATTTCGACGCCGTGGAGTCGACGGTGAGCGGGGCCGCAATCGTCCTTCCGGCCGCCGAGATCGGCCAGATCATCAACGAGGGGAGCCTCGTCTCGATCGTCACGGGGGGTGCCAGGTTCAGCACCCTGATCACGAAGAATGCCACGATCAACCTCGGTGGGATCAAGTTCGACACGCTGATCAACAAGGGGACCGGCACGAAGATCAATCTCGCCGGGATCAGTTTCGGATCGATCCAAAACCTCGCCGACGCCACCGAGATCACGCTCGTCAACGACCAGTTCTCGGATCTCGCCAACTCCGGTGCCGGCCCCGGCACCCGGATCGACGTTCTCGGCGGCCGGTTCAGCTCACTCACCAACTCCGGCAATGGCGTCGGCCTCGTGCGGGTGGCCGGCGCGGCGTTCGGGGCGGTGCGCAACGACGGCGACCTGGTGGGCCTGATTGACGTCACCGGCGGCTCGGAGGCAAATGTCCTTGTCAATGACGGCAACGGCGTGACGATCGTCTTCGCTGCCGGTGGCGGGGATGACGTGTTCGTCAACGACGCCTCGGGCAACGAGCTCCATGGCAATGGCGTGACCCTGTCGGTCAACCTCGATGATGGGAATGACCGCGCGGTGATCGGCGGCCGAAATCTCGTCGGCCGCGTCGCCAGTGGCTTCGGCGACGAGCGGGTGTTTTTCGTCGGCGGGGTTTCGGGGACGCTCGTGCTCGATGAGGCCGCCAATGCCGGCATCGACACGCTCGACTTCTCCCAGCTCACCGGCGGGGGGATCACGATCGATCTGGAGCTGACGGCCCCCCAGGTGGTCCGGGCAGGCCTGACACTCGCTTTGACGAATGCCCTGGGAATCGAGAGTGTCGTCGGGACCGTTGCCGCCGACACGATCCGCGGTAACGGGCGCGGCAATCTTCTCCTCGGGGCCGATCTGGCCGACGATCGCGGCGGGGCAGCGACGCCGCTCAACGGCCGCCTCCAGAACGTTTTCCTCGACTTCGATTCCCGCACGGAGGCTGGCGAGCATCTCTACACCGCGGCCGAGCGAGACGCGATCGTCGCTGGCCTCAACTCGATCTATGCGGGATTTCAGGTCGCATTCCTGACCGCACCGCCGGCGCGGGGGGATTACGCGACGGTGTTTTTCAACCAGTCCCGTGCCGATGGGCAACCGGGAGGGGATTCCTCGGAGATCGATTTCGATAACCGTAACCTCGGCGGCGCGGCGATCGTCCAGATCAACGGTCTGCTCGACCTCCCTGGCGGGCCCGAGGCGACCGCGGCGAACTTTGTCGCGGCGAGCACCTGGATGGCGGCCCATGAATTGGGCCATCTGTTGGGCCTGCGGCACGCCGACGCTTTCGGGCCGGTCGGCTTCGGTGTGAACACCGCCCCGCAGTCGCTCGGGCTGTCGGCCGCGCCGGCCGTGCCTGGGGCGCTGGCCGGGTGGGAGACCAATTCGGCCATCATGGCGACTCCAGCCCTGACCGGATTCACCCTTGCCGATCTGGCCACGAGCCACTTCTTCAGCGAGCGGGAGGCCGTCAAGCTCGCCTACAACCAGCGGGCCCCGATCGTGCCCGATGGTCGGCTCCTCGTTGCCGAGCAGTCTGCCCAGCATGGTGGCATCAGCTCCGCCCAGAGCCTGTCCCTGGCCTCCCTGCCGGTCCCCAACACGCTCCGGCGCGGCTTCAATGCCGGCAAGGATCTCGTCGTCGCCGCAGTCGACGTGATCGGCTCGATCGCGACGTCGGGGCAGAAGGATGTCTACCGCATCGACGGTCGCCGCGGTGACCTGATGAATCTCCAGGTGATGTCAAAGGCCCTCAATCGCTACCAGGGGCAGAGCTTCGACGCCTACCTGACCGTCTACGATGCCGGCGGAAAGGTGGTCGCCTCGAGCGACGATGAGTTCGAGAGCCAGGATCCCTCGATCATCGACCTCGTGCTCCCTGCCGACGGGAGCTACTACCTCGAGGTCCGCGGCTTCGACGCGACGCAGACGGGGAGCTACGAGCTGTTTGCCTGGCGGTTCGACACCGCCAGCCCGACCGACGTCGGTGACTTCATCGAAGGGCGGGACGGGAAAGACATCCTTCTCGGCGGGGCCGGCGAGGACATCCTCTTCGGTAGTGACGGAGACGATTTCCTCTCCGGTGGCAGCGGCGATGATCTTCTCGTCGGCGGCGAAGGTGCAGACCGTCTCGACGGAGGTTTTGACGATGATGTCCTCGTGGCCGGTGACACCAACGCCGCCTACGGCATCTGGACCGATCCGGAGAAGCTCCGCTTCTTCGTGGCCGCTTGGTCGACGAAGAGCTCCCGCGCTTCGATCCTCCGGGCGGGATCCAGCGGCGACGGCAGCCAAGACGTGCTCATCGGTGGCACCGGGGCCGACTGGTTCATTGTCGGCAGCGAGGATCGGATCGTCGATCGTGTCAGCAGCCAGGGCGACGTCTTCGACACCGTCAGGTAATCTCCCGCTGGGGACAACCTGCTGGGGGTTAACCTGCGGGGGCTGCCGCGCGGCGGCTGCCCGGAGCCTCGCCCACCCCGCCCTCCGACAGGGCTGGGGCCCTGTCGGCTGCCTCCGCTCCGGGCCGCGAAAGCGATCCATGGACGGGAGCCACCGTCGGCTCGGCGGTCACGGCGCGGCGATTCTTCCGACGATCTCCCGGTAGGCAGGCAGCGACTGGAGCGGGAGCAGGTCCGGATCGATCGTCAGCGTGACCCTGTCACGGTAACCGGCCGCGACCGCATTGCGGACGGCCTCGACGGCATGGTTGGCCTGGGTGTCGGCGGCGGCGGGGTCGGTGGGGCGGAGCTTGACCGCGCACTGGGTGTGACAGCGAGCGAGAGCCAGGAGGACGTCCGTGGTGATCGCCTGCGCACTGCCACGGATCGATGCGGCGATCGAGAGCGCACCTTCCACGTCCCCGCACCGGGAGCGGGTGAGCATCAACTCGATCTTTCGCTCGCTGTTCTTCGGATCGATGGCAACGATCTCCTCACGCATCCGAAGGGCCTCGTCAAACCGGCGGGCCGCCTCCTCTTCATCCCCGGCCATCGATTCGACGGTGCCGAGGCGGTAGAGGTCGTAGGCGACGCTGCGGGCCTGATCGACGTCATTGACGTCGAGCGCCAGCACGTCGCGGTGGAGGGCCAACGATCGCTCCCAGACGCGGCGGGCGTTGTCGATTTCCCCCATCCGCAGGTGGAGATCGCCGAAGTTGCCCAGCACCTCGGCAAGCGCGATCCGTGTCGCGGTGTCGTCCCGATTGGCGGCGTGGAGATCCTCGTTGGTCGACAGACTCAATCCGTAGTATTTGATCGCCTCCTGCAACTCCCCCGTCAGGTAGCAGGCTTCGCCCATGGCCTGGTAGGAGACGGCCTGGGCCGAGCGGAGGAACGCCTCTTCGGGGAATCGATCGAGAAGTTTCTGGCGGGCATCGATCCCCTCCCGGATCAGCGGCGCCGACTCCTTGATCAGGCCCTGGTTGAGGAGGATCACCCCGAGATTCGTTGCCCCCTCCGCGAGATTGGCCGCGATCGTTTCCAGTTCTACTGGCCCTTCCGTGCCCCGGGGACCGGCCTGGAGCTTTCTCCAGATGTCAAGCGACTGCCGGTAGCAGTTGACAGACGCCACCATGTCATGCTCGAGCTCGTGCCGCATGGTGCCGAGCTTGGAGAGCACCGCGGCCAGATTTCCCTGGGCCGCGTCGTTGTGTGGCTTGTCCCGGGCCCGATCCCAGGCGATCGTGTGGGCCATGAGGTATTGATCCATGGCCTCCGACGACTTGCCCAACGAGCTGTAGAGGTTTCCGAGGAGCATATGGGTCGCCAGCGCGGTTGTTTCCGTCGAGCTCGAGTCACCCATGTTCTCGGCGAGGGAGTTCACGCCGTTGAGCGACTCCTCGAGGAGCTTCCTCTTGAGCGTCGTCGTGCCGGGGGTTTCCTCGAGGCTGCGAACCGCTTCGACGAGCGTCTGATACGAGGCGAGAGCGAGGTTGGTGCGCTTGTCGGCGAGGAGAGCATTTTCTATGGCCGTACGCTTCGCCGCATCGGCTGCCAGATTGGCATCGACGGCGTCGTTGCGGGCCTTCGCGATTCGGAGCGCCGCCGCGGTCGATCCGACGGCCACTAGAGCCAGCAGGCCGACGACGGTCGCGGCGAGGGCGGATGTGCGGGGATTGCGGCGGCACCACCGCCAGAGCCGTTCGGCCGGCGAGATTGGCCTCGAGAGGATCGGCTCACCGGCGAGGAACCGCCGGCAATCCTCGGCCAGCGCGGCGGCGTCTGCATACCGCCGGTCCGGATCCTTCTGGAGGCATTTCAGGCAGATCGTCTCGACGTCGGCTGGTACCTGGGAGACGAGCAGTGAGGGGCGAACCGGCTCCTCGTTGACCACGAGCATCGTCGTCTCGTACGGCGAGGCTCCGAGGAACGGGGGGCGGCCGACGAGCATCTCGTAGAGGATCGCCCCGAGGGCATAGACGTCGACGAGGTGACCGTACGATTCACTCATCGCCTGTTCGGGGGCCATGTAACTCGGCGTGCCGATCTGCGATCCGCTCCGCGTCTGGCTCGACTGGCTCTCGAGATTTTTGGCCAAGCCGAAGTCGGTGATCTTCGGTGTGCCGTCACCTGCCACGAGGACGTTCGCCGGCTTGAGATCACGGTGGATGATGCCGTGCGCGTGGGCGACCTGGATCGCCCGGGCAAGGATCTCGATCAAGGCCAGTGCCGCCTGGGGCGGCTGCGGTGTGCCGTCGATCCTGGCATCGAGCGGCATGCCGTCGACGAACTCCAGCGACAGGAAGGGGAGCCCATCGCTGGTGCCGAGCTCGTGGATCTGGACGATGTTGGGATGTTGGAGTGCGGCGACTGCCCGGGCTTCGTTCTCAAAGCGGGCCCGTTGCTCCTCTGTGGCATGCCCGCCGGCCACGATCATCTTCAGCGCCACGAAGCGCTGGAGCGCCATCTGCCTCGCCTTGTACACGACCCCCATCGTGCCCCGGCCCAGTTCCGAGAGCAGTTCGTAGCCAGCGACTTTCGGAAACGAGGATCTGGAAGACATCCCGCTCTGGACTTCGGACGCCAGCACCCCTCGTGGCGGATGATCGACATCCGGGGCTCGAGCCTCATCCGTCCGCAGCGGGGCGCTCCCAGCGGTGGAACGGCCGTGGGGCTGGGGGGGAAGTGGTGGCTCGGGCGAAGGTCCGGCGGGCGCCGGCTCAAAAGCGTTGTTCATGGGTTGCTGTCGGTCTGAACCTGCTTGCCGAGAGCTATCCTTGCTGGCATTCTCTCGCCGCGGAAACCCTCCGTCCAGCAAGGTTTTCTCGCATGAGAATCGGCTGGCGTTCACGGTGCAAACCCCCGTTCTTTGCCCATGAAATGCCACAAGCCCACCCCCGGGAGGCCGACGATGGGCTTTGTGGTTCATGACAGTTTCGAAAGCGGCCGGATCAGTCAGCGGCCCGGGCGAGGGCAAGTTTGCAAAGCCCCCAGGACAACGACCGTTTCAACCGCCGGACCCTGCCGTGTGGACGCGGCTTCCGACCCGGGGTTCCGCCGGATCGGCGCGTCACACGCCGCTCGGATCACTCGGGGCTCGGGTTTCGCGTGCCACCCATTTCATGTACTCCGCGGAGGCAGACGTCACGCTCAGCGCGAAGACCGCCGGGAGTTCGTACGGATGGGCTTCAATGAGAAGCTGTTCGAGTGCCTGATACATGGCTTTCGTGGTCTTGAACACCAATCGCACTTCCGTCTCCTCGACGATTCGGCCCGGCCAACGGTAGGTACTTCGGATCGGTTCCGCCTGGACGCAGGCCGCCAATCGTCTCGCGATCGCCAGGTCGGCAAGTACCGAAGCTTGTTCATCGGTCGCGACCGTCGTGAACACCGCAACGAGATCCGCGTCGTCAGATGAACACATGGTATGGGCCAGTCCCTGTATCGAAATCCGTGACGACATCCGGCCCGACCGAAACCGTCCACCGGTTGCCGGCACGCACCTGTCGGTCCCAGGCATCGCGGTTAGAGACGCGAATGTCCATCGTTTTCCCAAGCCTAACGCTTGAGCTGATCAGTGGCGGACCAGCGGCCCTGCGTCCCGGCTCGGTGCTATCCGCAGTCTGATCGAGCGATTCTTTCGGCGTCTTCGCCTCGCCAGCCGGCCGCCGAACTGGCGGGGAAAAGAGCCCCAAGTCGGCCCGTTCCGACGGATTTCACAGCTGCGCCAGGATCGACGCGAACTGGATCACGACCGACACGGTGCGATGCCACAGGTCAAACCGGTCAGCAGAGACTTCACGTTGTTCATGGCGATCTCTCCTGGGAGGTTGGACCGGGTCACCGAACCATCAACCACGCACGCCCACGGCGGGCGACGAACCGACTTCACCCCGCGACTCGGCAGCGGAGCGACGCTCCGAGACAAGGCGGGCTTGGATGAACACCGACACGAGCGAATCCCCCGACGAAACACCGGGGATGTGGACGAAAGCGCCCTGGGCACGCGACCAAGCCTCGTCCGAGCCGCTCGACTCGCCGCCACAGACGACCAGGAGCGTGTCGGACCGGCCGGCGAGTTCGCGGGCGAGCGATTCCACCGCGGTGCGGTCGCCACCCAGCGGCGAGACCAGATCGATGACGACCAGTTGGTGGGTGTGGCGGCGGGCCGCGGCAAGCGTGGAGACCGCGGCCGGGGCGGCGATCGTCGACCAGCCACCGAGGTCAGCTGCCGCGTCGAGGCGGCGACGCAGCGAGGCGTCGCCCGTCACCACCAGGCAGTTCAGTGACACCGCAGCGGAGGAGCGGGAAGTGCCGAAGGGACGCATACCAACGGCCCGGGCCACCATGACGTCGCACTGGCGGGGTGCCACAAGCACCATCACCGCGTCGAAGTCCAAGGCAACGGCCATCTCGAATCCCTCCAGCCCCAACGATCAGGAGCCGGTTGATCACCGGTCCCCTTTGGGAACCGAGGAAAGAGATGCACGGCCCGTGCCAGTCTTGCCGAAAGCTCCGAAAAATTCCGAATGAGCCTGTTTTCAGACCGAATCTCCATCGCCCTGCCGGACAGGCCCCACCGGCTTCACCACGATGCCCGTCACCGAAAAGGTGAGACGGTCATTCGTCACGGGGAGGAATGGCCAAAAAACATATTTTTTCCCGATGGAAACGGACCTTTCACCAGATCAGGGAGAACCCCTCACCACCCCAGGGGAAGAGGGGCGAGAGGACAGGCAAGACAGGGGGGCTGCGGAACTTCAGCCAGCGGCTCCGCGACCGTTGTCCGCGTGCCATGGTGTCAGGCCGGCGATCAATTCGCCCACCGACGACCGTTCTCTCCGGTCATCGCCGCTCGACGAGGAACAGGTGTTCGGTGACGTGAACGGAGCGATTGGCGAAGCTCCGGCTGCCACGGAAGGCGGTGTAGGGAATCTCGATCTCCTCGACATGCCCCTGATCCGCGAGCATCCGCCGCATCGCGGCTGGCGGGATGAAACCCTCGTTGTTGTACGACACGAGGAGGAACGTCGCCCGGAGATCCTTGACGAGCCCCTCGAGCCTCGGCTGCGCCTCCGCCCTGACGTTGAACCCGGAGCGGTTCCAATCCTCCGGGATCCCCGACACGCGGCTGACGCGCTCCGGGCGCTGGTATCCCACGAGGAGGTTGAGGAGAAAATAGTTCGAGCCGTAGGGATGTTGGTTGTACGGCGGATCGAGGTAGGCCAGATCGACCGGGCGGGCCCGGATCGCGGTGGCGTGGGCGTCGGCCTGAAAGACCTCGAAGGGGCATTCGAAGCGGCTCAAGATCGGGGGCTCGAGGCGGATCGGGCCAAGGATCCGCTGGAGCGCATCCGACCCGGTGCCGCCGAACTGGCCGATCCCTGTCTGCCTGTTTTTATAAAAGCCCTTGAAGACGCCGGCGGTGTTGGCGTGGATCGAGGCTTCGCTGATCAGGGGAGCGAGGAGGAGATCGCGCAGATGGGCAGGCGCCGTGTCGATGAGTTGCCGGTAGGCGTCGAGCCGGCAGGCGTTGGCACGGGTGTAAAAGACACGGTCGTCGGCCTCGATGTTTTCCTCGTCGCGCGGGGCATACATCGCCGCGATGAATCCGGCGGGGGCATCTGGTCGGGCGGCACGGTCGTTGAAGTCGGCGACGACGTCCGCGAGCGTGGCCAGATCGATGTCGCTGCGGTTGGTGAGGAAACAGCGGCTGGCGACGGCGGCATAGGCTTCGAGGTCGTTGGCGATCAGGTGCGACGCATGCCGCTTCAGGAATCGGGAGACGATCCCCGAACCGCTGAAGACGTCGAAGCAGGTGAGCCGATCCCGACCGAGGCGCCGTTTGACCTGCTCGACCGCGGCTTCGATTGGCGCCAAGAGCGCCCGCTTGTTCCCGAGGCAGGTGATGAGCTGCTTCGCGAGGTAGTCGGGGTGCTCGCCGGGAACACCATCAGTCATCGACCGTCACCTGCCTCGCCTTGATCGCCCGGGCGACGAGGTGGAGGAGGAAGCCGATCGGCCCGAGGAGGAAGGTGAGAACGAGGCACCCACTCCGCACCGGCCAGGGGATCCGCAGGCGCACCGCGTCGCGGGCGATCCACGCCCCCACCACCATGTCGAAAACGAGGTAGTGGGTCCACGCCGCGGCGAACACCCAGTCGTCGGCGAAGGCGCTCCGCAGCCCGGCGATCGACCCCAGCTCTTCAGGCGACGGTCCCCCTGCGGCCAGCTTCCAGATGATCACGGCCGCGTAGGCCGCCGCGAGTGCGCCGGGGAGGAGCACGGCGCAGAGCAGCCCCGAGACGCGTTTGTTGCCGGGCAACGCCAACAACGCGATCCATCCGAGCAGGGCGACGATGTTCGTGATCCGGAAGAATTGTTCGGCCATGCGGGATAGCCTACCGAAAAACCGGGCGCCCCCGATGGGGAAGGGGCCGGGGGCGATGTTGCGACGAGGCACTCGGCGCCGGGGATCATGCCGGCCTCCGCGAGACGGCTCCTGCCGTGCCGTGGCCTGACCACCCCCGCGCGTCGTGGTAGAAACGGCTCGATGTTGTCGGAGGCTGCCCGTCAGGGGAGAGTCCGAGCAGCTCCCGCGATCCGTGCCCAATTCCCGCCCCTGTCGGAGATCATCCCGTGCGCGTGCTCGTCATCGACGACGAAGACTCCGCCCGCTGCGCGGTGGCCCAGGGGCTGCGGGCAGCCGGGGTCGAGGTGCTCGAGGCAGCCGACGGTCCGGCGGGGCTTGCCAAGGCCCTCGACGGCGGCGTCGACCTGGTCGTCCTCGATCTCCGGCTGCCGGGGATGGACGGAGAAGCGGTGCTCGCAACGCTGCGGCGCTCGAGCGCCGTGCCGGTGATCGTCGTCTCGTCGAAGCGCCACGAGGACGACCGTGTCGGGGTGCTCGACCTCGGGGCCGACGACTATCTCGTCAAGCCGTTCACAATCCGCGAGCTCGAGGCCCGCATCCGTGCGGTGCTGCGGCGAAGCGACGGGGATGTGACCTCGGCGACCACGATCGGTGATGTGACGGTCGACTTCCCTTCCCGGATGGCGACGCGCGGCGGCGAACCGGTGGCGCTGACGGCCCAGGAATTCGCTCTCCTCGCCTGCCTCGCGCGCCACCGCGGCCGGCTCGTCAGCCGGGCGATGCTCGAGGAGGCGATCCACCCTGGGGAGAACGTTCCCGAGGAGATGGTGAGCAACGTCGTCGACGTGCTCGTTCTCCGGTTGCGGCGGAAGCTGGGGCGCGACCTGATTACGACCCGGCGCGGCCAAGGCTTCATCATCGAAGGGGCAAGGGGATGACCAATCTTCCCGTTGATCCCGCCGCGCTGCAGGAGAAGAGGCCATCGCTGCGGCGCCGGTTCATGCTCACCTTCGGCGCGCTGTTTGTCGTCGGCGCCGTGGTCCTCCGCCTCATCCATTATTCGACGACCGTGACGGCCATGGCCCACGATGTCGATCTCGAGCTCCGCGCGCACCTGTTCGCCTTCGAGGTCCACGATCGACTCGCCCCCCTTCTACCAGCCGGAAGTCCACCGCGCGACGACGGCTTTCTCCTCCCCACCATTCATCCGGTCGAGGCGGGGGAGCCGCGCGGCATCGCAGCGATCTTCGACCTCGGGGCCGGTCCGATCGATCTTCCCGGCTTTCGGTGGTTTGCCGGGGGCTGGAAGGCGGATGGCACGAGGGTGCACGCCGTCGCCCTTCCCCCCGGCCTGGCCTGGGATCCCGCGTGGGCGTCGCGCCTCGGCACCGCCTGGACGACGGCCGATGGCCAGTGGCGGCTGGCGGCGATCGCCGGCGCCGATGGCACGGTGCTCATCGCCGGCACGTCGACGGCGGGCTTGAGGGCTGCGGCGCGGAAACAGGCCCTCTATCAGCTGGCGACGTTTGTCACGTGGGTGCCGCTGGTGCTCGCGGTCGCCTGGCTACGCTGGCCCGAGTTTTCTCCCCTCTGGCCACGATCGCGGCCACCGCCCTCTGCATCCGTTCCGGCGTGTTCGACGAGCGGATCGACCTCGCCCATTCCGACGCCGAGGTGGCGGAGGTCGCCGGGACGATCAACGCCATGCTCGACACGCTCGACGACGTCCGTCAGGCCCAGTCTCGCTTCAATGCCGATGTGGCCCATCAACTCGTCAATCCCGTTCATGCCATCCTGCTCGAGTGTGATACCGAAGGCCGCGGCGCCCAATCCGCCAGCGAGATGGCCGGGGCGCTCGAGCGGATTGACGGCCTGGCGCGGCGGATCGAGGGGGTGTGTGAGAGCCTCCTCTGCTACTCGCGGACCGCGGCGCTCGATCCGGCCCGCCTGCGGCCGATCGACCTCGAGCCGATCGTCGCGGCGGCGATCGAATGCGTCGAGCGACGCGCGGACGAGCGTGGCATCAGGATCGTGCCGCCGTCGAGCGGCGCCGTGGTTCGGGGCGACCCCGATCTCCTCGAAGAGGTGATCGTCAATCTGCTCACCAACGCCGTCGACCAGGGTGCCACCGGCGACCGGATCGAGGTCACGCTCGCGACGGGAGCCTCCCGTTGCCGGATGGCGGTGATCGACCACGGCCCGGGCGTTCCCGTGCTCGCGCTCCCGAAGCTCTTCGATCGCTTCCACAGCGGCAAGGCTTCCGGTGGCCACGGCATCGGCCTGGCGCTGTCGCGCCGCATCGCCCGCAGCCATGGGGGCGATCTTGTCCACGAGGCCACGCCCGGCGGCGGAGCGACGTTTGTCCTCGTCCTTCCGTCGGCGCTCGAGCCTTCGTGAAGGCCGCCTGACAGGAACCATGAACGGCGCATGAACACGCCATGAAATCCGCATGAACGGCGGAGTTGCTGCTGACCTGTGGCGGCAGGCGGGGCGTACTGGAGGGATCGAGTCCGGCGCGTGCCGGACCGAGACGGCGTTGCTGCCGTCGCCACCTGGTCGCTCACCCGCGAGGCTCATCATGAATCCCATCCGGCAGTTCTGCTCGATGTTTCGGGAGCTCCCCTCTCGCCAACTGCGACGGGGGCATGTCCGCAGTCTGGCCCGCATGGCGCGCGGCATGACGCGCCTCGGGAGCGAAGCGCTCGAAGGGCGGGCGATGATGTCCGCCACGGTGCCTGATTACAAAGTCGTGCAGGACTGGGGCTCCGGCTTCCAGGCCGGAATCACGCTCGACAACCGGGGCACCACGCCGGTCACTGACTGGAAGGTGAGCTTCGACTATGGCGCCCAGATCAATTCGATCTGGGACGCGCGGATCGTGTCGCATGTCGGTACGACCTACACGATCGCCAACACCGGCTGGAACGGCACCCTGGACGCGGGCAAGAGCGTCGCCTTCGGGTTCATCGGTGCCGGCGGTGCCGCGGCCACCCCGTCGCGCTGGCTCCTCAATGGCGAGCCGATCGGCAGCGACGGCACGCCGCAGACGCCGCCGCTGCCGCAAATCGCGCTCGGCGCCGCGTCGGTCAAGGAGGGGGCCGTAGGGGGCGGTGCGAAGGCGGTCTTCTCGCTGTCGCTCTCCGCCCCCTCGGCAGTGCCGGTGACGGTTGCCTATCGGACGGCCGACGGCACGGCCGTGGCGGGGCGCGATTTCACCGCCACTAGCGGCACGGTGACCTTTGCCCCCGGGGCGACGAAGGCGGAGGTGAGCGTGGCGGTGATCGGCGATGCCACGACCGAGTCGAGCGAGACTTTCTCGCTCGTGCTCTCGTCGCCGCAGGGGGCCACGCTCGCCCAGGCGACTGCCGTGGGGACGATCCTCGACGACGACATCGCCCCGGCGGGCCAGGGGGTGACCGTGGCGTTCACCGTCACGGGGCAGTGGAGCACGGGCTTCGGTGGGGAGATCAAGCTCACCAACGGCGGCTCGACGCCGATCCCCGGCTGGAAGCTCGGCTTCACCGCGCCGTGGACGATCGCTTCGGCCTGGAATGCGACGCTTGTCGGCACGTCGGCCGTTGCCGGTGGAACCCGCTTCACCGTCGCCGATGCCGGCTGGAACGGCACCGTGCCGGTCGGTGGGAGCGTGACGATCGGCTTTGTCGGCGCCGGTGCCGGCACGATCACCTCCCCGACCGACTGGACACTCAACGGCCTACCGCTCGGTGGCGGGAGCGGCGGGGGCGGAAGCAGCGGCGGCGGGGTGGTCGTGCCTCCGCTCCCGACCATCAGCGTCACGGGCGCCGCGGTGAAGGAGGGCGCGGCTGGGACGACGGCGAAGTCGGTGTTTACGCTGTCGCTCTCGGCGGCGTCAGCCACGCCGGTGACGGTCGCCTACGCGACCGCCGACGGCACGGCGAAGGCCGGCAGCGACTACACGGCCTCGAGCGGCACGATCACCTTTCCGGCCGGAGTGACGACGCAGCAAGTGAACGTGGCGGTGATCGGCGACGCGACGGTCGAAACCGACGAGACCTTCTCCCTCACGCTGTCATCGCCGCAGGGGGCAGCGCTCGCCCAGTCGACCGTGTCGGTGGCGATCGTCAACGACGACACCGCAGCGAGCGTGATCGGTGGCGACATCACGAAGACCGACAAGGTGCTGACGGCGTATTTCCCCGAATGGGGCATCTACGGCCGCAACTTCCAGGTAGCGGATGTTCCCGCCGACAAGATTAACCACCTCATCTACTCGTTCCTCGATCTGAAGAGCAACGGCCAGGTGGCGATTCTGGATAGCTACGCGGCGCTCGACAAGCGATTCAGCGCTGCGGAGTCGGTGTCGGGTGAGGCCGATCTGTGGTCGTATCCAGCCAACGACCCGCGTTCGCAGCAGACGGTGTGGGGCAATTTCAATCAGCTCGCCGAGCTGAAGGCGAAGGCTCCCCACATGAAAGTGATCATTGCCGTGGGGGGATGGACGCTATCGGACAACTTCAGCACCGTCTGCTCGACCCCGGCGGGGCGGGAGGCGTTTGCCAGCTCGCTCGTGAACTTCCTCACCACGTACCGGATGTTCGACGGCATCGACTTCGATTGGGAGTATCCGGGCGGCGGGGGCGAGGCGGGCAATTCGGCGAGCCCGAGCGACGGTGCGAACTATGCCTCGCTGTTGCAGTTGGTGCGGCAGAAGTTCGATGCCCTCGGTGCCCAGCTGGGGCGGCGGTACGAGATCTCGGTCGCCGCGCCGGCCGGGATCGACAAGATTGCCACATTCAACCTGGCCGGACTCGCCCCGTCGGTCGACCATTTCAATCTCATGTCGTACGACTTCCACGGCACCTGGGAGACGACGACGGGCCATCAGTCGGCGTTCACCGGAGACGCGGCCGGGTATGACATCCAGACGGCGGTCAAGGCCTACCTCGCTGCCGGCGTTCCTGCCGCCAAGGTGATCCTCGGGGCGCCGCTCTACACGCGGGCCTGGAGTGGCGTGGCCGATGGTGGCGATGGTGGCTACCTGGAGAAGTCGTCGGGGGCGGCTGCGGGGACGTTCGAGAAGGGGGTCTACGACTACAAAGACCTCGTCGCTCAGATGCAGGTATCGGCAGGGGCGTGGAAGCTCTACTGGGACGACACCGCCCAGGCCGCCTACGTCTACGATGGGGCCGATGCGACGTTCAGTTCGTTCGAGACCCGGGCCTCGATCGCGCAGAAGTCTGACTGGGCGGAGCGCTTGGGCCTTGGCGGGATGATGTTTTGGGACATCACCGGCGACGCCCTGGGGACGTCGGAGAGCCTCGTCGATGCGGCCTATGAATCGTGGGTGCTCGGCGACAGCATGAGCACGATCCGGGCCCGCTCGAGGCTGATGACGGAGATCGTCATCGGTGGCGACGGCGTGATCGCGTCCCTGTCGACGACATGATCCTCTGGATAAAGCACACGGCCGCATCCGCTCGGGAAACCCGGGCGGATGCGGCGTGGCAAAGGCTGCGAGAAGTTCTCAGAGCGATCAGGGAAGGATGACGCCGTCGATCACATGGATCACGCCATTGTCGGTCTTGATGTCGGTCTTCACGACCTTCGACATGCCCTTGTCGGTGCCGACCTTCACAACGCCGCCATCGGCGCTGATCTTGATGGTCTTGCCGCCGGCGGTCTTCGCTTCCTTGAGCTTGACGACGTCTGCCGCCATCACGGAGCCGGGAACGACGTGAAGCAGGAGGATCGCCTTGAGCTTTTCCTTGTTTTCGGGCTTGAGGAGATCTTCAACGGTGCCCTTGGGAAGCTTGGCGAAGGCTTCGTCGGATGGAGCGAGGACGGTGAACGGACCCTTGCCCTTGAGCGTGTCGACGAGATCGGCAGCACCGAGCGCTGCGGCCAGCGTCTTGAACGTGCCAGCCTTGACGGCGGTATCGACCAGATCATCGGCCACCGCCATGGACGCTCCGCTGAACGCGAACGCGGCCAAGGTCACAAAAGCAACCAATCGATTGAGGGTCATAGAACGTTTCCTAGGGAGAAAGAAAAACCAAGATCAAGTATAGGCGGCGGCGCCGTTTTGGCAAAGATTTCGGATCGTCGTGGCGTTAGAGCGGGGCAATCCGTCTCTCCGGATGGTCGTGGGGGTGAGCCTGATTGCTGAGATCGGGCAGGGAAGTCCGATCGGTGGTCGGAAAGGGAGTGCTACGAAGAGCCTGAGGCCCGCCGGTAGACTTCTGGCATGGAGACTGCGCGGCTTCTTTTCTTCACCTCGCTGTGGACGGCCGTCTGGGGGGCGGCGCTACCGAAGCTTTCCCGACGCGTGGAGCTCATCGCCGGGTTGATCCCGTTCGCGGCGTTCGGTCTGCGGGTGTTCGCGGCCTGC
This sequence comes from Pirellulales bacterium, assembly GCA_040397545.1. Taxonomy (GTDB): domain Bacteria; phylum Planctomycetota; class Planctomycetia; order Pirellulales; family UBA1268; genus QWOP01. The sequence goes on from JBBAVV010000055.1 coordinate 30,933, forward strand.
TTCCTCGGAGTGCCGGAGGACGACCCTGTCCGCCGGGCGGTCGCGCCGCTGGTCGACTGGGTGAATGGGGTCTCCGGTGTGCTGCCCTACCAATGGGTGCTCGACGTCACGGTCGCGATCGGCCTGGTGTGGCTGGCGTCGATCGCCAGCATCCCGCGCCGCTGGCGGCTGGCCACGATCTGGGTCATGCCGGCGGTGGCGCTGGCGAGTCTGGCGAGCCTTCACTTCACTGGCCTGCCGCTCGAGCGATGGCTCACGCCGTGGTGGCGATAGCGAAAGCCATGATCGCGGGGCAGGCGGCCGCGACGCGCCACGTCGCGGAGCATGACCAGATTCGGTGTCTCCTGCTTAGCCATGGAGCAGCCTCGTCAAATGCTCTTTGGCCAGATTCCGCTCACGGGCCCGCCCTCCCCGAAGGGCGTCGATCAGACTCAAGCACTCGTAGAGCTTGGCATCAGCGCGGGCCGCCTTCGGGGCCGCGCGGTAGAGCGGCTTGAACGACGTGCCGCGGGCCTCTCCCTGCGGATCGGGCCACACCGGGACGGGGTCGTTGTCCTGAACGATCAGGTCGACCAGCGGCGGCGCCGCGTGGGCCGTAGGCATTCCCCGCGTCATGCCGCCGCGGACGGCCGGGAAGGCGTAGCGGACGCCATGGAGCACAAACTCGAGGAGGGCTGAACGATTCGGCTGCCGGTCGGCGAGAAGGAGGCCCGCAGCCTTGGCCCGCGTCACCGAGCGGTGAACGGCCGAGACGCTCAGGCCAAGGGCGTCAGCGAGCTTTTGGAACGTGAGCCCTGGCTGGAGGGCCAGCTTCAAGGAGACGACCATGTCTTGAGGGCTGAGTTGCACGTCGCAAGCATACATTCCATTTTCCAGAAACTGGAAAAGTTAAAAAGCACGGCCCTTGTGGGCGGGGGTCGTTGGCATGGTGCGGGCCTCGGGAGGGTGAAGCCTGGCTGGGCGACGAGCGATCGGGGCGGATGCGGCAAGCTCGGGGAGCCAACAGGGAACAACCGGATCAACCACGCTCATGCTTACGGATGGCCAATCGTCCGTGACGACCACGCCTCTGGTCTACCAGCCCGGTAGCGACGACGGGCCGGGGGTCGTCACAGAAAACCTTGAAGGTGCGGCAACTTCTTTGGATGCACGACGGCGAGGGTCGGAGCTTGCCGGATTGGGTGAGGATTCCGTACCGTTCATTTCTGATGTCGGGCCCCAGAAGGGGTGGGCAGTTGGGCGACAATCAACGGATGGGTTGCGAGGTTGGAGGATGGACTGGGATCCCCAGAAGGGGTATCACGTCAACTGGTGGGACAGGACTTCCGGTGCGAAGCGAAAGGACTGGCTCTACGGATCTATAACGATTGACGGCGGGACGTGGGATGATTATATCGAATTACTCAAGCACGGATTCGGGAATTAGATCACGCATGAGAGATTACGTTGATGCAGAACATATTCGCCATATGATTCTGGAAGGAACAGTCGAGAGGGCATCTGCCACTGTTTCAGCGAAGGCTGAAGATCATCTAAAGCGCTGTTTTCCGTTGAATACGAAGACTACCACGTGGGTTGTTGATTGGGATGCCATTCCATCAACATCGATTGAGTGGTCGGAGGTGCCCGACGACGCGGTCCTAGGTTGGGCAAGGAAGACCTTAGCGGGTGGATGCATGTTCGGGTTGTTGCTCTTTAACTCGGATCAGCCATGCTTGGTTGGCGAATTCGATGTCATGATAAGGCATCTAGACGAAATGGTTTGGGCCGCTGCAGGAAACCGTCTGATGTTTGGAGTTGAGAGGGATCCCGATGGAGGGGTGAAATTCGGGGCGGGAGTCATTGAATTTAATGGCAAAGATACACTGCGAGGATCAATTTAGTATTAAACTTAATAAAGCATTGCATCAGGCGTCGAAGCAACGTCTTTTCTGTAGATTGCTTATTCAGGCGAAGGATGATCTCGGCCTGCCTTAAATATCTGCCTCCTCAGTAGGATCTGTGGGTGACTTCCGGCTCTGGTAAGCGTCCCATTGTGTGAAACAGGGCGAATTCGATGCCTTGAGCGGTTCTGAAGCCATACGCTTTTCTGGTGGTCAGTTTCGCTTTGCCATTAAAACCCTCGACGACGCCCGAAGAAATCGTGCCCGCGGCCCGAAACCAGTTGAGGATCAGGTCGTGATGGCGTCGCAGGCTCCGAGCGACTTTCTTCATCGGTTCAAGGCGACTGCCCATCGCTTCTTTGCACCACGATTCGAGAAACTTCGCTGCCCGCTTCGGGTTCACGCACTCCCAGAATCGCTGAAAGTCTTCACGGAGCAGAAGGGCCTCGACGCTCTTGAGATTGTATTGCATCAGATCGGCGAGCCTTGCGGCCTGGCTGTCGGTGAGATTCTCCGGCCGTTTGAGCAGACACCACCGCGACTTGGTGAGGATCGGCTCCC
>JBBAVV010000056.1:0-33338 GCA_040397545.1 Pirellulales bacterium
ACTTCATCCTCGCCGACGCCAAGGATGCCGACATGGCCTTCGGCCTGGCGGCGCCGGGGGTCCGCCGCGGGGGGGATCCGTTTTGCGGACCGTTCCGCACGATGGCGGAGTTCCGTGAGTCGATCCGGCTGCTCGTTGCCCAGGGGTTCGTCGACATCATGCTCATGAGCGGGAGCACGAGCGAGGTCCTTGCCATCGACGAGGGGCTGTTCGTCGACAGCCATGTCACGCCGGCGGTGCGGATGAACGACACCACCGACATCTGGCTGGCCGCCGGCAGCGGCAACTATCCGCGCCAGCCAGCTCTCCCCTTCACGACGACCTCGATTTCACAGGCGCAGTGCGGCCGGATCGATCGTAGCCACGCCGACGGCAACGGCTCGTCGCGAGGCCGCGGCGCCGATCTCGGCCTCTTTTCCCTGACGCTCAACGACGACGCCGCGCTCGACCGGGGGATGCTCGAGGCCTATGGCACCTTCCGGGCCGAGGCGGAGCGGGCCGGGTTCCGTCACTTTCTCGAGGTCTTCTATCCCAACGCCATCGACCGCACGCCGGGACGCCCCACGGGCGACCGGCCGCGCGACGAGCGCCCCCGTGACATCGCGCGCTTTCTCGCCGACCATGTCGCCCGGACGCTTGCTGGTGTGCCGCGCGCCGGGCGGCCGATCTTCCTCAAGATCCCCTATCTCGGCCCCGAGGTCACCGAGCAGCTTGCCGCCTACGACCGCTCGCTCGTCGTCGGCATCCTCGGCGGCGGCGCCGGGACGACCCACGATGCCTTCGGGCTCCTGGCCGATGCCAAGCAGCACGGCGCTCGCGTTGCCCTCTTCGGCCGGAAGATCAATGCCGCCGAGGATCAGCTCGCCTTCGTTCGCCACCTCCGGGCCGTCGCCGATGGCGCGACGTCGGCGGAAGAAGCCGTGAAGGCCTACCATGGTGATCTCCACAGCCAGGGGATCGCCCCGCACCGCAGCCTCGCGAACGATCTCGAGCGAGCACCGACGGCCCAGGCCTACGGCGGCTGATGCCTCTTGCCCCCTCATCCGCCCCGTCCCCCGGAATCGACCATGCCCCCCTCCGACGTCCTCCGTGGCCTCGCCCTCCCGCTCCCGCCGGCGCCGAAGCCGGTGGGTGCCTACACGCCTGGCTTGAGAATGGGCAACCTTCTCTATACGTCCGGGCATCTCCCCCTCCTCCCCGATGGCTCGCTCCTGCGGGGCAGGGTCGGTGTCGAGCTCGATGCCGATGCCGGCAAGGCGGCTGCCCGCCAGGTGGCCTGCGCGATCCTCGCCACGGTCCAAAGCGCCCTGGGAAGCGTCGATCGGGTGAAGCGGGTCGTGAAGGTGCTCGGGATGGTAAATTGCACCCCCGATTTCACCAAGCAGCCGCATGTCCTCAATGGCTGCAGTGAGCTGTTTGCCGAGATCTGGGGGCGCGAGGCGGGGATCGGTGTCCGCAGTGCCTTCGGCGTTGCCGCCCTCCCCGAGAACGTGCCGGTCGAGATCGAGGCGGTGTTCGAGGTGGAGTGAACCTTGATGTGTGTCGCCCGTCGACAGACGTCGGCCGGCGCGGCGGCAACGGCGGTTCACCGGGCCCCCATCGCGGTTCTTGAATCGTTCCCACCCGCGCCTTATCGTGACTGTCTCAAGCGCCGATGATGATCTCCCCTTCTCGAGGAACGTGATGTTTGACGACAAAGTCCTCCTCATCACCGGCGGCACCGGGTCGTTCGGCAACGCCGTCCTCGATCGGGTTCTCGGGCTGCCGCTTCGGGAGATCCGGATCTTCAGCCGCGACGAGAAGAAGCAAGAGGACATGCGCATCCGCTTGGCGAACGACCGAGTGAAGTTCCACATCGGCGACGTCCGCGACTACGTCTCGGTTGAAGAGTCGCTCCGGGGCGTCGACTACGTCTTCCACGCCGCCGCCCTCAAGCAGGTCCCCTCCTGCGAGTTCTATCCCATGGAGGCGGTCCGCACGAACGTCCTCGGCGCCGAGAATGTCCTCCGGGCCGCGATCGCCAACGGGGTCGGGCGCTGCGTCGTCCTCTCCACCGACAAGGCCGTCTACCCGATCAACGCCATGGGAATCTCCAAGGCGATGATGGAGAAGGTGATGGTGGCAAAGTCGCGGCTCATCGATGCCTCACGTACCGTCCTCTGCGCCACCCGCTACGGCAACGTGATGGCGTCGCGCGGATCGGTGATTCCGCTGTTTTTGAAGCAGATGCAGGAGGCGAAGCCGATCACTCTCACCGATCCGGGGATGACCCGGTTCCTGATGTCGCTCGAGGAATCGGTCGATCTCGTCCTCTATGCCTTCGAGCACGCCAAGCCAGGGGATATCTTCGTCCAGAAGGCACCGGCCTGCACGATCGACGTTCTCGCTCGGGCGATGGTTGAGCTGATCCGCCCCGAATCCGAGATCCGTGTCATCGGCACCCGGCACGGCGAGAAACTCTATGAGTCGCTCGTCTCGCGCGAGGAGATGGCGCGGGCTGACGATCTCGGTGGCTATTACCGAATCCCCGCCGACGCCCGCGACCTGAACTACGACAAGTACTTCGTCGAGGGGGAGACCGATATCTCCAAGATCGACGACTACACCTCTCACAACACGAGGCGGCTCTCCGTCGAGGAGGTCAAGCAGATTCTCCTCGGCCTCGAGATCGTCAAGAACGCCCTCCCCAAGTGACCGCAAGAAGTGACCACAGGAAGTGACCACAGGGCCGTCCATGCGTGTGCTTGTCACCGGAGCAGAGGGATTCCTCGGGCGCAACCTCCGCGTCAGGCTCGCCGAGATCGGCGGCCATGAGGTGCTGCCGATCGGGCGCGGAGCCTCCGAGGAAGCCCTCCGGGAGGCGGCTGCGGCGGCGGATTGCGTCGTTCATCTCGCCGGGGTCAACCGCCCCCCCGATCCGGCCGACTATGCCGCCGGCAACACCGTCACGACCGAGCGGCTGGGTGCGATCCTCGCCGCCACCGGGCGGAAGCAGCCGGTGATCTTCAGCTCATCGACGCAGGCCGCCCTCGACAACCCGTATGGCCGCAGCAAACGGGGGGCCGAGGAGGCGCTGTTGGCCTACGCCGAGGCGACGAGTGCCCCGGTCCACCTCTTCCGGCTCACCAATGTCTTCGGGAAGTGGTCGCGGCCAAATTACAACTCGGCCGTCGCCACGTTCTGCCACAACATCGCCCGCGGCCTCCCGGTCACGATCCACGATCCTGCCTCCCCGCTGCACCTGGTCTACGTCGACGACGTCGTTCAGGCGTTCCTCGAGGTTCTCGAGCATCCACACCAGGGGGGCGGTTTCCGCGAGGCCGGGCCGGTTTACGCGACGACCGTCGGCGAGGTGGTGGAGACGCTCCAGGCAGTGCATGCCGGCCGGAAGACGCTCGTCACGCCGCGGGTCGGGACCGGCCTCGTCCGCGCTCTCCATTCGACTTTCTTGAGCTTTCTGCCGACCGACGCCTTCGCCTACCAGGTGCCCCGGCATGGCGACCCGCGTGGGGAGTTCGTGGAAATGCTGCGGACGGTCGATTCGGGGCAATTCAGCTACTTCACGGCCCACCCGGGGATCACCCGCGGCGGCCATTACCACCACACGAAGACCGAGAAGTTTCTCGTTATCCGCGGGACGGCCCGGTTCGACTTCCGGCATGTCGTTACGGCTGAGCGCTACGAGCTCACGGTCCGTGGCGGCGAGGGATCGATCGTGGAGACGGCGCCGGGCTGGGCCCACGATGTCACGAACATCGGTGACGACGAGCTGATCGTCATGCTCTGGGCGAACGAGTTGTTCGACCGAAGCCGCCCCGACACCATTGCCATGAAGGTCGACGGATGAAGCGTCTGAAGGTGATGACGGTGGTGGGGACGAGGCCGGAGATCATCCGGCTCTCGCGGGTCCTCGAGCGCCTCGACGAGCACTGCGAGCATGTCCTGGTCCACACCGGGCAAAACTACGACTACGAACTGAATCAGATCTTCTTCGAGGATCTGCGGGTGAAGCGGCCGGATCACTTTCTCGATACGGCCACCCCCCTCCCCGGCCAGTCGGGAAGCGCCGCGCAGACGATCGGGCGGATCATCGGCGCTGTCGACGACGTGCTCGCGGCGGAGAAGCCCGAGGCGCTCCTCGTCCTCGGCGACACCAACAGCTGCTTGGCGGTGATCCCGGCGAAGCGTCGGAAGATTCCGGTCTTCCACATGGAGGCTGGGAACCGCTGCTTCGACCAGCGCGTGCCGGAGGAGATCAATCGGCGGATCGTCGATCATGTCGCCGACGTCAATCTCTGCTACAGCTCGATCGCCCGCGAATACCTCCTCCGTGAGGGGCTTCGGCCCGATCTCGTCATCAAGACCGGTAGCCCGATGTTCGAGGTGCTCGAGCACGAGCGGCCGCGGATCGAGGCTTCCGACATCCTCGGCCGGCTCGGCCTCAAGGCGGGCGAGTATTTCGTCGTCAGCGCCCATCGCGAGGAAAACATCGAGTCGGAGCGGAGCTTCCACCGGCTCGTGGCGATCATCAACGCCCTCGCGGTCGACCACGGCCTGCCGGTGATTGTCTCGACGCACCCGCGCACCCGGAAGCGCGTCGACGCCGCGGGGGTGGCCTTCGACCCGCGCGTCAGTCTCCTCAAGCCGCTCGGCTTCCACGACTACGTCAAGCTCCAGACCGGCGCCCGGGCCGTCCTCTCCGACAGCGGCACGATCAGCGAAGAGTCGTCGATTCTGAATTTTCCGGCGCTCAACATCCGTGAGGCCCATGAGCGGCCGGAGGGGATGGAGGAGGCAGCGGTGATGATGGTGGGGCTCGAGCTCGACCGGGTCCGGCAGGGTTTGGCGATCCTTGCCACGCAAGCCCGCGGGGAGCAGCGGACGCTGCGCCTCGTCGGCGATTATGCGATGCCGAATGTCTCGGACAAGGTGCTGCGGATCATCATCAGCTACACCGATTACGTGAACCGCGTCGTCTGGCGGCGGGATGCTTGAAGGAGCTTGTCGCCCATGACGCCCGCGCCTGGAAACTACGCCCCGACGTCCCCTCCGGCCCGTGTCGGTCACGTCAACGTGATCGGTGGCAGCGGCTTCATTGGCACGCGGCTGTGCGAACGGTTTGCCCGTGAAGGGGGCCCGGCGTTCACGATCATCGACAAGGTCGCCAGTCGCCGCTTCCCGGAAAGCTCGGTGATCGGCGACATCCGCGACGCCGATGCCCTGGCCGACAGACTCGTCGCGAGTTCCCCGATCATCCATCTCGCCGCCGAACATCGCGACGACGTTCGGCCGCTGTCACTGTATCACGACGTCAACGTCGCCGGGACGGCGAACGTCTGCCGGGCGGCGACGGCGCGGAACATCGACACGATCCTGTTCACGAGCAGCGTGGCGGTGTACGGCATGGCACCGGCGCACACCGGCGAGGATGGGGCGATCCGGCCGTTCAACGAGTATGGCCGGACGAAGTGGGGCGCCGAGGGGGAATTGCGTCGCTGGCACGCCGAGGCGCCCGACCGGCGGACGCTCGTCATCGTCCGCCCGACGGTCGTGTTCGGTGAGAACAACCGCGGCAACGTCTACAACCTCCTCCGCCAGATCGCCACCGGCCGGTTCGCGATGATCGGTACTGGCCGCAACCACAAGTCGATGGCCTATGTCGGGAACGTCGTCGCCTTCTTCGACTACTGCCTTTCCCTCCCGGTCGGCCTCCATCTGTGCAACTACGTCGACGAGCCCGACCTCTCGATGAACGAGCTCGTCTGCCGGGTGCGCGGGCTGATGGGAAAGGCGCCCAGCGTCGGGCTCCGGATTCCGTTTCCGGTGGGGATGGCGATCGGCACGGCGTTTGACATGGTGGCGCAGATGTCGGGGCGGACCTTTCCGATCAGCCGTGTCCGGGTGCGGAAGTTCTGTGCCGAGACATCGTTCAGCTCGGCCGCACCGGCGACCGGTTTCGTTCCCCCCGTCGCGCTCGGCACAGCGATCGAGCGGACGGTGCGCCACGAGTTTCTCGAATCGCACGCCGACGAGGAACTGTTCGCCGGCGAATGATGGCGTGGCGGCGGGGGCTGGCGCATCAAGCGAACAGCCGGGCGAGGATCGTGTCGATCCGTCCCAGGAACACATCCTTGCCGAAGAGCGTGGCGGCGCGCTCGGCGGTGTCGTGGGGATCGGTATCGTCGGTCGCCGCGAGCAGCGCCTCGATTCCCGTCGCCGCCCGGTCGGCTGCGGTGACATCGAGGACGTCCCCGAGCCGCTCGGCGACGACCCAACGGCCGAGGTGCCCGGCGGGGTCGCACATCAGAAGCGCCTTCGTGCCGTTGCAGGTGTAGGCGATGATCTTCGAAGGAAAAGCGTACCTGGGAAGCTCGGGAAGCATCGCCACGAGGCCGTACCGGGCGGCCTGCATTTCGGTGGCAATCGTCTGCCGGTCGACCGGATCGCGGAATTCGATCGGGGCCCCCCGCTCGCGGGCGAGCGCCACCAGCGCCTCTTTTGCCGTCCCGCCTCCGTAGAACACGATCCGGGGGGAAGGGTGCAAGCGGCAGCGTGACACGGCTTCGATGAAGAAGGCGAGGTTCTGCCCCGGCCCGTGGTTGCCGGCATAGAGGATGTCGTAAGCCTTGGTGGGCGTGCCGCGCTGCGGATCGACCTGCTCGGCGTAGAAATTGTTCACGACCTCGATCCGCTCTCCGACCTTCGCCCGGGAGCGGAGCGGAACCGATTCGAGGAGGTGTTCGCGCATCTCTTCCGAGAGGACGGTGGTGACCGTGGCATGGGAGATGCAGAAGCGGTTGTAAGCCCGGTAGCAGGCGCGGATGAGCGGATTGCCGATCCGGTATTCGAGATTGTCTTGGAAGCTGAAGAGGATTCGGGTGCGGCGCCGGAAGACACGGCAGAAGGCGATCATCGCCCCGGCGAATCCGGGGGGGTAGGTGAAGAGATAGAGCAGATCGATGCGCCCCGGCCAGAGGAGCGCCCCGAGCCCCCGCAGGAGGAGGCGGGCGGTGTTGAGCACGCGAACGACGAGCGGACCGTTGCGGTCGACCGGTGCCCGGAAGCTGCTGACGCTGACCCGCTCGGGGAACTCCCGGGCCCAGGCCTCCCCGCAATCGTCAGCGGAGCCGCAGATGACGTCGACGCTGTCCCCCCGGGCGACATGCCGGTGGACGATCTCGCGGAGCATGTGGGGCTCCTCGGAGACGCGCGACTCGGGCCAGAAATAGCGGAAGAGGACGACGACGTGCATGATGGATTCGGTGGGAGCCCGGGCGGAGCGACCGTGGCGTAGGCGGCGGGTGGGGCGGAGAGTCTACCGCGGCCCCGCGACGGGCGCCTGCATTTGGGGTATTCTGTTCGGGCTTTGCGGTTCCGGGGGTGGATCAGGCTCCCGCTGCGTTCACCTTCCACTGTCTGGAGAGATGCCATGCGTGTTCGAATGTTCGGGGTGGGGCTGGGGGCCTTCGCCGTGATCCTCGCTGCCGGGGGGGGGGCCGCCGCGGCACCGCCGACGTTTCGCAAGGTGGTTCTGACCGACAAGTTCCACGCCGAGGCGGCCGGCGTCGGCGACATCGACAAGGACGGCCATGGCGACGCCGTCTATGGCCCCTACTGGTATGCCGGGCCGGAGTTCAAGACGCGGCACGAGATCTACCCCGCCAAGGACTTCGACCCCAACCAATACTCCAACAACTTCATGACCGGCGTGGGCGACGTCGATGGCGACGGCTGGCTCGACGTCCTCGTCAACGAATGGCCGGGCAAGGAGGTGGCCTGGTTCCGCAATCCGGGCCAGGACACTGCGACCGTGAAGGCCTCGCAGGGGGGCTGGGGGAAGCATCTCGTCCACCCGGTGGTCGACAACGAGGCCCCCGACTTCCTCGATGTCACCGGTGACGGCAAGGCCGAGCTCGTCTTCCACACCGGCGGCGTGCTCGGTTTCGCGACCCCGTCCGACAAGACCGCCACCGAGCGCTGGACCTTCACCCCCTGCTCCGAAAAGGAGAACTGGGGGCAGTATCAGCACGGCCTCGGGGTCGGCGATGTCAACGGTGACGGCCGCCCCGATCTCCTCATGGCCGGTGGATGGTGGGAGCAGCCGGCGCCCGTGGCGGCCGGGACGACGCCCCCTGCCTGGACGAAGCATCCTTTCGCCTTCGGCACCGGCGGCGGTCAGATGCACACCTACGACGTCGATGCCGACGGTGATCTCGACGTGATCACGAGCCTCGCCGGCCATGGCTACGGCCTGTCGTGGTTCGAAAACGTGACCAAGGACGGCGGGATCGACTTCGTTGAGCACCGCATCCTCTCCGACAAAGCCGAGGAGATGCTCGACGGGGTGCAGTTTTCGCAGCTTCATTCGGTGGGGCTCGTCGACATCGATGGTGACGGGCTCAAGGACCTCGTCACCGGCAAGCGGTTCTGGGCCCATGGGCCGCAGGGGGATCCCGACCCGGCCGGCAGCCCCTACCTCTGCTGGTTCAAGCTTCACCGCGACGCCGACAAGAAGGTTTCGTGGACAGCGCACAAAATCGATGACGCCTCCGGCGTGGGGACGCAACTTGCCGTCGGCGATCTCAATGGCGACAAGCGGCCCGACATCGTGATCGGAAACAAGAAGGGTGGCTTCGTGTTCATCCAGGAGGGGGGCAAATGACCCGGATTGGCCGTCGGATCGGCGTTGATCGGCGGACCCTGCTCCTCGGGGCGGGGGCCGCGGCGGGCGTCGCCCTCCTGCCGCGCGTGGGGCGATCGGCCCCGGGGCCCAATGAAAGGCTCCGCGTCGGCGCCATCGGCGTCGGCGGGCGCGCGTCGCTCCTCCTCGAGCAGTTGCCGGAGGGGGCCGACATCGTGGCGCTGTGCGATGTCAATGTGCCGCGGGCGCATGCCTTCCGGGAGAAGAAGGGGGGCTCGTGGCCGGTGTACGTCGACTACCGGCGGATCCTCGACCGCGCCGACATCGATGCGGTGATCGTGGGAACGGGGGAGTTTCAGCGCGTCCTCCCCTGCATCCATGCCTGCCAGGCTGGGAAGGATGTCTACGCCGAGAAGCCGCTGACGCTGTACGTGGCGGAGGGGCGGGCGCTGGTCAAGGCGGCCCGGCGGCACGACCGCGTCGTCCAGGTGGGGACGCAGCAGCGCTCGATGGAGATCAACCGGCTGGCGTGCGAGTTTGTCCGCAACGGGGGGCTCGGAACGCTCCTCGAGGTCCGCGCGGTGAACTACGGCAGCGCCTCCCCGACGCCGACGCCGCTCCCGGCGGGAGAGCCGATTCCTACCGGCCTCGACTGGAATGCCTGGCTCAATCAGGCCGCCGACCGCCCCTTTAGCGCCCAGTGGATGGGGTGGATGGGCTGGCGGGACTTCGCCGGTGGCGAGATGACCAACTGGGGCGCGCATGGCGTCGATCAGATCCAGTGGGCCCTCGGCGCCGATGCAACCGGCCCGGTGGCGGTTACGCCCGTCAGCGCGGGCCCCAACGGCCAAGTGGTGATGACCTACGCCAACGGCCTCGAAGTGAAGTTCATCCTCGAATCTGGGCCGATGGGGGGGGCGGTGTTCGTCGGGGAGAAGGGAAAGCTCGAGATCAACCGCAACAAGGTGACGAGCAATCCCCCCGAGATCGCCCAGAAGCTCCTCGAGGCGGTCGATGTCGCCGAGGAGGAGCGGAAGTGGTCCGATGCCCTTGCCCTCTGGCAGGCGCGGCATCATCTCCAAAACTGGCTCGACTGCATAAGAACGCGGGAGAAGCCGGTGGCCGATGTCGAGATCGGTCATCGCTCGGTGACGGTCTGCCATCTGGCCAACATCGCCCGCGCGGTTGGCCGTCCCCTCCGCTGGGATCCCGCCGCCGAGACGTTCGTGGGCGACACCGCTGCCGACGCACTGCTTGTCCGCGAGCGCCGCCAGGGGTTTGAATTGCCGGAGGTGTGAGCAGTCACCGCTCGTGGACGAGGACGGCCCAGCCGACGTCCGCGAGCCGCTCGGGGCGCCCCAGAATCCGGATCGGCTCGGCGGCCGCGATCTGCGGCCCCGCGCCGCTGCCCCCCATCAACTGGCGAAGCGTCCCGGGAAAGAGCCCGATGATTTCGGCATCGAGCCCGTTGTCGCCGCCGACATCCTCGGGCTGGTGGACCGGTTTCCCGAACTCCGGATGTTTGTGGAACGACTCCTTGAGTCGGGCGACGACGTCGGCCGGGGCCCGCACCAACTGGAGATCGGGGGAGCTCGACAGATCGGTGCGCGCGACCTCGGGATTCTCGAGGACCAAGCCCCCCTTCGGTGCGCCGTCGACCATGTCGTCACGGAGATCGATGACCGCCACGGAGAACGGGGCGCGCGAAGCGTTCCAAGAGCCGATGGCGTCGACCGAACGGAAGAGGAGGCCGACGTCGAAGCTCATGAGGAGGACGCCGAGCACGCGCCGATTCTCCGTGCCGTGGGCATCGCTCCAGATCGGCGCCGCGAAAGCCACCTTGAGCTTGCCGGTGGAATCACTGCGGTAGACCGTCGAGCGGTGGACCTCGGTGATCGGCTGGGCGGCGGCGCCCGGCTCGAGGTCATGGGGGCCGCCATGGAAATAGTTGCGCCAGGCGAAGTCGCGGCCGATGGTGTCGGCCAGCGGCGCCCGGGCCACCTGCACCCCCTTGGCGTCACACACCGTCCAACTCTCGGCATCGACGGTGTTTTTCGTGTTGGCGGCGATCACGTCGACCGCGGCCTGGATCGCTCCCCAGGCCTTCCGCCCCGTGGCGGGATCGACGGGCTTTCCCTCCGCCTCGGCCATCGCCCGGACGAGCTGGTTGTTGTCGGCTTCGTACTCGAGGATCCGCCAGCGGGAATCGATCTGGAGCGCGGCGGTGCTGGCCGCGAGCCGAGCTGCGAGCCGCAGCGCCGTCTGCCGGGAGCGGTATTCGTCGTGGGCCACCTTGCGGAGGAGCACCGAGGTGACTGCCGCGCCCACGAGGAGCACCGCGAGCGACCCGACGGCGAGTTGCGTGACGGTGCGATGGCGGCGTGTCCAGCGGGCGAGGCGGCGGAGGAGCGGCTCACGGAACGCGCTGACCGGATTGTCGGCGAGGTAGGCGTCGATGTCGTGGGCCAGGTCGAGCGGGGTTTCGTAGCGGTCGACCGGATCGCGGGCGCACGCCCTCATGCAGATCGCCTCGATGGCGCGCGACACGCCTCGCTTGACGCGTGACGGCGGGGCGAGTGAGCCGGCGAGCACCTTCTCGCGGATCGCCGCCACGTCGCCGTCGTAGGGGGGTGAGCCGGTGAGGAGGTGGTAGAGCGTCGCGCCGAGGCCGTAGACGTCGCTGGCCGGCCCCACCGGGACGGCGCCGTCGTGCTGCTCCGGGCTCATGTAGGCCGGCGTACCGGAGATCCCGCGTTTTTCCGCCGGGGCCGAATCGAGGGCGATCGTCGGCATCACGATGCTCTGCTCGCCGCTCTGCCGGGCCCGGTCGTCACGATCGATCCGCGCCGCCAGCCCCCAGTCGAGGACGACCACCTCGCCGAACTTCCCCAGCATGATGTTGGCCGGCTTGATATCGCGGTGGAGGACGCCGCGATCATGGGCGTAGGCGATCGCCTTGCACACCAGCGCGAATTGGCCGAGGAGCTCGCGGTAGCTGGCCGAGCGTGCGCCGGCGGCCTCGTGGGCATGCCGGCGATCGTGGAAGTCGTTGATCGCCGCGCCGAGCGTCCGCCCGGGGATCAATCGCATCGCGTAGAAGGGGCGGCCGTCGGGGGTGGAGCCGGTCACATACACCGGGACGATGTTGGGGTGTTCGAGCTGGCTCGTGACGGTGGCCTCGAACTGGAAGCTTTCGCGGAGGGCCTCCTGGGAAACGGCCCAGCCATTGAGGAACTTCACCGCCAGCTCGCGCCCGGTCGCCTTGTCGTTGGCGTAGTACACATCCCCCAGGCCGCCGCGGCCGAGCCGACGGTTGACGCTGATCGTCGTCGTGGCGACGACGCGCGCGGGGATCTGGTCGTCCACCGGGCCGACCGAAGCGGCCGATTCGTGGGTGGTGGGATCGTCGAGCGGGCTGTCGTGGGGCATCGATCGGCTCCGGAGACGGGGCGTTCCCGGAGTGTAGCGGTGGGTGGAAAGCGCCTTCCATGGCGATTTTTCCGCGGCGCACGCGGAGTGGAGTGCTTCAGCGGCCACTCGAATCGCGAAAGCGCAGCGCGAGGGCGGTGCCGGCGATGCCCAGGCCGAACATCCCCAGGAGCACCGCCAGGGGAACGGTCGACCCGCTCCGCCACGTCTCCCGGGCGAAGAACCGCTCCGCCATGTCGACCGGAGGGTGGCCCCGGGGGGCCGTGGCGGCGGGGGCATCGGCCGCCGCGGGATGGGCTTCGTCGGCGGGGGAAGCGGCGGGCGAGGAGGCGCGTGCTTCGGGCTGGGTGCCGGCCGGGGGAACGAGGGTCGGCATCGCCCCCGCCCGAATGCTCTCGAGCGAATCGTTCATCCGGGCCCGCTCCGATTCGATCTTCTTCTCCATCTCCCGCAGCTTTCCTTCGAGCCGCTCGCTCGCTTCGCGGCTCTTCTTCTCGAGCTCGGCGTCGATCGTCTTCACCCGGCTCTCGACGTCGGCCTTGGCGGCATTCCCCACCTCCTCGCTCTGGCGCTTGGCCGCGGCTTGGGCTTCCTCCATCTTGGCTTCGATCTCGGTGCGCATCCGCGCGGCGGTCGCCTCCGATTCCTTCTGCGCTTCGGCCTTTGCGTCGGCCGTTTTCGCCTCAACCTCTTTCCGGACCTGGTCGCGCGCCTCGGCGCTCTCCCGGCGGGCCTGCTCCTGCGCTTCCTTGACGCGCAGCTCCATCTCGGTCTTCATCCGTTCCGCCGCCGCCTCGCTCTCCTTCTGGGCCGCGGCCTTCGCCTCGGCCACCTTCGCCTCGATCTCCTCTTTCATCTTGGCGGCCGATTCGGCCGACTTCTTCTCGAACTCCGCCTTCGCCTCGGCAAGCTTCTGCTCCGCCTCGGCCCGCATGTCGGCCTGGATCTTCTGGGCCTTCTCCTCGAGCATCTTCTTGGCCTTCTCGAGCTCCTGCTTCGCCTGACTGGCTGCTTCCTCGAGCTTCTCGACGATCTTGCGGCGGCCGGGGAGGATGAAGGGATGGCCCCCGCCATTGCCGGCCAAACGGAAGGCGTTCGGCCACTCCGCCCCGGTGGTGTCGTCGGGGAAGGGCATCGTCACTTCGGGGACGGGGGGCGGAGATTCGATCGGGGAGGCCTCGGGCGGAGCCGGGTCGAGCTCGTCGACGGCGGCCGGTGACGGCTCGGGGCGCGGGCTGGCCGGTGCGCCCCCCAGACGGATCCGGGGCCGGAGCGTCGCCTCGGGCACGACCAGCCCCTCGAAGGCCCAGCGCGACGGCATCGCCGCGGCGAGTGGTTGGGTGAGCGCGGGGAGATCGGCGAGGGGGACGAGGATCCCCCCCAGGACGATCATCGGCAGGAGAAGGACGGGGAGGATTCCGGAGGCGGCCTCGGTCGTCCGCAGCGTCGCCGAGATCAGTAATCCGAGCGCTCCGCCGGCCAGGGCTGCGGCATAAAGCATCGTGAACACCCACAGCCACGGGCTGTCGATCCGGCAGGCCGGGGCGACGATGGCCAGAAGGAGGAGGCATTGGATCGCCGCGATCCCGAGGAGGACCGTCATCTTCGAGGCGACATAGGCCCCGATCGAGAGCCCCACCATCCGTTCGCGCCGGTAGATCGGCCACTCGGTGACGATCTCGCGCGCCATGCTCGAACAGCCGAACCAGATCGCGGCCAGGGCGGTCACGAACAGCGTGGTGGCCATGTTGACGCCGATCTTCGGCCAGGTCTCGGGGGTCGGGGTGCTGCGCACCACCTTCGAGAACACCGCTGCGATCAGCAGCCCGACGATCGGGGCCTGCAAAAAAAGGACGGCCGTCCCCCAGCCGTCGGCAACCTTGACGGCGATCATCCGCTTCACGAGCGTGAGCCATTGGGTGAACGGAGCGGTGCTGCGGGGCAGGCGCCGCGTCCGCGGCGGGAGGGCCCCGGCATGCGCGGAGGCGCGCCTGTCGACCCAGATCGATTTTGCGACCGACGATTCCCACTGCCGCACCCACTCGGCGACCGGCCGCTTGGAGAGGCCGCGGAGGAGCCCGTCGACGCTCGTCGGCGGCGCGGATCCCGAAAGCTGGGGCTCGAAGAAGGTGATCGAGTCGGGGAAGGCGCGGCCAAACCACGCTAGCCTTCCCACCTGCTTCGTCGACTCGTCGCGGGCGATGACGGCCACGGCGTCGAACTTCTCAAACGCCTCGAGGCTCGGCTGATGGATCGTGACGAGGATCGTTTTTCCGGCGTCGGCGAGCTTCCGCAACAGCTCGATCACCGACAGGGCGTCGACGCTCGACAAGCCCGACGTCGGCTCGTCGAGGACGAGGATCGGAGGATCCGTCAGCAGCTCCATGGCGAGGTTGACGCGCTTCCGCTGGCCGCCACTGACGCCGCGTTTTCGCTGGTCGCCGACGCGGGTCTGCTCGGTGCCGTCGAGCCCGAGCTGGTGGATCACCGCGTGGATCCGGGTTTCGATCTCGGTGTTGGTGGTGTCGCGGGGGAGCCGCAGCCGGGCCGCGTACCACAGCGCCTGCCAGACGGTGAGATCGGCGTGGAGGATGTCGTCCTGCGGCACATACCCGATCCTTCCGCGGAACAGATCGTAGTGGTCGTGGAGATCGAGCCCGCCAATGACCAGCCGCCCGGAGGCGGGCACAGTCTGGCCGTTGAGGACCGAGAGGAGCGTGCTCTTTCCGGCGCCGCTGGGCCCCATGATGGCCACCATCTCGCCGGGCTGGACGACGAGCGAGACGCCTTCGAGGAGCCTGCGGCCCGAGGCGGCGACGGCGACACCGTCCGCCTCGATGATGTCGCGGTCTCCGCCGGCGAGCGGCTCGAGGGCGCGGGCATCGGGGGCGAGCCGGTAGCGTTGGTCGGCGATCTGCACGATGGTGCCGGGGGAGATCTCGACGGCCCGCTCGATCCGCCGTCCGTCCACGAACGTGCCGTGGGTGCTCCCCAGATCGCGGACGAACACCTTCCCGCGCTCGACGCTCACCGAGGCGTGGAGCGCCGAGGCAATCGGACGGTCGAGGGAGACGTCGGCCGAGGCTCCGCGGCCAAAGGTCACCAGCGCCGCATCGTCCAGCTCGATCGTCCCTTCCCCGCAGGCTGCGGCGGTCGTTCGCGTCAGGAGATCCTCCAGCGCCGTGGCCGGGAGGCGGGCGTCGCCGAGCGTGATCGTGTCGCCGACGTCGATCCGCTCCCGTTCCACGCGCCGCGGCGGCATGCCGACAAAGGTCCCATTGCGGCTCCCCAGGTCTTCGAGCCACAGCTCCCCCTCGTCGACGACCACCCGGGCATGGCGGGCGGAGACACTCGGAGCCTTGACGACAAGATCATTCCCCGGCGCGCGGCCGAGGAGGATGATCCTCCGCGGCACGGCAGTGGAGGCGGATGGCGGAGAGCTGGTGGGCATGGGGGGCGTCACGGGATCGGAGAGGGAAGCCGGAGCGCCGGGCGCCCGCATTTCCAGGCTAGTTCGTCCCTGCAGGTAGTGCAAAAAAGCGGCTCGTCGCGCTGGTCCCGGAGGAGCGATTTCCGGTAGAGTTGCGCTTTTTCCCTCACGATCCCTGGCATCGATCCCTGCCATCGATCCCACCGACCGTCCGCGAGCCAAAGCGCCCCGATGCACGAACTCCCCAAGCACTACGACCACGCCTCTGCCCAGGCCCGCTGCCGGACCCTGTGGGATTCCGCCCGCCTGTGGCATGCCGAGCCGGCCGGGCCGGAGGATCGTCGCCCCGTGTTTTCGATCGTCATCCCCCCGCCGAACGTCACCGGCGCCCTCCACCTCGGCCACGCCCTCAACAACACGCTCCAGGACATGCTCGTCCGGACGCGGCGGATGCAGGGCTTTTTGACCCTCTGGATGCCCGGCACCGATCACGCCGGGATCGCCACGCAGGCCGTTGTCGAGCGCCGGCTCCTGGAAGAAGAGAAGCTCTCCCGCCACGATCTCGGCCGGGCGAAGCTCGTCGAGCGGATCTGGGCCTGGAAAGAGCAGTACGAGAAGCGGATCCTCGGGCAGCTGCGCGACATGGGGGCCAGCTGCGACTGGGATCGCGTCCGGTTCACGCTCGACGACCAGTGCGCCCTCGCGGTGCGGACGGCGTTTCTCAGGCTCTTTCGCGAGAAGCTCGTGCGCCGCGGCAAGCGGCTGGTGAACTGGGACACCTTCCTCCAGACCGCCGTCAGCGACGACGAGGTCTTCCACGAGGAGGTGAAGGGGCACTTCTGGCACATTCGCTACGACGTCGTCGATCCCTTGCCCGGCGAGCCCGCAAGCGTGACCGTCGCCACGACGCGCCCCGAGACGCTCCTTGGCGACACCGCCGTCGCCGTCCATCCCGACCCGGCCGCCGCCCTCGACGAGGCCGAGAAGGGGCTGCGGGCGAAGCGGGCCGACGCGGCCGCGAAGGACCAGCCTGGCATCGATTGCGACCTCGAGGCCCTGGCCGCCCGCCGCGTCGAGCTCCTGCCGCGACTTGTGAAGCTGGCGGCGATGGCCCGGGACGGCCGCCGCGTCCGGCTGCCGCTCCTGGGCCGCGAGGTGCCGCTGGTGGCCGATGAATGGGCCAAGCCGGAGCTGGGATCGGGCTGTGTGAAGATCACCCCGGCCCACGACGTCAACGACTACGAAGTCGGCAAGCGTCGCCATCTGCCGATGATCAACATTCTTCTCCCCGAAGGCCGCCTGAACGCCGAGGCGGGGCCGTATGCGGGGCTGACGATCCCCAAGGCCCGCACGAAGGTCGTGGCCGATCTCGAGGCGGCCGGGCAGCTCGAATTGGTCGAGGATCGGCTCATCGAGCTGGCTCATTCAGACCGCTCGAAGACACCGATCGAGCCGTACCTTGCCGATCAGTGGTTCATCCGCATGGACGAGCTCGCCGAGCCGGCGCTCGAGGCTGTCCGCAGTGGGAAGCTGAAGATCGTCCCCGAGCGCTACGCGAAGAGCTATCTCGACTGGCTTTCGGAGAAGCGCGATTGGCCGGTGAGCCGGCAGCTGTGGTGGGGCCACCGGATCCCGATCTGGCACATCAGCGGCGTGCGCGAAGCGGCGCTTGGTGCCGCGTTTGCCGGGCGCACGAGCGTCGCCTGGCAGCCCGATGGCACGGCCCTCGATGGCGACGGCCGCGGCGGCTGGTTTGTCTGCACCTCCGACGATTGTCCCGGCGTTGACGCGATCGACGGCCAGCCGCTCGTCCAGGATCCCGACGTCCTCGACACCTGGTTCTCCTCGGCGCTGTGGCCCCATTCGACGCTCGGCTGGCCGGAGCAGACACCGGAGCTGGCGACTTTTTATCCCGGCTCGGCGCTGCTCACCAGCCGCGACATCATCACGCTGTGGGTGGCGCGGATGGTGATCATGGGGGTGTTTGACACTGGCGCGCTCCCCTTTCGCGAAGTCTACATCCACCCCAAGATCCTTGATCGCTACGGCGAGACGATGAGCAAGAGCAAGGGAAACGGCGTCGACCCGCTCGACGTCATCGAGGCCCTCGGCGCCGATGCCCTCCGCTTCGGGATGACGACGCTCGCCACCGAGACGCAGGACGTGCGGATGCCGGTGGAGTTTCAGTGCCCGGCGTGCGAGGCGCGGATCGAGCAGACGGTGCAAAACCGCATCCAGCCGCGGATCGAATGCCCGAAATGTAAAAAACCCTTCAAGACACAGTGGGCCCAGACCGACGCCGATCTCGCCCTCCCCCGCGGCCCGGCGCTGTCGGAGCGCTTCGAGGCGGGGCGCAACTTCTCCAACAAGCTCTGGAATGCCACCCGATTCGTGCTGATGAATCTCGAGGATTACGAGGCCCACGATCTCGCTGGGGCTGGGGGCGCCTTCGAGGCCCTCGAGGATCGCTGGCTCGCCAGCCGGTTGGCGAGTGTGACCGCCGAAGTGAATCGCTGCACCGACGACTACCGCTTCGCCGATGCCGCGCGGGCCCTCTATGCCTTCACGTGGGACGAGTTCTGCAGCGCCTATCTCGAGCTCTGCAAGTCGAGGATGGCTGATCCGGCCACGCGCGATCAGGCGCGATCGATGCTGCTCTTGGCGCTCGACACGATCCTCCGCCTCCTCCATCCGATCATGCCGTTTCTCACCGAGGAGATCTGGCAGCATCTCCGGGGCGTGGCGCCGAACCGACGCCTCCCGTGGGATCGTGGCGAGGCACCGGCCGACTCGATCATGGTGGCCCGGTGGCCCGAGCCGCCGCCGGCCTGGGTCGACCGGCGCACCGAGGAGCAATTCGGCACGTTCCTCGCCGTCGTCGGGGCGATCCGGGAGATCCGTTCGCGGCAGAACGTGCCCCCGAAGACGAAGCTCACGGTGCAGATCCGATCCGCTCTTGCCACCGCCGAGCTCCTCGCCCCGATGCGCGGGTCGATCGAATCGATGGCCGGGGCGAGCCTGGGAATCATCGGCCCCGATGCCGCCGGGGCCCCCGGGGCGGCCACCGCGGCGGCCGCCGGGTGTGATCTGTTTGTCGATCTCGCCGACCTCATCGACGTCGGAGCGGAGATCGCCCGGCTCAAGAAAGACAACGAAAAACTCGTCGCCATGATCGCCGCCAAGCGGGCGAAGCTCGGCGACGAGAAGTTTGCCGCCCGGGCGCCGGCGAACGTCGTCGAGAAGGAACGGGAGCAATTGGCAGAGATGGAGGACCGGCTCGTCAAGGGGATGACGACGCTGGCGGAGCTGGCGGCCCGGAAGCCGGGGTGACCGGTGCCCCCTCGGCCTCCCCGGTCCCGCTGGCCCAGGTGTGTGCCCTGGCGATCGGCTTGGGTTAGACTATGGCTGCTGCGGAGGAAGACGGATGGCGAGGCGCCGACGGTGGATGTCACCGGTCGTGAGCGCCGGCCCGGTGAGTCGAGTCGGAGGATCGTCATGAGCGTCCAGATGGAACTCTCCCGGATCATCATCAGCGAGATCAACGATCAGCAGGTGGTGTATCTCAAGGAGGTCGAGGGGGATCGCACCTTCCCGATTCTTGTAGGGCTGTTCGAGGCGACGAGCATCGATCGCCGCGTCAAACACCATTCCTCGCCGCGGCCGCTGACTCACGACTTGATCGTCGCCGTGGTGGACAGCCTCGGCGGCGAGCTCCAGGATGTGGTCATCTCCGAGCTCAAGGATCACACCTACTACGCCGTCATCCGGGTACTCAAGGGGGGCGAGGTGATCGAGATCGACTCGCGCCCGTCCGATGCGATCGCGATCGCCGTAACCTGCGACCCGAATCTGCCGATCTATGTCGCGGACGAAGTCCTGGCCGACGTGCTGGGCTGAATCGATGCCAACACCCGTATCTTCTTCTCTTGGGAAGTCCTGGCCGATGAGCTGGGCTGAATCGATGCCAACAGTGGTCGCGCCCGGGTGCCAATTCGCCAGTGACAACACCGCCGGCTACTGCCCCGAGGCGTGGGCCAGCCTCGAGCAGGCGAATGCCGGCACGGTGCCGAGCTATGGCGACGACAAATGGACGGCGCGGGCCTGCGAGCTGATCCGCGAAGTCTTCGAGCACGACGCCGAGATTTTCTTCAGCTTCAACGGCACCGCCGCCAATTCGCTGGCTCTTGCCGCGATGTGCCAGTCGTATCACTCGATCCTCTGCCACGAGGTGTCGCACGTCGAGACCGACGAGTGCGGCGCGCCGGAGTTTTTCTCCAACGGCACGAAGCTCCTGCTCCTCCAAGGGGAGCGGGGCAAGCTCGGGCCCGACGCCATCCACCGGGCCGTCGAGCGCCGTCGCGACATCCACTTCCCCAAGCCGCGCGTCGTGAGCGTGACGCAGGCGACGGAGCTGTCCACCGTCTACACCGTCGGGGAACTGGCCGCCGTCCGCGACGCCTGTTCGCGGCACGGGCTGCGCCTCCACATGGACGGGGCCCGCTTTGCCAACGCGATCGCCGCCCTGGGGGTGCCGCCGCGATCGGTCACCTGGGAGGTCGGGGTCGACGTCCTCTGCTTCGGTGGCACGAAGAACGGAATGGGGTTGGGGGAGGCGATCGTGTTCTTCAACCGCGAGCTCGCCGACGAGTTTGCCTGGCGCTGCAAGCAGGCGGGCCAGCTGGCCTCGAAGATGCGTTATCTCGCCGCGCCGTGGGTGGGGCTCCTCGAGAAAGGTGCCTGGCTCGCCAACGCCGCCCGGGCCAATGCCGCGGCCGCCCGGCTCGAAGCGGGGCTGGCCTTGATTCCCGGCGTGGAGATTCTCGGGAAGCGCGAAGCCAACGCGGTGTTTGCGAAGCTCACCCCGGCGTACGCGGCTGCCCTGCGGGGGAAGGGCTGGAAGTTCTACGACTTCATCGGCGCCGGCGGCTGCCGGTTCATGTGTTCGTGGGCGACGACCGACGCCGACGTCGACACCTTCCTCGCCGACGCCCGGGCCACGGCCGGGGTGTGACGGAGCCGTAACGTTGCGGGCAACACCCTCCGCCCCGATGCACGGGAAAATCGTCGTGCCGTAGGGAGTGTCCTGTGGGGTTTTTCGCGGGCCGCCCTCCAGCCGGGCCGGTTACGGAAAACGCTTTTAGTAGCCGTTGCCAGGGGGGCTGCCGCTTGCCCGGCGCCGCTGCGTCGGCATAGACTTTTCCTCGCCGGAGCCACCCCATCCTGAGGGAGGCCCTGATCGCCAAGGGAGCCGACATGAGTCGCGACAATGCCGAGGGCGGTGGGTCTTTGCTGGCGGAGGCAAACCCTGATCGGCCGGCCGCCAGCGGTGCTCGCAAGCGTGTCCGGAGTCGCTTGTCTCGGTCCGACGGCGAACGGCGTAAGCAGGCCGCCGCCGTCCTGGTTGGAGAGTACGACCGGCTCCGCCGGAAAGCCCGCCTCTCGATGACCACCGAGCGGGTCGGGCACACGCTCCAGCCGACGGCGCTGGTGCACGAAGGCATCAACGGCGAACGGCGTAAGCAGGCCGCCGCCGTCCTGGTTAGAGATCCGCTTCTGTACGACCGGCTCCGCCGGAAAGCTCGTCTCTTGATGTCCCTCGAGCGGGCCGGGCACACGCTCCAGCCGACGGCGCTGGTGCACGAAGGCATCATCCGTATCTTCCGCCAGCGGAAGCCGCCACGAACGCCCGATCAGTGGCTTGCTGCCATGGCGGTGATGATGCGGCGGGTCCTCGTGGATGCCGTGCGGCGGAAGCGCCGGCTGAAGCACGGCGGGCATATGGCCCGGGTTGATCTGCCGATCGATCAGGTCGCGGAGCCGGAGCCGCGGGAGGATCTCATCGCCCTCGACGAGGCCCTCAATCGGTACAAAGCGGTCGATCCCGAGGCGGCCCAGATCGTGGAACTGAAGTTTTTCGGTGGGATGACCGGCGCGGAGATTTCTCGGGTGGTCGGGATTCCGTCACGGAAGGTCGACCGGAAGTGGGCCTCTGCCCGAGTGTGGCTGTTTTGCGACCTTTCCGGCTGCGCCGACGGAGGACGAGTCAAGGGGGAGCAGGAATTGTTCGAGGAGGCCGTCGAGCTTTCCGCTGGCCTTGCCCGCTGCCGCTTCCTCGATCGCCGCTGTCGATTGAATCGCGTGCTCCGCGCCCGGGTGGAGCGCATGCTCGACGACCACGACCGAGCCGGCAACTTCCTCGAGGAGCCGGCGCCCGAGCAGATGGCCCGGGGGGGCTTGGGGCGAACGGCTGGCGTCGCTTCCGCTGCGAAGCTCGCGGGCGATGATCACATGAATGCCCCAGCGTTTCTCGCATCGCCTCTCGTGGCGGGCGATCTCGGGAGCCTGGGATCGGTGCGCGTTTTGCGCCGTCTCTCCGACACCCCCTTCGGGCCGGTGCTTGAGGGCATCGATGGCCCTGCCGATCGCCCCGTGCTCGTCCGGGCGCTGGCGGCCAAGCATGCCCAGGAGCCGAGCGTCCGGAAGCGGTTTCTCGGGGCGGCGCGGACGCTCGCCATGATGCGGCATCCGTCCCTCCCCTCGATTCGAAGCGTGGAGGAGCGGCCGGTGCCCTATCTGGTCACCAAGCAGCCCGCGGGGGAGTCACTCGCCGATCGGCTCGCCCGGGGCGACCGGTTTTCCGTTGCGACGGCGCTGCGGCTCGGCGCGCAGCTGGCAGCAGCGCTCGCAGTGGTCCACGAGCAGGGGCTGGTCCACCGCCAGCTTTCGCCGGCGACAGTCTTCGTGACAGCCGGCCGCGAGCCCGATCGAGCGGTGATCGTCGACGTGGGGCTCGCTCAGGCGGTCGATGCGGAGGCCAATCCGCTGGCCCTCCTGCCGGGCCCCTGGCCCGACTTCCTCGCCCCGGAGCAGGCCGTCGGTGACCGGCTCGATTGGTGCGATCATCGTCCCGATCTGTTTGCCCTCGGGAGTCTCTTGGTCGCGATGGTGACGGGGCATTCCCCGTTTGCCGCCGCGACAGGAGAGGGGGCGCTTCGCCGGGTGAGCGACGGAGCGGCGTCGATACCTGAGTCGATCCCAGCCCCCCTCGCGGCGGTCGTGGCAGCGCTCCACCAAGCTGATCCGGACAGACGGCCCAAGTCTGGGCTCGACGCGGCAAAGCTACTCAACGACGCGGCCGCCAAGCTTTGCTGACCGGCCCCCGACGGGCAGGGAGCGGCACTCGGCAACTCGCCCTCGTCACCGGGCGGGGAGCGGAGATACGGGAAGATCGGCGAACGTGCCTTCAGTTGGTTCGCCGGTCGCCGCCAGTCGCCGCTGGGCGTGGATTTCGGCGTCGGTCCTCGTCCAGAGGCGAACGTTGCCGTCGGCGGAGGCGGAGGCGAGATCCTGGCCGTCGGTCGAGAACGCGATCCCGAGGACGGCCCCGCGATGCCCGCGGAGCGTGAGCAAGGGCGTGCCGGTGTCGGCCTCCCACAGCCGCACGGTCCGATCGGAAGCGCCGGTGGCGATCCGTGTGCCATCGGGGCTAAAGCGGATCGCCTGCACGGCGGAGAGATGTTCTGCGAGCCGGCAGAGATGGGCTCTCTCGGCGACATGCCAAAGGTGGCAGACGCCGCTGGGCGTCGCGGTCACCAGTCGCTTTGACGTCGGGTCGAAGGTGATTTGAATGACGCTGTTGCGGTCGGCTTGGAGTGAGCCCACGGGGGCGCCGCTGCTGGCATGAACAAGGCAGGTGCTCCCCCCTTCGCAGCCGAGGGCGAGAAGGGCTCCATCAGGGCTGAAGGCGATCGACCGGACGGGCTCCGTGGCGCTGTCGATCAGCGTCGGATCGCCCTCGCCTTCGACCTCCCACAGCCGGGCCGTGCCGCTCTTCTCGAGGGTGGCCACCTGCCGGCCATCGGGGGAGAAGCGGATGGCGACGACGCCGGAGGAGTGTCCGGGGAGGGTTTTTCGTAGGGCACCGGTGGCGGCGTCCCAGAGGCGTCCCTCGCCGTCGGTCGATCCGCTGGCGACGAGCTTCCCGTCGGCGCTGAAGTCGAGCGACACGACCTGTCGCGAATGGCCGCGGAGGGTCTGCCGGGTGCTGCCGTCGCTCGTGTCGTGGAGGATCACGAGATCGTCGTCAGCGCCGACGGCCACGACTCGGCCGTCCGGGCTGAGGGCGGCCGAGCGGATCGGCTCGCGGCGGGAGCCGAAGCGGAGGATAAAAGTCGTCGTGTCGGCATCCCACAGCCGGGCCGATCCGTCGCGCGACCAGCTCACCATCCGCGGGCTGTCGGGGAGGAAGGTGAGGCCGTCGACTTCCGCGTCATGGCCGCGCATCACCGCCGGCCCGTCCAAGTGGCCGCCATCCCAGAGGATCGCCGTGCCATCCCGCGCGCCGGAGAGGATCGTGCGGCCGTCAGCGGCCCAGGCGATCGATTCGATCCGATTGAGGTGGCCTTTGAGGGTTCGCGATAGTTCGCCCGTCGCGGCCCACCAGCGCCGGATCGTCCGATCGGAGGAGGCGGTCGCTAGTTCCTTCCCGTCGGGGCTGAAGGCGAGGTCGGTGACGTTGGCGTCGTGTGCGCCCATGGTCGCGACGCGGCGGCCATCGGAGGTGTCCCAGACGATCGCATCGTCATCGTGCGAAGCGCTCGCCAGCCGGCGGCCATCGGGGCTGAAGCAGAATCGGGTGATATAGCTAAAGTGCCCCTCGAGGAGCGTCGAGGTCCGCGTGACGGTGTTCCAAAGCCGGATCGCGTGGCCAGGCGCCGCGCTTGCCAGGAGCGTGCCATCGGGGCTGAAGGCGATGCACTCCGAGGGCTCGTTGCCGGAGGAAAACGTCTCGATCTGGGTGCCATCGCGGCTGTCGAAGAGAGCGGCCGTCTTGTCCTCGGAGGTCGTGGCGACGAACCGGCCGTCTGGCGAGAGCGCCACCGCGGTGATCCGTTTGTCGTGTGTGCCATGCTTGTCATGCGCGCGGATCACGAGCGGCTCCGTGGCTGCGGCGGTGAAGATTCGCACCGAGCCGTCGGAGCAGCCGGCGGCCAGCCGCTCCCCCGCGGCGTCGTAGGCGATGTCGCCGACGATCGTCCCCTCGCACGGGAGTTCCCCGAGGGGAGCGCCGCTCCCGGCCTCCCATAGCCGCACGAAGCCGTCGCGGCTGGCCGTGGCGAAGCGGCCGCCGCCAGGGTGGAATCGCACCTGGGTGACGCGGTGGCCGTGGGGGAGCGTCGCGATCAGTTCCCCGGCATCGGACCAGAGCCTGGCCTTGCCGTCGTCGTCGCCGGTCACGCACCGCTTCCCATCGGGGCTGATGGCGACGGTCCAGATCGGCGCGAGGCGGCTGGAAAGGGATTCGCCCGCGAGCGTGGCGATCGGCTGCTCGATGGCCGGCCGGAGGCAGCGCAGTTCGATCGGTAGGTCGATATCCGTAACGCCCGAAGGCTCGTCTTCCTGACGGGGCGGAGCGAGGAGGGCCGCGGTGTTGTCAAAGAGCTCTCTCGAGAGCGCCACATGGGGCACGTCGGCTGCATCCGCGAGACGCTGTACGTTCGCCACATAGGCCTGCCGTTGGAAACGGTCCTTGAGGATCGATTCAGATCGGCGTGCCGCTTCCGATCGCAGGAAGAACACCGTGATGCCAATCGTGGCAGCAAGGAGCGAGAGGAGGCTGACGACGCCGGCGGCCGTAGCAGCGGCGTGTTTCTTAGCGAAATAGCGGATGGAGTCCGTCACCTCGCTTGAGGTGGGTGCGATCGGTTCGCCGGCGAGATGGCGGCGGAGGTCCTTGGCGAGTTCGCTGGCGCTCGAGTAGCGCCAGCACCGTTCCTTCTGGAGGCACTTGGCGACGATGGCGCGAACCTGCCTGTCGATGGCACGATCCCCACGTGGCAGCGGCTCCGGGGGCTTGGTGCGGACGATCCCGGAGGCCTCGTGGCGTGACAAGTTGGCGACCGCGTGAGGGGTGCGGCCGGTGAGCAACTCCTGGAGAACGACTCCGAGAGCATAGACATCGGTGCGGACATCGATGGCGGAGGAAGCGTTGTCGAACTGCTCCGGGCTCATGTAAGCGGGGGTGCCGGGAACGAGACCGGCGTCGGTGTGAGAAGAGCCGGACACGGTCGCGGCGGCCTCCTCACGACCGGCGTTGAAATCGATCACCTTCGGGCGGCTTTCAGAGTCGACGAGGATGTTCCCCGGCTTGAGGTCGCGGTGAAGGACGCAGCTCTCATGCGCATGGCCGATCGCCTCGCAGACCTTAAGAAAGATCTCGAGCCGTCGCCGCGTGGGGAGAGCGAGATCACTGGCGTACTTCGTGATCGGCTTCGCCTCCTTGACATACTCCAGGATGATGGCGGGGGTGGGCGTGCCGTTGACGACGCATTCACCGGTGCCGAGGAGCTTGACGATCGCCTTATGATTGAGCTTGCCGAGGAACCGTGCCTCCTTCAGGAAGCGGCGTGTGAGCTCGGGGGAATTGCAATGGGGCTGCATCACCTTGACGGCGACGGTGCCAGGGGGAGTCACCCGTTGTCCCTCGTAGACAATGCCAAACCCCCCTTCCCCAATCCGGCGAACGAGCGTGATGTCGCCGACGACGCTGCTGACGACAGTCTTGAGAAACGGATCGGGCCGCGGTAGCCCTGGGTGATCCGAGTCGTTGCGATCCGATGCGTCGTGAGGGCCAATGGAGTCGGGCATTGGGGTGAGCCTCGCGCCAGGGACTTCAGGTGATGAGCGGCCGCGGGTGGGAAGTCCCCCCGAACGTGCTTGAGAGTATAGCGGCCGCAGATCATCTCGCAGTCATGGATTTCAGCTTAAAAAAAATCTTTGGCGAAGTCTGAGATCGAACGACGCGATCTCTCCTGGAGAGATTTCTCGGTGATGGCGATCGCGTCGGCACGGTGGCCGGCGATCGCCTTGGGTCTGGCAATGGTTGCCCGACAGTGTTCGTTCTTTTCTGTCAAAGGATTCCCTCTATGTTTCTTCAAGTGATGTCCCGGCGAATGCTCGGACTCGGTCTCATGGTTCTGGCGGGTATGCTCGGCGCCGGTTCGGCCGAAGCCCGAGAAATTCGCTACTTCGTGCGGCAGAGCACGGGGCTGTTCGAGATCACCGGTGAAGCGACGGGTGGCAAGTTCGTTGTCTATAAATCCGTCACCGAGAACATCAACGTTCCCGGCCTCGGTGTGCTTCCTGTGCGTGGTCGCACGGATCGTGTTCAACGGCTTGAGTCGGTGGTGACGCAGGTTCGCGGGAGCGGGCTGGCTGCCGTGAAGGTTACGTTCACGCCGCAAAACGAGGCGACGAAGACGATCTTCTCCAACCCGTCGATCCCGCTGCCGCTGGTCGTCCCGCAGACGGTCTCGCCAAAGACCAATGTCGACAATGTCACCGTCACCGTTACGCAGGCCGCGAAGACCGTCTCCCGACGGTTGCCGATTGGTTCTCGGCCGCTGCCTGCTCCGCCAGTTGTTCGCTGACCGCCATTGACCCCTGCAGCCCGAGGACGGGCGGCTTTCCAAGGCCGCCCGTCCTGCTGCCGGGAAGCGTTGTCTACCGCATGATTTTCTGTTCCCTCACCCGCCCTGAGGAGTTCGAACGATGCGTTGCCTACCCCGCCGTCCGGCGTTCACGCTCGTCGAGGTGCTGGTGTCCATCGCGATCATCGGTGCAATGATCGGCCTGCTCCTGCCGGCGGTGTCAGCCGCGCGGGAGAGTGCTCGGGTCATGGCCTGTCGCAATAATTCCCGCCAACTGGGGCTGGCGCTGCATTCCATCGTGGCCCGCACCGGTAGGATGCCTGGCAACCAACCGGTTCCCTGGACCGTCGAGGCGATTCGGTTGATCGATCCGGCCCTGCTCCCGCCGGGCTCCGCTGCCGACCACGACACTGCCTGGGATCTCATGCCCGCAGCCAACGCGAGCGTGTCGACCTTTCTCTGCCCCAGTGGGCCCCCCGTGCCGGGCGAACCGCGCGGTATCTCCAACCACGCTTTCAACCATCTCCTCCCCGGCCTCCGTCCGTCCGCCGTCGCCGACGGCCTCGCCCACACGCTCCTGACGGCGGAGATTCCCTCCTCCTCGGCGACTCCCTGGACATGGGGCCCGCTGGCCGACGATGGGAACATCGGCTCGGCCCACCATCGCCTCGTCAACGTCTCACTGGCCGATGGCTCGTCCCGCGGCTTGGTCCTCCCGATCGACGTGGTGGTGCTTCGCAACCTTCTCAACCCGTCCGACGGCAGCACCTCAACGCTCGACTGATGCCCCGCCCGGCCCCCGGGTGCATTCCATTCCACGGGCCCCGCCGGCCGCCTGCCGGTCGGACAATGAGCCGCTCACGGGACTGATTTCAGCTGCTCGGGCGGCCATACCCCAGTCTGCGATCCCGCGGGCCGCGGCCTGCCTCCGGCGCGTCCCTCAACCGATAACTCCGGCGGCTCAGGGGCCCGAGGCGGGCACGCCTGGCTCGCGATCCCCCCGTTGGATCATCGATCGCCTCGCCGCAAGTCTCTTTGCAGTAATGGGTTGCGCGTGTCCAAAAAAACTTTTGGCGAAAGTTGGCCGCAAAAGACGCGATTCCCAGTGGATGTCCTGCCGACTAGCACCGCTCGCTGCGGCACCGTGCAAAGTGATCATCCTCTCCCACAGAGAAAGCGCCCCAGCCATGAAGAAGAAACCTCGTGCAATCCCTCGCCGAAGATGGCTTGCCGATGCAGCCCGTCCAACGGCTGCAAGCCTCGCCATCGCCTCGGCCCTGACGGTGGTGGGAGGTACGCCTGCCGAGGCCGGACAGGTTCGTACGGCGTTCAAAGATGCCGCACCTTCCGTCCGCGACAAAACGCCACGCGCAGTCGTGAAAAACGGTGGGAAAATAAAACTTGAGGTCACGCTCTGGGACGGAAAAAAAGGGATCCCAAACCAGAAAGTCATGTTCTACGTTTATTACGGGAACGACAATCCAGTCCATGTCGGCGAGGCAACAACCAACAAAAATGGGTACGCAAGTGTGATGGCGGAGATCCGCGACCCGCGTTTTCCAATTCCAAAGAAGCAAACATTTACGACGGTGAAATGGAAGCCGTTCAATAGACCAAACGGCCTGTACGGCCCTGCGGCCAACAACCTGCTGGGGACTGGGTTTAGGGTAGTGCCGTGATTTCCAGGGCCTATGGTGGTCTGTTGCCGTCCAACGAGGCGTCGCCCCCATGTCTGCCTTGGCCCCACGCTCGCCAAGGAAATGGCTGCGACCGCCTACGGTCCCGTATGACGGCGTAGGTGAAAAGTTGACAAGCCTGGGCTTAGGCAAGTCGATCGCTAAACCAAGTTATTGTCGGGGGATTGTTAAAGGGACAGGAAATAACAAAATGGATGACAAAGAAGAATAATATTACAAGCTCAATCATCACGAAGTCAACTTTGTTAACCATAGGTTGACATGGTTACTCACCGGTCAGCCGCTGCTGTTACTTGCCTATGGGAACCCGGTCTAGGGAGTGTGGTGGTGCACTAGACATGAGCGAAAAGTAATTAAAAGGTTGAGCTATGAGAGTGAAGTCCGAATTTGGAAGCAGCGCGATCAATTGGGTGATTGCCCTTTTTCCTCCGATTGTGTGTGGAGTTATTCTTCTGTGGTTAGAGCACAAGTCGGGTTTGTTTTCCGGTCGATCCGTAGAGCATCCGACGGACAAAGGATCGATCGTGGCTTTGAATCAAACTCTAGAGCCCCTGCCGACCGTCGCCTATCAAAAATCGCTAGTCGTAGAGCAACCGCCGGTCGTCGCCGCGTCCGAGACGGCGGAGCCTCAACCGGCCGTTTTCGATGTCGCTCCGGCGCCCGCCGCGGTAGTGCCCTTGAAAGAACAACTTCCAACGCGATCCGAAGTTGAGGACCAAACTGTCCAGTTGCCGAGAAATACAAACTGGTCGGGGAATTTGAAAGTTAGTGGTGACGGAAGGGACTATCCTACAAGTATCAGTGTTAGGCATCTCGACGGCGAAAGTCAGGGCGATTGCACGGAGACACCACGGACGGGATTGCCTAATCATGCCAGATTGCCCACTATCGCGCAATCGCCCTGCGGCGAAAGTAAAGTCGAAGGAGAGATCACCTGGACGATCAATCGGACGAGGACGGTCGTCCAATTTGCGGGTACTGCCACCGCGGGAGCCATTAATCTGCGACTCGACAAGGTCCTGGCTGGCTCCGCCGACGTTCCGGCTTTTTGGAACGGCAGGATCAATGATGACGCCTCTGTCATCGACGGCTTTTGGGAGAATCCGAAACGTGGTCAAGGCGGGACGTTCTTCGTACGCCGAGTCGCGAACTAATCTCTCGAAGGTGTTGCCGCGAGCGTAGGGTCCGGCGGAACAACTTTGAGGCCATGCGTTATCGCAAGGAAGTCTTCAGGTAGATGCTGTGTCCACGTACAAACGAATGGCAGTCCCGGGCGGGGAGACGCCCTAATCTCGCGTCGCGCCGGATCCGGTCCGCCGCGTCGGGTGCTGCTGATTACCTCCTCAGCAGATGAGGTTGTTGAAATTGAGTTCCTTGGGTAGTTGGCCCGGGACCTGAATGTGGCCGCTTTCGATGTCTCTGGGCCTCCGAAAGCTGAACTCTATCTGGTTGATGTTCGCTGAACCAGTTCTGCAGAGACCGCCGTCTTCCCTCACTGCACCGTCCCATGGATCGTGCCGGTGACGGCCGAGCCGTCTTCGGCGTCGACGTCCCAGGTGAGGCTGTAGCAGCGCGTTGATCCGAAGCCCTCGACGTCGAGCGTGAGCGTCGTGCCGTCGGCGGAGAGGCTGGCGGCGGTGACGGTGCGGTCGCGCTCGTCGAGATGCGGCGAGCCGTAGTCGGCTGACCGGCGGATCGTCCAGGTTTTCACGTGGAAGTTGCCGGGGTCGGTGGCGGTTTCGCGGTTGAGCTTCTGGGGGAACGTGAGGGCAAGCTTGCCAGCCTCCGCGTGAAGCTGCGTCGGGACGACGAGTGGCTTCTCTGTGCGACGGAGCCGGAAGAGGCCGCCAGGTTCGGTGCGGTTGCCCGCCCAGGCGAACAGGCCGCAGGCGTAGAGCTGGCCGTCGCCCGGATTGAACCGGCCCCGCATCACGCCGGTCGGCAGATCGGGGATCGGGAGGGCGAGCATGCCGCCTTGGAGGACTTTTGTTTTGGGATCGCGCGGGTCGGCGACCGGCTCGGTGAGCACCAGATGGACGCGGCCCTCCCCGTAGGAAAGCTCGAGGAGATGGCCGGAAAGCGCGGACCAGGTGTCGGCCGGCACGCGGAGGAGCTCCGCTGGCGAGCGGTCGAAGGCGTTGGTGATCCAGATCGCCGGCGGCTCCATCGCCTCGTCGCGGGCGTCGGTGATGTCGTGATAGCCGAACATGTTGCCGTAGAAGCCGCCCGAGCGGACATGGTTGATCCGGTTCTTCGGATTCCAGTGCCCCTCCTGATCGGTCACCCAAAACGTGCCGTCGGGCTCGACACACACGCCATTGGCCGCCCGGAAGCCACGGGCCACGATCTCCGTTGTCGCCCCGTCGGGCGAGACTTTCAGGAGCGTGCCATGGTGGGGCACGACGGCCGGAAGGGCGTGGCGGGCGCTCTTGGCGTAGTAGAGATTGCCGGCGGCGTCGGTCTCGAGGCCCATCGCAAACTCATGGAAATGCTCGGTCACCTGGTGATCGTCGTTGACCGTGTCGTAGCGATCGATCTGGCCGTCGTCGTCGAGGTCGACAAGCCGCACGATCCGGTCGCGGCAGCCGACATGGATCGCCCCGCCGATCACTTTCAGCCCCAGCGGCTGAAACAGCCCCGAGGCAATCCGCTTCCACTTCAAAATCCCCTCCGGATCGAGCAGCCCCGTCACCCGCCAGACGTCGCCGTCCCACGTGCAGACGGCGGCCATGTCGCCGTCGCGCCCGAGGTAATCCAGGCCCGAGAGCCGCAGCTGCGCGTTCCAGGGGTTTGTATTTGGGGGAACGAGACGATCGACCGCGAGCGGATCATCGGCGCCGCGCTCGATCCGCGTCTCGAGCACCTGCGGCCAAAGCGGCCGCGACGGCTGGCCGACGGTCGTGAAGGCTGGCTCGACCGGCGGCATCGCGTCGATCGCCACGGCGAGCCCGGCCGCCGGGGCGGCTGACATGGCCACCGTCAGATCGAGCGAATCGTTGCCGGCCGGGATGTCGAGGACCATGGAGCCGTCGCGGGCCGAGAGACGGGCCTCAGTGATCGGCCCGCGGCCGTTCACCGGCGCGACGAGCGCCGCCGCGATGGAGTCGGGCGCGAGCCGCGCCGAAAGCGCTGTCGAACGAGGGCCGAATGAAAACGACCGGGTGATCACGGGCAACGCGCTGCCGTCGGCTGCCGCCACCGACACCGGCTCGAGCCGCACCGTCTCGAGGACCGGCGCATCGCCGACCCGGTAGTCGAGAAGGATCGTGTCGCCGGCATGATGGACGCTCCGCATCCGGGCCCACGGGATCGGTCCAAAAGGCCGGCCGTCGCGGCCGATCCCGCGTGGATCGTGGAAGGAGCCGGTTGCCGGATCGGCCCAGCCGGGCCCCTCCGGCTGAAACCACTGCACTTCACCGACCGTATGCGGATGGGCGCCGTGGCGGCCGTCGAAATTGATCCCCTCCCAATCGATGAAGCCGTCGCCCGTCCAGACAGCGGCGAGGCGGAGCGTGTCGAGGTCGTGGATCGCAAATGCGCGACCGCGGCCGATCCCCTCCCCCCCCGGATCGAGCCGGACTGAAAATCCCTTCCGCACGATCCCCCCGTGATCGCGGCCGACTTCGATCGTGGCGGCCAGGAACGGCCCGTAGTCGTGGAGCCGCCAGGGATCGGTCGCCGACGGGGCCGGGCCGCGGCTGGTTCCCTTGGGGAGGGCGGCGAGATAGTCGGGGGTGATCGCGACGTGGGCCTTGTCGTTGTGCCCCTTCAAAAACGTCTCGCGGAGGTAGTGGATGACGTCGTACTTCTGGCTCGGCACCATCCAGCCTTGAGGCACCATCTGGCCAGTACCAACGGTGAGCGTGGAATAGAGGGAGAGGGGATCGGCGCCGCGCTTGAAGGTGTGGCTGGCAAACCGAGGGGCTGTCGGGAGCGAGCCCGGGGCTTCGAGCGTGCCGTGGCAATTTGCGCAGACGCGGCCATAGATCGCCGCGCCGCGCTCGAGCGCCCCGCGGGCAGCTTCGGAATCGCCCCATTCGGCAACAAACCCGGCATGGTCGATCTCCTGCTCGTAAGCCGCCGGCGCCGACCGGGCGAGGAGCGCCGGATCGGGCTCGAGCGCCGCTGCCGCGGAAGCCCCGCCGCTGGCCACCGCTTCGAGATACGCCACGAGATCGAGAAACTGTCCGCGGCCGGTGAGAAGGTTGGCAAGCCCGGCCGGCATCAGCGACACGGCCAGGTCGCTGCGCTCATCGATCGTGGCCTTGTCGATGACCAGCTCGCTGCCCGGTGACGTGGCGTCGCGCAGCACGAGCCCCGCCGCGGTGTCGCGGACGACCACCCCAGTCACACTCCGGCCGTCATGATCGACGACCGTCACGCCGCGATACTCCGGTCGCACGACCTTCGAGGGCTCGAGGACCGAATCGACCAGATGGCTGCGGAGCGTCGCTCCCTCCACCCCCTCAGGCAGCTTTGCGAGATTGGGCCCGAGGGGCGCTTGCCCGGTGCCGGCGACATGGCACTTGAGACAGGCCAGATGGGCGGCGTGGAAGACGAGCGCACCGCGGCGGGCGTCGCCACTGGCGGCCACGTCAGAGAGGAGCCGATCGCGCGGCTCGGCAAGGAGCGTTTCGGCCAGGCCTTGGGCCTTCGCACTTCCCGGGAGGAAGTTCACCGCGCCGGCGAGGCTGACCACCACCGCCGCAACG
>JBBAVV010000057.1:0-1335 GCA_040397545.1 Pirellulales bacterium
TCAGTCCCACCACCACCGGCCGGCGGGGAGATCGAGCTTCTCGCCACGGGCCGAGGCGATCGTGCCCTCGTCGTCGGCGAGGATGTTCGCGGGATCGAGGGCCAGCTTCGGCTGGACGGTCACACCACCACCGATCGGGGTGACGAGCCGGTTGCCCCGCTGGATGGCGTTGATCGCCGGCTGGACCTCGGTCGGAGCGACGAGCCGCTCGATCGTGCACACCGACTCGTCGCGGAGGCTCTCGGCCCCCCAGGCGGCCCGGCCGTAGGCGTCGTGCTCCTGCATCCAGGCGGCCACGATCGAGAGATCGATGAGGTTGCGGAGCTGGCCGTAGACCGGGTTGCGGGCGGCGATCTCGGGGTATTTCCGCGTGAACGTCTCGGTGAACGTCTTGCTTGCCCGGTCGGGCCGGTCGGCCGACATCCGCTGGCCGTTGGGGAGCACGACCTCGTCGGCACCGACGAGCTTCACCCCGCGGCCAACGAGCTCGATGCCGAGGTCGTCGTCGGTCGCCCGGACGCACTGGTAGTCGGGGGTGAAGAACCAGCGCTGGAGGGCATTGGTGGCGACGCCGGAATTGGCGTTGAGATCGACCCACGACTTCATGTTGCGGGCCGGCACGCGCTCCAGGCCGATGCCGATGAGCTTCATCCGGTAGTCAGCCTCGACCATCACCTGGGCGAAGTGCGTCGTGGGGCTGACACCGTCGACGCGAACATCCTGCGGCCCGAGGGCCTGCGTCATCCCCATCACGAGCTCTTCGGGGCTGGCCTTGGGGTTGATCCGGCCGACGCTCTTGATGAACGCCTGGAGTTGGGCGAGCCCCTCCTGGCGCGGATCGATCGAGCAGCCGATCGTGGCGCTGGTCGGCTCGCCCGGCTCGAAGACACGGATCGCGGCGACGAGATCCTCGAGGAGGACCGTCGGGCTCCCAGACTCGATCCCCACCACGCGCCCGGTGGCGTCGGTGATCCAGCCCTCGGCCGGGCCGGCGATGACGACTTCACCCGGCTGCCCATCCTCGGCCGGATAGACGAACACATACTGCACGCGCGTCAGGCCGGCGAGCCGGACGACATCGTCGGCGATGTCACGCCCCTCGGCGGCAGCGCGGGCCACTTCGGCCTCCAGCCGCGACAGTGCCACCTTGCGGAAGGTTGAACGCTTGCGAATGTCGCCAGGCAGTTCGGCGTAGGCGGCCACGCGCCGCTGGCGGGAGAGCCCCGCGTCGGAGACGAAGCGCGTCCGCAGGACTCCCTGGGCGTCGATCACGACACCCGCCGCGCCCGCGGCACTACCAAGACCACCACCACCCCCCATGCCGCCACCGCCCAT